>CAZVZX010000089.1:0-1843 GCA_964631235.1 uncultured Planctomycetaceae bacterium | reverse complement strand
GAGCGGCGTGAAAAAGGGACTTTTTGGAGTCCGCCAGTCCTGGGCCATCGCAACTACCGCGCCCGCTACTTCTCGGCCGAACTGGGCCGCTTCCTGGCGCGTGACCCGCTCGGCTTCTCCGCCGGCGACGCCAACCTCTTCCGCTATTGCGGAAGCGAGCCGATCATTTACGTGGACCCCAGCGGATTGGAGCGTGCCGGTTTTCTTCCAGGGCGTGCTCGGAACTATGACGAGGACGGGCGTTACGATGGTCGGAATGAGCGACCTTGGCATTTGGACTACAAGCATGCTCCGCCGCCCCCACAACCGGCGCGCGCCGAACAAAGCACGCCGACTACGCCCGAAGACTGCATTGGTTTCTCGGACTGGGTGCAGGGCGGGCTCGATGCCGCCGGGTTGTTCGATCCGACGCCGGCTTGCGACGGGCTCAGCACGATTATTTCGCTCTTTCGTGGTGAATGGGCCGATGCGGGATGCGGCGTCATGGCGGCCCTTATCCCGTACGGCGGCGACTTGGCCAAGGGAGGCAAGTACGCACGCTAGGCGGCCAAACTGGCGAATCGAGCGGAAGACGTGGCCGGCGCCGCGCACGCGGCCGAAAGCATCGCCGGCACTGCCCGACTGGCCGATAATGCGAACGACCTCCGTAAGGCCGCGGATAACGCCCCACGTGTAACATCCACTGTGAAGACTCGCGTCACCCACGGCCGCGATGGCGGCGTTTCTACACATACGATCCAGAAGGATGCGGCAGGGAGCACCATCTCCAAAACTCATACCGTCACCAAGGACGGCCAGATAGTCCATCAGCATCAAGAGGCCATAGGGAAGTACGGCGGTGAACGGCGATTCCCCGATGAGTGGACGGGGACGCCGACAATCAACGCTCCTCCGCACACGCCGCGTCCACCGCAATTCGGACCGAGGGAATGAACTCTGTGCGTCGGTGTTTCGTTGACAAGACAGAAGGTGACTGGGTGTCAAACGCAATGCAGCACATCATTCGGACGCTTGTTCAGGGAGCAATGGGTATGTCACCGGCCAGCGACGTTCAACGTGTGCTTGAAGATCGCCTTTTCTCGGAGATTGTGCCAGCAAGCGATGCCGGAGAGGTTCCCAAGGAAGCAGCAGACATTCTGCTTAATCTGTACCAGAAATTGGCTGAGAACGAAGAGAGGCAAGGCGTCTCGCTGGCCGTGGCTCTTCGCCAATTGTTTGGCATTACAGGGATACCAGAGAAAGACCCAATCGGCGCGATTGGCTTTTCGCTCCAACAAGTCCTCATGGGTAGCCGTCTAACCGGCTCAGAGGCGGAAAAAATAGCACAGATGCCTTGGAAGGCCGCAGCTAGAGCGATTGGCGGTCCAGTTGCGAATCAACTTACGGCATTCGTTGACCTTTTGGCTGCCTTCACCCATGAGGTCGAGGAAGGTTTTGTCGCGCGTAGCGAGCATGATGCGCGGCTGTATGAGGAAGCGGAGCACCTTTCGAGTCTTCTGCGTTCCTTCATCGCGCGTCCACAGTGGGACACAGTTCGTCGAGAGCCTTTGTGATCCCGAGTGGTCACCGATCACGAATTACGGGGACACGCACCGAGATTGACAAATTGGGAGGAGATGTCGTAGGTTGCCGGCATGGCGAGGTTGGTCATTCCTTGAAGTGGCCCCCGATTTTTGGACCACCCGATATGTTATAGTCGGTGCGGGGAACGAGCCGATCAGGAGGTCACAGAGATGGCGGCACGGAAGCGGGTGGTGCATTCGGCGGCCTTTAAGGCGCGGGCGGCGCTGGCGGCCGTGCGCGGCGATCGGACGGCCAGTCAACTGGCCAGTCAGTTCGGCGT
>CAZVZX010000088.1:0-1884 GCA_964631235.1 uncultured Planctomycetaceae bacterium | reverse complement strand
GTCGCCGAACGGCAGACGCCATCCACTCACAGGCCGAGCGACGCAGGCGGCGACAACTCCGTCGGGGAGGACGACGTTCTCCCTTTTTTTCCCTGAGCGATGAGCCGCCCCGCGAGGCCTACGCTCGGTCTCGTCGCGACGGCGAAACGAAGGTCATCGACGGAAAACTCTACGTCCTGCTCGACGGCCACTACCATCGCATCTACCTTCCCACCGATCCCGAACAACGGTTGCGGGAGATTGCCGAAGCGGAAAAGCCGCATCGCGGCCCGCGGACCGATCCGATCCTCCGCTCGCTGGTGCGCGCAGGGATCAGACGCCTTGTGGACACGGTCCGCAAAACGATGAACCGGCCGACGGAGGCCGACTTGCATGATCTGCATGAACGGCGGCGGGAGCGCAATCGCGCCAAGGTGCGCGAGGCGATTCTGGCCCTTCGCCCGCGGATCGGCCCGGAAGCCCGTCGCCGCCTGGCCGACCATCATGTGGCGATCATTATCTGTGCCGACGAAGACGAGGTGCAGCAGTGGTACAAGCGGATGGAACCGCAAGGAAAGACCAGGGACCACGCGGCATTCGTAAAGTGGTACAATCTTGATCTGGACGCAACGAACGTCGGGAATCAGGCGAGAATCAATGTGCCGCTGGTTGTTTGGAACGGAGGCTCGTCCATCGATGAACAATCGGTGTACTACCACGAATTGGCGCACCTCATCGACGGACACGGATCGACGCGGCGTATAAGCGATGACATCGAATGGCAACGACTCTT
Organism: uncultured Planctomycetaceae bacterium; assembly: GCA_964631235.1. Lineage (GTDB taxonomy): Bacteria > Planctomycetota > Planctomycetia > Pirellulales > Thermoguttaceae > JARKPK01. The sequence continues at coordinate 1,112 of CAZVZX010000088.1, read as the reverse complement.
TGAAAGAGAAAAAGGCGCGCTTCGGTTGATGCTCGTCGGCGAGAAAACCCGAGATCACATCGCGTCTTCGCCCAGCGAATCGTTTGCCGAAGCTTTGGCGGAATCCTGGCGCAATCCCGCCAACGCGGCGCGCCGCATTCCCGGCATGTATCGTTTTCTCATTCAACGCGGTCTTGTTGCCGAGCCTGCTCTTCCATCTTCCGCAAATGCTCTTCTCTGATCCGACGATATTCCGAATAACGCATTCGCTGATCGGGCGGGATCATCGTCACGTCCTTGCAGTGAGAGTTCGTCTCTAGGCACGTGTCAACGTGGAAAAAGGTGCAAGCCAGGGCCGGCTGGTCGTCCGGAAGATCGTCGGGCACGACATAAAACGCATTGCGCGGCTCTGTTTTTCGTTTGAATCTCGGCAGCCAGCCGCGAAGGCGCATGCCGAGCGAACGGACGGTTTCGAGAATCTTCGCTCCCATCGCATCTGCTCCCGCAAAGAACACACCCTTGCCCAAACGATTATTATGCACAACCTCGGGTGGGGATGTCCAGATTCTTTCGTGGACTCGTTGATCGGCCTTTTTCTCTTCGACTGAAGCGGCGGCGCGGCAGTTGGCCGAGCGGCTTTCGGCAGGGCCGCGGGGGGCCGTGGTCGGTTTGGGCGCACGGTGCGCGGGCGGTGGTTGCGACGCGCGGCCGAGCACCCGACCGGGTGGAGGACCGCAACGCGGCGCTGCCGCGGCGGCAGGAAGCAAACGCAGCACACAACCGGGCGAAGCTCGGGCGAAACTCGTGGCCGCTTTGACGCGACACCACCACTATCAGGATGGGGGGTGTTTGAATCTGGCCCCGATCGGCAACAACGAACTCGCGCGGCTGGCCGAGGTGTCCGAGTCGAGCGCGTCGGGATTCTTCAGATCGGCGTTCGGCGGACACGCGAAATACCGCCGTTTCTGCACCGATTCGCGGCTTCTGGTCGGCGCTTTGAGGATGCTCAACGGCGAAATCTCGCCGCAGTGGTTGTCCCTCGACGACCCGGAGTCGCGCGTTCCCGAAGCCATCGACCGCGGCGACAGCGACGAATAGCCCGTTTTCTGCGCCTTCGGACGCCATCGGATCAT
>CAZVZX010000087.1:0-1959 GCA_964631235.1 uncultured Planctomycetaceae bacterium | reverse complement strand
ACGCCAACAACTCTACCGAAACTAACTCTCTGCATTCGCTTGTTTGAGGGCTAGTTGGTTGGTTTCGCGGGCGAGCCGATCGGCTTCCAGCGCGTTGGCTTTGACGCTTTCGATCGAACGAGCCAGTTGTTCGATCGAGGCGTTCATCTCCTCCACGCTCGCGCTTTGCGATTGTGCCCCCTGGGCCAAGCTCTGCGAGGCCTCGGCGACCACGCGGGCGCCTTCGGTGAACTGTGCAGCGCTTTCGGTCACTTGCCCGATCACGCCCGACAGGTCGGTCAGCATCTTCTGGATGCCGGCGGCCAGTTCGTCGATTGCTTCATTGCCATCGACCGTAACCCGGCGAGTCAAGTCGCCCTGGGCAGCGGCATTGACCACTTCGAGCAGTTGATCGACCTTCGCGCGGAGCCGTTCGGCCTTTGCACGCTCTTCTTCCATGCGGCGCCGCTCTTCGGCCGCTTGGGCCTCTTGCCGGCGATGCTCTTCTTCCATGCGCTGCCGCTCGCGAGCCGCCTCTTCCTCGCGCCGCTGCTGTTCGGCCTCGGCAAGCTTGCGCTCTTGCTCGGCCCGCTCGGCCTGCAATCGCTGCTCGCGGAGGCCCGCCTCGCGAACCTCATCCAAGGCCTTGGCGGTGGCTTCGATGGCTTTGTTTGCGGCCGCGGCCATGCGGCCGATCTCGTCGCTGCTCTTGACCTCGATCCGCTGCGAATAGTCGCCCGCGGCCACTTTTTCCATCACCTGCACGGACTGGACGAGCGGCCGGCTCATGCGATAAGCGGCCCATTGCGAGAACCCGCCGCAAAGGACTGTCGTGAAGATCGCAGCGCCGATCGTCCGCCACATCACCGTGTCGATCGCCGATCGGGCGCGGATCATTGCGTCTTGGAAGTCTTCTTCATAGGCGCCGGCGCCGATGACCCAATCCCAAGGCTCGAAATACGCGACGGCTGAGATCTTCCACCGCGCTTCGTTTTCGTCTTTGTTTTTCCAAGCGTACCGTTGGAACGCGCACGAACCTTTACCGGCGGCGATGGCCTTGTCGATCATTTCTTTGATAAAGGGATTCCCATTGGCATCTTTCGCCTCGATGATGTTTTCGCCGTCGCGTTGTCCCTTATAGGAAATGATGTACTGCCCTCGCTGATCTCCCTTGCCGCCGAGCACGAACGCGTAGCCTGTCTTCCCCACCACGGTGTCGATGATTCCCTGACGCAGTTCGGGCACGTCTTGCTCTTTCAGGCCGTAATAGAGCGCACCAATCACTCGCTTTTGGCTGTCGAACACCGGCTCGTAGACGGTTTGGTACCACGAATCGACGACGAACGCCCGGCCGAAGTATGTTTCGCCTCGATTCAACGCGGCGACGACGGGATTCGGCTGGCCATCGGGATTGACCGCGGGAATGTACGTGCCGATGGCACGGGCACCCTCGTTGGCAACATTTGTGGCCACGCGGAGCATGTCGCCATGCTCGTTCATGCGTTGAAAGACTGTGCAGGTGCCGCCGACCAACGAAGTCACCTTGTCCACTACGGGGGTCGGCGTCTTCAGATCGCGGTTTTGGCCGAGCCACTGGTCACCGACCATCAGCTTGGGCAATTCCACCCGAGTCGCTTTTTTCGTGAATTGGTTGACTGCGTCCCACGCGATCTTCTCATCCGTCTGCTTCACCGCACCGCTGTTGGCGAACACGTCGCGGGCCACGGCCATGTTCGCGCGTAGCACCCGCTGCAAGCGAACGTGATAGGCCGTCAGCATGGCGTGCAGGTTCTTCACCACTTTCTCGCACTGATCTTGACCGAGCTTGTTTACCTCGGTGACGATCGATTGCGCTTGACTGCCGCGTTGCGAGAGGATGGCCCCGGCCGTGATCAGGCCGGTGGTCAAGATTCCCACGATACTCAATAGCCCGGATTGCGCACCTGGGAGGGAATTCTTGAGCCTCTTGAAGCGTCTAAG
>CAZVZX010000086.1:0-1963 GCA_964631235.1 uncultured Planctomycetaceae bacterium | reverse complement strand
CGCCCGGCTGGCCGATTGGCCAACGCCCTCCTAACCAACGGGCCGCTGCCTGTCTCGCCAACTGACCAACAGTCGTGCCCGGCGGCCAATCGACCCGCTGCCGCCTTCCTTCAGAATCCGTCAGTCCTGGGCCATCGCACTTGCCGGCCTCAGCCTTGACCGGGCATGACCGGGGGACCGGGGCGGGGTCAAATCCGCGCGAGGCAATCCAGGTCTTGCAAACGGCACAAGCGGCTGCCCCTTCCTCTCTGCTCGTACCTTGGCGGCGATGTCCGACGCGGCCGTGAATCTGTGAATGGGCGTTAAGGTGGGCAAAACCAACCTTTGGTGCTCTTGCGGAACAAAAGCATCGTTCCCCGCACGATAGCGATAATCAGGCAATTAAAGACGAGGGTTGCCATCGTCCAAATACCAATACTGATTGCCAGGATCATATCGAAATCGGGAGGGTTTCCCAGTTGAGATTCCAGCCAAAGGAGTCTCGCGCCCATGATCGGCACGTTTACGGCAGATGCGGCGATTATGGCGTGCCACCATCGACGGAGGCAAAGGCTCGCAATGAACGGAGACGCCAAGTATGGAACAAGCCAGAGCATGGTACGCCGCCCTTCTACCAGAGGCACCCCCACATTAGGCGCGTGAACCAGCCGGTTGGCACCGAAACATCTTCGTTCTTCATCTCCACAATGATGTCAACCGGATTGAGGCCGCTGTTGGCGAGCGGTTGCCCGGTAACTGGGTTACGGGTGAGGGACGCCACGCTCCACGTATTATAAACCGTGATGGTCAGGGACTTTGTCTTCTTCGCGCAGTCGATGCTCATATCGACCTTATAAGTGAACGAGCCGATTGTCTTGGGGCTGACCTCAACAAATCCATTCCACGGAAGCCCGAAGAGCGTAACGATGTCGCCGATAAAGCCGCCGACGCCCGCTGTGACATTATGCGTCTGCACCCACGACTTCTGGTCGCCGTAGATGGGATTGCAGCAATACTTGTCAAGGTCGCAATAGAAGTGTTTGAACACCCATTCCAGGTCGGGAAGCCCGCGCATTCTCCTCGACACCATTGTATCGTTGCCGAAGAAGTAGGTGTTCGACTCTCCACCGTCCAAGAAATCCGTGATCGTGCGATGGCCCAGGACTGGCGGACTCCAAAGGAAGGCGGCAGAATGCCGCGATGAAAGGAGAAGTTCGCCATGTCCGGATCGAAGATGGTGGGTACACAGGAGCAAGCGTCGCTGCCTCCTTCGAGGCGGCGGTTTTCTGACGAGTTCAAGCGAAACGCGGTTCGCTTGATCGTCGAGGAGAAGTATTCCTTCAAGGCGGCGGCCGCGGCGGTTGGCGTTTGCGAGAAGACGCTTCGCCAGTGGCATCAGCAGTTCGCTCCGCCGCCGAGCCCGTGCGGCGAGAATGCCTCGATTGGCGAGATGCGGGCCGAGATTGTGCGGCTGCGACGGCAACTGCGTCGCGCCGAGCTGGAGCGTGACATCCTAAAAAAAGCGACGGCGTACTTTGCAAGGGAGTCGCTGTGAAGTACGCCTGGATCAACAACCATCGCGGCTCGTTTCCCGTGGCAGTGATGTGCCGTGTATTGGAGGTGTCGAAGGCGGCCTACTTCGCTTGGCGGAAGCGACGGCCGAGCCGGCGGGTGCAACGGCGGGAGCGGATTGGGCAGGCGGTCCGCCAAGTTCACGAGCAGTCGCACGGGATTTACGGCAGCCGAAAGATCGCCCAAGTGATCGGCAAACGCAACGACACGGAGCGGGCTTGTCGCAACACGGTGGCGAGAATCATGCGGGAAATGGGCCTGCGTAGTCGGGTGCGTCGCGGTTTTCGGCCGAGGACGACGCGTGCCGACCCGGTCCGTCCGGCAGCGGCGAACATTCTCGCCGGCGACTTCACGGCTGAGGCCCCGAATCGCAAATGGGTAACCGACATCACCTACTTGTCCACGGCGGCCG
>CAZVZX010000085.1:0-1970 GCA_964631235.1 uncultured Planctomycetaceae bacterium | reverse complement strand
TGGTCGGGCAGCACGATCACGCTTCGGCCTTTCATGGGCGACCAATCGGTTTTCGCCGCGGCCTGTGCCCCGCCGCTGGACGTGGTAGCTGGCAATCCGCAGCGCAGCGCCGCTTCGGCCGCTTTCTCGCCCTCGCAAACCACGATCGGCGTATCGAGCGGGGCCGACATCAGTTCCGGCAGTCGGTACAACGGCCGCGGTTCCGGCATCGCACCGATCGTCCAGCCGTCCGCCGTCCGCGATATGGGGCGAACCGTCTTACCGTCTGGCGTATCCCAACGCACGATCAAGCCCGCAGGCTTGCCGTCGGCATCGTGATAGGTCCACAAGGCCGATCGCTTGCCGTGTCGCCCCTCGAGCGCCGCGACGGCCTCTTTCGCCGTGGCGAACGCCTGCCCGTTCAGCCGTGGTGCGTTCACGCCATTGCCGGTGCCCTTGCGTCTGCCGTTGACGTGCTCGATCGTGTCCGCCGTGGGCATCAGATCGAGCACGCTTAGGCCGAGCGCGCGGCAAATCGAATCGACGTTGCACCCGGCAAAGCACTTTACCAATGCCCTGCCGTCGTCGCCTTCCGCGATGCTCAAGCTTGGGTTTGCATCATCATGTGCCGGGCACTTCGCCAACCATCCGCGACCATTGGGCCGCGCTTCGCAACCGCGCGCCTCGAGCGCGCAGAGTATCCGTCCGATTGCTGTTGACGCCACTTGCCGCCCCCTTTCAGCTTTGAGAGCCTTGAGGGTCGGCCGCGTTGCCGAGCCGTTCACTTAGGAATCGCTCAAGCTCCGCGACGGGGTAGAGTACGCCCGCCTGTTTCGCTGTGCCCAACCGCACGGTGCGAATCTCGCCGCGTTTGGCGAGATTGAACAATGTGCGCTGGCTGATGGACAACAACTTAGCCGCTTCGCGGGGCCGCAGGGCCAGGGGTTGCGCGCCGGTGGATTGCGCTTGACAACCGGCGAGTGTGAGGGGTACATTAGAGCGGTTCATGACAAGCCCTTCCTTTGGCTTGGCAGCGTGGCGAGTGCCAGTCGCCGCGCTGCTTTTTTTTGGCGCACGTGATTTCCTTTCCAGCCTGCGCCGGTGCGCCATCGGCACAAACTGATGAACGCGCATATAGTCTAACAATTTCAAGTATCCGATCAATCATACAGACGTTTTTTCTGAAGTCCGCATGGCATAAGGGTTAGTGCAAAAAGCCCGCCGGCCATTTCTTGGGGTGAACGCACCACAACGCTGGTGGCAAGGGCACAGGCCGACCGTTCCGGCCCTAAAGAAACAAACAAAGTCTATACTCCCAACTCCTCGCTTGGCCCTGTAAGGAAGAAATGGTCGGGGAAGTACCTTTCTTGGCACCGCCGCGGCATGGCTTGTTTCTGCTAATGATTGCCTCTATTTAAGGAAACTCGTTTTTTTTCACCGAAACCGCAGCGCGGCGGCGCGATTTTCCGAAATCACCACTACCGGTAGTGGTCACGCCCTGATGATCCGCTCGCTGGTCGTCACCCGCCGCGTCAGCCTCGATCCCGCCGACGTGGCGTAGCAGGCCTCGATAGACCGCTGCTGTGGCGTCGTCGCTCTACGCAACGCTGCGGGCCTCAAGAGGGCACGGCGAGGCACGGCGGGGCATACCACCCGCCCGCCTGACGGCCGCCATCCGCCCGACCGTTCGGCCGTGTCGCGGGGGGCTTGTCTACGAAACCCCACTATTTCCCGCGTTTCCGGGGGTTCCGTAGACGTTGACAACGTTGACAGTCGGACACGGCGCGTCCTCTGGGCGTCATTCGCTGCCGCGTCCCCCGCCCCGTTGCAGCATATCGAGCAGGGCCGCCCGTTGCGTTTGTGAGAGCCGAGAGAACAGTTCGGCCAGATTGTCGAGCATCGCTTGATCGTCGCTCTCCGGGGCCGCCTGTGGCCTCAGGCAGGCCGCATTGCCGACGCCATCATCCGCACGCATCCCGCCGCGATTCGTG
>CAZVZX010000084.1:0-2428 GCA_964631235.1 uncultured Planctomycetaceae bacterium | reverse complement strand
AAAAGAATTGCGATCAGTCTATCAAAGAGGGTGGCGCGCAAAGCGGCGCACAGGGGGCACAGCGGCGCACGAATCGCGGCGGGATGCGTGCGGATGATGGCGTCGGCAATGCGGCCCATCTGAGGCCCACAGTGGCCCCGCAGAGCGACGATCGAGCGATGCTCGACAATCTGGCCGAACTGGTCTCTCGGCTCTCAGAAACGCAACGGGCGGCCCTGCTCGATCTGCTGCAACGTATCGGGGAACGCGGCAGCGAATGACGCCCCGAGGACGCGCCGTTTCCGACTGTCAACATGTCAACATGTCAACGAAACCCTCAGAAACGCGGGAAATAATGGGGTTTCGTTGACAAGCCCCCCGCTCGACATGGCCGAACGGGCGGGCTGATGGCGGCCGTCAGGCGGGCAGGTGGCCGCGGTGATCTATCGAGGCCGACAACGCCACAGCGGCGGCGAAAAGGTACTACCCAAAGGAATCGTTCCTGACAGGCCCGAGCGAAGAGGCCCGCGTATAGAGGATGAGGAATTATGACTGTCGAAGTAAACATTATTGATAGTGTGGACGCCGTGCGGGTTTTGGTGCGGCTGTTGGGACAACTGCATGCGCTTTGGGTGCCGATGCGCGAGCCTGATCGGCCGTACTGGGCGGCTGTTTGGGAGTTGCGGCGGCATTACCGACGGAAGGGGTTGCCGTGGCGAGCGGGCGGGCAGAAGGCGGCGGAGCGGCTATTGACGGCGTTAGCGGATGCCGGATTGGTTCGGCCGGTGTGCGTTGGGCGGCGGACGGTGGCGACGATCTTGACGCCCGAGGGAATGACGGCGGCGGGCAAGCTGATCGGCGTCGGCCCGATGGCGGCGGTGTCTTTCGCGGCGACGTTGGAGCGGTTTCGGCCGATGGGGCAGTGGGTGCCCGAGGTCCTATTGAATGACGGTCGCGGCTGGGGGGATGGCCACCATCAGGAATTGGCGGCGATCGAGGACGTGGCTTTGCCTGCCTTAGCGGCGGGGTATGTCGAGGCGAATTGCGCTCGAGGCGGACAGGTGGCTTATCGGGTGTTGCCTGCCGGTGCCGAGGCGGTGCTAGCTTGGGATGGCAGCGAGGCGGATGATCCGGTTGCGGATCAAGAGGCGGTGGCGGCCTATGATTCGGCGATGGCGGTCGGGTTGGGCTGGTTGCGGTCGTTGCCCCGACTGCCCAGAGAGATTGGGAAACTGCCCTTATCTCCGCTGGAAGTGGCAGGGATAGTTGAAATGCCCCTGATCGACAGCTAGAGCCTTGTTGCGGCCGACAAAGCGACGCCTTACCTGATCGGCCCCCGTGCGGCGTTATCCATCCTTTCGCCCGCTGGGGGCCGATGGCGTTTCTTGCCCGCCCCTACCCATTATTCGCAATGCGTGGCCGTCAGCGTGAACCCTGCTTGCTTTGCGCGATTCATTAGAACCTGAAGTAAACAATGCGCAAAAATAGCAAAAAACGTGCCAAACATCCGACCGATTCGCCGAAAAAAACGGGTTTCCTTAAATAGAGGGCGTTTGTGTTGTGTATAACCGCACATCACCCCCCCCATTGTGGACTAATTTAGCAATTTCCGTACCGTGGCGCTGCGGTTTTGGCGAGAAAAAACGGATTCCCTTAAATAGAGGGCCGTTGTTCCGCGCTGTTGATTACCGCAGATTGCCCCCCCTGTCGGACTATTTTAGCAATTTCCGTGCCGCGGCGCCGACCGATTCGCCAAAAAAAACGAGTTTCCTTAAATAGAGGGCTGTTGCAATTGGTCGCCTACTTTCACGAAGAGAGGCGACGGGAAAGGGGGTGATGCCCGGCAGAGCGAACGCAAGCGAGAGCAAAGGCAAGGCCGAGGCTGATGGCGCGCGGTCTCGGTTCTCGGTAAGGTGCGCCAAGAAACAGCAACGCGACGGCTGGTTCCCGTCGCGCTGCCAAACACACACAGGGAAATGAAATGAATCTCCAAGCAACTCTATCTCACACTATCGGCACCTGTCAAGCTGATCTTTCGTCCAGCGGGGGAAATCCTCAACCCCTGGCCGTCCGGCCGAAGGAAGCGGCCAAGCTGCTCAGGATCAGCGAAAAGACGCTATTCAATCTCACCAAACGCGGTGAGCTGCGCGCCGTGCGGTTGGGCACAGCGAAGCAATCGGGCGTGCTCTACCCCATCGCGGAGTTGCAGCGTTTCTTGGCCGAACGGCTCAGCGACAACGCGGCCGATTCTGCCCCTCAAGGCTCTCAAAGCTGAAAGGGGGCGATCGGCCAATGAGTTCACAAGCAATCGGACGGATACTTTGCGCGCTCGAGGCGCGCGGTTGCGAAGCGCGGCCCAATGGTCGCGGTTGGATGTCGCGGTGCCCGGCTCACGATGACCGGCAGGCGAGTTTGTCGATCGGCGAAGGCGACGACGGCAGGGCATTGG
>CAZVZX010000083.1:0-2459 GCA_964631235.1 uncultured Planctomycetaceae bacterium | reverse complement strand
CACCCTCCCACTCCATTCCACCCATCACAAAAGAGCGGTGCGCAATCCGGGTTAGAGCAGGTGCCGTGCCTTGATTTCAAGGTAGCGATTGATCAACGGCGCGGTCATTTCGTGGGGAAAAGCATCGACGACCAGCGCCGAGCGCCGCCGCAAGTCGACGATCAGCCGATGACGCCAGGAAAGGACCTCGGCGGCCGCAGCGGCGGTCCAAATGCGTTCCCCGCCGGGATGCTCGTCCGTCACGGCATCGAAAAGCTGTTCATCGCGCGGCAAGACGGCCAGCGGCAGATGCTTGCCGACGAGGTTCGTCAGATAGCCTTCGACCGCTTTGGCATTGACGTCGTCGATGATGTTGGTCAGCAGTACAACGAGCGCCCGGCGTCGGCAATGGGCCACCAGGTACCGAAAGGCCATGTCGTAACGCGATTCGACCATGCGAGGAAAGCGATCGAACACGGCATGCAGCAGGCGGTTCATCTGCTTCGAGCCTGAACGCGGCGGAACGAATCGGGTTACTTCGTCGGAGAAAGCGATCAAGCCGACGGCGTCGCCCTGCCGCAACGCCACATAGGCGAGCATCAAGGCGGCGTTCAGCGCATGGTCGAGCAGCGTCAAGCCGCGCGAATGATTGGCCATCATGCGGCCGCAATCGAGCAGGAAGATCACGCGTTGGCTTTGACTGCTTTGATAATCGCGGACGATCAGTCTGCGGCGTCGCGCCGTGGCGCGCCAATCGATGTGTTTGTAGTTGTCGTCGGTCGTGTAATCGCGGAGCCGTTCGAATTCGTGATCCTGACCGACGCGTCGCGCGCGGCGGACTCCCACCAAACTGAGCCGATCGGTGCGCGCCAACAGAGCGTACTGCCGCAACTGCTGCAAGTCGGGATAAACGTTCAACGGCGATACGAGGGGATAGACGATCCGTCTGCGCCACAGCCTCCAATCGCTTTCGAACCGGATGTGGCAATCTTCGATGCGAAAGGCGCCGCGCCGATCGGCACGCAATTGATACCCAGCCGAGACGCGGCCGCGGGGTGCCAGAGTCAACGAGAACTCAGCCGGCTGGGGATCGAGTTCGGGCCCGGCCCCGTCGCAAAGGTCCAGGGTGAGCGTCCGCCGCCCCAGATTGCTCAACGTGAGCAATACGCGGTGCGGTTTGCGAAGCGATGCGACGCGCCCGCATTGCCGCTCGACGGATAATTCGGCCGCACGCGGCAGGCTGCGCAAATCGAATAAGGCCGCCATCGCCCAGCCAACCCACGCGGCCGCCGTCAACGCGCCGCCCAGATCGCCCAGCAAGACCGCGGGCGAAAGCGCACACGGGACGGCCGCAAGCAGCGCCAAACGTTTCGCCGGATAGATGCCGGCCGACCAGGCAAGCGCCAACAGCGGCGAAAGAACGCCCGCAACAGCCACCACGATGAGTGCCAGGGCGGTCATAGTCGCGGCACCTCGACCGTGCGAATCATTTCTTCGAGCAGTTCGTCGGCCGTGTGGCCTTCCACCTCGGCCTCGGCGGAAAGAATGACCCGATGACGCAGAGCCGGCCGCGCGAGCGTTATCACGTCGTCGGGCACGGCGTAGTCGCGTCCGAGGAACATCGCCAACGTGCGCACGCCTTGCATCAGCGCCAGCCCGGCCCGCGGAGACGCCCCAGCATGAAACTGCGGCCACTGTCGCGTCAATCGCACCAAGCTGTTGATGTAGCCCACCAGTTTCGGATCGACGCGCACCGAGTTCGTGCGCTGCGCAATGGCCAGTATTTCGGCAGGCTCGGTTACCTGATCTAACGCCGCCAAGCGATCGTCTAACTCGCCCTGACGCCCGTGCATCATCAAGATGCCCGCTTCTTCTTCGGCCGATGGATAGTCGATCAGCAGCTTGAACATGAAACGATCGAGCTGGGCCTCGGGAAGATTATACGTGCCTTCGGATTCGATCGGGTTCTGCGTGGCGAGCACCAAAAACGGGCGATCGAGTTTGTGGCTCACTCCATCGACCGTCACCCGATACTCCTGCATGATTTCGAGCAAGGCCGCATGGGTCTTGGCCGGCGAACGGTTGATCTCGTCGGCCAGCAGCAACTGCGTGAAGACCGGGCCGGGGCGGAAGCGGAACTCTTGTGTTTTCACATCAAAAATCGGCGCCCCCGTGATGTCTGAGGGCATTAGATCGGCGGTGAATTGGATGCGGCCGAAACGGCAACCCAATATGCGGCCCAACGCGCGCACAAACAGAGTTTTTCCCAGTCCGGGCACACTCTCGATCAGCACATGCCCTTGCGAGAACAACGCCACCAACACGCCGAGAACCAGCTCGTCTTGCCCGACGAATACCTTGCGCAATTCGGCCTGAATGCGCTCGAACAACCGTCGCGACGCCGCCATGGGCCCGGCGGCTGCTCCACCAACAACGGCGGGCCGAGCCGAGGGCTGCGCGGGGGCCGAGCCGGGCGTTGC
>CAZVZX010000082.1:0-3728 GCA_964631235.1 uncultured Planctomycetaceae bacterium | reverse complement strand
AAACGCCCGCTACACCCCAACTTAGCACCGCCAAAAACACTTGCCACGCCCCCCCCCTTGCATTCGTTTGGGCGGGTGAGTAGAAAAGGAAAGTCAGCCCGGGTGGCGGAATTGGCAGACGCGCATGGCTCAGGACCATGTGACCGCAAGGTCTTGGAGGTTCAAATCCTCTCCCGGGCACTGGCGGCCCATCGAATGCCCCAATGTCTCCTCGATACAGCGGGGATGTTCGCTGTCGGGCGTTGCTTGCGGCCGCATCCGATGAATACCGCGTTGGCACGCACTCGGCCTGCTGGTTTCGGCGGGCCGTCGGCGTTTCTTGAAGCCCCTTGTGGCCCGTCATAAATCCCTTGGCCTCTCCCTTGGCCTCGCACTGAATCGAGCGGCCCACTGAACATGCCGTGTGATTTGGGCAAGAAAAGCGGCCGGGCGGTAGCGAGGGGGATTTTGATGGGGGGAGTATGCCCTAGACGGTTGTCGGTTGATTTGGGCAAGAAAGCCGGTCGGACGCTACCGAGGGGGATTTTGGTTCGGGGAGTATGCGCTGGAAAGTTGTCGGTTGATTTGAGCAAGAAAAGCGGCCGGGCGGTAGCGAGGGGGATATTGATTCGGGGAGTATGCGCTGGAGGGCTGTCGGTTGATTTGAGCAAGAAAAGCGGTCGGGCGAGGCGAACCGATCGACCGAACCAACCCGTGGTGCGCGAAGGCGGTTAGGGGTTGGAAGGCCGATGCGATTCGCATCGCCCAGACTGCGTTGAACGAACCTCTCGTGTTATCCCTCGGGGCGATGTCGTTTCCGGCGAGCGACGGCGAACTGAGTGCTCAGAATCGCGGTCAGGGCAACGATCATCTTGTGCTTCGAGGGTCAACAGGTGCGCTCGGCCCGGCGGCCAGCGTCCAACCTTCAGCGATTCCCGTAGATGAAACAAGCGAGATGCCTGATTCGGTTGTTACCGAAGGGAGTCGTTTGTTTCGGCGTCGGGTTGCCCGCAGGTTGGGCCGTTGCTCTTCCGAGCGTGGGGCCGTCGGGCGGTTGAGGTGGTGCGTCGCCGTCGAAGGGGTTCGGGGCATCGCCTGCGAAGGTGCTCCGAAGCGGCCGACGAGAGGCGCGGCAGGACCCGCGATCGTCGCCGCACTTCATCCGGCGACGCCGACTCAGCCCCCGGGAGATTGTTCCTCCGCTTGGCGAGCTTTGCCGCGCGAACGGCGCGAGGTTCTCGGCGCGCTCCAATCCTTCGTCAACGTTTCGAATACCTCCGGCGACTCGTAACGAATGATGTTTTTGCCCTCGGGGATCGGCCCGATCAGCCCGCGGAAGACGGGCAGACCGCGAAGGTCGAGATCGGTGCTGCAATCGTCGATTCCCACTTGAACATGGCGCTTCAGCAGCGCCTCGGCCGAGTCGTAGTCGCGGATGCGAATTTGCCCGTCCGCCCCGCGTGTCACCACGCGAAATGTGTCCTTCTTCATTCGCCCATCCTTTCTGCGTTCGGTCAACCGACGCCTGATTCCCCCGCTTTGGCGACCGACAGTTCAACCTTGTTTCCCTTCGAGCTATCGGCAGAGGAAAGCGTCGCCCGCAAAGGATTTCGCCGCGCGCGACACGACGGGAGCAAACCGTCCGTCCGCTACTGAAGACAGTCTGAACCTGCCCGGCACAACGCAACTGCGCGGCAACGCTCTACCAAAATAGAACGTTTGTGCGGCGCGGGATGGACCCTCTCAGGCAACAATGCCGACACTCGGGCAAATTTTGTCGAAGCGGCGATCCGATTCGACGACGCAGGAAGACCCAGTCATGCCGATTTCGCGTGGAACGAGCGGGCAACTGGGCGTTGGTCGTCTGTGAGAAGCGAAAGGCGACCGGCCCCGATCGACGGGAAACCAAGGACAGTTTTTCGGTCGGAAGCGAGTCGTTCTCGTTGCGAGGACCGCGCATTGCCGAACGCGCGGAGTACCTTCAGATCGCGCGTTCCTTTTCGGCAGAGACGGGAGATCGAACAATCAGGGGCCGGTCAGCGACGGCCTGCGGCACCGGCGCATCGGTTTCCGCGGTGAACGGTTTTGTGGCTGCCGCCGCAGCCCTTCGCGTTTGCCAGGCGACCCAAGGCTGGTAGAGCAGAAGAACCAGCCAGCAAGCGACCACCGAGGCCGCAAAGCCGCCGATGCTCAGGGGATGGTCGCGGCCTGCCGGATAGAAGATCGAGTAGCCCAGCAACCCCAAGGTGCTGCCGATCATGCCGACGATGATTGTGCCGGCCGAGTTGCTCGGATGTTTCAGCGGAAGGATGGCCCGCGCGATCCACCCGACCACGGCCCCGAAGCCGATCCAGACCAGCCCCAGGTGAATCCAATGCTGCACGTCCGGGGCCACTTGTGCCATCAGCATGGTCGAACACCGTTTTGCCGTTGCGAACTCGATCGCGGCTTCCTTGTGCCGAGCCGACCACCGATGTCGCGGCCGGCATCGCTCCGCGGCGTTGCGGCGGGCAGAAGCCCTCCAAGAAAGCCGAAATCGCCGACGCCCGCCCCGCAGCCCTCGTCAGGCCGTTGCGGCAGCGGATGTCAGCAACTTCGGGCGCCGTCCCCCCCGAAGCGGCGACTATCTTGCCTGCTGTTGCTGCTGCCGCGCAACCTGTTCGTTATAGGCCTTCATCGCGGCGGCCTCGTTGGAGAGCTTGAACTCGGGGCCGCGCGGGAAGTATTGCACATCATCGGTCAAGTAATAGGGGCTGGGCAGCGTTTGTCCGCCGACATCCACTTGGCAGCCCAAGGTGCCCAAGCTGCTCAGACACACCGAAGCCAAGAGCACCAAACCCCACAGCGTCCGACGCGAGGTGATCTTCATCACAAACCTCGTCTTCGCAGGTTTTCCTAGACTACCCAAACAATCTAGTGCCAAGCGGTGGGCAAGGATCATTCCTCGCCGTCGGCACTCGGCCAAGCTCGTCGGTCGCCCTTGCTGATGCGATCGGGCGGAACGATTACGGCCTTTGATCGGCAATGCGGCATTACAGCCGCTACAATCGCTACAAACGTCAGCATCGTTATCGACCGCCACCCGGTCGGAACTTTACTGACAATGAAAATCCTTGTTCCCCGCAGTGCGTTATCTTTGAAGAACCGCCCGCGCGGAGTGCGGCAGCCCGCAGCCGAGCTCTTTAGAGTCGCGCCCCCTGGCCCGAAGCATGGCGCCGACCAAGCCCGACCGATTCACCCGGCAGCGGCGGGGAAACAGCCGCGGCCGCGGTTCCCCGAAACGGTTTCGGGGGGGGCGAGGGCTGCCCCGTCGGGCCCGATGCGGTTTTCGAGCTGGATAGGTGGAGCCGATCGGCCCGCTGTTTTCGCTAGGACGCGGTTTCCCTTAGAATGGACTGATGGGACGCCGGGCGACTCGGGACGCCGAACGGGTTCACAGACGTTCTGAAAAATGATCGCGCCGTTCGCTTGAGAGAAAGAACCGTTCGACCTTGAAGACCATCGTGCTTTGTTGCGAAGGGGAAACCGAGGTCAATCGCACGATCTGCGAGGAATTGGTGAAAGGGGTGCGCCTGCCGCGCCAGGAGGAGGCCTAGCCGATGCGTTCCGATTCCTTCGATGGCGGCCGTTGTTCGCTGTCGCCTGTGCTGCCAGCCGTTCGATTGTCTCGTGCGACGCGCCCACCCGACGCCGCGCTTTGCCTGCTTGCGGCGCACGCGCCGCGCGCGGCCGCGGCCCGGCGGTGCGCG
>CAZVZX010000081.1:0-5074 GCA_964631235.1 uncultured Planctomycetaceae bacterium | reverse complement strand
CACCTGAAAATCGCCGCTTAACCGCTACCGCCACAACCCGTCAGCCGCACCCACGCCATTCGATTCGCTTGCTCTCTCGGCCGGCTTGAGATAGCCTAAGACGGTGCGCGCGGCTCGGCGTCGTCATCTACTTCTCGCGCGATGAAATGATCGCTTTTCTCCTACACGAGAAAGAAGTCGTTTCACGCCGTGCGAGGTATAAACAGTCGTTCCCGCAAAGGCTGCGCGCCGGAGAAAGCCGGCCCGGCGCTTGCCGAACGCTGGCGGGTTGGGCGATTGTTGTGCGCGAGCAGACAAAGACCAAGCGGCTGCCGTGTGCAACCGGCCGATTCGTTCGGCTCACACCTGATTTGTTCGTTCGACGACCGACTACGACCGAGTCGTTCGGCGAACGGTCGGTTCCTTGATTTGCTTCTTGTTTGGACCGATTGTCGTCTGGACCCATTGAGCGGAATAAACCGGGGAGGAAGAACGTGGCAAGTTGGCGACCAGTGGCGACGGGGACTGCGACAACAGGGACTGCGATAACAGGGGCCGCGGCAACAGGGGCGGCAGTTTGGTCGGCGACGCGGATGGCCCATGCCGCCGGCGACGACGCGGTGCGGATCGCGCTGATCGGTTGCGGCAATCGGGGCACAGGCGCCTGCCGCGAGGCATTGCTCACTCAGCAAGGACCGGTGCGCCTCGTGGCCGTCGGCGACTTGTTTGCCGATCGCATCGAACGCAGCCTCGGTAATTTGACCAAGTATCCGGAATTGAAGGCGAACATCGATGTTCCGCCCGAGCGGCGCTTTGCGGGGTTCGACGCCATCGATAAGGTACTCGCCACCGACGTGGATTTGGTGCTGCTGGCCACGCCGCCGCATTTTCGGCCGATGCACTACGCGGCCGCGGTCGCCGCGGGCAAGCATGTGTTTATGGAAAAGCCGCTGTGCGTCGATGCCCCGGGCTACCGGCAACTGGTGGCCGCCAACGCCGAGGCGCGGAAGAAGAAGCTTTCGGTCGTTGTCGGCCTTCAGCGACGGCATCAGCAGAACTATTTGGAAGGCATTGCCAAGATTCACCAGGGCGCCATCGGCAAGGTCCAGTTGATTCGCACCTATTTCAACATGCCCGGCGGCGGTCGGGCCGGCACGCCGAAGCCGCCCGAAATGAGCGAGATGGAATATCAGATTCGCTTTTGGGGCATCTTCACCTGGCTGTGCGGCGACCACTTGGTTGAACAGGCGACGCACGAAATCGATGTGGCCAACTGGGTGATGCAGGGGCATCCGGTTCGCGCGCAAGGAATGGGCGGGCGCGAGGTCCGCAAAGGGCCGGGCAACGGCGACATCTGGGATCACCACTGCGTCGAGTTCGAGTATGCCGACGGCACGCGCCACTTCTGCCAAGCCCGCCAGCAGCCGGGCACTTGGACGCATGTTTCGGACAACGTGCTGGGCGACCGCGGTGAAATCCAGATCGGCACCGGCGCCTGGGGCTACGGCACCCTCAGCCCCCGCGAACTCCGCGACAAGAACCGCAAGGTCGATAACCCCTACCAACGCGAACATGAAGACCTGATGCAAAGCATCCGCGGCACCGGCCCCTATCGCTGCGAAGGCGATTACGGTGCGGAAAGCAGTATGACGGCCGTGATGGGCCGCATGGCCACCTACTCGGGCCAGATGGTCACCTGGGACGAGGCGATTCGCAGCGAGACGCGCCTGGGACCGAAAGAGTACTCCTTCGATGCCGCCCCGCCGGTTCGGGCCGCGGCCGACGGCAGCTACGCCTCGGCCGTTCCCGGCATCACACCGCCCTATTGATTCGTTCGCGTCGGAAGACAGCGATTGACACCAAATAGTCCGGTACGATTGCGATCTTGTCCGCGGTTGTGACGACGCGGCCTTCTTGCGCGCAATCCCCGTTGGAACCGCTTTCCGTTTTCCGCGGTTCTATTTGGAATCGCAACGAACGCAGCGCGGTGCGGATCATGCCGAGTGTTTTCAGGCGACAGCGTCTGTTGCGGCCGTTTTATCCATTCGTGCTGATTGGCATTGATTTGCGGTTTTTCCATTCATTCGTGTCTGTCGGCGTTGATTCGCGGTTCATCCATTCATGTGGATACGCCCTTTCGCCTGTATCATTTTCGCGCGTTCCAAGGGGGTGAAGGCGAATCGCTCGCGGGGCCGTTCACCCGCGAGCTTGTAGGCCGCCTGGCGCGCTTGGGCAAGCTAGACTTTTTCGAGGGCGCGCTGCGCGCCTTCCGAGATGGTTGTGTGCCGAGGTCGCCGTTGATGCTTGCCCACCTGAAGCGGTTTTCGTTGGGGCCGCCCACTCCGTTGCGGCGGTTATCGCCGCAAAGCGCGCTGGCCGTCCTGTCGCTGGCCGCACTGTTGGCTTGCTTGGCCGCTGGATGGACGTTTTCGCCTTGGGCGAACAATCGGGCGGGGCAGCAGACGGGGCGGGCCAGCGATGTGGACCTCTACCGGGCGGAAGTGGCGCGGATGGCCTCGGGCGAGGGCTACTACGCGGCGGCCGCTGCCGAACTGCGCCACCGCGGCTATCCCACGCGAAGCGTGTTCAACTGGCGCACGCCGGTGCCGCTGTGGATATTCGCCCAATTGCCCGACCCTCGTTGGGCCAAGGCCGTGTTGATCGGCCTGGGCTTGCTGCTGGCAGTGTCAGCCTACACACTGGTTGCCCGCGATGACAACCAGCGAACCCTGCCGCTTGCCGACGAGAATAACCGATCGTTTTCGTCGGCGGCCGCCAGAGGTCGATCGTTCTCGACGCCAGGCGCTTTGCTTGTGGCGGCATTGACGGGCCCATTGCTGCTGTGCATGTTGGGCGACATCTATCTGATGCCGGAGCTTTGGGCCGGCGTGCTGATCGCGCTTTCGCTGTGTCTATACGGACTCGACCGTCGCGGTTGGGCCGTCGTGTGCGGGTTGGCGGCCTTGATGGTCCGCGAGTTGGCTCTTCCCTACTGCCCGCTTTGTCTGGCGTGGGCGTGGCGCGAGGGCCGGCGGGGCGAGCGATACGCATGGCTGCTGGGGATGTCGGCCTATGCGGCCGGCTATGCGCTGCATGTCGCGGCGGTTTCCGGTTGGATTCGTCCCGACGACACCGCCCACACGCACGGTTGGGTTCGCTGCGGCGGGCTGGGCTTTCTGCTCGCAACGGTACAAATCAACGCCTATCTGCTCGTATTGCCGCAATGGGTTTCGGGGCTGTGGTTTGCCGCGGCGATGATCGGGCTGACCGGCTGGGATTCGCCTGCGGGCAGGCGGATTGCCGCGGCCACGGCGGGCTATGCCGTAGGGCTGTCGCTCGTGGGGCAAGAGTTCAATCAGTATTGGGGAGCGCTGGTCGCACCGCTGTGGTGCTTCGGAATCGCTCGATTCCCTGCCGTGCTCCGAGATTTGATTTCGGCCGCGCACCGGATGACGCCGACCGCGGTCTCTCGCGCCCGCGCCGAGGCGCCGCGCTGAATCACCGGGCTGAATCGCCGGGGACGGCGATTGGAGCGCGCCCAGTGCCATTCAATCGCGGGCATATTCCCGCCCGCTGGGCGCCGCGGGACAGATGTTGCGGTCGTGGTCGCCCGGGCTGTTCGATTCGGGCAGGGCGTCGTGGTTGGGGTAGTTGACGCGCCGCGCAACGATGTAGTGCGGCCGCCCGCGAACCTGATCGTGGATTCGCACCACGTACTCACCCAAAACGGCGATGCCCAGCGCGTTCAGCGCGCCGAAGAAGCTGCCCACCAACACATGGGTCGTCCATCCGGGAATCGCCGTATCGGTGAACAATCGACAGTAGAGGGCGTAGCCGCTCAGCGCGAAGAAGATCGTGCCGGCCGCCGCACCGATCAGGTAAAAACACCACAGGGGCAGATGCGAGAAGGAAAACAGGGCGGTTTTCGCCAAGCGGAACAGTCCTCCGAGCGATACCCGCGGTTTTTCGTCGTATCGCGCGAGCCGTTCGACGGTGATTCCGATTTGGCGGAAGCCGACCCAACTGCGAAGGCCGGGATAGTACCGGTCGTATTCGCCGAGCCGAACGATCTCGTCGGCCACGCGGCGGTCGATCAGCCCGAAAATGCCCGCCTCGGCCGGAATCGGAGTCGATGCTGCCCGCGAAAGCAGCCGATGGAACGCCGCGAACAGGCAGCGTTTGACGAAATTCTCCTTCCGTTTCGCGCGAACGGCATAGGCGACTTCGTAGCCCTCTTTCCACGCCCGCACGAACCGCGGAATGGCTTCGGGTGCGTCTTGCAGATCGGAGTCCATCAGCACGATGGCATCGCCGCGGGCATGGTGCAGCCCGCAGAGCACTGCCGCCTGATGCCCGAAATTGCGCGACAGATGAACGACGCGAACCTGTGATTGCGAAAGCGCGAAATCGTCGAGCAGTTGCCCGCTCGAATCGGTCGAACCGTCGTCGATGAAGAGCACTTCGTAGTCCATGTCGCAGGCGTCGGCAGCCCGGGCCACGCGCGACATGAGCAACGGCAGCACCAGTTCCTCGTTGAACACGGGAAGAACGATGCTCAACAACGAGCGATGTTTATTCAGGGCGGTCATGGGATGGGTTCCTGCAATGGGCGGGCTTGGTGCGGGGCGGCGGGCCGGCGCAACCCGCCGAAAACGATCAGGGCCAATAGAGCGATCACGCCACCAAGGCTCAGCCGCCAACCGAGCCGCAGGCTGGGCGGATCAAAGCTCAACGAGACACGATGGCGGCCTGCGGGCAAAGCAACGGCAAGGAAGCCCTCGGCGGTGGTGCCGACCGTTGTCGGCCGATCGTCCACCCGGGCGTGCCAGCCGCGATGCCAACTTTCGGCAACAACCAAGCGAGCCTCGGCCGGTGATGTTACATCGAACTGCATCCGTCCGGGCCGATCGAACACCGTAACAACCTGCCCCGGGGGCCGCGGCGGGGCGCTGCGATGAACCGGCGTCTCGACGGGAGGTTCGAGTCGCACTTTGGGCAACGGGTCGGCAACGGCAAGCCATTGGGCGGTCGCGGCATCCGCTGGCGCGGCACGGAGGCGGCACTTGCCCGGCGAATCCCCAGAGCGGGGTGATCG
>CAZVZX010000080.1:0-5356 GCA_964631235.1 uncultured Planctomycetaceae bacterium | reverse complement strand
GGAAGGTTTCGAGTTTTCTCGTAAAATCAGCGTAAGGCGTTTCGCTTGATTGAGGACTAGCCGAGCAAGGCGGACAGGCCGTGCAGAAGTCGGTTGACGCCATGGAGTTGATTCGCAACAGCTCACAGCAAATCGGCGAAATCATCCAGGTGATCTCCGAGATCGCCAGCCAGACCAACTTGCTCGCCCTTAATGCGGCCATCGAGGCGGCTCGCGCCGGCGAACACGGCATGGGCTTTGCCGTCGTCGCCGACGAGGTGCGCAAACTGGCCGAACGCAGCAACCAGGCCGCGCGGGAGATTTCGACATTGATCAAAGAATCTACCCAGCGCGTCGAAGAGGGTGCCCGTCTGAGCGTCGAAACCGGCAACGCCCTGCGGCAGATCGTCGCGGGGGTGGAGACCACCGCGGCCAAGATCGGCGAAATCGCATCGACGACCGTTGAACAAGCGGCCGGCGCGCAAGAGGTGACCAAAGCGATCGGTGTCGTTGCCGAAGTTACCGAGCGATCGGTGGCCGGCAGCGAAGAAATGGCCAGCAGCAGCGAAGAACTCGGTGCTCAGGCCCTGGCGCTGCGAGAATTGGTCTCCCGTTTCATCGTCAACTGAGCAAAAAACGCGGAGAATGCAGGGCAGACGCTGCGGTTGAACAAGACCGCAAGCAACGGAAGGCAGGTCACGAGAGAGACATCGCTATCGGGCATCTCGCTCCGCTGGCGACCGGTATCTCTGGGCCGTAATAGCGACAAGCCTTGTCATTCGAGCGGCCGGAAGCGGACACCGCCCGGCACGCAGCGATCCGCCAATACGACCCTATCTTGGTGGTTGAGCCCGCCGGCGTCCCACGCGACGTCGGCGGGCGTCTCTTGTTTAATGGGCCCCCAGTGCAACCAACGAAGCGAACCTCTGCGCACGAAGAACCCAAGATGCCGATCGTGCGTAATAATCGCTGGCGTGCAGCACAACGATCCGGCTTGAAGCCGCCACCGCGCAAGGCAAGGTTCCTCAGGCGACGAAGCGGCCGCCGCACCGTCAAACGGTTCCGCACAAGCGCGAAAGCGGCCCTCTCGCGTGCAGTCCCCGCTCGAACCGCTTTCCGTTTTTCGCGGCTTTTCTTCTCCGCTCGCGCTCCTGCAAATGGCCCCAAGCGTCCCTCGCTTGCCATCTCCGCCACCTCCGCCCACAATTCGCCGCTTACGCATCTTGCACAGAATAACAGACGATCACTCGACAAGATCGATCTGGACAGAGCAGCGGGGCAACGTTACTCTCTGGCGGGTTTGTTTGTCAAAGGCCATCGCAGACGGTGTCCGTTTCGCGTTCGCACTTGGTTCGGAAACAGCTTCGCTGGTCGAATGGGCTGGTCGGTTTGCGTCTTCCACGCGATGACGAAAGCCGGCTGCTGCTGAAACACGACGGTTGCTCGGTGACGAAAGATCGAAGGAGCGTGTTTCGCCCATCGCTGATGGCCCTCGACTGCCAGGAGAGAACCTTATGAACTTCTTTGGATGGATTCGCGACGGAGTACGGCAGGCGGTTCTATTGGGCGTCCACGATGCCGTGAATGACCTGGGCGCACCGAGCGAAGACAACGATATTCGCATTCGTCTTGCCGAGGTGGTTCGGCAGGCCCCGCCGGCACTGACCGCCACCGCGGAAGCGGTTGACACGACAAAGCGCCGCAAACTGGGACGCGGGTTGCAGGACATTCAGGCCGGCGTGCAAGCCGCATCGAAGGCCGGCTGAACGGCCGACGAACACGGAAGCACGAGGCGAGAGTGCCGATCTCGCATCGGCTGCACCGGAGACTATGCGAAACGGCCCGATTCGACCGTTTTTGCAGTTGAGTCGCGGCACGGACGGCGGGCAATCTTCGAGACGCGGCGATCTCGGACCGTGCGGTAATCCGGGCGGGATGGGCCAAGCAGCTCAATCGTCTTTGTTTACCGCCCCCCTTGCATCGCGGTCGCAAACGATGTTATCTTCTTCTGTTTAGCAAAGTTGCCTTGGGCCACGCGATTCGCAATAAACGCGGAACGTAGTTCCAACGGGAACCGCGCGCCATCGGCCGCTTCGCTGCAACAGCGGCCGCTTCGGCGCTTTTGTAAAGCAGTTGAGTTGACACCCTTTCTTTCTGCCTCCGGAGACCGAAGTCTCCGTCATTGACTGCGGAGTCGAGCGTGGGAACGAAAAAGACCGGTAAGGGACGTCGGAAGATCGGCCGGAAGAAACGCCGCATGCGTTCGAAGATTCGGCACCGCAAGAAGTAATGGTCATTCCGGTTATTCCGGTTGACCGGCGTGTCCGTTTGACCGGCACGGCGTTAGTCGCTGCGCGTCGTATAACCCGCGCGGCGTGTTCTCAGTGCGCAAGTGTGCCCGTGTGACGCCGGAGGGCCGTTGTTCTGCCGTCAGCCACGGTGCAACTCGCGGCTTATCTTTTCCCGCGTCGATTGCCGACCCGAGAAAGTCCGCGTCGATTGCCGGCCCGAGGAAGTCTGAATAACCGCGAGAAACGAAAAGCGGTTCAAAAGTCCCCCGCACAAGAGGGCCGCTTTGCTGTGCCGGCGGCCGACTTCGCAATTGCGTGAAACCGTCCCGCCCCACGGCAGGCCTCGCTGTCGCTCGGCAGAATGTTCATCGATCGGGCCAGTGAATGGGCAAGTTGTGCCCCGCTTGTTGCGGCGCGGCCAGCCGATTTCGATGTCTCTTTCCGCCCCTTCCTGGCTGACGGCCGCGCAGTCCGGCGACTTTCAAGTGCTTCGCAATTCGGCGTTTGCATCCGAAGAGGGCAAGAGCTATCTTTCCGTGGGGGACCGTTGCGCGCCGGCGGATCGTGTCCTTTCGCTCGCCCGGTCCGTTCAACGCACCGATCCCCGTCGATTTTGAATCGTTTGACGCAAAGAACACAGAGTCGATGATGCAGACTGTAGTGGCCAACGGCACAGCAACCGCGACGAATCCCGCCACGGTAGTCGAACGAATCGTTGCGCGCGCCGGCGAGCTTTACTCGCTGCCCGCGGTGGCTATGAAGGTGCTCGAATTGACGGAGCGGGCCGACGTCGATGCTCGGGCGATGAAACAGTGCATCGAGCAAGATCCGGCACTGACGGCCAAGCTGCTGCGCGTGGTAAACAGCTCGCTTTTCGGATTGACGCGACAGGTCTCGGACCTGAATCAAGCGATCGCGTTGCTTGGCCCCAGGCCGTAGAAGCTGCTGGTGCTCGGCTTCAGTCTGCCGAGCGGCTTGTTTACCGGCATCCGCGCCGAAGCGTTGGGCCGATATTGGCGGCACAGCCTAACCAAGGCCGTCGCCGCGCGCGAACTGGCCGAGCATTTGTGGGGCGTGCCCGGAGACGAGCCGTTCATTGCCGCGTTGCTGCAAGATGTCGGCCTGCTGGTGCTGATCCAGCAGTTGGGCGAGCCGTTCGAACGATTCATCGACAAGGCCTTTGCCCGGCAGCAAGGTCTTTCGCCGATGGAGCGATCGGCGCTGGGATTCGATCATATCACCGTTTCGGTCGAGCTTTTGACGCGGTGGTCGCTGCCCGGCGGTGTAGTAGCCGCCGTCGGCTGTCGGCCCGAGGACGTTTTGGCGGCCGAAGCACGAACGACCGCGGCGATCGATCCGCTGTCGCAGATCGTCGCCTTGGCCGAATTGGCTGCACGGATTACCGCCGATGGCCAGCCGACCTGGCTCGCCGAGGTCTATGCACTAGCCGAGTCGAGTCCGCGGTTCTCGCGATCGACCGTCGATTCTCTCCTCGAAGGGCTTCAAACCCGAGTCGAACAGCTCGCCGAGGTCATGCGATTGCCGGTTTGCGAGGGCGTTGATTGTCAGGCCGTTTTGACCGCCGCCCATGCGCAGCTTGCCGACGTGGCCTGCCAAACCGCCGCGGAATTGCTCGCGCGGCGCGTTGGCGGAATCGGAGAGATCGAGGATTCGCTGCTTGCCGAAGTACGGGCTGCGGCCGACGCCATGGGGCGGTTGACCCGCGGCACCCCCGCCATCGCGACGCAACCACCTCGGGCCCCGCAGCCGCAGACTCCTGCCATCATGGCCAATGGAGCTGCCCAACGACCGGCAAAGTGCCCTGCGGCAATCGGGCAACCGGCCGCCCCGGCCGACCTCGGCTCGCGACTGGCCGAAGCCGTTGCCGCATGCCGCAACGCACGTTGCGCGCTAAGCCTCTTGTTGCTGCGATGGGATGTGGCCGACCAATGGACCGGACGCGGCATCACGCCGGCAGCGGCCTGTGCCTTGCTCAAGAGACTGTGCGATCGCATCGATCATGGGGGCCAGAGTGTCCTCGCGTATGGCGACTTGGGATTCGCCGTCATCTTGCCGAACTGCGAACGTTCGACGGCCGTCGAATACGCCCATCGGCTCATCGCCCAATTGAAAGAGCTGTTGCCGCATGCCGGCGAACGAAAACCTCCGCTTAGCCTCAGCGCAGGCATCGGCACGGTAAGCCTGCCCCCGCGCAACTTCCCAGCGGCCGATCTGCTCAACGGCGCTGCCCGTTGCCTCAACGGGGCGCAAACCTCGGGCGGTGGAGTCGTGAAGAGCATTGAAATCTATTAACTCTATTCGGTGCGCCACGATGGGAGTCAGAAGGGACGCATAGACGCAATGCGTCCCCCAACAGCAGCAGCCCTGATGACTTGAGCCGCCTCTCTCGATTCCGGCCTGTTGCTGCTCCAATTGTTTGACGGCACGAGCGCAGTCGCATAAACTGACGAGGGAAATCGCCGAAGATGAACGAGCCGAAATGATCGGCTGGTTCAATAATCTGTCGCGGCAGATGAGGCGGGGCCGATCGCGTATCGCCTTGAGGCGACGAACGGCCGGATGCCCGACGATCGAACGGTCTATCCAGACACCCAACACTGCGGCGGGGAGAAATCGCATGAAACCGGCCGAACACGCTAGGAGCGGCTTTACGCTGGTCGAATTGTTGGTAGTGATTGCGATCATCGCCATTTTGGTTGCATTGCTCTTGCCGGCGATTCAGACGACCCGCGAGGCTGCTCGTCGTTCGCAATGCACAAGCAACATCCGACAGATCTGCCTGGCCTGCCTGAACTACGAAGACAACTACAAGCGGCTGCCGCCGGGCGCGTATTGGTACGGCGATTCGGATCGAAATCGCGGCTCGATCTTGATCTATCTTCTGCCCTTCCTGGAGCAGAAAGCCCTGTACGACATGGTCGATTTCAACAAACGAATCGACAGCCAGCGAATCGGCAGCTCGGGCCCCCTAATCGACACGCAGGCGGTGCCGGTTTACATCTGTCCTTCGGACAGCAACCCGACGACGGCCGACTTTACTGGAACATGCCGGTGGTGCTGGAAAC
>CAZVZX010000079.1:0-5379 GCA_964631235.1 uncultured Planctomycetaceae bacterium | reverse complement strand
CCCCGCACCGACTATAACATATCGGGTGGTCCAAAAATCGGGGTCCACTTCACTGGCCCACTGCAAGTTCCGCACAACTGTTGCGTGCATTATGCACCAGCACGCCGGCGGCAGTTACATGGTAGACGTGCGCGAACTGGACTTCAAGGTTGAAGACCGGCTCGGGCTCGCCCGCGAACTCGGCCGTTGCCGCCATGTCCGATCTTGCCGACAACCGCCTTGACTGCGCAAAACCGGGGACCGGGTACGGTCAAATCCGCGCGAAGCAATCCAGGTCTTGCAAACGTCACAAGCGGCTGCTGTATCGACTGTGATTGCGCGGCGTTTTTCAGACGGCCGACGCGGCTACGTGCAAGCCGCTGTGACTGTTGGCTTCCATGACGCGAGCAGGTGCGTGCCTACATGCGGCCGTGGCGAGCTACATGTGCGGCGTTGGCTTCGGAAGCGATGCCGGCCTAAGCCAAACCGCAACCAGCTTTGAGCGATCCAAGACCGCAACGCTGTTGGGAGCAAACTCGACTGCGCGGCACGACGGTGACGCGCTGGGTTCGCCCAGGCAAATCCATCCTTCTCGGCGATTCACATACGCTTGCCAAACATCACCCTCATTAAGCCGACGCGAGACGCCGGGAATGATGGGTTTTGGCACGTTCACTACCAGCGTGCTTCTCACGGACACCACAGGCGACAAGGGGGTTTCCTGCCAGGTCGTCGGATCGTTGAACAAGCCCCACGGATATAGAACGGTGCCTTCGTCGTCAATTTCTAGCTGTAAGTAGTTGACCAGAATCGACGTGATCCCGCCCACTGGCTTGGGCGACACGTCAACGGAAGACTCGGCCTCCCGGAAGATCAGGGAAAAGCTGAGCGCGCTGGGGCTGTTGGTTGTTGCGAAGTCCATGTTCGGTTCTCCACTACGGCGTCACGAAGTTGAAGTGGAGAACCGTGTTTGTCGCGGGGGCAACTACCAGTTCCCAGGTGCCGGCAGAACCACGGAAAGCCCCAGGAACGTTCCACCGAAGCGCGCCAGCTTTGATCGCGTCAGGCACCGGCTTCCCGGCCGCCATAATCTCCTGCATCGTGAGCGGAGAGTTGATGAAGGGACGCGCCAGTTCGCCCTTGAACGGCCCTTTCGTTACTACGTCCGTCGCGTGATTGGCAACGGTTTCCGTGAGTTTCAGGGGTGCTTGTGCGCTTGGGGCATGCGGTTGCGCCACTTGCGGGGACTGGCCCACTGCAAGTTCGGCACAACTGTCGCGTGCATTATGCACCAGCACGCCGGCGGCAGTTACATGGTAGACGTGCGCGAACTGGACTTCAAGGTTGAAGACCGGCTCGGGCTCGCCACGCGGAACCACCCGGACGACACGCAGGAAGCAGTAGCCGTCGCTGTCGAGTCCGTCATCAGCGGAGGCGGCGCCCGCAGTGCGACCATCGTCGTTCGAAGCGTCGCCTTCGGCCAGGCCGTCGTCATTTGAGGCGGCTGCGGCCAGGCCACCGTCGTTCAGACCGTCTTCGTCCTCGGGCAAAATGGCCCGCAGCAGTTCGCCGGGCTTCAGCGCGTCCGCACGGACGAACGCGCGGCGATCCTCGCTCCAAAACGGATGGTTGGCCGTCGTGCCGATCGGGGCCGATAGACCTTCAACGTAGACATCGACGATCTTGGCCGATCGGTGCGCGAACGTGCCGGTCACCACGCGCCCCGGCCCCGGCGGAATCCGCGGGCAGGGGCCGATGGCAAGGACCTCGGCGCGGCCCGCAATGCCGCATTCCGGCACCGAAATGTCGACCGTGCCGCCTTCACGCGCCTCGTGACGCGCGATCCACCGAAGCGACCGCAGCAGTTCCACCCGCGCGAACGTGCCGTCGGCCTTCGCCGCTTGCAGCGTCAGCTTCCGCCAATTGACCGCCTCGGGCTCGCCCTCGGTGTCGGCCTCACCCCAATCGGCCTCGACGCCTTCCGGCAGTTCCGCCAACACACGCTGACCCACCCGGATCGCATCGATGCGGCTGGCCCACGCGCCGTTGGCCAACTGGAACACCGCCGCCTTCCCCGCCGCGCCCTCGCCGGTCCCCAGTCTCCTCGCCGAGGAAGACGCTTCCCCCACGCCGCCGCTTAGCAACAGCCCGCCGACCAGAAGCCCCAAGACAACGCACACCGCGGCGACGATCCGCCAGAGGTTGCCGCGAGTCCCGCACGGTTCTCGCCGACCAACGCCGTCCTTGCAAGCACGACGCCCGGTCCGTGTCTCTCGCCCTAACTCACTCTCGCTGCGCGCGGCGGGGCACCGCTTCCGCTGCGTGTTCGGTCGTGGGGTTGCGCAACGGCGCGGCGATGCACACGGCAACGACCCCTCGTCTCCGGCCCCTCTCCCACTGAACGTTTTGGCGGAACGCGCCGAGAAAACTCGCGGGCGAGGGGAGCTTGCGGCACCGCCCGTCTCGCCGGCCGCCGACTCGTCGAGCCAAGCGGCAAGCGCGGCGGCAACCGACTCTTGCGACGGCACGGGCAGGTCGTTCAACGAATCATCGGTTTCATCCAAGTCGAACTCCTCCTCGGCGAAGAGTTGCTGCCGCGCGCGGCGGCGGTCGGCCTTGGCGCGGCGGTCGGCCAACACGATGCCGGCGACCATGCCAGCGGTGGCCAGCGCCGGCCAGACGACGCAGCAGTCACGCGAGCAGGTCACGTCGGCCGGCGCGGCGAAGCCTATCGGGTACGTTCCGATAGCCGTTGGGCCCGCCGCGATCCCCGTACAACGCGCAGCGGGCCGCGAGGCCGACTCGTCAAGCCAACTCAAGAGGGCAGCATCCGCCCGGCTCTGCTTTGCTGGCGCGATGGTATCAACGTCAGCCATTTTCTTCATCCGAGCGTGCATCTGCGTCCCTGGAACCGTAGAAGCCGGAGGTGCAGCATGAGTCTTCGCCAGTTGGCCGGCGCGAAACGACAGATTCCGCCGCCCAACAGCGTCATTAGGGGGTATAGGGCGGCGACGATCCGTAGATAATACACACAAAGCTCAACGCATAGGATGATGCGAGCCCCACGCTATTGGGGGCTTGGTGCTGTTTGGCATACCGGGCCAAAGTGACGTTGACAGGACACTCCAGTTCACCAAGAGACGAAGGTGAGGCCGGAGACCTTACGCGGGTCTCCACCTTCTAGTACCGCCCTAATGATCTCGACACATTCCTCGAACGTCGACTGCTTCGTCAAAGAACCGCCTTGTTCGGGAAAGGGTATGTCGACACAAACCGACGACTCGTCATCCCAATAGAACTGAATGGCCGGCAAGTCGGACGGGACGATCCCGAAGAACGAGCCTCGCGTGCGAGACAAGTTGTCCCACTCATCCAATATTTCCTCGCATTCCATCTCGACAGGGGCCGAGGACGGGATGTAGACTCCCACAACGACATCGGCGAAATAGCATTTCACGGCAGCCAGCCCTGCGTTCGCGCGGTGGAGGTGACGGCAGCCTCAAGCGCAGGCAAATCGATATCGACGGTCTGCATCGTCCCCAAGAGTGAAATCGCCCGCAAAAGCGACTGGCATAAGAGCCCAGCGCGCTCCTTTGGCGTGCCGTCTCGGAAGGCGTTATGGTCGACGATCAAGCGGAACTCGCATGTCTTCTGACGCTTGTTGTAACGCTTCACCTCCTTGTAATCCGTCGGACTGTTTGGCCCGAGTATCATCGGAATAAACGCGAACTCGACCAAGCCATCGCCAAAGTCTCTTTCGTTCAATGACGCTTCCAGTACCTCATTGAGCCACTTGCGCGTTTCAAAAAAAGCCCTACCGACCACACGATCAACCTCGCCGCTCATCCGAAATCGCATGCGTTACTCCAATTTCTAATAGTCGTTGAAGTTGTACTTCGGCCTCATTCCTCCGTGTGTAGCCTTGTAATCGAGTATCCGTTCGTGTTGCCACTGATGCATTGCCTTCTTCGTGCCCGCCGCCTCGAATTGCATGTATGCGTTCATTTGGTCGAGCTCGCTCTGTGTGTAGCGCGCCCTTCCCATTGTTGTTTCACCATACTTCACAATCTCGTCGTTGTCTTTGTCACGCAATGTATATCCTTGAGCCGGCTTGGTCGTCGCGTGGCTGTTGCCATGGCCCGATCCGGATGACGCACGTGAAGACCCGCCGTCAAATGCGTATCTCCCGTTGCCATCCCTCAGGCGTCCTTGCACGTCACGAAACTGGCCTTCCGCGAGTTTGGCACAGTTGTTGCGCGCATTATGCACCAGCACGCCGGCGGCAGTTACATGGTAGACGTGCGCGAACTGGACTTCAAGGTTGAAGACCGCCTCGGGCTCGCCCGCGCACTCGGCCGTTGCCGCCTTGCGCGATCTTGCCCGATGTTGCGAAGAACCTCTTGCCGGCAACGGCGTTGATCGGGCATGACCGGGGCGGGACCCAATGCGCGCGAGTCAATCCAGGTCTTGCGCACGGCAGAAGCGGCTGCGGTATCGACTGGCGAAAGTCGTTTTGCGATTTCAACCGACGCGGCTGCGACAGTTGGCATCCATGACGCGAGCAGGTTTCCGCCACCGGTGGCCATCAGGTAATAGAATCCGCTACTGAATTACCCTCTTGTATGTCTGAACGATCTTGTCGAGTGCAGGGCCTTTCCAATCCGCCGATTTGCGGAGTCGGTCTATTTCTGCAAGAAGTGAAGGCAGGTTCTGCCATTCTCTAAGGCAGGAACGATGAAACTCTCGGTAGTTGTAGCTCAAGAGAGGATCGGCCGGATCGGAAGTGAAGTGAGGGAAAATGTCGTATTCGTCGGGGTTGGTAATCGCTTCGCCGCAAATGTAGCATCTTCGCCCCGTCGATGTTCTCGCTTCCCATTCCTCCAATCGCCGTTGTGCCTTGGCTGCGAGAGGATGCTGGGCGAAGCACGTTGCGTGGAACGCGGTATCTCGAATCTCGTAGAGTGGATCGTTCTCGTTAGAGACGATAGCAGGAAAAGCGACGACTTGCTCACCTTCTCGGAAGACTCGCCCGCAGATCGGGCACTGTGTTTTTCCCAACAGAACAAGAGCCATTGCAGAATCCTCCTTCACCGAGCTACTGGCTGAACCTCGACAACTCCCCGCGTTCAATCAGATACGAGTGCCTCTGCCCGAGAGTGCGCAAGGTGCCGAAATCGGCCGGTGATGGACCTGTGGGCATGAGGCCGTAGGGGTGTGTATGCCCATACAACCGAGTGACGTTCTCGCCAAGCTCAATTCCATGCTGTCCGTGCGATGGCCCAGGACTGGCGGACTCCAAAAAGTCCCTTTTTCACGCCGCTCGGGCCGGGGCGTGGTCGGCTTCATATTCGGCTTCGTGTTCGTCGGGCGTTCGGTAGCCCAACGCCTCGTGGAGACGAC
>CAZVZX010000078.1:0-6689 GCA_964631235.1 uncultured Planctomycetaceae bacterium | reverse complement strand
GCCGATCGCGTGCAATCCCCGTTTGAACCGTTTTTCGTCTATCGCGGTTCGATTCAGATTCTCACCACCCGCACGATCGCCCATTGACGATTATCGCCCCGCCACACGAGCGAAGCAACAAACGACGATCGCCATTGCGTGCGCAATCGCGTTGTCATCATCGCGATCCCCGCCGACCGGTCGTCGCAATTTCCGGCCGATTCTTCAGCCCCTTTGGGTCTTGCTAAAGAAGGCGAAGGCTTCGGCCCTCCCCAAGAAAAACCACTAAAGCGGCATCGCCACCAATTGCGCACATCAAATAGTTCTTTCGACGGACAGCCCCGCCGCTTCGGGACGGCCCGCACCGCTCAGTGCCGCCATTTCCGCGTGAAACATAGTCAACAGCGTTTGCAGAAACGCCACGACCATCGGCCCGACAAACAACCCGATCGGCCCCAACGCCTGAACTCCGCCCATCACGCTCAACAGGGCGAGCAGCGGGTGCAAGTTCGCACCGCCCCTGAGCACCAGCGGCTTGATGACGTTGTCGATCGACGAGACAACGACGATCGAGTACACGGCCAACACAATGCCCGCTACATGCCGTCCCTCGTAGAAATACACGTATAAACAGACGGGCGCCCAAACGATCGTGGCTCCCACAAAGGGCACCATCGCCATCAACGCCGTGGCCACGGTGAGCAGGGCCACCGACCCCACCCCCGCCACAAAGTAGCCAACCCCGGCGAGCAGTCCCTGCGCCAAGGCCGAAAGCAAAGTGGCCAGCACCACCGCCCGAGTCAGCGAATCGAACTGCGCGATCAGTTGTCTTTCGTATTCGTCGTCGAGGGGCGATAGACGCATGATCGTGGCGACGATTTGCGGACCATCCGCCAGGAAGTAGTAGAGGGCGATCGCCATCACGAAAAAGCCGACGATCATGCCGCCAAGCCACTGAGTGGTGCTCAGGGCCAACGGCGTCAGCCATTGCTGAAGCCCCTCGTTGATTGACCGCTGCAATTCTTCGGCGGAAAGGTTCAGCCCCATTTGTGCCGCCGCAGCAGCCAACGCGCGCCCTAGCCCTTGAGGATCAAACATGTTCTCCGATTGTGCCGTTTCCACCTCTGCATTGCGGGCGACCTGCGCCTGAGTCTCGCCAGGGTTCTCCGTCTGTTTCGCCGTCGGCGACGGGCGATCTTCGATCGAAGGCAGCGGCGCCCCGTTGATGTTTCCGGCAGCCTGCAATGATCGGACAACCTGGATGCCTTGCGCCGCCGCCAAGGTCAAAAATCCGGCCGCTGGCACAAACACAAGCAACAAGATGATCAGCGTGCTCGCTCCCGCCGCCAGCCGCTTGAAGCCTCCGAAGCGACGTTCGATCGCCCGATGCATCGGCCCGAAAATCACCACCAACAACAACGCCATGAAAAGCGGCAAGACAAAGTCGGCCATCACCCGAACGAACAAGCCGCCCATCAATAAGAGCACGGCACACAGAACGACAAAAGAAACAATCCGCGCCATCGTTCACCGGTCCTTTTTCGTACAAACCCTCGACCGCCGCCCAGTTGATTCGACGCCGCTTGCTTCGGCGCCGCCCGCCCGATGAGGTCGGCAGCCGACCTTCCGTACGACCACATCCTCGAACGGCCGACTGCGACTCGTTCTTCGTGCAATCTTTTCTCGCCGAAAACAAGAGGCATTGTAATCGTTGGAAACCATAGTGCCTATCGACATCTCGGCGGTATCATCGCGCCCGTTCGACCGCAATCGCGCCGCTCGTCGTGAAGACCGCGTCCAAGCACCGATGCCGCGACATCGACGCGCGGCCGGCCTCCGACAACGCGTCGCCCTTGCGTTGCCATCGCAGATTGAACACAATGATAGCCGCCCGCCTGCGATGGCTTGTCGCCGCCCGCCGCGAATCGACGACGGATCAACGCGACGCCCTCTTGGAGCATTTGACGTCGGTGTGCGCGTCTGGTAATCCTGAGCAAACCGGGGATTTGCCGCGACGATCGGCGACTGTCGGCCCCGTATTCCCGTAAGGCGGCTGAATGAATCGCCGATGAATGGATGACCGACGCACCCCGCGATTGGACAAGATTTCGCCAGTATCTGCGTTTGTCGGGCCAACGCTGCCCGCCGCTTTCCGAGAGTCGTTTTCACCGTGCCGCTTTCCGCCCGAAACAAACGCTGGATTCTGGCCGCTGCCAAGGTGCTCTTGGTAGTGTTGGTGGCTTGGTTCGTTCGGGCGACGCTGGTGAAGGCGTGGGATCAAATCCGCCACGATCCTTGGCAGGCTGATTTCCGCTGGCTGGCCGTTTCGACTCTGCTCTACGTTGTCTCGCTGTTGCCGGCGGCATGGTTTTTCTGGCGTACGCTCCGAACATTGCATCAGCCGGTCGATTGGTGGACGGCCCTCCGCGCCTATTGCGTGGGCCATTTGGGCAAGTACGTTCCCGGCAAGGCGATGGTTGTGGTGCTTCGCGCGGGGTTGGTGCGCGGCCCCGGCGTCAGCACACCGTTGGCGGCCGCGGCCGTCTTCTACGAAACATTGACGATGATGGCCGTCGGCGCCTTTTGGGCCGCGGCAGTGCTTGCCGTTCACTGGCGGCAAGGAACGCTCGAGCTTGGCGAGCGGCTGCCGGCCGGCACAGTGCTTGCGGGCACCGTCGCTATGCTCGTTGTGTCGCTGCTGCCCACCGTTCCGCCGCTCTTCGTCCGCCTGCTGGCCTTGATGAAGATCGGCCGACACACGCCGGGGCCGCCGTCCGATGGCTCGAAGGCGCTCGGCTCCGCACCTTCGACCAATTCGTATGACGAAATAGCCGCCGCCCCCCGGCCCGACCCGCCGCGAGCGACCGAAGATGGCCCAACGTCTTCATCGCCGCCCGAGGCCAACCTGCCGAACATCTCGGACGGCGCAACGCCGGCCGCGCCGATCGCGTTGGGCTTCGGGCTGCCCGTGGCCGGTTGGACCGCCATGGCCGTTGCCTGGCTGCTGATGGGCGCCAGCTTGTGGGCGACGATTCGCGGGATCTCGGCGGGCGACCTGCCGTGGACGACCCACTGGCCCGACTATTCCGCCGTGATGGCCGTCGCCCTGGTCGCCGGGTTCCTTTCGATGATTCCCGCCGGGTTCGGCGTGCGCGATCTGCTGCTGGTGGTCCTCTGCGCGCGATTGTTTCAGATCGGCGAGGGCCCGGCCGCGGTGGCCACAGCCTTGCTTCGCATCGAGTGGCTGCTGGCGGAACTGATTGTTTCCGGTATTCTAATGGTTCGTCGCCGCAGCGGCTGAACAGGGATTTACGATTCGCAAAGGCCCGTTCGCAAAAATCGGCCCCGATCAACCGGCCTGCGCGGCAACGCGCCGACCCAGCTGTTCGAGACTTGCAAATCGAGCCACACCCGGCTGCACGTCCGATCAGCGGCGCACCATGGGAGGCAGTGATGGAGTTGTCGATCGTCGTTCCCGTATTCAACGAGGCCGAGAGCCTGCCGCGACTGCACGAAGAGATCGCGGCGCTGGCTCTCGCGCAAGGTTATCGCCTCGAAATCGTCTTCGTCGATGACGGCTCGACCGACGGATCGTGGTCAGTCATTCGCCGCTTGGCTCAAAGCGACGGCCGTGTTCGCGGCATCCGCTTCCGCCGCAATTTCGGCAAGGCTGCGGCACTAAGCGCCGGATTCACCGCAGCCCGGGGCGAGCTGGTGGTAACACTCGATGCCGACTTGCAGGACGACCCGGCCGAAATCCCTAACTTGATTGCCCGCATTAACGAAGGCTGCGACCTGGTCAGCGGCTGGAAGCAGATTCGCCACGATCCGTGGCATAAGGTGCTGCCGTCGCGCGTGTTCAATTGGCTGGTCGGCGCGCTAACCGGCGTGAAGCTGCACGATCACAACTGCGGGCTGAAGTGCTACCGGCGCGAAGTAACCGCCGAGGTCCGCCTGTACGGCGAACGTCATCGCTTTGTGCCCGTGCTGGCGGCCGCCCGCGGCTTTCGCGTGGGCGAGGTCGCCGTGAAACATCGGCCGCGCGAATTCGGGCAGTCGAAGTACGGGTTTTCGCGATTCCTCAAAGGGTTTCTCGACCTGCTGACGGTCAAGTTCCTCACCGGATTCGGACAGCGCCCGCAGCACTTGCTCGGCGGGATCGGGCTGGGGTGTTTTTTCATCGGCCTGATCGGTTTGATCTTCCTTGCCGCCCAGTGGCTCTTTAGCCGTGTGCTGCCAGGCGCCGAGGCGATTCACCTGCACGAACGGCCGGCATTGATTTATAGCGTGGCGTTGCTGATCATGGGCGGTCAGTTCCTATCGCTGGGAGTAGTGGCCGAGTTGTTCATTTCGCACTACGAACCCGAGTCGCCGTCGTACTCAGTGGCCGAGCGCACCGACGACGCTTCGCCAACAGCGGCTGCGCTGCCCGAAAAGCCCGAAACGAAGAACTAAATCGTTCCACACAATTACGGAAGCGGCCGCCGGCGCAGCGAAGCGGCCGATTGCGCAGGGATGCAATTTGAGCCGCTTTCTGTTTTCCGCAGTTTTATTTAGCGGTCTCCGTCGCGTCCGGCGCCCCGCGAGCCTTCGATCATCGCCTCCAAGCCAGTGAGTTCGAACATGCTTCCGCAAGAACCTGCCACTGCCCCAGCAGCCGATTCGGGAACATCCTTGCGTCATGCCGTCTATGCGGTGATGATTGCCGCAGCGGCGGGGATCATGCTTGGGCGGATTCTCGCGGTGGATTCGATCGACTACTACCGGCTCGAAGCCGAACGCCGCAAACAGATCGAGCCCGAATTGGCCCGCCGCACGGCGGAAATGCGGGCCGCCGGCCGCAGCGACGAGGAAATCGCCCAAAAAATCGCCCAGGTGCGCGAAGACCTCGAGCAGAAGTCGCAGCTCTGCCGGCCGTTCCTCAGCGGCAACGACCGCAGCCGGTGGTGTACGCTCCGTGCCCTCGTCGAGCCGGACATGCGCGTACCCGGCGCGCCCTACGCCATCGATCGCGTCATCCAGCAGCCCAATTGGGACACGATCGACATGGTCAAACACGACCGCCGCTACGAGCCCCCGGAAGGGCCTCTGCCCCAACTGAAGCCCGGCGACCGCATCCGCGATTGGGATGGTCGTCAAGTGGGCGGCCACCTCTACTCGAGCAAGCCCCCGCTCTATCCGACCCTCTTGGCCGGCGTCTATTGGGCCGTACATAAAGCGACCGGCGAAACGCTCGGCACGCAGCCGTACTTGATCGGGCGAACGATTCTCATCATCTCTCAGTGGTTACCGATGCTCGTTTATTTCGTATTGCTCACCCGTTTGATCGACTCGTTCGGTTCGAGCGACTGGGGACGGGTGTTCGCCGCGGGGGCGGGAATCTTCGGCACGTTCCTCACCACCTTCAGCACCGTGCTCAACAACCATTTGCCTGCCGCCGTATGCGTGCTGATCTCGCTTTACGCTTGGGTTCAAATCGAACGCGCCGGCCGACGCCATTGGGGCTGGTTCGCCACGGCAGGTCTTTTCGCCGCGTTGGCCGTGGCCAACGAGTTGCCGGCGGCAGCCTGGGCGGCGGCCGTGATGGCGGCCCTAATCTACCGCGCCTGGAAGCCGACCCTCTGCGCCTTCGTCCCGGCCGCAGTGATTGTCGCCATCGCATTCTTCGCCACCAATTGGATCGCTCATCGCACCATCGTTCCGCCCTACGCACAACGCACCACCGAGGGCGGCTGGTACAACTACACCTATATCCGCCAGGGACGAGTCATCGAAAGCTATTGGCTCAATCCCGTCGGCGTCGATCAAGGCGAGCCGCATTGGCCCACCTACGCCCTGCACGTTCTCGTCGGCCATCACGGCATCTTTTCGCTGCAACCGATCTGGCTGCTTGCCGCCGTCGGCCTCGGGCTATGGCTCGTGCGGTCGTCTCCCGGCGACCAGCGGCTTGTCGCTGCGGCGATCGTCGTAGTGAGTCTGGTGTGTATCGCGTTTTATCTCGCCCAGCCCGTGCCCAACCGCAACTACGGCGGAATGACGTGCGGGCTGCGGTGGCTCTTCTGGTTTTCGCCCCTGTGGACGTTGGCCATCGTGCCGGCCGCCGACGCCTGCGCACCGCGGCGTTGGCTCCGCGGCCTCGCGTACCTGACGCTCACCGTCAGCGTCCTGTCGGTTTCCTACCCCACTTGGAACCCATGGACGCATCCGTGGTTGACCAACGCCATGGCCTATTGGGGCCTGCTGTAACTGTTGCGATTTCGCCCTTTCGCGATTATCTCTCTTGCCTTCTTCTTTCGCGCTTTCGCGTTTTCGCGACTCCCATACGTTCTTTCTCTTTCGCCTTTTCGCGCTTTCGCGATTCGAACACATTCCTTCGCTTTCGCGCTGTCGCGTTTTCGCGATTCTCGCCTTTTTTGCGTTCCTCTCTCGCGTTTGCGGGGAGGCAAGAAAAGCGACACGCCCGCCGCGGCCTTGTTTGCGGGCCGCAACGGGCGGTGCTGGGCATATTCGACGTTTCGCCGCGGCGGTCGGGCCGTGGTGTGCGGCGCGAGATGGTTTCTGAGTCCGCGCGGCGGTCGTTTATCCGATGCGTTGGGGCGCGCTGCCGGCCGGTGCGGCCGACAGCCGTCTCGGTTCCGGCGCAACGGTTTCTCCGCTCACGCCGTGCCGACGTTGAACTCGCGCACCAGCTCGCGCAGTGCCGTGGCCTG
>CAZVZX010000077.1:0-7645 GCA_964631235.1 uncultured Planctomycetaceae bacterium | reverse complement strand
TCCTCTCACGCCTCGGTTTTCTCCCATCCGCCTGACTTTGCAGTTCTCCTGGGGGGCAAGCCCGAATAGCATGGGCGGTCGCTACTTGATGCGAATCTCGTACCAAAGCGTTTTCCATTTCGGGCCGACGGCGATCGTTGCCTTTCCGTTACGGTTGCCCACCGGCACGGCCTCGGTCCGCTCGCCCGATTCGTTCAAAGCATAGGCTTCGACTCGCTCAGCCGTCACCGGCAGCGTCACCTCGGCCGGAATTCCTTCGCAAAGAACCGGCTCGCGGCCCCAATTGCGCCGGAGAGTTACGTTCCCGTCGGGCAACTGTTCGAGCTTGGCGCCGGTGTTCTTCACGTCGCCCGAAAGGGCTAGGAGAATCCGGCCCGGCTGATCAAACCCCTTGCCGTCGATGCAGGTGAGCGTCACCGTGGCCCAATCGAGCACCGTTTTGCCGATGGCCAAACGGATTCCACCGATTTCAAACGTTCGCCCGCGAACAAAGCCGGTGAACAGCTTGCTCCGCGGGGCATTGACGGTGAAGAAGCCCGCCCCTTTCTCCGACACATCCCACGTTACCTCGCCGGTGAGCGACGCCCAATGATTCTGTTGAGCTGCGGCGGTTGAAAGCGCGCGATTGGCCTCGTCGCGTGTTTGCGGAGTGGTGGTTGCATCGGCCATGGCGAGCCGGGCCGGGCTGGTTTCGATCGTCATCCCGATCCGCCGCTCGATCGCCACGCGCGAATCGAGGCCCAAGTCGGAGGTTGTCAGCTTGCGGGCGTTATTGCCCTCGCGAAGCAGTTGTTGCTCGCGCTGTTTGCTCAGCGGGGCAAACGCCACTTGGTCGGCGGTGCGCACATCGCCGCGAAGGAACATGGCCGCACAGGCTGCCGAGTGGACCAACCGCGAGGGATCCGAACGGATGTCGAAATAGCCTTGAAGCCGCGGCAACTCGAACTCGGCGTTGTGGCTGTAGGCGAAGCTGAAGATGCCGTCCCAGCCCTGCAACGCGCCGAAAGCGGCGATCATCGGCAGGCCCTCGCCGCGATACTGATTGGGCGCCGGATGGTTGTACTCGCTCACCGTGTAGGCCATCCCCAACACCCGTTTGGCGGCCAGCCCGCCCAGCGTGCCGGCCGGTTCGTTCACCAGCGCCGTGTTGCGCACCGTCCAGTTTTCCGGATCCCAGGGCCGGCCCGGGAACCGCGGATGCTGCCAATAAGAGTGAGCGTCGATGTAGTCCAGTGCCGCTTGAACATACACCGGACTCCAGCCCAATTGCGTGCCGGCGACGAGCGACTTGACCTTCAATTCATCCTTCAAAAAGCGATACATCCCAGTCCAGTAGGCGTATTCCGTATCCCAAAGGAACTGGATGAAGTCTTTCTCGGCGGCCTCGGTCGAGTTCGATTCGCCGCGCTTCAACGTAGCCACGCTGTCGTCTTCCAGGCGTTGATCCTTTTGAAGCCCCACGATGCCGCCCGGCCGAAGCGATACCCGGGCCAACTCATACACGCCCGGCGAAAAGTTAGTGATCGACACGCGAGCCTTCTCGTCGTCTTCCCTGGCCACGAAGGTGCGGCGCACGGTGCGCCACTGCGGGCCGGTTTCGACGCGCACCGCCAATCCCAAATCGCCCCAAGGGGCATGGGCCTGCTTCACACCGACCGAGATCGAACTGTTTTCGTTGCTCCGCACGGCGAAGCTCAGCGTGTAGGGCATCCCCTTCTTCACCCCGAAGCCCGTGCATGTCAACTGCGGATTCCACGACACTTTGCCGATCTTCGAAACCTCGATGCGAAGTTTGTTCGAACCGTCGGGCCCCCCGTTTTCCGCTTTCACCTCCGCCTTCGTTTCGTTATCGCGTTCCACATTCCACGAAGGGGCGGGCCAGCGGGCGAAATCGCCGCCTGCGAGCATTTCGTCGCCGATCGGATGCTCGCCCGCGCTCCACGCGCTGCGCAATGCGTCGGTCGTGCCGTACTTCTTGCGAAGCCAAGCGTTCCATTGCTTGCGCAAATCGGTTGCATAAGGCTCCGGCAGATCGTCCATGGCGCGCTTGCCCCATTCATCAATCAACGCGTTCTCGTTGTTAATCTCGACGAACGCCACGGCTGGCTCGTCGGTGTAGGCCGTATTGGTATGCGGATTGACATGCGTGAGCAAGTCGCGGGCGTACTTCTTCTGAAGCTCGATCATCGGCTGGTGGAAGTTGTCGATCCCCTTGTCGTACTTCGGACGCCGCGGATCGTCGGGAAAGCCTTCCTTCGGCCCAAGCGTGCGCGACACATGCAGGTTGATGTTCACATAGATGCCGTGCTGTTTGAGCTGGTAGATGTAGTAGTCGAGCCGTGCGAGTTGCTCGGGATCGATGATCGTCTTGTTGGGGCTTTTGCCCCAAATGTCGCGCGAGTCCATGTGATGCAGCCGCACGCAGTTGATCCCCAGACGGGCCAATCGGGCGGCAACGCGCTCGGCCTGCTGTCGATCGGGGAAGTTCCCCGAAAAACAGGTGTTCGTCGCCCAAAAGCGAATCGGCCGCTCGGTCTGCGGTGCGCCCTCGGGGCCGACAACCAATCGTCCGTTGCTCACCCGCACAAACCCCGCGGCCCCTGCCGGTCGCGGCAACCAGGCGGACACGTTCGTGATGTTCTCCGGCGCGTCGAACGACGGCAGGAAGGGAAAATACGCTTCGTCCTCGGCAGCAAAGCCAATCGCCGCGACCAAACAGAAGATCGCAGCGGCCAACAGGGCGAAAACCCGCGAGAATACAGTCGAGCAGTGCATGATTGAACCTCGGCTTGAACAAAGGTTGCGGCAATCGGGCCGAAAACAACCGATTAGGAAAGCAATGCGTCTCGGTTTCGCCCGGCCGCGGAGTGTTGACCGATTATATGCTCCGCCCAACGACCGCCGCAATCATTCGGAATCATCTCTCGCAAACATGGGCCGCTCGAAACGATCCGGGGCGCTGGTGCATTCGCTGCCGCCGCTCAACCCGCACTTTTCCGCCGGCTTCTCACAGGCGATAATGTTCTTTCCACTTGCTCCTCGCGATCCATCGCTTTGCCTTTTGATGTTGCGTTCATGGGCACACCGCACGCTCATCCGCCGACGCTGCTGCTGATGGCCGCCTTCAGCCGATATGCCGAAGCGCTCGACTGGGCGCGCCGCCGGGCCGAAGGCCGTTTCGGACCGATCGCACTGGCTAGCCCCGCCTTCGACTTCGATCAAACCCATTACTACGATGCCGAAATGGGCCCGGGCCTGAAGAAATGTTTCTGGGCCTTTGCAAATCCGTTCGATCCCGGGCAATTGGCCGAAATCAAGCACGAAACCAACCGCTGGGAAAACGAATACGCCGAACAGGGCAACCATCCCGAGCCGCGGCCGTTGAACCTCGACCCCGGCTATCTGACGCTCGGCAAGCTCGTGCTGGCCTCGACGAAGGACTTCGCCCATCGCATCTACCTCCGCGATGGAATCTATGCGGAAGTGACGCTCTTCTACCGCAGACATCAGTGGGAACATCATCAGTTCACGTTTGCCGACTATCGCCGGGCGGACTATCAGGCCTTCTTCTCCCAATGCCGCGATTGGCTGCATGAACTGCTGCGCAGAGGCCCCGGCGGTTCCTCACAGTCAGAGCCATGATGGAGGCGGTATGGTAAATGGGGCGACCGCGGGCGCGATGCTAGCCGTGGCAACCATGGCGGCTATTCTCTGCGCGCTCGGCTGCCGCGCAATCATCGCCCGCGCCGAACGCTGGAACCTGATCGACCGCCCCAGCGGACGAAAGAATCATGCTCGCCCCACGCCGACGGCCGGTGGGCTGGCCTTCTGGCCGGCGATGATCGCCCTGCCAACGCTCGTTGTTCTTTCCCTGGCCTTGTTGAGCGAGGCGGGCCGCCTGCCCGCGCCGCTGCAAGAGTCGATCGCCTCTCCGCCCGCGATGCTATGCGAGTCGGGCACCTCGCTGCCCGGGCCGCTGCACCGCGGCAATGCGAGCAGCAACTTCGCCCACGTCCGAATCGCCTTGGTCGCCTTGGCGGCCACCGGCCTGATGCTCTTAGGGCTTTGGGACGATCTTCGCGGAATCGCCTGGCCGCTGCGATTGACGGCCGAAACCGTCGCGGCCATCGCCACGGTCATCGCGGGCTTCAGTTTTCGCCATTTGCCCGGGCTGACAAACGATTCGCAAACCATCGGCCTGCTGCTCGACGGGCTCAGTGTGGTTTGGATCGTCGGGCTGGTCAACTCGCTGAACATGCTCGACAACATGGACGGATTGGCCGCCGGAGTCGCTTTGATCATTGGTCTTTCGCTGTTCGCTTGCGGCTGGGCGTGGTCGCCGGCAGTCGTTCCCTGGTGGACATTCTTCGCGTGCGCCTTGGTCGGCTCGTTGGCCGCGTTCTTATTCTTCAACAAGCCGCCGGCGCAACTGTTCATGGGCGATGCAGGCAGCTATCCGCTGGGCTACCTGCTGGCGATCCTCGGGCTGACCATGCCGGTTCACTGCCCCCTCGATGCCCAGCGGATCGTGCTCGGCCTATTGTGCCTGTTCGCCGTGCCGCTCTATGATACGGCGTCGGTCGTGGTGCTGCGGCTGTGGGCGGGCAAAAGCCCGTTTCAGCCCGACCACCGCCACCTTTCGCACCGGTTGGCGGCCCTGGGGCTTGGTTCAGGCCGCGCGGTTGCCGCGATTGCATTGCTGGCCGCCGTTGGCGCCGCGCCGGCCGTGATGATGCCGTTTGCTCCCTTTTGGGGAACAACAGCCGCGATTGCTGTGTTGAGTTGTTTTGCTGTGGCGCTGCCGCTGGGCGAAATCGCCGCCCATCGCATAAAAGGCCATCGCCAGCGCAGGTAAGAGTAAACCAAGACATATCGAGCACGAAAGCGACGGCCGGCGCAGCGGACTACGCCGTTTTGCGCCCGCGGGAGCCGCACTTCCGTTATTTGCGCCACCAAACGGGCATCAACGATTCTCACAGTGAGACTTTTCATGTCGGCCGAATTG
Organism: uncultured Planctomycetaceae bacterium; assembly: GCA_964631235.1. Classification (GTDB taxonomy): domain Bacteria; phylum Planctomycetota; class Planctomycetia; order Pirellulales; family Thermoguttaceae; genus JARKPK01. Next base: position 2,640 of record CAZVZX010000077.1, on the reverse strand, counting down.
CAACAGCGTATTCTCGAACTGGTCAACAGCCCCGACTACCAACCCGCCAAGCCGCGCGTGATTGCCAAACGTCTGCGGCTTTCGGCCGAACAGGCCGAGGGGATCAAGCGCGTTGTCAAGCGCATGGCCCGCCAGGGTCTGCTGGTCTATGGCGGCAACCGCGTGGTACAGCCGATCAAGGCAGCAACGGCAATGCCGCGCAACCGCGTGATCGGCGTGTTCCATCGCACACAGAAGGGCTTTGGATTTGTCCGCCCGCGGTCGGGATCTGCCATCGCATCGCTGAAAGACCCTAACGGAACGGTTCGCGACATTTACATCCCCGCCAAACGAGCCGGCGACGCTTCGACCGGCGATGTAGTGGTTGTGGAACTACTCCGCCGCCGCCGCGACGAGCCGGGCGCCCGCGGCGAAATCGTCGAGATCATCGAGCGGCAAACGCAACGATTTGTGGGCACCTATTTCGAGCGGGGCGGGGCCGCCCTCGTTCAAGTCGATGGCACGGTGTTCGCCGCCCCGATTGCTGTAGGCGATCCCGGGGCGAAAGGTGCCCGACCGGAAGATAAGGTAGTGATCGAAATGCTCCGCTTCCCGTCGCCGGTGCAAGAGGGCGAAGGAGTGATTGTCGAAGTGCTCGGTCCGCGGGGAAAGCCGGGCGTCGATACGCTTTCGATCATCCGCGAGTTCGACTTGCCCGACGAATTCGCCCCCGACGCCCTCGACGAAGCCCGCGCCGCGGCCGCCGCCTTTGACGAGAACGACCTCGCCGGGCGGCTCGACCTGACCGGCGAAACGGTGATCACCATCGACCCGATCGACGCCCGCGATTTCGACGACGCCATTTCGCTGGTCAAACTCGACGACGGCCGCTGGCGTCTCGGCGTGCATATCGCCGACGTGTCGCATTTCGTCCGCCCACGCACCGCGCTCGATCGCGAGGCCTATTCCCGCGGCACCAGTGTTTACTTGCCCGATCGCGTGCTGCCGATGCTTCCCGAAACAATCAGCAACGGTTTGGCCAGCTTGCAGCCCGATAAAGTGCGCTACACCAAGACCGCGTTGATGGAGTTCTCCGCCGAAGGGTTGCGCACCGACGCCACGTTCCACCATTCGGCCATCCGAAGCTGCAAGCGGCTGACCTACGAGCAGGTGGACGAATACCTAGCGAACCGCGTCGCCGGCCGGCGGAAGTTGGGCCGCGCCGTGGCCGACCTGCTCGACCGCATGGTGGAGTTGGCCATGGTGCTGCGCGGCCGACGTCGGCGGCAGGGCGCGCTTGAGATCAACATGCCCGAGGTCAAAATCGACCTCGACGAGCAGGGGCGCGTCAACGGCGCCCATGTCGTCGAAAACACCGTCAGCCATCAAATCATCGAGGAGTTCATGCTGGCGGCCAACGGAGCGGTGGCCGAGTTTCTGCAATCGAAGGGCGTGCCCTTCCTCCGACGCATCCATGCCGCCCCTAGCCCCATCAAGCTGCAAGCCCTGGCCGAGTTCCTCAAGGCCTTGCGACTGAAGCACGAACGGCTGGAAAGCCGCTTCGAGCTGCAACGGCTGCTCGATGAGTTCGCCGACAAGCCGGAGCGACACGCCGTCCATTTCGCCGTGCTCCGTTCGCTTCAGCAGGCCTACTACGGTCCGGAGGAGTTGGGCCATTACGCCTTGGCGATCGAGCACTATTGCCATTTCACCTCGCCGATCCGGCGCTATCCCGATCTGACGATCCATCGCACGCTCGATGCGTTGATCCGCGGCGTTCCGCCCCGGGCCGACTTCGACCAATTGGTCGTCGTCGGTCAGCATTGCTCGCAGCGCGAACGGCGCGCCGAAGAGGCCGAACGCGACTTGACCAAGCTCAAGTTGCTCAGCTATCTAAACAGCCGCATCGGCGAAGAGATGGACGCATTGGTCACCGGCGTGGAACCGTTCGGGCTGTTCGTGCAAGGAATCGCCCTGCCTGCCGAGGGACTGGTGCGCGCAGAATCGCTGGTTGACGACTACTACGTGTTCGACCGCGAGGGCCATTGCCTCGCCGGCCGGCGCTCGGGAAGAACCTATCGCCTGGGCGACAAGCTCCGCGTGGCGGTCGCCAGGGTCGATCTGGAACGGCGCACACTCGATTTCCGCCTGTCCGAAGGACGAACACCGCACGGGCGAGGCGGCGCAAAAGCGCGTCGTGCGCCGGCACCGAAAGGCTATCTCCCGCCGAATCCCACGCGCGGCCGCCCCGGTCGGCGGAAGAAGTAACGCAACGCGCGCCCGGCGATCAAAGCTCGGCCGCCATCAACGACGACTGGCTCTGATCGCTCAGCACGGCTGTTTGAAGCTGCCCCCCGCCCGACCGCGACCGAACGAGGTCGGAAAGCGTAATCGCCGCCAACTGCCGGCGGGTGGTTTCGGTAATCGTCCGCATCGCGTCGCGCAGCATCTCGGCTGATTCCGCAGGCAACGTGCTGGTCGGTGGAACCGAGGGCGTCAAGGGACCGTCGATCGCCTCGACCAAGTCGAGCAGCGTGATCTCCTTCGGATCGCGATCGAGGGTAAAGCCGCCGCCGCCGCCCCGAGCCGAATGCAGAATGCCCTTCTTAGCCCGGATTGCGCACCGCTCTTTTGTGATGGGTGGAATGGAGTGGGAGGGTG
>CAZVZX010000076.1:0-7911 GCA_964631235.1 uncultured Planctomycetaceae bacterium | reverse complement strand
GGCACCTGAAAATCGCCGCTTAACCGCTACCGCCACAACCCGTCAGCCGCACCCATTCCGCCCGCGCGCTTGACTTTTGCCCCCCGGGCAGTCATGGTAGCGATGTTGTTGTTGAGTCAGATGACACCAATCGCACCAAAACACGCCTTAGATTCATCGCAGCGGCGCAGCGGCGATGACGAGAGGGACGATCGGCCGACCCCGGGCTGCTGTTTGCGGCTTGCCGTGGGCCGATTCGGTTGCCTTTTGCCCCTTTGATTGCACACTACGGAGGACAAACCGATGACCGAAAGAGCAGAGAATCACCAGATGATCGCGGCACGTCGCCAATGGCTGAAGACCACGCTGGGCGCAGCGGCGGGCACGGCAGCCATTCCGTTTTGGGACTTGTGGGCCGCCCAAGCGCGCGGCGGCGAGGCGTGCGCCGGCCCCGCGCCCTCGATGGCGGGCAAGGATGTGCCGCCCGAATCGTGGCGGGCCGACGGCGGACTGATCAAGCACTCGGTGATGGCCTGGTGCTACGAGGGCGTTCCAATGCCCGAGTTGATCGCGGCTTGCGCGCGCATGGGCCTTTCGGCCATGGAGGGGTTAGACGCGAAGCACTATCCGGCCGTGCGTCAGGCGGGCATGGCGATTTCGCTGGTGAGCAGCCACGGATTCCAACGTGGGCCGCTCGATCCCGACAACCGCGACTTCTGCGTGCAGAAACTGCGCGAGGGGATTGCGCAGGCTGTGGAGTTCGGGGCCGTCAACGTAATCACGTTTACCGGTATGCGTAAGCCCGGCATTTCCGACAAACAGGCCGAAGCGAATTGCGTCGAGTGTTGGAAGGCGGTGATCGACGAAGCGGAGAAGAAGGGTGTGAATCTCTGCCTGGAGCACTTGAACACCCGCGACGACACGCATCCGATGAAGGGGCATCCCGGCTACTTCGGCGACGATGTGGAACGGTGCATCGATTTGATTAAGCGGGTCGATTCGCCGCGGATGAAGCTGCTGTTCGACATCTACCATGTGCAGGTGATGCACGGCGATGTGATTCGCCGCATCCGAAAATACCATCAATATATCGGGCATGTGCATACGGCCGGCGTGCCGGGCCGCGGTGAAATCGACGAAACGCAAGAGGTGTACTATCCGGCGGTGATGCGGGCGTTGGTCGAGGTGGGCTACACGGGCTACGTGGCCCACGAGTTCATTCCCACCTGGCCCGACAAGCTCGCCGCGTTGCGTCACGGGGCGCGGGTTTGCGATATTCGACGCTGACGGCCTGCGCGGGTGCGGCATGGGCGAATGCGGCTGCCTCGGTATTGGTGGACCATGGCTTCCGACCGTTGGTTCGACATGCGCCGCGGTTCGGCCGAGCTTCGGAGCGTGCCGTGCCACGGCGACCGTGAGAGGAGATTGACGATGACTCGCTACGTGCGACTAAACCGTTTTGCGATGCAACAGGTCATTGCGGCCGCGATGATTGGTGTTCTTTGCCTAACGGCGAATGGTCCGGGCCGGGCTTCGGCGGCGGAGCCGGCCACGGTGTTTGCGGACGGGTTTGCCGGCAAACTGGGCGAAGGCTGGACGTGGTTGCGGGAAAACCCGGGGGCGTGGCGAATCGCCGAAAACGCGTTGGAGATTCGCGTCGAGCCGGGGGTGGCGCAAACCGTGAAGAATGCGCTGCTGCGGCCGGCGCCCGAGCGAGCGAAAGGGCGTTTTGCGATTGATGTGACCATCACCAATCTGTCGCCGCCTACGCAGCAGTACGAACAGGCCGGCATCACGTGGTACACTGACGGCAAGCCCGTCTTCAAGCTGGTGAAGGAGTTGATCGACGGCAAGCTCTATGTGATTCCGGGCCGAAAGCCCCTCGAGTGCAACACCGTCGAATTGCGGCTGATCGTGTCGGCCGATCGTTTTACGGCCCAGTACCGACCCGAGGCGAAGGGCGAGTATCTGACGGCGGCCGAGGGCAAGCTGGCCCCGGGGCCGAACGAACAAGTGAGCATCCAGTGCTATCAGGGGCCGCCGGACGCAGAGCATTGGATCCGCTTCGAGAACTTCCGCATTACGCGGCTCGACGGCGACTCCGGCTCTGCGACGAAATAGGGCCGCTCTGCGGTGCGGGCGTTGTTGCGTCGCTTGGGCTTGCCCGAGTCAGCCGTGTGGCGTGATCAGGGAGAGCGGCGTGATCGGGAAAATCGAAATCGTTTCTTGCATCTTTGGGAGGTTCCAATGAAAAAAGCGTTGTTGGTGGCAGTGTGCGCGACGGCTTGTTGGACGGGGACAGCGGCGACGGCAGGCGAGACCCCCTGGGTTGTTTACGAACCGGGCGTTGCGCCGCTTGGCAAGCACGTGGTGTTGATCTCCGGCGACGAAGAGTATCGGTCGGAAGAGGCCCTGACGCAACTCGGCAAGATCTTGGCCGTGCGGCACGGTTTCCGCTGCACCGTGCTCTTTGCGATCAATCCGGCCGATGGCACGATCGATCCGACCGTGTTGGACAACATTCCCGGGCTGGAGAACCTGGCGCAAGCGGATGTGATGATCATCGCCACGCGGTTTCGCGACTTGCCCGATGAGCAGATGAAGCACATCGTCGAGTATGTCGAGGCAGGCAAGCCGGTCATTGGAATGCGGACGGCCACGCATGCGTTCAACTTCAAGAAGAACAAAACGTATGCCGACTGGAGCTTCAACAGCAAAACATGGGACGGCGGGTTCGGACGCCAAGTGTTGGGCGAAACGTGGATCAATCACCACGGCAAACACGGCAAGGAAAGCACCCGCGGGGTGATCGCCCCCGAGGCCAAAAACAGCCCATTGGTGCGCGGCTGCGAAGACATTTGGGGGCCGACCGACGTCTATACGGTGCGTTTGCCCCTGCCGGGCGACAGCAAACCGCTGGTGCTGGGGCAGGTGCTCGTGGGCATGTCGCCCAGCGACAAGCCGCTGGAAGGTCCGAAGAACGATCCGATGATGCCCGTTGCTTGGACGAAGAGCTATACGGCCCAAAAGAGCGGCAAGACGGGCCGGGCATTCTGCACGACGATGGGCGCCGCCACGGACCTGGAAAGCGAGGGGGTGCGGCGGCTATTGGTCAACGCCACGTACTGGGCCGCCGGATTGGAAGAAAAGATTCCCCAGCGGGCCGACGTGACGGTGGTGGGCGAGTTCAAGCCGCTGCCGTTCGGCTTCGGCAAACACCGGCCGGGTCTCAAACCGGCCGACTACGCCATGCCGAAGCAGTAGCGCACCTTTTTGCGCGAGGCGGCAAAGCGCGGCCGTCGAAATCCATGCGACGGCCGCAAGGCATTCGAACTTGGGGATGCGAAAAGGCCGACGGGCGAACACCCGTCGGCCTTTGTTGTCGGCATCTGCTTCAGCCGTGTTCTTGTGAATGATGGGTTGGGCTGCGGTCGCACCGCCCGACCGTCGGCAAGGCCGCGACGGGACGGGTGCGTCTTCTCGCGGTTCGCAACCCCGTTCGCCCGCGGGCGGTTGGCGCGCGGTGCGGTTGCTTCTATTCGCTATCGAGCCCGTCGAGCACGCGCTGGACGCAATCGTCGTACGGGAACGACGAGTAGTGCCCAAGCTGCTTCCGCTCGACGCGGAGACGCAGCGCTTCGTTGTCATCGGCAGCGGCGATCTTCGCGTCGAACTGGCGGAGCACGCCGCGGGTTTTCGATCGACCTTGTTCGAAGGCGGTGGCAATTTCGGGCGGTTGTGCCTGCACGGCGGCATCGAGCGCGGCAAGGGCCGCGGGCAGGCGCGGATCGTTCACGTCGCTGCCCTTTTCGATGAACTCGCGGAGCCCGCCGGCCCACTCCGCCGCTTGAAGGGCTTCGGCGGAAAACTTTTGGCCGGGCTTTGCGGGGCGCGGCAGTTGCTTGATGAGCTCCGTCAGGTTATCCACGGCGGCCCTCCAGCTCCGTTTTTCCGCTTGCACCCAAACGATGCCCATTTGCGGCAAGATCAGGCCGGGCCGCTCGAGTTTGATTTCTTCGCATTGCTTCAGGGCATCGTCGCGTTGTTTGCCGCGGAGCAGCAATACGGCATGGATCAGCTTGGGTTCGATCTCTTGTCCGGCCAGCCGCGAGGCTTCGTCAAATGCCTGGGCGACCAAGTCGCGGTCGAAACGATCTTGACGGATCAACGCCGCCAAGCGGCGGATGGCCTTTTTCGCGTCTTCGGTCAGCCGCGGGGGACGGTTGTCGGGGAGGAAGAGTTCCGGCGCCTGCGCGCCGCCCAGCTCTTGTGCGCCGCGCGGCAGCGCCTCGCTGAGGTAGCCGAACAGCTCGGTGGGCTCCAACACATTGTCGAGGTTCTTGTCGGCCTCGCCCAGGTAGGCTCGGGCCAAGTACCGCGCGAACAAGCTTTGCGGCGGAGCGCCCTCTTTTCCCGGGGCGATCAACCCGCGCTGCCCGGCCTTCGCGCTGGCCACAGCCGTGATCGTCCGCAGCGGGGCGCGGCCCGGCGGGGCGCGCAGCGCGGCCAGCATTTCGGCCGAAGAGGGTTGGGCCTTCAAATCGTTGCCGCCGCCCGGATAGCCGCAATCGAGGAAGAGGAGCTTGGTTTTCGCTTGGCATTCTTCAATGCGATCGACGAGCCATTGCAAGGCCAGTCCGGTGGTTGCCATGCGGGTGAAATCGAAGCTTCGCGGGGCCAGAAAAACCTTGCCCTCTTCGTCTTTGTAGGCGTGGCCGGCGAAGTACACCAGCAGCGACGCTTCCGGGCCGATGTGCCGCAGCCGGTCGGGCAACGCCTGTTCGAGGCGCACGAGGCTTTCATCGAACAGCGTAACGCATTGCTGCGGCGGCACTCGGTAGCGATCGACGAGCACTTTGGCCAACGCCTGCGCGTCGGACACCGGGTGCGACAGCTTTGTCAAATAGGTGCTTTCGTAGTTCTGGTTGGCAATGAGGATCGCCCAGCGGTTGGCATCGGGCGGCCGCACCGCCGAAAGCCGGATCGCCCGCGGAATCGCCGCCCCCGGAGTGTCGTGCGTAATATCGACTTGGTCGCCGACGCGGAGATCCGCCAGGGCGACGGATTCTCCGCCGAGGGTGATTTCGCAATTCGGGCCGACCTGATAGCTCACTGTTCGTCCGCCGTCGCTCCGTTCGACCTCGATCAAGCGATCGGGATAGCTGATCCGCCGCACCACGCCGCCTTCGCCCAGCACGCGATACGCATTGACGCGAAGCACCGCCACGTCATGCTCCAGCGTCACTTGATCGCCCGGCAGCAGATCGGTGGGCTTGAGCAACTGGTCGTTGATCAGCCGCTGTTTGTTGATCAGCACTTCGCAATCGGGCTTGAAGGGCAGCTTCAGAACCGTTGTGCCGTCGGTCAGCGCAACCTCCAACACCTTCTGCCGAACATCGACGCCGGCGATCTTGCCTTCGACCACCACGGGGCGCTGCGCGGCAATCGCCGTCGCCTGGCGGCCCGACTCGTAGCCCAAGTGATCGACGCTGACGCGGTCGTCCACGTGCAAATCAACCAGCGAAATCATCCGTCCGCCGTTTTCGGGCTTGCCGCCATTGAGCGGGATTTGCAGCTCCGGCGGCACGTCGATCACCAACTCTTTGCCTTGGTCTTCGCCCTCGCTGACGGCCAGCACGAACCGCCCTTCGTCCGGTTTGATTTCCTTAACGACGCCGCGGTGCATCACCGGGCGCGTGGCGCGAAGTTCGAGGATCTTGCGGCCGTCCTCCACCAGCGGCCGAATAAGCACGCGATCGTCCGCCTTCAGTTCGCGGAATTCATGCACCTTGTCGTTGATCAGCACCCGATCGTTGCGGCGCAGTTCGATTTCTTTGATGGTGTCGCCTTTTTCGTCGCGGATGCGCACGGCCAGCCGCAGTTCGTTGGGATAGACGTTGGCCACGACACCTTTGATCGGTTCTTCGCTCTGCGGTTGCGGCGGCGGTTCGGTCGCCGGCCAAAGCAAAATCAGGCAAAGCAGCATCGAAACGGCCGCCGCGCCGATGGCGGCAAGGCGGGTACGCTTCTTTTTTCGCGCCTCGGCTGCCGCAGCGGCGATTGCCGCCGGGTCTTCCGGCGGGCCGACGACCGGCGGGGCGGCCAACGGATCGTAGCGAAGATCACGCAAGGCGTGCGCGGCCGACGGATAACGCCGCGACGGATCTTTGTAGGTCATCTTCTGAACGACCGCGGCCAAGTCGGGCGGCACCCCTTCGAGCACGCGGTGGATTTCAGGCAGGTGCCGATCGGCGGCCGCGTGCCACATCATCCAGGCGATTTGCTTGTCGCGACCGAAGGCGCTGAGCCCGGGAAAGAGCATCTCGAACTGGTTTGCGCCTACCATCAGTTCGAAGGCCGAAAAACCGAGCGAGTAGATGTCGCTTGCCGGGCCGACCGGACCGAACTGATTGGAGACGAATTCGGGCGCCATGTACTTCGTTGTGCCCTTGAGCAGGCTGCCCGTATCGTTCGTCACCCGCCGGGCGAGCCCGAAATCGCCCAGTTTGATCTGCCCCTGCAAATTGATCAGGATGTTGCTGGGCTTGATGTCGCCGTGGATCACCCCGTTGCGATGAAGGAAATCCAACGCGCTGAGCGAACTGCTGAGCACTTGGCGGAGCAGCTCCAAATCGATCGGTTCTCCGTGCGTGTGCTGCTCCAGGTTGCAACGCATCAACTCGACGATCAACCATCCGCGGGAGCGGACGATGTCGTAGATCGTCATAATGTTCGGGTGCTGCAAGCCGGCGAGCAATTGCGCCTCTTGCCAGTAGCGGGCAAGCTGCCGTTCGTCGTGGAGGAACTGCGGGTGAATCTGTTTGATGGCCACCTCGCGTCCGAGTTCCCGATCGCGGGCGCGATAGACCGACGCGAAATCGCCCACGGCGATGCGTTCCAGCACTTCGTAGCGAGAGCCGGCGGACATGGCGTTCCTTTGTTCGATGGCGGACCGATGCCGCTGCCGGGCCGCAGGCGGATGCATTTTGCCGCGCCGCGCCAGCCGCATCGGTCCGGCGATCCGTCAACCTTCAGAAAGAAGAATCAACAATTGTTTCTCCAGCAGCCGGTCGTTGGTCAAGCTCCCGGTCAGCCCGCGATCGCCGGCGGCGCGCTCGGCGCGGAGCATGTCGAGCACTTTTCGATAAAGTTCGCGCTCTTTGTGGAGGTTTCCGCGAAAATGTTCGCGCTGGGCGTCGCGGAGCAGCTCTTGGTAGGGTTCGAGCGGTTTGGTGCGGTTGAGCGAGCCTCCGCCGAAAAACTTCTCTTCGATCACGGCACGAGCGCGGCTGCGTTCTTCAGCGCGGCTTGTCGTCGGCGCGCTCCAATCGATCAACACCATGGCCACCGACATCGCCACACTGAGCGTCAACAAACCGAAAAGCACGAGCGGGTTCATGGCGGCGCCCTGCTCTTCATCGTTCTTCTTTGTCGCTTCGTCTTCGTCGAGGCGCAATTCGGGCAAGCGACCGTCGGGGGCCAGCTTCAAGGCCGACTGAGCGCTTTCCGAAGTGATCAATCGGGCGGTGCGGGCGGTTGCGGCAACGGGCGAAGTTCCCGGCGGCACGGGGATGCCCGCGGCAACAGGTGTGCCGGGGGCAACAGGAGCGCTCGGCGCAACAGGTGCGCTCGGCGTAACAGGAGCGCCTGGGGCCGTCGCGGCGGGCGTCGAAGCGTTCAGGTGAGACGCGGTGCCGGGGACGGCGGCAGCCGACGCGGCAGACGTTGGGTGACTCGCCGCTGGGAGGGCTTGCCGGCCGTGCCGTCCGGCCGTTTGCGCGGGCACGGACGGCGGAACCGAGGGCGGAACCGAGGGCGGAACCGAGGGCGGAACCGAGGGCGGCCGCGGCGCGCCGGAAAGCGGGGCCGCCGCACCGGGGGGCGGAGTGCCGGGGACGGGCGCGGCCATGATCGGGGCACCGGGCTGGGGCA
>CAZVZX010000075.1:0-8037 GCA_964631235.1 uncultured Planctomycetaceae bacterium | reverse complement strand
ACCCCTTTTTACCCAACTCCCCCACTGTCGCGCCACAGGATTTCAGCCGCACCCCTTCGCGCAGGCCATAACGGGGAAACATCAAACAGTCGCGATTCGGCGTCATTTGTGTCTTCGTCGCGGCAGCGGCGGCCGAAGACCTGCATACACCTCGCGAAGCACTCGGAAAACATAAAGAGAAACGGCTGCGAGAATGGCTCGGATGACTGCACCAACGTGCCAATCGCGGCATGCTCGAAGGCACAAAGATGGGACAATTGAGGGCTGGTAGTATCAGACCGTGCCCATGCACAAAGCAAGGCAGAAGACGATGGTTGAAAAGGGATTGCAATTGGCCATGCTGCTTGTGGGACCGACCGGGTCCGGTAAAACCCCGCTGGGCGAACTGTTGGCTCGCCGTGGTCTGGGGGGACAGCGGTGCTATCACTTCGACTTCGGAGGGCAAATGCGGGCACTGGTCGATCGCAATCAGCCCGACGAGCGGTTCTCTTCCGCCGAGTTGCTTTTTCTTCGCGATGTGCTTCGGTCGGGGGTGTTGCTCGAGGATCAGCATTTTCCCTTGGCGGCGCGTCTATTCACGGCGTTCTTGGCCGAGCATGCGGTCGCGCACGACGATTGGGTCGTTCTCAACGGTTTGCCTCGCCATGTAGGGCAGGCCAAGGGAATGGAAGGCTTGGCTGCGGTGAACTTGGTCGTGATGTTGGAGTGCCGACCGGAAGTAGTCTGGGCGAGAATTGAGTCGGACGTTGGCGGCGACCGGCGCGACCGCACCGACGACAGCTTGGCCGATGTCGCACGCAAACTCGAGTGGTACGAGCGGCGGACACGCCCGCTGGTCGACTACTACCGCCGACTAGGCCGCCAAGTCGTGACGTTGACTGTTTCCCCCGAAACAACGGCCGAGGGGCTGTGGAGGTCGCTGCACGACGCACTCGGCCTGCCCGTGGCCGAGTAAAGATCGAAAGCGTGCCTTCACCGCCAGCCGTTTTCGGTTTGCCGGTCGGCGGCTGCCGGAGGCTTCCGGCGTCTTGCCGTTCGAAACCCGAGCCACAAAGGCTTGGACCGCGGTACCGATTGCCCCCGAAGCCCATTGATGTTCATTCGCTTTTCCAATGCCCGCAAGAACGCACGGTCGCCTCGTGGCCGCCTGAAATGTCCGCCCGGAATTCGCGCCGACGCGCCGTGAGCGCACCACTCTCCGGAAGGGGGTTTTGGTGGGATGCCGCCAATTGCTGTTGGAAGTTCCGGCATTCTCGATTACGTTAGTGTCCAACACGGGGGGAAATACTGTATCGACGACGATGCGAGGCGGCGTCAATGGACGCGGGGCCGCCAGTCAAACGGCGCTACTGCCCCGGCGGAGAAGCCGTTCCCGCTGGTTGTTGGAGCTCCAGCCGGGAAGACAAGAAGATCGGGAGCGTGGTACAGCCGACACGTCGGTCGCATGCAGCCGGCCTGAGTTCTCATCGGATCGGGTTGCACGGTGCAAGGGATTGCAGGATGCGCGTGGTTTTGTGGGATACGCGACGGATCGAATCGTCGAAGGATTTTGCCGGCGGCATGGGCGTGGGGCTTTACCCGCGACGTTCGGGCCTGCGGAATCGGATCATTCGCTGGTTCTATACACGCGATTACCGCCCAACGGCGTTGGTCTTTGCCCATTTGGCGGCCGCGATGCGTCGGCTCGGGCACGAAGTCCGCTACGTGGCCGATCGCCCGCCCGACGGGGCAGACGTTTATATCTTCTGCCCATCGCTGCAAACGCACGAATTCGAGCGATCGGTCGTCGCTGACCTGATCCGCCGGCAGCCCGAGGCCGTTGTTCTGGTTGTCGGTACCGCCGCCCGAGCGTTGGCCGACCGATGGACCGACTTACCGGTAACGCTGATCGACGGCGAACCGGAGCAACTTCTCTGCCACTTCGAGCGAGCGATTTCGCAACGGGGAGGCCGAGTCGAGGTGGGCATCGTCGATGATCTCGACGCGTTGCCGCTGCCCGACTGGTCGCCGTTCGAGCCGCGGCGCTTTCGCATAGGGTACGACTTCACCCGATTCCCCACGGCATTGATCCAAGCCAGCCGCGGCTGCTCGTTCCGCTGCAACTATTGCCCCTATGTGACGTTTGGGCACCAGGTGCGGACGCGCAGTCCGGAGGCCGTCGTCGATGAGATTCAGCACGACGTTTTCAACTGGGGCTTCCGTTCGTTCAAGTTCCGCGATCCGCTTTGGGGACGTGATCGAGACCAGGTTTACCGCTTGGCCGACTTGATCGGCCGACTGCCGCAACCGATCGAGTTCTCGGTCGAGTCGCGGATCGAGTACCTGCCGCCAGAGGTGTTGCGGGTACTTCGTCGCGTGGGTCTGACGAGTGTTACCGTCGGCCTCGAAACGCCCAGCGCGGAAACGCTGCGCCGCTATCGCCGCGCGAGCATAGCCGACGATCGCCAGGCCGAGTTCATCGCCACTTGCCGCCGATTGGGCATTCGCACGGTGGCGGGCTTCATGATCGGGTTCCCGGAAGACACCGACGAGAGCGTTCGTGCCGTGCTCGACTACGCGATGCGCGTCAACCCGACCTTCGCCAACTTCAACATCGTTACTCCGTACCCGGGTACACCGTTCTTCGCCGAGATTCGGGATCGGATCGACGATTTCGATTTCAGCAAGTACAACGTTTACACTCCGGTGCTCCGCTACGAACACCTCTCGCGGCAGCAAATCGAACAATTGCACGCAACGTGTTTTCGCCGATTCTATTTCCGCTGGAATTGGCTGCGCGATAACGCCGGGCTAATTTGGCCGCGATGGTTCTCCGGTGATGCGGACCAGTCGAAATCGACAATCGGCCCAGGTGCCCACCAAGGCGTTCCGCAGCCGATGGGCCGGGCGGCGTTGCGACGCCGAGGCCTGCGCCGCGACGAGCCGCACACACCGCAGTCGCAGTGATTGGCAGCCGCAGCGGGCGATGGCGTTGGGCGGCGATAGCCAATAGGCGCGGCCCGAACTGAACGCTCATGCCGAGCGTTTCTTCTTTGCGTCGTCGAAAAAGTCGAGCAACTGCCGCAGATTGCAGTGAACGTAGGGCTCGTCGCACGCGGGCGTATGCTTGCCGGCGTCGGCGATCCACAGGTCGAGCGTTTGCGGTGCGAAGACGGCATTGTGCAGATTCGAGTTCATGGCGACCGGACGTTTGATGATCTCGATCATCGCGGCGGCATCGATCCGGCCGTAATGCTGCTTGATTCGTTCGCTCAGATGAACGGCGCGATCGGGGCCCGAGACAAGCACGCTATCGGGCAAGGCCGGCGGCAACTGCGGATGGTTTTCGCCGGCGCGGAGGATGTCGAAGCGATCGGGCTCGGCATGTATGGCGACGATTTCGCCGGAACGGTCGCTGAGCACATAATAGTATTCGCAGGTACGCGGAGCGGCTCGCATCAGGTCGAGGGCTTCGGCCACGCTGGCGGCGCGCTCGGCCACGTCGCGCAACAGGAAGCTCATGGGCAGCCCGTCCCATTTCCCTTCGCCGCGCCCGCCCATCTCGCCGATGGCCAAGCCTTTTTCGTTCATGGCCGTTACCGTGCCGATAAAGCCCGCGTAGCCGTGGCTGATCCAGGCATTCCGCCCCGTCGGACGGAATACCATCAAGGCGGCACAGGTTTGCAGGCTGATGTCGCGCATGTAATCGAGCACGCGGGCGTGGAGAACCTGGCCGTTCTTCGTCGCTTTGCCGCGGATGGCTACGCCGCTGCAATGAAATCGCTCGGGAAAGAGGTTGCCGTATCGGCCGTCGCGACGGGAAACGCCGGCGGCCTCAGCCATCGCGTCGCATTCGACGAGAAACCGCGGCGGGATGTGCGGCAGCGTGCGTCGTTCGACTTCGGCCATGTGTTCGAGGAACCAGCGGCCCGACTGCACCGTATCGGCCGCCCCGACGAAGTACACCACACGCTCGATCAACTTGCGGACCTGCGCGCCGAGCAGTTCGCCGTGTGCGCGGCCCATTTGTTCGGCATCACCTTCCAAGAACAGCAGGTTCTTGCCTGCAAGCCGACAGAGAACGCCGCAGCCGTTGCCCGCCCAGCCGACAGTCTCGGGCCGCCCGGTGCGAATCGGGTGCGGCGCCGGTGCCTCGGCCGCCTGCAACCTACAGCCATCGAGTGCCGCGGGCGACGGCGTCCATCCCAGCGCGGCCGCGCCGAGCACGGCCGACCAACGGCCGCCCCAACGCAACAGCTCACGGCGAGATAGGCCGGCCACAGCGGCATGGGCTGAATGATCGAGCGGTATCATTGCGCTTGCTCCAATGCGAAGTGGATAATCGCGGCAAACATGCGATGCAAGTCCTCCGTGGCAACCGCTTCTCGCTTGAGCTTCTCGGGCGGAGCGAACAACTCGGGTCTCTCCGGTCCATCGAGCTGCCACACGCGAATCTCCGCGTATCCCTTGTTCTTCTCAACCTCGAACTCGATCCGATCGGGCGCTTGCCCGCCCGCCGGCCAATGAATCGCCAGCGGGCCGACTTGCTTGCGGAAGGGCATCACGCGCACGATCGTTGAACCGTCGTCGCGCTGTTCGCGTTCAAACTTGGCGAGCGAATCGAGCACCGCCGGCACCGCCAGTGCGCCATCAACTGCACCGGCGACGGACTTGATCTTCGTTTGCGCCTCGGCGTCGATCATCGCCAGCAACGCCGGCGGATCGGCAATCGCTTTTTCGCCGACAAACACGGCCTTGTCGCCCGCGCGAAGCCAGGGCCGATCGTCTTGTCCCAGTTCCACTCGACCGAACCCCGGCACCTCGGCCGAAAAACGGAACCGACCGCGATTCCCGTGAATCCATCGCACCGGGATTCGCTGCTCGCCTTTCGAACGGGTAACGACGACGGTCAGATCGGCGAAGTGGCATCGGCCTTCGGCGGGCGAGCGGACAATCATCGCGATTGCCTCGCGAACAAGCTGGGCGGCAAGCCGCGCCGGCCCGTTCTCCGCCGCAGGCGCAGCGGCGACATCCGGCGGCAAGTCGCCGGCAAAGAACTCGTTGACCTCGCGGAGGATGCCGGGCAACGCGGCCAACGCCGTATAATGCCCGAGCCCTTCGAGCCAACGAATGCGATCGGTCATGCCGTAAGCCTCGGCCAACTTCCGCGCGCATCGCGGCGGAATGACTTCGTCTTCGGCCGCATTGATCATCAGCACGAGGCCCTTTTCGGCCCGAGACCGCGCCTGGTCCGCGTTTCGCAGCGGATCGGCCGCGGCAATGGCTTGCTTTGCGCGTGCCTGATCTTCGGTGGAAAGCTGGGCCATCGCCTCGCGCAATCGGCGTGTTTCGTTCGCGTGGGCGATGATCTCGGCCAGGTCGCCGCCTCCGAGAATCAAGGCCGCCCGATGCAGTCGCGGTTCCTCTGCAAAGGCCGACGCTGCGATCAGCGCGCCGAGACTGATCCCGCAAACGCCAATCCGCTTCGGGTCGATCTCCGTCCGCGATTGCAACACATCGACGGTCCGTCGCACATCGGCCACCGATTGACGAACGGCCTCGGCCAGCAGTTCGACATTGCTCAATAGGCCGCGGTGGCCCGAGCCATCGCCCCGTTGGCCGTAATAAGGCAGCAAGAAGAGCACCGCCGGCACGCCCCGCGATGCCAACGAACTACAACAGATTCGCACCAGTTCGAGGTTCCCATCGAGAATGTGCAGGCAAATGACCGCCGGCCGCGGTCGGCCCTCGAATACGCCGTGCGGCACGTAGTATTCGGCGGGAATCGTGTTGTTCTGCGGCAAGCTGGTTGCAACGGGCGAAGGATAGGTTAGCCGAACAACGCTGTACGCTTCCTTGCGTTCGATGCCGACCACTCGGTAGTCGAACGCCTTGCCATCGTGGCTCTGTTCAACACGAATCACGCTGCCCGATTCGAGAGCAACGAGGCCAGACGCCCCTTCAGCGGCCGCGGCAGGCGAGAGAAGGTACGGACTCCCGAAGATCGCCAACGGTGTGCAAAGGGCCAAAGCGGTTGAGACGATCAGGCAATGTCGGACTAGAGAGACGGCCATGCGTGCCTTTCTCAAAAAGAACGCGGCGATCGCGAAACTGAAAGCTGCACGACAACAGCGATCATCAATAGCATAATTCGCCGCAGTGGGCAATCTTTGCGCGGAATACGATTTGTGCCCGGCAGATTCCTCACGCGGCACGGTTTGCTTGGGCGAATAGGGCGGCAGGTCGCGAATGGTCTTGTCGTCTTGGGACGCGAGCGCGCAAAGCAAGCCGCCTTGGGGATCACTTGGTCCGCAAGGCGGCTTATTGGCAGGGGAGGCGAGGAGGATCGGGCAGCGCCGCGCGCATTTGTCGGCGTGGCGGCAGATCGATTTCGGTTGGCGTTTGCAGTGCGAAGTTCAGAAGGTGATCACCAGGTCGCAAGCGAAGAGGAGTTGCGAACTGCTGTTTCCGTCGTTGAACGGAAGCTGACCGGCCGAGTTCAGTGTTCCCTCATACCAATCCCAGCGGCATTCGGGCCGAACGAGCACGTTCGGATGCGGCCGCCAGTTCAAGCCGAGGGTCAGCTCGTAGAAGTCGCCGGCGAACCCCGGCGCGCCCGGCCAGGCTCGGATGCCGGCGCCCGGCGGAGGGCCGAAGACGCGAGCGCCGTCGTCGTCGCGGAACCATTCCGCCCGAACAATAGCGCGCCACCGCGGATTGATCGAGTAGTTCAAGTATTGGCAAATGCCGTACCATTCGGCTGTGCTCCCGCCCGGGGCGGCGTAGAGTTCGGAGCCGTAGTCCGTTTGGAAGATGTATTCCCACTTGCGTCCCAAAGGCTGCCGAACCAGGGCCACTTGCGAGAATCGCTGCTGGCGGCCCGCCGGGTCTTGCGGACCGCAGTTCGCCGCATAGCTGATCTTCGTTTTCCACGGCCGGAAGGTGTAGTGGAAACCGCCCGTCCAGTCGAGCGCGCCGTTATTGTCTTCCCATTGCATCCAACCGCGGGTGAAGCCGAAAAAGGGCGTGAAGTTCTCGGTCATTTTGTAATCGGCAACCACGCCGGTCACTAGAATTACCTCGGAAAAAGCCATTGCGTACGAATGCGAATAGAGCGGCGTGGCGACCGTGGGCACGGTCTCATAAACAAGCATCGGGCTGGCGAAATGGCCCATCTTCACCGTCAAGTCGTTGTATCCCACCGTCACGTAGGCCTGTGGAATCACCATGCCGTAGGTCTGACCATGCAGGCCATTGATGCGGTCTTCCAGGCCGTTGTTGATTGCGAATCGCCAGTCGGTTCCGTACACAAGATCCAGATGCGCTCCCAGCCCCCAGCCCTCGCCGTTATTGCGCATCGGGCGATCGAAATAGAGCCAAAGCTGATTCATCTGCCACTCGCGGTCGAGGTCGTTCAGCCCCACCGGACCGTTGAACCCATCGCTCGGCCGTCGATCGTTGAAGGTTATGCCCTGTTCAATCCAACCGCCCATCTGGACGCCCATCGACTCGAGCAAGGCGGGCTGCGGCATGGTCCAAGGGCGCTCAGCGGCGCCGGGCGCGGCCCCCGCTGCTCCGCAGACAGCAGCAACACAGAAGAACACAAGGGAGCTCAGAACGAGAGGCAGTCGTCTGGCAGACACGTTCAACTCCTTATAACGGTTTGCGTTGAACAACCACTGGCGACGATGGAAAGGTGCCGGCCGATTCTTCGAATTCTCTTTTCCGGGCGTGTTCGCATCATCGAGCTTGTCACCAGGAAGACACATGCGTCACCAATGCCCGATAACGCATTCCAGATGCTGGAATGACATGCATCGCGCCACCCTTCTGTTCCATCGGCCGGCCTCGGGCAATGGTTGATGGTTCTGAAAGAAAGCCGAACTTCGGTGTCTGATCGATGCGCTGAGGTATCTTCCAGCCGCCATACAAAAACACCACAGGCCGCCGAAGATCGTCTATCGTCGGCGGCCCGTGGGTTCAACTCATAGACATTCAACTGTCCGCTCGGCGGGAGCCGTGCGGTTGCAGTTGCGTGGACGTTAGAAGGTGAAGATC
>CAZVZX010000074.1:0-9083 GCA_964631235.1 uncultured Planctomycetaceae bacterium | reverse complement strand
TACCCAACTCCCCCACTGTCGCGCCACAGGATTTCAGCCGCACCCGAACCGGAGGCGTCGATCCATGGCGTCGGCATTCGGCGCTGCCCCACTGCCTGCTCCGGCTGCGGCTTCGCCAGGAGCCAAAACCAGCGGCGGCGCATGGGCCCGGCTGCCCCCGCGGAATGGCCGCATGGAACGAAGTTCGACCCCCAAGCCACAGCGATTGCCGGCTTCCGTTCTTCGGCGATATCGCCTAAGATATCGGGTGTGGGGCGATGTTTCGCTTGGGGGGCTTCGCGGGTGCAGCATTCGATCTTGCTTGTCGGCCGGCGCTGATGATCTCAGCCGCGAGTCTTGTCCTCCGTGTGAATTGCCGCCCCAAAATCGACGCGGCAGACTCTCCACCGAGGCCTGACAGGCGATCGATCGAAGACCGATGCTTGATTGCGATCTGTTTGAGGAGTAGGGAACGCGATGCAGCCGATCGCCGGTGAAACGCCGCCTGAATTGGGCGAGGCCTCCGTGATGACCGTCTGGCCGACCATTGGCTCGCTGCCGTTGGGGCGATGGATTGGTCGCTATTCGGCGGTGAAGTGGGGATGGGGGCCATTGACCATCGGCACGTTGTTTGCGTTGGTCACCATTCCCCTCAGCCTGGCGGCCTATTGTTGGCTGCTGGCGCCCGTCGTTTGTCGCCGCTATGCGTTGACCACGCGACGGGTGATCATTCGCCGCGGGCTTGGCGCCTTGGAAGATCGCTGGATCAGCATGGAGGATTTCGACGAGATCGTCGTTGACGTGCTGCCCGGCCAGGAGTGGTTCCGCGCGGGCGATCTTTCTTTTCGTCGCGGTGGAGAAGAGTTGCTGCGACTGGCCGGAGTGCGCCGCCCGGAAACCGTCCGCCGCGCATGCCTGAAAGTGCAAAAAGCACTGATCGCCGTGGGAAAGGCCGTCGGCAGGCAACTGGCGGCCGCTGCCGCCGAGAACGCGGACTGAGCCGGTGCGGCCGACGGTCGTCGGGGCGCCCATCGGTCGGGGCGGGTGGCTTTCGCGCGGGGGTGGTTGGCCGCGATTGCACTCGTCGATGCGGGCTGCCGATTGCTCGACTGTTTGTACAAGTCGGCGGTTGTCTTCCATCTTCGTTGCGTTTCCTTCCGGCCGTGCCAACTCCCTGCGCGCCGCCCGGCCAATGTGTTAGCATGGCGGCATGGCCGATACCCCGATGATGCGTCAGTACGAAGAGGCGAAGCGCGCCTGCCCCGACGCCCTGCTGTTGTTCCGCATGGGCGACTTCTACGAGCTATTCCACGACGACGCAAAGACCGCCTCGGCAGTGCTCGGCCTGACGCTCACCAGCCGCGAAAAGGGCGAGAACGCCATCCCGATGGCCGGTTTTCCCCATCATCAATTGGAAAGCTACCTGGGCAAGTTGATCGCGGCGGGGTTTCGGGCCGCGGTTTGCGAGCAGGTCGAAGATCCGAAGAAGGCGAAAGGCTTGGTTCGGCGCGAGGTTACGCGGGTTGTGACGCCCGGCACGGTAACCGACGATGCCCTGCTCGACCCCCGCGAAAGCAACTACCTGGCTGCCATCGCGCCGCCCGTCGGAGACGCGTTGTGGGGACTCGCGTGGATCGAGCTTTCGACCGGGCGTTTCTGGGCAACTGCCGCCGGCGAAGACGAACTTGCCGAGCACTTGGCGCGGCTTTCACCCTCCGAGTGCTTGGCGCCGGAAGATGAAGCTCCGCGGCCGCTGCTGCTCGCTGGGCCGATGATGGTCACCAAGCGGCCGCCGTGGGCGTTTTCGCGCGATGCGGCACGGATGACGCTCCGCAAACAGTTCGGCACGGCCGGTTTGGAAGGATTCGGTTTTTCCGACGACGATCCGCGCGATTCGCAGGCCCTCCGCGCTGCCGGAGCCATTTTAGACTACCTGCGCGAAACCCAACGGACCACGTTGGAACATATCGAGCGATTGTCGCCCTATCGGCGGGGAAAGACGTTGGAAATCGACCAGGCGGCCCGACGCAGCCTGGAAATTACGCGGACCATGCGCGAAGGGAAACGCGAAGGCTCGCTGCTGGCGGTGTTGGACCGCACAACGACGGCGATGGGCGCCCGCTTGCTCGGCGAATGGTTGGCGGCTCCCTCGGCCGATCGCGAGACGATCTGTGCGCGCCACGATGCCGTGGCCGAGTTGGTCGCCGACTCGAAGTTGTGTTCCGACCTTCGCGAAGCACTGCGCGGCGTGTTCGACTTGGAGCGGCTCTTGACGCGGATTGTAACGGGCCGGGCTTCGCCGCGCGATCTGGCGGCCGTTGGGCGGACGCTCCGCGTTTTACCCGGCCTGAAGGCCAAGCTGACCGCGCGGAAGGCGCCGCTGCTGGCGCGGCTGGAATCGGCGATTGATCTGTGCGCCGCACTCCGTTCGCGGCTCGATGCCGCATTGGCCGACGATTGCCCCTTGAGCTGCCGCGATGGGGGATTCATTCGCGAAGGTTATCACCAACCGTTGGATGAGTTGCGCGAGCTGGCCCGCGGCGGCAAACAATGGATCGCCCGCTATCAGGCCGAAGAGAGCCGCCGCACCGGCATTCCCAACCTGAAGGTCGGCTACAACAAGGTGTTCGGTTACTACATCGAAATCACCAATGCCCATCAGCAGAAGATCCCGGCCGAGTACATCCGCAAGCAGACGATCAAGAATGCCGAACGCTACATCACCCCCGAACTAAAAGACTACGAAGAGAAGGTGCTCTCGGCCGACGAGCGGGCCAAGGAATTGGAGTACGAGCTTTTTCTCGAACTCCGCGATGCCGCGGCCGAACATCGGCGGCCGTTGCAATCGACGGCGGCCGCGTTGGCTGAGCTGGATGTTGTTGCCGGTTTGGCGGAACTGGCCCGCCAGCGGGGCTACTGCCGCCCTGAGATGGTGGATGAGCCGATTTTGCGGATCGAAGAGGGCCGGCATCCGGTGCTCGATGCCGTGTTGCCCTCCGGCGAGTTCGTGCCCAACGACTGCCGCTGCGGCGGCGACGACGGCCAAGTGCTGTTGATCACCGGACCGAACATGGCCGGCAAGAGCACGTTCATTCGACAAGCGGCGCTGATGGCGGTGATGGCGCAGATCGGCAGCTTCGTGCCTGCTCGGACCGCTGTGTTGGGCACGGTGGATCGGTTGTTCGCCCGGGTCGGCGCCGGCGACGAGATCGCCCGCGGTCAAAGCACGTTTATGGTGGAGATGACCGAAACGGCGCGAATACTCAACTTGGCCACCGAGCGCAGCCTAGTGATTCTCGATGAGATCGGCCGCGGCACAAGCACCTACGACGGCATTTCGTTGGCTTGGGCTGTCGTCGAACACTTGCACGATCGAATCGGGTGTCGCACCCTTTTCGCCACGCACTACCACGAACTGACCGACTTGGAGAAGTCGTTGCCCGGCGTGCGCAACTACAACGTAGCCGTCCGCGAGTGGCAAGAGAATGTCGTGTTCTTGCATAAGATTGTGCCCGGTGCGGCCGACAAGAGCTACGGCATCCACGTCGCCCGTTTGGCCGGCGTGCCGAAGACGGTGATCGAGCGGGCGAAAGACATTCTCGTTCGGCTCGAACAAGAGCATCTCGATTCTTCCGGCCGCGCGAAGATCGCACGCTCGGCCAAGACCGAGCGGCCGGCAACGATTCAACTCACGTTGTTCGGCGCCGAGCATCCGATCGTCGACGAGTTGCGGGCGCTCGATGTCGATTCGCTTACGCCGTTGGCCGCCTTGCAACGATTGCATCAGTGGAAAGAGCAGCTTCGGCGGCAATAGATGCTCGACGGCTGCTGGGCCGTGTTCGGCGTCGACGCCGGCAATCGTCAGCGTCTCGGTGATTTCCGACGCGCGAACGGCGGCAATCCACTGCGCAGGTCAATACTCTCGATCGGTAATGATGCCCGGCTGCGGAACGGGATAGCGGCCCTCGGAATCCGGTGCCAGCGGCGCCGGGCTTTCGTCGGTCAGTCTGTCTACGTCGGGGGCAAGCTCGGGCGAGTGGTTCAGGTAGTGGTCGTACTCGATGATCCGGCCGGTGTGTGCGGCCATGCGGCCCATCGCCGTTACCGCGCTGGCAATTGCCCCCGATTCGACTTCATTGTGCGGCCGGTCGTTGCGAATCGCATCGATCAACCGATCCCATTCGGTTTGATAGGGGTTGGGCGGGTCCGAAACCGCTTGCCAAATGGTTTGCGACGCCTCGTTTTGTCCGGCAAGAATTCGGCACCGGCCCGGCACGCCGCCGCAGGCCGTGATCGTGGCCAAGCCGCGCGTGCCGTGCAGGAAACTCGAGAATTGTTCGAAGCAGCCGGCGATGGTGCGGCCGATCATGATCAGCTTGGTCCCGTCGGCAAACGTGTACTCGACGTTGTACGTGTCGAAGTTCTGATCGACCGAATCGCCGCGGAAATGCCTCGCGCCGACGCCCTGCGCGCGGATCGGCCAAGCCCCTTTCATCCAGCAGCATTCGTCGATGTTATGCACATAGAAGTCGCTGAAGACGCCGCCGCCCGACCAAAGGAAGCTGTGGAACCGCTGAACCTGATAGCGTAGTTCGCTGATATTCCCCGGCTTGCGTTTCGAGGGAAACGCCCCGATCGGCCCGTGCATCCGGTAGGTGCGCATCACGACCAATTCGCCCAACTCGCCGCTGCGAATGCGATCGACCAGTTGCCGCCGCGCCTCGCAATGGCGCGACATCAGGCCGACGCCCACCTTGAGATTGGCTGCCGCGGACTGGCGCGCCAATTCGATCATCCGACGCGTGCTCGCACCGTCCACCGAGACGGGCTTTTCCATGAAGACGTTCAGCCGTTTCTCGATGGCATATCGGAAATGCGGCCAACGAAAGGCGGGCGGCGTGGTCAAGATGACAACGTCGCCGGGCCGCAACGAGTCCATGACGCGACGATAGGCGTCGAACCCCAGAAACTGCCGCTCGGGCGGCACGTCCACTTGTCGTGGAAACTGACGCGCCAGGTTCTGCACGCTCGCTTCGAGCCGATTGGGAAAGATGTCGCCCGCTGCAACCAGTCTGATCGGCCCATGCCGAACGGAAAGCGCGTTGGCCGCCGCGCCGGTGCCGCGACCGCCGCAACCGATCAACCCCACCTGAATCGTGTGCTGTTCGCCCGCATGGACTGCCGGAATCGCCGCGGCTGTTGCGGCGGCCAGCCCAGATGCCGCTGCGGCATGACGGACCTTGGCCGAACGTTGCACAAAGGCCGAACGGGACACGGAAAGCATGGCGCATTCTCCTCTTGCGAAGAAGCTATCGTCCACCCGTAACAATTGATACCAGGCGAGGGAACAACCGGCTGAGAACCGTGTGTAGAAGAACCAATAGAAGAATCACGAAAGCCGGAATCGCAAAGTAAAGTGCAAGAACCGACCACTCCGTTGACGGCAGCAAGCGGGTGTAGGCAATTTTCCTGATGCCGGTCATCAGCGGCTCGTGCGCGGCGAACACAAAGAAGCTGCTTCGCCCCAGTCGAGACAGTGCATCCTTCAGCCTTGGTCGGTCCACAATCAAATGCGTCAGAAACAGGGCACACGGGATTCCAACAAGGATGCCTGCTTTGTGAAGATAGGGATTGAACGGCAATCCTTTCGATAGGGTGTCGGAGACGAGAATAAGGAGATAGACGACCGATACGGGCCCCCCCCAACGATCGAGTGCGAACAGGCTTCGCCCAAAGATGCCACATGCGGCACCGATCAGGAAGAACGCCAGCGCCTCGACCGTCGGCGTTTTCAGAGGCCAGGCTTCAAAGAACCAGGCAACAATCACTGCGGCAACCGTTATCCTGGGCAGCAATCGAAGAACTCCATAGACAAGTGGAGCCAAGAGCACCAAGACCATCAGATCGCGAATGAACCAGAACTGATAAAGGATCGGCAATCTCGTCCAGCCGATCATCGCGTCAATTCGTTCCCATGCGCCGAGCGACGGAATGTCGGGCACCGATCCAGAGAAGAACGGGCGTGTTGCGGGAAGGCTTTGGGCCGTCCAAATGGCCATCAGTCCGCAGAAGTTCCAGATCAAGTACGGAATCAACAATGTTCGGCCGCGGGATTGTAGTTTCGACTTGTACGCTCGGACCGACCAAGAAAAATCGAGAAAGAAGAAATAGCCCGACATCAGAAAGAAGGTCGGCACAGCAATCCGGGCGACGCCTTGCGAAAGAAGATTTCGCAGAAAGTCCAGCACAAATGCCGGCTGCGCCATGCCGACCGTTCCGCTTGCGAGGCGAATCTCGGTCCCATAAGCATGAATAAACACCACGCCGACAATCAGAGGGAAGCGGAGCGATCCAAGCCGGTCCGAGGACTGCGCATCCAACGGCATAGTCGCATTCCTTCTCGGCGCTCCCTCACGTTGCCGCCCTGGCGAGTCGATTCCCAGCGAACTCGCGGGAATCACTTCCCGTCGACAACAACCTTGGTCAGCGCTTCGACGAAGAAGTACTCGCCCCACATCACCGACTCATCGACCCCCAGGCCCTTTTTCGTGTGATACACGCCGTGCTTGAGAATGCCCTCCCAGCCGGGCGTGTCGATCGCCAAGTACTCCGGATCGCACAGGGCGTCGAGCATTTCCAGCGCGGTGCGGCGATAAAGCGCGGCCTTCTCGGGCACCTTGGTTTGCTGGGCCAAGTCGAGCAGCCCGCTGGCCGCGATTGCCGCCGCCGAGCTTTCTTTCTGCGGTCCCCAAGGCAGCGGCTCGTTCAGGTCGGCATGAAAGTCCCAGTAAGGAACCTTGTCATCGGGCAGATGGCCGATCCAGTAGGCCGCATTGCGTTCCGAAACGGCGAGGAACTCTTCCATTTCGGACAAGGCATAAACCTTGCTGAAGCCGTAAAGCGACCACGCCAGGCCGCGCGCCCAAGCGCTGTCGGCGCTAAGGCCCTGATGGGTGCTTTCGCGGAGGAATTCGCCGGTTTCGACGTTGAACAAGCCTTCGTGGGCCGTCGAGCCGTCAGGACGCACCAATCGATCGCGGGTCGTGCGGCAATGGGCCACGGCCACCTGCCAAAGCTGTTGATCGCCCGTCTGCTTGGCCGCATAGAAGATGATCGGCACGTTCATCATGATGTCGATGAACAGCGAATCGACGCTGACGAACGACCGCAGGTATTGCCCCGACTCGACGAATCGGGCGGCCAACGTTCGCCCCGCGGTAATCAACACCTCGTTGAGGGCCGGATCGTGCGTCAGTTGGAACCAGGGCAAGTAGGTATTCAGGAAGATGAATCCCAGGTCATGCACGTTCCGGTCGAGCTTGCGGTGTTCGAGCAATTTCGAATAATGCTCGGCCCGTTGCCGCCATTGAGGATCCTTAGTGCGACGGTGGAACTGCCACATCATGCCCGCGAAGAACCCGCCGGTCCAATCGGTCCACAGTTCTCCTTCGTGCCGCCATTTGCCGCCGGTGGTGTAGATGGGGAAGTAGTCGGGATCGCGATCGATTTCGGCGGCCACTTGGCGTTCCGCAAACTGGAGGGCCTGCTCGTAGCGCGAGAGACGGGCATTGTCCATTCTCATTCACTCCTTCCGAACGATTGACCGATTTCATCATCCCTGCGCCCCTCGCCGCGGGCCGACGGGCGGGAATGATCGACCCCCGGAATAATGCCTCGACAAAAAGAGAGAACCTGTCGCTTCTGCCGTGGGTTCGGCTGGCGCGCGGGCGAACCGCGAATAGTCTTCAACAGCTTACTCCGCGTTGCGCTGCCCGTAAACCCCTGAAGCTGCTTGCGTCTGTGATCGGATGCGCGCCAGAATTGGGTTCGTTTGGTTGATGGCGGATAATGTCGGGCGGAAAAACGTCGGCAGAAGAATCGGCACTTATGCGATGGCCCACAACGGGCGGACTGTGAAGGAACGCGGCCGCAGGTCGATTGACTGCCGGGCGCGACTATCGGCCAAGCGATCAATTGGGCGGTGGCCGTCAGTCTGGTGGCCGGTCGGGCAGCGGCAGTTGGTCAGTCGGCCGGTCGGGGGAATCGATACTCGTCGCGGCCGACGAAATCTATCATGCGGCTGTCGTCGTGCGGAAGATCGGACGCCTCTTCGGCATGCAACCGAAAATGGCCTTTGTGTGCTCGTCAATTCGGAGTGCCGCCGGCGGATGAATTTGCTACCACCGACTGGTGTGATCGGGGCGGCGAACAGAGACCGAGATGAATCGGGATAAAAGACAGGCGGCCGAACGGGGGCAGTCATCGCCCGTTGCGCCGCAAAGCGGCATGAAGAAGGCGCTGCGAGCGTGTTTCTTTCAATCGGAAGTCTTACAATTGCCGTCGTCTCCGCAAGGCGTTGGGCTACCGAACGCCCGAAGACTTGCAAGCCAAACACGACGGCGGCCCGAGCGGCGCGAAAAAAGGGACTGTTCGGAGTCGGCCAGTCCTGTGCCATCGCACCGCTAAACTTCGACGATACGTTCCTGACCGTGCTGACGGATGAAAACGGCGAGCAACGGGAGGCAATTGAGGTCGTGCAAGATAAAGATGGTCAATACTACATTGCTGGCTACGGCGGACCCGGTGGCGGGATCTGGGTGGCCAAGCTGAATTGGCGCTAGTGAAACTCTTGTTTGGGGAAACCGTAACAACGAGCAAGCGAGCGATCACTGTTGGCCCAGCGGCACTATTCCTGATGATGCCGGGTTCGACTTTTGCGACAGAGCCGCGTTGGTAGTGTCCGTCAAGTCGGGCGTCTGACGGCCCGTCGCAGCTTCGCAGGGGCCGAGCCAATTGTTGGCGTTGGGCGGGTAGGAATGCGAGAACGAGTGCCGGCCGGCGCGCAAAAAAAGCCCGGCAGGCGTACACCTGCCGGGCCTAAGTTTGTTCTTTGACCGGTAGCGACAACCTCACCGATTGAGAATCGGCTCCACATTCAATCCACCTCGGTGTCGCCACCGTGGCGGGGATACCGGCGGGGCTTCAGTCCGTGGCAGCGTTATCGACCGAATCGATCGACGGCTGCCTCGGAGCAAGCACCCAACCTACTTATCCTTAGAAAGGAGGTGATCCAGCCGCAGGTTCCCCTACGGCTACCTTGTTAC
>CAZVZX010000073.1:0-10430 GCA_964631235.1 uncultured Planctomycetaceae bacterium | reverse complement strand
AGTTTCAGCCTTGCGACCATACTCCCCAGGCGGAGCACTTAACACTTTCGCTTCGTCTGGAGGGCTATGGAGGACCCTCCAAACCAGTGCTCATCGTTTAGGGCTAGGACTACCGGGGTATCTAATCCCGTTCGCTCCCCTAGCTTTCGTGCCTCAGCGTCAGAAGAGACCCAGTGAGCCGCTTTCGCTACTGGTGTTCCTAAGGATATCAATGCATTTCACCGCTCCACCCTTAGTTCCGCTCACCTCTATCTCCCTCGAGCCCGACAGTTTTGGGCGCAATTCCTCGGTTGAGCCGAGGGCTTTCACACCCAACTTACCGGACAGCCTACGCACCCTTTAAGCCCAGTGATTCCGAATAACGTTTGGACGGTTCGTCTTACCGCGGCTGCTGGCACGAACTTAGCCCGTCCTTCATCTGCGGATAGGTCAAACCGATGGGAGAACCCACCGGCATTTCCTCCCCACTGATAGCGGTTTACAACCCGAAGGCCTTCATCCCGCACGCGGCGTCGCTCGGTCAGGCTTGCGCCCATTGCCGAAGATTCTCGACTGCAGCCACCCGTAGGTGTCTGGGCAGTGTCTCAGTCCCAGTGAGCGGGGGCATGCTCTCACACCCCGTATCCATCTTCGCCTTGGTAGGCCGTTACCCTACCAACTAGCTAATAGAACGCGGACCCGTCCCCAGGCGGAATCACACCTTTGGTCCGGAGACGTTATCTGGTATTACCTACAGTTTCCCGTAGCTATCCCAGTCCCGGGGGTTGGTATCCACGCATTACTCTCCCTTTCGCCGCTTTCCCCGTATTGCTACGGTTCTCGCACGACT
This sequence comes from uncultured Planctomycetaceae bacterium, assembly GCA_964631235.1. Classification (GTDB taxonomy): domain Bacteria; phylum Planctomycetota; class Planctomycetia; order Pirellulales; family Thermoguttaceae; genus JARKPK01. The sequence goes on along the minus strand of CAZVZX010000073.1, from coordinate 9,601 downwards.
TGCATGCCTAATCCACGCCGCCAACGTTCATTCTGAGCCAGGATCAAACCCTTCAATTGATTGTTCGCTTAGCTTGCCGCATGCTTCCGCAAGGACGAGCCTCGCGGCCCGCTGCGACAAGATCACAAACCAATTTCCAGGCAGAAACCTGTACGCGTCGCGCCCGGAATCAGCGGACGCAACGTAAACGTTATTCTTCCGATCTCAATTGGCTACTCGCGTAGAATTGAGGTTGTCACTACTCGGATTGTCAAAGAGCAAACTTGTTCCCGCCGCGACGCCCGCAGGCATCTCAGCGGAGACTCATAATTCTAACAACTGTTCGGCATTCGTCAACGGGCACTACAGAATTTTTCTCGTGCCCGAAAAACCAACCGCCGATCGTTGCCTGCAAACCCCTTAGCCATCCGGCCTTGCTGCTTGCAACTCTTTCAATATAGCCGCTCTGCTCGCGGAAAAAAGGGGGGGCTTCGATTTGGGCCAACGAACGCGAAATCCGCTGTTTTTCGCGGTTTTCTGACATTCGTCTATCGACCTGCTTGCGGATTTCGGCACGCCGGTTTCTCGGATGTCCGGGGGTCATTACGACTGGACTCGCGGGGCCGGCACCCGTTGGCATAGACCAATTCGCACCGTCGCTTTGCCTTCACCTGCCGCAATAGTATCGTTGCCCGAGCTGCCGCTTTCTTGCAACAACCCGGCAGAACTCGGGCTACGCCGCGGAGCGAGCCTGCTGGGCCTCAGTCCGCACCGCGTCGGCGCGTGGCGAGCCAGTGCCCCGGGGCGGCTGAAAACCAGCCTCTCTTCTGTCGGCCTCGTTGCATTATCAGCCCTTTCGGCAATATACTTTTGTGGAGCGGCGGGCAGCGGGCCTGCTTTCGAGGGCCGGCTTCGCACGGTCCGGCTCGGGGCCTGCGGGGCTAGGGGGGGACAGCTTCGGGCGAGGGCCTCGCGGTCGCACGACAGGCGGATCCGTGCCGTCTGGCCGTGCCCGAACCGGCCGTTTCGGCCCAATCGGGGGCAAGGCGGTTTGCCCGATCACGTTTGTGGGAAAGAAGCGAGTAACCTGCTGTGCCACAAAGACTTTCGTCTATTGAATCAGCGATTGAAGCCATTGGCCAAGGGCGCGTGGTCATCGTAATGGATGCCGAGGACCGCGAGAACGAGGGCGACTTCGTGTGCGCCGCCGAGAAAGTCACGCCCGAGGTGGTCAACTTCATGATCACGATCGGCCGCGGCCAGTTGTGCATGCCGATCTTGCCCGAGGTTTGTCAGCGATTGAATCTCGACCGGATGGTCGAGCACAATACCGCCCCGTTGGGCACGGATTTCACCGTGCCGGTCGATCACCGCAGTTGCCGAACGGGCATTACGGCTCAGGAACGAGCCGCCACCATCTTGGCCATCGCCGACCCGACGAGCAAGCCGACCGACTTTGTGCGTCCCGGGCACCTGTTTCCATTGATCGCCAAAGAGGGCGGCGTCTTGAGGCGTGCGGGTCACACCGAGGCGGCGGTTGATTTGGCACGAATGGCCGGGTTGAAGCCCGCCGGCGTTTTGTGCGAAATCCTCAACGAAACGGGCGATCGCGCCCAGCGCGAAGAGCTTTATCGGCTTGCCGCCCAATTCGGCTTGGAGATCATTAGCATCGAAGAGCTGATCCGCTATCGCCGGCTGCGAGAGAAATTGGTTTATCGCATCGCCGAGGCCCAATTGCCCACCAAGTACGGCAACGGGAAGATTGTCGCGTACGGAGTACGCTACGAGGATCAGGAGCCTGTAGCGATTGTCATCGGCCAACCGGAGCAGTCGGCCGCCCCCCTGGTCCGATTGCACTCGTCATGCTTTACCGGCGATCTGCTTTCGTCCCTCCGCTGTGACTGTGGCGATCAGTTGCACATGGCCCTCGACATGATCCACCGCGAAGGTTCGGGCGTGTTGGTCTATCTGCCGCAAGAGGGACGCGGCATCGGGCTGGTCGAGAAGATCAAGGCCTATCACTTGCAAGATCAGGGGTTAGACACGGTCGAGGCCAATTTGGCGTTGGGCCATCAGGTCGATAGCCGCGATTACGGGGTCGGCATTCAAATCCTCAAGGATTTGGGGCTCACCAAAGTGCGATTGCTCACCAATAATCCAAAGAAGACCGACGCCTTCATCTACGGCGGCTTCGAGCTCGAAGTGGTCGATCAGGTTCCCATCGTCGGCCCAATCAACGAATTCAACGAACGTTATCTGGCGGCGAAACGCGACAAGATGGGCCACCGCCTGCCGTAGCCGTCGTTGTCGCAATTCGAACCGACCTGTCGCCGCGCGAACGGATGCTCAGTCACGCGAGCGCCGGCCGCAGCCGATGCTTCCCGCAACGCTTGCCAAGGCCCTGGGATTTCCCCCGCCAGACTCGTTCTGCCGGCAACGGTCTCAGCGGCCAATAGAAACGGTTCTTGGGCCGGCGGTGGTGGCTTGCCTGGTCGGCAGCCATGTCGACCGGTACGCCGCAGTCGAGCGTGGACGAAATAAATCGCGGGCCGGACGATTCCGTTGTGCATGGCGCGGCGACGGCGCATAATGGACCCCGTTGCTTCCGCGACTTTCCATCGTTTTTCTCGGAGCCCTCGCCATGCCAACATCGCGGTTCTTCGTGCGGTTGATGTTCTCTCTGGCCGTGGCCGCCGTTTTCGTGCAGGCCACCGGCGGCTCGTTTGCGGCGGCAGATTCGTCGTCGGCCGAACGACTGCCGAATGTGGTGATCGTTTTCTGCGATGACTTGGGCCGTGCCGATGTCGGGTGTTTTGGTGCGAAAACACCAACGCCTAATATCGACCGACTGGCGCGCGAAGGAATGACGTTCACCGACTTCTACGTGTCGCAGGCCGTATGCTCCGCGTCGCGGGCTTCGTTGATGACCGGCTGCTACGCGAACCGCGTAGGAATTCGCGGCGCGCTGGCGCCCGCTTCGAAAATCGGCATCAACGCCGAGGAATTGACGTTGGCCGAAGTGGCCAAAATGCGCGGCTACGCAACGGCGATTTTCGGCAAGTGGCATTTGGGCCACCTGCCCGAGTTTCTGCCCCTTCGGCACGGATTCGACGAATATTTCGGGCTGCCCTACTCGAACGACATGTGGCCGTTTCACCCCACGGCGAAGTTTCCCCCGTTGCCGATGATCGACGGCGACAAGGTGGTCAATCCCGCCGTTTCGCCCGACGACCAGAAGCTGCTCACCAAATCGTACACGCAGCGGTCGGTCGATTTCATCCGCCGCAACAAGTCGCGGCCGTTCTTGCTCTATTTGGCGCACAGCATGCCGCACGTTCCGTTGTTCGTCTCGCCCGAGTTCGAGGGGAAGACCGGCCTGGGGCTTTATGCCGACGTGATTGCCGAGATCGACTGGTCGGTCGGCGAAGTGCTCAAGGCCCTGGAAGAGAACGGCATCGAAAAGAACACCTGGGTGGTGTTCGCCAGCGACAACGGCCCTTGGCTCAGCTACGGCAACCATGCCGGTTCGGCCTTGCCGCTTCGCGAAGGCAAGGGAACGATGTTCGACGGCGGCTGCCGCGTCAGTTGCGCGATGCGTTGGCCCGGCCGCATCCCGGCAGGCAGCGTGTGCCGCGAACTGGCGGCGACGATCGACATTCTGCCAACGTTGGCCGAGCTGATCGGCGCCGAGCTGCCCAAAGATCGCGCGATCGACGGCAAGAGCATCGTCGGGCTAATGGAAGCACGGCCCGGCGCCCGCAGCCCGCACGAAGCGTACTACTTCTACTGGGGCAACGAACTGCACGCCGTCCGCAGCGGGCCATGGAAACTGCACTTCCCGCACGTTTATGCGACGATCGTCGAGCCGGGACGCGACGGCAAGCCGGGCCGCCAGCAACAGCAACGAATCGAAAAGGCCCTGTTCAATCTTGTTGACGACATCGCCGAACAGCGCGATCTTTCGGCGAAGCATCCCGAGATCGTCGCCCGCTTGGAAGCGTTGGCCGAGCAGGCTCGAGACGATCTCGGCGACAGCTTGACGAAACGCCAAGGCCGCGGCGTTCGCCCGCCGGGGACCGCAACCAAGGCCGAGTAGCGATCTACCGCTGCGCACGTCGATACGTCGGCGCGAACGTCGCGGTCGGCGTTCGACGATCTGTTTGCCGCGGAGGCGGCGCGTCGGTCTATTCGCCGCTCGACCTGAGTCGGACGCAATAGGCATTCACCCGGTTGCGTCGTGCGCGGCCGGTGTACAACCTCTTCCCGATGCCGATGACTTTGGACATGCCCGGCCCGGGCCGCTGACGGAAAGGCGACGTATTCGCCGCCCTGCCGTGCCCGTCGGACGAGTTCCGGTTCGACCGACGGGCAATTGCGTCCACAATCAACGGCGCCATTTGCGCGCGCCGGTCCACATCGCGATTGCCAAGGCGCCGACCAGCATCGCCCAGGTGCTCGGCTCCGGCGTAATGACAAACGCCAAGTCGAGCGATTCGGTGGTCAACGGATCGCGGAGTTCGTGCCACGCCATTCCCTGTCCGCCGACATCGTCCCAAAACACGCCGTCGTCGTTGAAGTGCTGGAGCGATGTCTTCCAACCGATCTGCTGCGACGACAAGGGATCGACATCGACATGCAATCCCAGCCAGTAGATCGTTCCCTGTTGCTGAATGAATGGATCGACAATGTCTTTGATGTTGATTTGATAGAAGTACACGTGATCGTTGGGAATGACGATCATCGGCGGCAGCGGATCGAGCCAACCTTGCTGTCCTGATTGCGGCGCCCGAACGGTGAACTGCCCGGGCAGGAATACATGCTGCCACAGCGGCATTTCCGCCGGCGTCAGCGGCTGACTGTGTTCGAACCCGCTGGCCGGCTTGTCGGCGTAGATCATCGCCCGAATGGCGGTGATTGCCGGGAACTGCGGCACGACCCCGTTATCGCCGTGGATCGACACCCAGAAATGGATGTCGGTTACCGGCCCCGTGCCCGTGCAAAGCCAATCGTCGGCCAGAACGCGGTGCGGCAGCCCGAAGTTGACATCCCAGCCGAACGGGTCGGGCAACTGCGGAAAGTGCATTTTGTGCGGATCGCCAACGTCCCAGTCCGCCCATGCAGCGAACGGCATTAGGGCAATCAGCACAGCCAGCAGCCATAATTTTCGATGAATCATGTGCTTTGCCTTCCAATGTAATGTGTGCCAAGGGAAAGACTCTCGGCGCTTCGCCAATAACGCCGACCGACCATGTCGAGCTTTACGCAACCGAGGCAAGGGCCGTTCCCGAGCATTGACTTGCACCGAGCCGTCCAGGTCTCAATGCCTCGACGCTCGCGCAATCGAACCGTGGCGTTGTTCTTTCTCAATGGCCGCCATCGGGATCGAGACACGATGCGGCTGATCGAGCGGGCGAAGACCAACTCCGGGCCAAGTGACCAGTCTCGATCGTCGCGGCACGATGGCCTTGCGAAACGGCCATCGACCATTTCCCGAGCCCTCGGGATAGCGACAAGCCATTGCGCAAAACTCGGCAAAAGACAATCGCCGCAAACGAGAACGCGGAACCGCAGTGAGATTCCGCAGTCGCTCGCCTTGGCGATCGCTGAAGAGACGCTGCCTCCCGCGATGAATCAGCGGCGGCGCGGTCGATCGATGGCGAAATTCAGATCAAGCGCTCGGCGCGAGTCGGCCTTGGTCGGCTCGAGTCGGGCGTCGGTCGATCGAAATCGCCGCGCCGCCCAACCTATGCACATCAGAGCACAAAGCCTTTTTCACACGCTCGTACGTTGCAAACACGCGCTCATTGGTAGCCCGGCTCTTGTCGGCAACTGCGTGAAGACAATGGCCGGTGTTACAGCAAGCATCTTCCCCCCGTTTCATAGAATTTACAATCCCCCGTAGCGGCTACCGTAAATGCCACGGATTCTGGCGCCGGTAAGCCGGGGAATCACAAGACACGGATATTTTTCGCGGAGAAGGCCTGCGCGATCGGACGCGATTGCCGGCTTCGGCAGGTTGAACGAAAGATGCCGGGGCCCTCGTCTCGCACATCAGTGAGGCGTCAGCGCAAGGTGCCGCATTACATTCGGCCTGCCACGAGGAACCAGACAAGACCGCGAAAGAAGAAAGCAGTACAAGCCGTTCAAATCGAGACCGCACGCAAGAGAGTTGCTTCGCTGCGCCGGCGGCCGCTTTCGCAATTGCGAGGGACTGCTTGGCCCCGATCGCGATGACGCTCAGCGCCGCCGCTGCCGATCAAACGGCGTTGCGGTAACCTGCCCAGTGCCTGCTCTTGCTGGTTACCGGCATTTTTGCGGGAGAACATTCGATGCAGGGGGAATGGCCCCGAAGCTCTGGTCGGCCAATTCCGTCGGCATGCTGCGACACCGGCTCTTTTAGGAGCACGAGCGGATCCGCGAGTATCCCTCGTCCCACCGCTGGCGTATTGCGATGCGACATTGCGCGACCTTGACGAAAAATGACTGCGGTTCTTATATTTAGCGGTTTGGCGTGCGATGCCGTACGTGAAACTGCGAACGATGCAAAGCGGTTTGAAGGGGCATTGTAGGCAAGAGAGACGAGTCGTTGCGACCGCGACCGCCTTCGCAATCGTGTGGAACTATTTGGCCACCGCGGCAGTCGCTGAAGCCCACGACCTGCGGCGGGTCGCTTTCAGCTTCTGCGTTTTTCTATGTTGCGGCAGCGGACAATCGGGCCTAACCGCCCGGCGCTTTGTCGTCATTGAGGAATCAATACATGAAAAGTGAACGGCGTCACGAGTTGGAACACAATCAGTTGGCCGATTGGCTCACTCAGTCCATCGAGCGGCTTCGCCCGCACGCTCGAACGATTGCGTGGACTGCCATCGGTCTGTTGGTGGTTGTGCTGGCGGTACTGAGTTGGTCGCGGTGGTCGGCCTCGGTGGCGAAAGCGACGTGGCGCGAGTTCTATGCGGCCTTAGACGATTCGGAGAAGCTTGCAGCATTCGCCGAAAAACATAGCAATGACGAGGCCGGACAGATGGCGGCCCTGATCTTGGCCGATCGCTTGGCTTCTTCCGCCGGCTTCGAGCTGTTCACCAACAAGACCCTGGCCCAAGACGACAACCGAAAGGCCATGGAATGGTACGCCAAGGTTCTCAGCAACCCGCGAAAACAGATTATCGAACAACGTGCGACGTTGGGCCTTGCGCAGGCAAAAGAGATTGCCGGCGACTTGTCCGAAGCGACGAAGCTTTACGAACAGGTCCGACAGCGCTGGCCGAATAGCATTTTCGCGCTACAGGCTCAAGACCGGCTTCGCGACCTCGGCAAACAATCAACCAAGGCAATGTACGATCGGCTGGCGACGTATGATCCGCGACCGGCCCTTACCCCTTCGGGCAGCCGGCCGTTGCTCAATCCCGGCGATCCGCTGGTGCCGCCTTCCGAGCCTTCCCCGAGCGGTTCGTTGCCCGGAACGACTTTCGACTTGAAATTGGATGGTCCATCGGCAATGCCTCCGAAGGAGTCGCCGACGGCCCAGCCCGAGGCCTCGAAATCACAGGAAGGCGATAAGACGCCCCCCGTCGAAAAGACATCGCCCGGCGGAGAAGCAGCTTCCGGCGACAAACCGGCACCGGAGGCGGACAAGCCTGCGATGGCGCCGGGCGAATCCGGGTCGGCCCCGGCAAGCGACACGTCTTCAGGGTCGGCCCCGGGGGAGAAAAGCGGCTCCGCGCCCGCTCCGTCGTCGGCGGACGAGGGCACGAAGCCGAGCAGCGTCACCGAATAGGCCCGATGGCGCGCACGTCGTGTCGAATCGTATGATGTCGCCTTCTTCCCGGCCGCGCAAGCGGACGGAGGAGATTCCTTTCGGGTGATCCGACGGGACCGCGCCTCGATCGGTCGCTCGATGTTCATCGCCGTTGTGTCGGCACGACGCATGTCGGCAGGCGTCATCGGCGAAATGCGACCTGCCGTCGATGACATCGCCCCAACGTTCGGCCGAAACGAACAGGCGTTTACTGAAGATCATGGCCGATGTTGATCCTTCTGCCGATCCCATTGTATTGACCGTCGAATCCGAGTCGGTCGGCTTGCGGCTCGATACTTTCTTGGCGCTGAAATTTCCGGTTTACAGCCGGGTGTTGCTTCGCCGAGCGATCACGGCGGGCGGCGTGCGGGTGGACGGTAATGGCGGCAAGCCGGCATATCGGCTGAGGCTTGGGCAGGTTGTTACGGTTCGATTGCCCGAGTTGCCGCGGAACACGCCTCGTCCGGAACCGATTCCGCTGGAAATCATTTACCAAGACGACTACTTGGCCGTGGTCAACAAACCGCCCGGGATGGTCGTTCATCCGGCCCGCGGACATTGGTCCGGCACGCTGGCCGGCGCAGTGCAGTACCATTTCGGCGAGGCATTGAGTTTGGCAGGCGGGCCGACGCGGCCGGGCATCGTCCATCGGCTCGATCGCGACACGAGCGGTGCCATCCTCGTCGCTCGCAGTGACCTGGCTCACCATCGCTTGGCGCGGCAGTTCCACGATCGAACGATCGAAAAGCAGTATTTCGCCCTCGTTGCCGGCACCATCGACCGCGACGCCGATCTAATTGATTGCCCGATCGGCATTCACCCGCATCAGCGAGAAAAGATGGCCATTCGTCGGCACGACGAGCAGAGTCGGCCGGCGCAAACTTATTACGAGACGGTCGAGCGTTTTCGCGGATTCGCCGCGTTGCGCGTGCAGCCGAAAACAGGGCGAACCCATCAAATCCGCGTTCATCTGCACCACATCGGTTGCCCAGTGCTTTGCGATCGTCAATACGGCGGGCGAGCCGAGCTGACCGAGGGGGAACTGAGCGGCGACCTGTCGAATGGAACCGTGCTGCTGCGGCGACAGGCGCTGCACGCGGTGCGATTGCGGTTTCGTCATCCGGCGCATGGGCGCGTCATGGAGATCGAAGCACCTTTGGCCGAGGATATTCAAGCGGCCTGGGATGCCCTTCGGAAGTGGCGGTCGTAACGCGGCCGCATAGTAACGCGGTTTTTCGTTACTCGGCCGTCCGCCCTGCAGGGGGCCGACTATTTGATCTCGCGGAGCGAAAGCCAGCTCACTGCGGCCAAGGCGGCCCCGGCCAAGGCGAACGTTGTGCCCATCATCACGCTGGCTCGCTTGAACGGCACGGCGATCGACAAATCCAGCCCGAAAAGAAGCAGAATCAGCGCACCTACGATCAGGCCGGCGTAACACAACGCTTTGGGCATCGATGAAGGTCCTCTACGCGATCCAGGCTTTTCTTCCGCACGTCAACGCCGTTCGGGCCGAATTACGGGACAACCGTTGCGGTCGCACCGCGAAAAAAAGACGATCCGCCTGCGTCCGGCAGGCGAGCGGCCGTTCGGCGTTGGTTGATCTCCCCAGTATAATCTCGCTGCCCCAAGTTTGCCAATCGATCGAGTGATTGCAACAGCGGCGTTTGGGGTTCCTACCGCAAACATCGCGGTGGCGGGTATAATCCACTGAGCGTTGTTCCTTGGATTTTGCAGGACACAATCGTCGGGTTGGCCGGCGGCCCTGCCGCCCATGATGAGGAAACGAGGGTTCTTGTTCGGTCGGCAAGAGGATTTTAGCGACCAACG
>CAZVZX010000072.1:0-12007 GCA_964631235.1 uncultured Planctomycetaceae bacterium | reverse complement strand
TTCGTCGGCCGGCCGGCTGCGCTCAAACGGGCGCAATTGGTTGCCGATCTGTTCGCAAAGCTGGCGCCCAACGCCGAACTCGGTGTGCCTTGGGATGCAACCTATGCGCCGCCGCACTCGTGGACGCAGTTGGGCGGCAAATCAAGCTCCGAGCCGCAATTGCCGGTCGGGTTTGTCGCTCTTTCGTCGCAGCCGCCGATGTCGGCTTCGGAACTGGCGTGGCTGCTCGGCACAGCACAGTCGCACGTAGGCAACGAATCTCGTTCGCCCACGCGCCAGGATCAATCGATCGTCCGATCCGTCGCGACCGGTCCGCAGCGATCGCCCGCAAACCGCGGGGCCGGTCCGCGACGTGCCGTGATGCTGGCCCCTCTGCCGGCCGAACAATACTCGCCAACGGCACGGCGGGCCGACTACGTCGAGCGAATCATCGCCGCAAAAGTTTACGGCGCTGACTGGGTTTTTGCCGCTGATCCCTTCGACCCCGAAGACGGGCTGTTCTCAACCGACGGAGCACCGAATCCATTCTTCGTCTTGTGGCGAACCGCCGCCTATGCGTTGGGCGGCGCCGAGCACCTTGGACGCCTGGAATTGCCCGGCGAAAGCGACAACGATTTGTTCGCCAAAGGCGACACAACGGTGCTTGTCGTGCGCCGGAATACGGCGGCCAACGAAACGATCAATGTCACCGCCGGCGCGACGCTCACCGACGCCTGGGGCCGAGTCGAGCGGTTCTCCGGGCCGTCGGGGCCGCGACCGATCGAAGTCGGGCCGCTGCCGGTATTCCTCGAGGGCGTCCCGCCCGCTGCCGCGCGGTGGCAGCTCGACCTTGCCTTGCTCAAGCGCCGCGTTCCGGCTGAATTCGACAAGCCCCATGCCAACGTCATCGAATTGGTCAATCCCTTTTCCCAAGGGGTTCAGGGCCGACTCCGAATCGTTGTCCCCGATCAATGGCAGGCGGTTCCCCGCGATGCCGACTTCCGCCTTGCCGCGGGCGAACACTGGCGATTGCCGTTCGAGCTGCGAATTCCCAGCACGGCAAGCAGCGGCAAGCGATTCTTGCGGTTCGATTTCGATCTGCAAGCCGACGAGCCGATTCGACTCAGCGTCTATCGCGCAATCGAGATCGGGCTGGGCGACGTCTTCGTCGAACTCACCAGTCGGATCGACGACCAAGGAAGGCTCGAAGTGATCCAGCGCACGATCAACGAAACGGATCAGCCCGTCAGTTTCCGCTGCGAACTGTTTATTCCCGACCGGCGATCGCTGCGGAGTCAGATTATCGGCCTCGGGCGCGGACAAGACCTGAAAAGCTACGTGATTGAAAACGGCCGCGAACTGATCGGACGGCAGCTTTGGCTTCGCGCCGAAGAGATTGGCGGGCCGCGGATCCTCAACTACCGCTTTCATGCGGCCCAAGAGGGCGCGAGTGAATCGCTCTAGCCGCAACACCCGAATGGCTGCGGACGATGCCGAAAGAACGACTGATGCTGCTTGCGCGGCAACATCACCCCTGCCGTCGGACCGCAGCGACGATCAACTCAGCCGCACCGTCTATTCCGATTCGCCCTGTGTTGATCACCAAATCGTAGAGACGCGGATCGGCGATATCGTGGTGGAAGAATCGGCTTACTAATTCCGCCCGCCCCCGATCAAGCTCGATCATCTTTTGCCTTGCATCGGCCGGCGAACAGCCATAGATTCGAGCGAGTCGGGCTAAACGGAAGTTCTCATTCGCCACCAGTCGCACCGCCAGGGTGCGGTCGGCAGGCAACACAAACTGCGCACCACGACCGACAAACACCGCTTGAGCGCATTGGGCGGCGCAAACAATCGATCGCACCAACGCGACTATGTACTTCTCGTGCGGAACCAAGCGGCGATCCATCCAAGTGCCGAGAACGTCGAAGACCCAACTGCTTTCGGTCTCATCGACCAATTCAAGCATTTGCCGGTCGGAGTTGCAGCGTTTCGCCACGTCGTCGAGCAGGTTTCGATCGAAGCAGTCCCAACCGAGCCTTGCCGCCACCTGGGCCGCCACTTCGCCGCCCCCGGCGCCGGCCTCGCGCGATATCGAGACATAATGATACGGCATGACCACCGGGGTGGCCGACAATCGCTGCTGCGCGGCCCGCGCCGCCAACTCCTCTTTGATGGCCCACTGACGCATCGAGCGTTCGGAGGCCGCCATCACCCCAGGCTCTTCGCGCACTTGCTCTTTCATGGCCGGCCCTCCTCGAAAAGACTCGAAAAGAAAAGGAAACAGACCGAACCCGTCCCTGAGCCGAGCGGAGCCATGCGCGCCAAGCACAACGGGTTGCATTCTTTGCGTGAAAAAACGCACCGTTCACTGTGCGCGCTGTGCTCCGGCGATCGCGAGCGCCCTCACCGATGTTCATGGTACCAACCCCGCAAAGTAAGTAAAATAACCCAAAAGCGGGGTGTTAGTAATTTCTAGGCAGTCCTGCGCAATTGCGAAATGCGCCGCCTGTTTAGCGAAACGGCCGATCGCGTTTAGTCCCTGTTTGAACCGCTTTGGGTGTTTCGCGGTTTGGTTTCGCCGTGCGGCAATCGAAAGCCGCGAGTGATCGGCAGAAAACGTAAAACAAGTAAAGAACAGCGGTTGCGGCCGCGAAACAGTCTGATGTTGCAGTGTGATCGCGATTCTGAGCCGGCGGCATTATTAAGCGACATATTAAACGGCATTATTAATCCGCCGCCCGCATGAATCGCTGCCGCGGGGGCCCGCCATCCCTGCACGGCCGGCCCGAGTGCCCGTCTAATCGACCAGGATGCCGGCGATGGCCGCCGTCATGAACGTGGCCAGCGTGCCACCGATCATCGCTTTCAGACCGTACTGGGCGAAGATCGGCCGTCGCTCCGGCGCCAAGCCGCTGATGCCGCCGATTTGCACGGCAACGGACCCCAGATTGGCGAACCCGCACAAAGCGAAGGTGGCGATCACCCGAGTTCGGGCGGAAAGCTGGTCGGCCAAGGCCACCAAGTCTTGATAGGCGAGCATCTCATTGAGAATGGTTTTCTTCCCCATCAGCATCCCAACCGTTCGGGCTTCCGACCATTCGACCCCCAACGACCACGCCAGCGGCGCGAACAGCCAACCGAATACTCGTTCCAGCGACAGCGGCGCGCCGCCCCAGTCCCCAAGCAGACCAAGCACCGTATTGACGCAAGCCACCAGGCCGATCAACGCAATAATCATTGCGCCGACATTCAGAGCCAACTTCAATCCATCGCCCGCGCCGCGGCAGGCCGCGTCGAGCACGTTGCGATCGGTTCGCGGAACCTCGATGCGAACAGTGCCCTTTGTCGGCGAATCCTCCGTTTCGGGAACCATAATCTTGGCTACCACCAATGAAGCCGGAGCAGCCATCAACGAAGCCGCCAACAGATGCCCTGCCGGCACGCCCATCGCCACATAGACGGCCAATACGCCGCCAGCCACCGTGCCCATGCCGGCGGTCATCATTGCCATAATCTCCGATCGGGTCATCGTGTCTAAGTAGGGGCGAATAAGCAGCGGCGACTCCGTCATCCCGACAAAAACTTCGGCGGCAGCCGCCAACGACTCGGTTCCCGACACGTTCATCGCCCGAAGCATCACCCAGGCCATTCCCTTCACGACCCATTGGATAATGCCCAGGTGGAAAAGCACGGCAGTGGCCGACGCCACGAAGATGATCGTCGGCAGAACCGAGAAGGCGAAGTAATGCTCGCGAAAGCCGGTGCCGAAAATGAATTCCGCCCCTCGATCAGAAAACCCGAGAATCTGCTCGGTGAACGACTGGAACGAATCGAACAATTGTTGTCCGACAGCCGTTTTCAAAAGGACTACCGCAATGCCGAATTGCAGCAGCAAGCCGCTGACAATCAACCGCCAATTCATCCGTCGTCGGTTCTCCGACATCAGCCAGGCTAAGGCCAAGATAACAAACAATCCGAACAAACCGATGATGCGTTGCATGGTCGATCCACGTCCGCTGTCGGTGTGCGTGCATCAAAAAGACGCGATTCAGGTTCAACTTCGGCAGTTCGTCATTCTGGCCCACGCCGACGTTCGAGGCAACGCCCGACGCGCCCCGGGCGGATCACCCGCTGAACAGGCCGGATCACCCGCTGGACAAATCGTCCTGTTTCATTCACGATACAGGGAAGGCGGAATCGCAAGCGGAGCCGAACTTCGGGCGTCCGATAGCAGATGTTGCGAGGCTTGATTCAGGCATTCATGTCTAATCCTTATTCCGATTTCGACGTGGAATCGCTGGCCCGATTCCTGCATTTGGCGCCGCACCAGATCGTCCGGTTGGCCGAACGGGGCAAACTGCCGGGGCGCAAGGTGAGCGGTCAATGGCGGTTCGCGCGCCCCGACATCCACGAATGGTTCGAACAGCGGATCGGCCTGAGCGACGCGAACGAACTGGTCGAAGTCGAGGCGGTGCTTCGCAAGGGGGCAGCCGATCAGGCAGCCGAAATTCGGATTTCCGAGATGCTTCCGGTTGAAGCAATCGCTATTCCCCTGGCCGCACGAACCCGCAATTCGGTGGTCGATTCGATGGTCGAATTGGCCGCCTCGACCGGCTGGCTTTGGGATCCAAAGGCGATGGCCGACGCCGTTCGCGCCCGCGAAGACATGCACCCCACCGCCATGGAAAACGGCGTCGCTCTTTTGCATCCGCGCCGCCCGATGCCGCACATTCTCAGCCAGCCGTTTCTCGCGTTGGGCTGCACGACGTGCGGCATTCCATTCGGTCACGATATGCCGTTGACCGATGTCTTCTTTTTGATTTGTTCGATGGAGGATCGCGGCCATTTGCGCGTCTTGGCACGGCTGAGCCGAGTGCTTGCCGCACGCGGTTTTCTCAATGCGTTGCATCAGGCGGAAGATGCCCGCGCCGCGCACGAGTTGATTGTCGAAATCGAAAACAAGCTTTCGTAACCCGCGATGACGAAGCCGACTGTTCCGGCTCGAATCGATGTTCTCGGGCCCGCGGCCTCTTTCGGCGATCCGTCGCCCAAGGCGGCCCGCGTCTTGATGATCGGAGACATCGATCGTCCCGAAATCGGTTGGGCTCTTTCTTCTGCGACATGTAAGCCGACACGGGCACCTGCACATGGCGGCGGCAACGCCCCGCGAGCCTGCGAGCTCGATGATTCGGTTTGTTGGCAACAAGTTCCCGACATTCGGGCGGCCATCGAATCAATTGATGCCGGTGCGCCGATCCCCGATGTCGTCGTCTTGGCTCAACCTTATCCGGGCTGCGTTGCGCAGCACGATGTCGAAGTATTTCGGCAACGGTTCCCTCTCGTCCGAGTGGCGTGTCTGGCCGGATCGTGGTGCGATGGAGAATCTCGATCGGGCCGGCCGCTCAACGGCGTATTTCGCATTGCTTGGCATCAATGGCCGTTCCATTGCTCGCAGCACCTTGCGGCATTCGCCAAGCAGCAGTCCGGCCCGTGGGCATTGCCGCCGACCGCAACGCAAGACGATCATTTGCTTGCACGCTCGGCTCGTCCCCAACGGCGTTTGAGTGGTGCAGTGGGCATCGCTTCCATCGAACAGGCCCGAGCCCAAGTCGCCGATCAATCGTCGGAAAATCCACCGCCCACAACGTCCGCTAGTTCCGCCGATTGGCGTGGTCTGCGGTGGATTGCCACCGACTCGCCCCCCGCACCGACGCAGGAACTATGCCGCATGCTGTGCGAAGCATGCGTTGCCTACGGCGGCGCCGGCCTCTTTCTGCGTGCAGAACTCGGCCGCGCAACCCGCGCTTTGGCGTCGGAGCACGACGGCGAGAACTCTTCATCCGACCGTCCGGCACTGTGGTCAGCCCCGCTTCAGGCCGTCATTGCCGAAGTCGCCTCTCTCGACAGTCGAGCGCGGGCACTTGTCGCCCACTTGGCCGCAACCATCGCTCCGGTGCCCTTGGCGCTGTTGGCGAGTTTCCCAAGGATCGACCAAGCCGCGGCCGCGGTAGCGGTCGGCGCGTCGGCGGTGTTGGCCAAACCGTTCGATCTTGACGACCTGTTCGCGTGGGTCGAACGATTCGGCGGTGAAGCGCCCGGCGATTTCGGTCGCGAACAGCCGCCCCATCCCGAGCAGAAACATCGCTCGTAGTCGGCTGGTATTCGGTTCCGCAGCGTCCGCATTTGCTTGGAGGCGGACTTCGCTCGCCGCCTTCACTAACGCCCCCCGTTTGCCACTGCTGCCAATGGCGGCCGTGACACTGCCGCCGCCCCACGATACCGCGAAGTCGTTTTCGTGCCGCATGTTAGCGATTCACACGCTGCCGATGCCCCTTGCGCCGATCTCGCCCATCGGCTACCATTCAAGCATGGAACCGAAATCGTGCTCTCCGTCGCAACGACCGATGCGTTACTTCCTGATTAGTCTGGGATGTCCGAAGAACTTGGTAGATAGCGAGCGGATGGCCGGGCTGCTGGCAGAGCACGGCCATCAGTTGGTCGGGCAAGTCGAGTCGGCCGACTTGGCGGTGATCAATACGTGCGGATTCATCGCCGACGCCCGAACCGAATCGCACGACGCAATTGCCGAGATGGTCGATCGGAAGCGACGGGGGCTGTTACAACGGGTGGTGGTTGCCGGCTGCCTGGCCGAGCGCGATCGCGAGGCCTTGCTCGCGCAATATCCCGAGATCGACCAAGTTCTCGGTGTTTTCGCCCGCGACCGCATCGCGGCCGCCGTCGATCGGCTTTCGCTGCCGGTGGTCGATCAGCCGAGTTCGTCGTTAATCGAGCAGCGGGGAGAGTTCTCGCCGGCCCCGATCCGCCCGTTGCCCGACACCGGTCGCTTGCGGCTCACGCCGCCGCATTTGGCCTACTTGAAAATCTCCGAGGGCTGCAACCGCACTTGCTCGTTCTGTTCGATCCCGCTGATGCGCGGCCCGTATGCCAGCAAGCCGATGGAAGTTGTCGTCGAAGAGGCGCGGGAGTTGGCCGCCGGCGGGGCAGTCGAATTGATCCTCATCGCTCAAGACACCAGTTTCTACGGCATCGACCTCTACGGACGACCGAGCTTGGCGGAACTGATCGAGAAGCTCGAATCGATCGAGCAGTTGCGGTGGATTCGTCTGATGTATCTCTACCCGCAACACATCGACGACCGCCTGATCGATCGTTTGGCCGCCGGCGGCAAAGTGCTCCCCTATCTTGATCTGCCGTTGCAGCATATCAACGACGAGATACTTGCTGCGATGCGCCGCCGCGTTACGCGAGCCGATACGGAACGATTGCTCGACCGCTTGCGATCGCGCATCGAGCGGCTTGTATTGCGCACGACGATGCTTGTCGGTTTTCCCGGGGAAACCGAACGGCAATTCGAGGAACTGGTGCAATTCGTCGAGCAGCAGCGATTCGAACGCCTCGGCGTGTTTGCCTTTTGTCCCGAGCCGGGAACGCCCGCCGCCGCCATGGTCGATCAGGTGCCCGAGCCGGTGAAGCAGCAACGATGCCGTCGCTTGCAAGAGTTGCAGCAACGCATTGCCTATTCGTGGAGCGAGTCGCAAGTCGGGCACACCTGCGACGTGATCCTCGATTCGCCCGTTGCCGAAAGCGAAAATGCCTTCGTCGGACGCAGTTGGGCCGACGCGCCCGAGATCGACGGCGCCGTCTATGTGACAGGCGACGGCCTGCACGTCGGTCAGATCGTTTCGTGCCGAATCGTCATGGCACGGCAGTACGATCTGATCGGCATTCCGCTTGCCGACGCCGAAGATATGCCGGAGGAATCTGCAAGCGATATGCGAACGGCGCAACGGACGCGCAAGAAGCACTCGCGAAACGAGAGAAGGGGCGGAAATCGGCGACGAGCATAGCCGCTGAAACAAGAGGCAAGGCCTCGGCATGCAGCGGCCCTGCCCGAAACCGGCTTCGATCTGCTACAATAACGCAGTGAGGGGCACGCTTTGTAGCCGCCCGCAACGGTGGAGTTGACATACTCGTCGATGGCGACGCAACACATTTTCAATCTGCCCAACCAATTGACCACGCTGCGGCTGCTGCTGGCCGTGGTGATGTTCGGCTTTCTGCATGCCGAGTTCTACTTCATCTCGATGGTTCTATTTATTGTGGCCGCGGGCACCGACTGGCTTGACGGCTATTTCGCCCGCAAGTACGGGCAGGTGACTACGCTCGGCCGCATCCTTGATCCGTTCGCCGATAAAGTGATCGTTTGCGGCACGTTCATCTTCCTGGCGGCCATCCCGCCGCTGACCGGCGCCCTGCCCCCAACCGATTCGGCAATCGCATTGCCGGCCTGGAAATGGGGCTTGCAGCCGTGGATGGTGGTAGTGATCGTCGGACGCGAACTGCTGGTGACCGCGCTAAGGAGCTTTTTAGAAGATCGCGGCACCGATTTCTCGGCGAATTGGGCCGGCAAATGGAAGATGCTTTTGCAGTGTGTGGCCGCGGTCGCCTTGCTTGCTTACTTATGGATGGCTCAAAGCGCCGCACCGCCGCTTTGGGCCTATGTGACGATGGCGGCAGCAACCTGGGCCGCTGTGCTTTCGACGATTTACTCCGGGGCGATCTATGTCGTGGTCGCCGTCCGGCTGTTGCGGTCGATGAAGCTCGACCGTTGACTCTCGTCGCCACGATGATGAATCGCGCGGCAGCAACCGATCGAGGCGATTTCGCCAAGTAATCGACGAACATGCCCGACGAAATAAGCGCCTCTTCAGTGGTCGGAATCGCGGCACTGGTTGCCTTCTTGCTCAGCGCGGCCATTGTCGTGTGGACGGTCATTTTTTCCCGTTGGGCGCACGGCCGGACTCTGGCACAGTACGAACGTCGCCGCCCGGTGCCCTGGGGCGCTCTCGACATTGCCGTCGTATTCGGCGCTTATTTTCTTCTCACCGCGTTGATCCCGAGTTTCGCATTGGAACTCCTCCCGCCCGAGAAACGCCGTCCGCTGGAACACCGTTCGCCTGAGCCCGTTGTCCAGCCTGTCGAACAGTTTGGCGCGGCGAACATAGAAGAGGCCAAAGACAAGCCCGAGGGGCAGGTGGTCCATCCGATCGTGCGACTGATTCGCAGCCGCTTGCCTTCGGCCGTTATTCTGGCGGCGGCGTTGGCCCTTTTGATTGCTCCCCTGAGCGAGGAAATGATCTTCCGCGTGGTAATGCAGGGCGGCATGGAAGCCCTGGCCCGGCGGCAGCGATTGTCGATTCGATGGCTGAGACGCTGCCTGCCTGTCGTTGTGCCGGCACTGGTATTCGGTTTGCTGCACTGGAACTCAGATAGCAGAGAGTATCCCCGAGAGTTCTATATCGCCTTGTTGTCGGGGGTGGCGGTGGGCGCAACGGCCTCGTTCGTCTTCGCCATCGGTTGGCTGAGGGTGGTCCGCCGCGCGACTTGGGCCGATTTGGGGATTTCGGCTGTGCGATGGAAATTGGATCTGGGGCTCGGCCTGGCTTCGTTCGCGGCGTTGGCGGTTCCCATCTACGCTCTTCAACTCGGGTTGACCCTTTTCATGCCCAAAGGCATTGCACCCGACCCGTTGGGCATCTTCTTTTTCGCATTGGTTTGGGGATATCTCTTCCGGCAAACGCACCGAATCGGGCCGTCCTTGATTAGCCACATGGCGCTGAACGCCACCAGCCTTACGGCCGCGCTACTGCTTACATGATCCCACGGCAGGGCCGCATCGAGCTTAATCGAAACTCGCGGCAAACCACGCGTTTCCAACCGATCGGCCGACGCACAAGGTTGCTCCGCTGCCGGGCAAGCATCTATACTTCAAGCAGCGGCAGCCGCGGGCGAGAGCCGCGATCCACCCATTTGCCATGACCCTGAAGCGGCCGGCAAATTCTTCGGTCGCCCCTGTTCCGTTCTTCCGAATATTACTTTACCGAATATCGAGGTTGCGATGAGTCAACTTGCCGAAACACTCGTTCGAAGCCTTACTTCGTTTCAAGGCAGTCATGCGGCAGCGTCTCCGAACGGAAGCTCCAGCCCACGGCCAAAGTCGGTCGCCCGTCGCTCGCTCGCGACCATTGTCGCGTTTTGGTCGGCCGCGGCGATGACCGCCGCGTTGCTTGCCGCCGAGAACGGCAAGACGCCGCCTTCCCAACCGCTTGGGGCCGAGGTGAAACCGGCCGCCCCCGCCGTCGAGTTCGTTCGCATTGTCCGCGACGACGCGAAGCAGCCGATCTCGCTGGAAACGGCCATCGTGCGTCTGAGCGATGGCAAGCCGGACGGAGTTCGGGTGGCGCTGGTCGCGGCGATTCACGTGGCCGAGAACGGCTATTACACCGAATTGAATCGGCGGTTCAAGCAGTACGACGCCGTGCTTTACGAGCTCGTCGCGCCGCCCGAGGCGCAAGTGCCCGTCAAGGGACAGAAGAGCAACCATCCGGTGTCGCTGTTGCAGCGAGGAATGAAACAGATGCTCGACCTGGAGTTCCAGCTCGACCTGATCGACTATAAAGCAGCCAACATGGTTCATGCCGACATGTCCCCCGATGAATTCTCCAAAGCGATGAAGCAACGGGGGGAAAGCTTCTGGACCCTCTTCTGGCGGATGATGAACCATGCGATGGCTCAACAGGCCAAGTCGGCCGGGCGCATGCCGAGCGATTGGGAATTGATCTCGGCTTTGTTCGATCGCAAGCGGTCGCATGTGCTCAAACGCATGCTGGCCGAACAAATGATCGATTTGGAGGGCATGACCACTGCCCTGGAAGGGCCGAATGGGTCGGCCTTGGTCAGCGGCCGCAACGGCAAGGTAATCGAGGTTTTGGAAAAGACGCTCGCGCAGGGCAAGCGCAACGTGGCAATTTTTTACGGCGCGGCCCACATGCCCGATTTCCTCGCCCGAATTTCCAAACAGTTCGACCTGCGCCCTGAAGGCACCGATTGGATTGAAGCCTGGAACCTGAAGGCGAAGTCTTCCGACGAAAAACGTCCGGCGGCCGGTGATGCCCCTGTCAATAAGAAGTGATTCCAACAAGCGCGTTGATGCAAGTCTCGCGTCCAACGACCGACCCCGACACCAACCAAGCTCGATCTTTCTCTCAATCGCTCTCCTCCGCCGATACGAGCGAGAGCGTCACATCCAATTTCGTGCCGTAGTCTCCCGGTAGCGGCGCGCGCTGCTGCGTGTCGAGACAACCAATGGCGTTCCGCAATCGCACGGAATATCGCCCACCTTTTGAGGAGTCTTGCCGGCTTGCGATCGACCGGCAGGATCATTCAAAGCGCGAACGCAGCAATTTCCCAAGCGGAACAGCCCGCAAACTCTCTCTATTTTTGCAATGGCAATGTCGGCGCAGCCGTTACTGTTTCTCAAAACGATGTACGGCTTTTTCGGGCGGGGGCTATTCGACGCGATTTGACGTGAATTGCCGGATATTCGCTGTCCGATAGCAAGACTGTTAGGACCGGCAGCGAAGGGCGCGCCACGCTTTTTCGGCACGCTGCGCATTGTCGCTCCTACCCCACCCCGAGGCATGCCCAAAGCATGTCTTCGGAAGCGGCGCCTCGCTCGACACACCTCGGGCGATCCGCAGCCCGTACGGCAGAGCGACTGGGAACCAATCAATGGGCGATGCCCTGTGCAGTCAATGGGCATCGCACGTCGAAACCACCCACCACCCCAACTTCTTTCGCAACGGAGTGAACACGATGAGACTTGCGAACACTTGGCTCGCCGGCAGCGTTATCGCATTAATGCTGGCCGGAACTGCGTTGGCGCAACAAAGCGCCCCGGTTCGTCAACCTTCGACGATCCAACGCACGGCGTTTCAGTACGACGACTACATGTCGTGGGCCGGCGAGAGTGCGGCCAGCCCCTCGCCCAGCGACAAGCAGCCTGCCCCGGAAAAGGCGCCGTCTGCGCCCGCTGCGGGCAGCGGCAACGCAATTGCCTGCGATCCGACGTGCGGCGAGGCGGGCTGCGGTGGGGCAGGCTGCCGTGAACGGACCTGCCGCTGGTGCCGGTGCGGCACGCTGGCCGACCCCTGGACGCTGCCGT
>CAZVZX010000071.1:0-12297 GCA_964631235.1 uncultured Planctomycetaceae bacterium | reverse complement strand
GGTTGCCCACCGCGTCGTAGCCGTAGCGATAGCGGTCGAGGGTGTTGGGGGTTTGAGCGAAGTCGGCCCAGTGTTGGTCGATGATGCGGTTGAAGCGATCGAGCCCGGTGATCGCCGTAGGCGTGCCGTAGCTGAGCTGGAGGATGTTGGCGTTGGCCGCGGGATCGCGATAGGTGGCGCTCAGGAGGGTATCGGTGCCGAGGTACTTGTAGGAGGCAAGGGAACGCTGCCCGAGCGGCGTGTCGAGCAAGACGAAATCGAGAGAGCCGGTGACGACGCTGTATGAATAGCTGATGATCTGCCCGTTGGGGTATTTGACGGAGTTGAGGCGGCCGACGTAGAACGAAGAGGCGTAGCCGTACTCGACGTAGGGGGTGGTTTGCACGTTGACCGCGCCGAGGTGGTTTTGATACTCGCGGTAGAGCTGGTTGAAGCCGGTATAGACATAGCGGATTTGATTGACGACGTTGTCGGCCCCGTCGTAGCTGGTGAGGTACTCGACCAGGCCGCGGGCGTTGTAGGCGCGGCTGATGCGGAGGACGGAATCGTCGATTAAATCGCTGTTGTAGGCGACGACTTGATCGTGCAGCAGTCGGCCGAGGCCGTCGTAGGCGTAGGCGTGCCGGGTGCCGTTCTGGTCGGTGAAGTCGGCCTGGCGGCCGAGCCGGTCGTAGGTGTATTCGACGCGGTCGTAGAGGCCGTCGGCACCGTTGCCGAGCGTGACTTGGCCGCCGGGGCCGAGGGTGATCGAGTCGTCGCTGTCGGGATAGAGGACGGCGACGAGCGTGTCGGCGCGGCGGAGTCCGGTGTCGCGATCGAGCCAGCCGTAGGCGTAGCGGGTGGTTTGCGCATCGGAATAGGCGCGGAGCGTTCGGGAAGTGCCCCAATCGGTGACAAGGAGATTATAGTCGTCTGAATCGACGACGCCGTTGCCGTCGAAATCACCGCCCGACCACCACACGCCGGTTTGGTTGAAGTTGAAGTCGAGGATAGAGACGTCCAAGCTGTTAACGTTGCCGTCGAAGTTTGCATCGCCCCAGCCGACGCCGATGATCGTTTCGACAAGATAGACGAGGTCGTATTCATCGACCGTGCCGTTGCGATCGAGATCGAATTGGGCGCCGGAGTCGGAGGCGGCGATTTCCTGCTGGAGCCGTTCGATGTCGGCGACGTCGACCTTGCCGTCGAAATTGACATCGCCTTTCACCGGGTTGACGGCAGTGTAGGCGGAAACTTGGCCGTCGGGGGTGTATGTGGTGCGCACGGTGACGTTTTGGTCGGGCAGATGCCACTTCGGCAGGCCGTCGCCTTGGTAATTGCGAATGACGGCGATCGGCCGACCGGCGTCGTCGTAGATGGTGCGATCGACGCGGCCGTTGGGATCGACCGTTTCGTAGGCTTCGCCGCGATCGTTGTAGCGGGTTTGCGAAACGAGGACCGTTTGGGGATCGGTGGCAGGCACGGCGGCCGGGCGTGCGGACAAGGTTTGATCGCCGTTGGTGCCGTAGTTGGCCGAGGCGACGAGCCTGCCCAGGCCGTCGTACCAATAGGCCGAGTACTGATCGCGCGACTTGGCGGCGCCGCTGGGGGCGTTGGGGCCATGCAGCTCGCCCAGGGGCCCGAAATTCGCGCTCGGATACCAACGTTCGCGGGCGTTGACCAGGGCGACGTTGCCGGCGGTGTCGTAGGTGTAGTCGGTTTGGATGAAGATGCGATCGTCGGCCAGGTTCAGAATGGCCCGCCCCTGGGCGTCGAAGAGATCGGCGGTGGTTTCGGCAGTTCCGGTGTCGTAGCCGACGAACTGTTGGACGGTGCGGCCGAGGCCGTCGTAGCGGGTTTTGGTGAACATTGGGTCGGCGTTGGACCACTGCTTGATGGGGCGCCCGGCGGCATCGTACCACGTGGCGGTGGTGATGTAGGCCGAGGCGACTCCCTGGTCGCTGACGGCGTATTGCACCGTGGAAAAGACGCGGCCGCGGTCATCGTACGAGTAGGTTCGCCGGCCGATGAGCAGGTCGTTGCCGCCGCCGGGGCCATCGCGGCCCGTGTCGTGGTACTGATCGACCTGATAGACACGGTCGAGATTGTCGTAGAAGTACTCGGTGAAGGTGTGCGTTTTGTCGGATTGGGCCGTCCAAGGCGATTGAGGATCGGTGCGAGTGAAGAGGGCGTCGGTGGAGAGCGTCCAAACGAGGCGGTTTCTGGCGTCGTAACCGTACTTGGTTTGCTGACTGACGTTGTCGCCGAGGTACGCGACGACGGCGGTGAGAAGGCCATCGCCGCCGGCCAGGCCGTTGTCGTAGACGTTTTCGGAGGCGAGCTTCATGTTGCCGGCGGTCGGGTTCGCCGGGGTCCAACCAGTCGCGTCAGTGCCGACGTAAGTCTTCCAAACGTTGCCGCGGGCATCGAAGACCGTGCAGGTGATCGTGCCGCCGGGCGCGATGGTTTTGTAGAGCCGCCCTTGGTTGTCGTATTCATAGCGGGTGACGTTGTAGTGAAGGTTCCTTTCGCCGACGAAGCCATCGGAGTCGGCGTCGCCCGAGGCGGCGGCGATGTCGTAATAGACGGCCGTTGTGTCGAGGCGGGTGCGGACGTACTTGTTGACGGTCCAGCGGCAATAATCGGATTGGCTCGGCGAGACCGTGCCAGCGAGGAACCCTTCGCGGTCGAACCACTGGTTCGTTACGGCCTCGATCGATTCGACCAGTCGGCCATCATGATCGTATTTTTCAATGGAGACGGGCCCGACGACCACCGAATAGGCGATCAAGCCGCCCTGACCGGTAAGCACAACGTAGCCCTGAGCGCGGCGTGTTTGATTGGCGGCGTCGAGATAGCCGGTCCACGACGCTGTGCGAACCCACTGGCCCTGCTCGTTCTGAAACTCGGGGCCGAAGGTGGCGATGGTTCGCCCAAGGCGGTCGACTTGGAAACTGTCGATCTGGTGCGCCCCGTCGATGGGGACCGTCCAGCCGGAGGGCGGAGCGGGAAGGCCGCTGAGCCGATCGCCATCGACATCGCGGATGGTTTGAAGCAAGGCGCCGGTGGCGTCGTCGTATTCGTAGTAGGCGACGCGGCCCAGCTCGTCCATCGACCAGACCAGCCGGCCGAGCTCGTTGAAGTAGTCGCGACGGACGGCGGCCACGCCCGAGCCGTACTGCGAATTGCCAACGATCGGGAGCGTGGTGGTGATTTGGCGAACCTGATTGGTGTCGGGATAGTAGTCGTAGGCTGTGCTCGTCTGAATCGTGCCGCTATCTTTGTATTCGATGATTTTCGTGAGCGGGCGAACGGTGTGGCCGTAGGCGTCGGTGTGGCTGCCGTATTCGTAGGCGCGCAGAGTCGTCGGCGCGCCGGACTGTCCGACGCGAACCGATTCGGACTGGAGATAGCCCTTGGCGGCAGTCTCGCTGTCGGACTGATAGTAGCTGTAGAGGCGACAGAGGCCCTGACTGGCATGCAGGGTGACGGAGAGCGAGCCGTCTTGCCCGGCCGAGTAGCCGATGACGGCCGAGGACTCGTAGGCCTCGATCAGCCGTCCGTCGCTGCTGTACCGGTTGAAGGCGTACCAGTGGTCGTCGCCGCTTTGCAGATCGCTTAGCAGGAGCTGGCCCGCTTGGTTGACGTAGGTGGTGTAGGTCGACCCGTCGGGGCGGGTTTCGACGTTCTTCCGTTGCCAGGTGTTGTAACCCGGCGTGTAGTTCGGGCCGCTCAACTCGGTGAAGACGTAGTCGTAGGATTCGGAGTTGGCGTACAGCTCCTGCCGGCTGACGCGTTTATCGGCGTCATATTGGTAATGGTAGCAAGTGAAGCCGGCGAGGACCGAATCGTCGGCGGCCTCGACAAAAGACTCGCCTTCGAGATCGCTGACCGCCTTGGCGTATGCGTTGGGCAGCAGCACCCGCTTCAGCCCATGCTCGAATCCGTTCAAATCGCCCTGTTTGTAATAGCGGAAATAGACGACATCGCCGGGGCTCCAATCGTTGGCCGCGGCGTCCCAATAGAACTGTCGAATCCGCTTCAGATCGCCTGTCGAGCCGTGCGACTCGTTCTCGCCGTAGTATTCGTATACAACCTTGCGAAGCGGTTCAGCCGTTGTCGTGCCGTCCTTCCGGGAGAGAACTACCGACTGGACATGTCCGTCGCTGCCGTACGAGAAGGTGCGGGTATGAGTGAAGTCATCGTCGCTCGATTGCGGATCGTTGCCGAAGACCGTTTCGGTGATTGTGAAGAGTCGGCCATCGGCATACGAATACGCGGCGGTGCTTTTCCCGCCGGGCGCGACGACCGACTTGATCGCCCCCTTCGGCGCCGTCGTCTGGTTGAATCCGTAGAACTCAGTAATCGTTCCGTCCGGATCGAAGAGCCGATAGATGCTTAATCCGAGCTCAGCGTCTTCTTCATAGGTCAGCCGTTGCTTCGCACCGTGCAGGGCGACATAGTTGTCGCCCGACTTCGAGAACCAATAGGCCTGCCGCGGGCTGAAGACGACGGCCAGGGTGTCCGCGACGTTCGGGTCGAACGCCACGTACGGTTCGGCGCTCGGCTGCCAGCCGGGGCCATAACCGAAATCGGTCGCGCTTTGGTAGTTCGAATAGGTCAACGGTTGCCCGCCGACATGACAATTGCCCGTGGCGCAACCACCTGTGCCGCTCATGCCGTCAAACGTGAACGAAACCTCGCCCGAGGCGCCCTCGACGCCGCCCCGACCGGTAGTCGGCAAGAAACCGCACTGACTCTCCGGCGGCATGGCAACCGGCGGTCGTCGATCGTCGTCGATGATCGTGCCGATCGGATAGCCGCCCGTGTATGCCGCCCCTGAAACCGCGCTGATTGACAGTGAAAAATTCTCTTCGCCCTCGAAATAATAGTCGTCGGTTACGGGAACCGTCAAATAGTGAGTGGTCTCGCTCGGCGAGAAGGTGACAGTCAATTCCGTGTAGGCCGGGCTATAGTCGCCTTCGTTCGCAGTGCCCGAGAGCGTCCCGTACTGGATCACCACCTCGCGGGCTTCGAACAGCGTTTGGCTGAGTGTCAGGGTGAACGTCATGTTCTCGCCTTCGCGGCAAGACGCATCACTGATCGACAGCGTCGGCTGGTCGTCGTCAGGCGTAATATACGCTGTCCCCACGGAATTGTATTCGTCGACAACCACCGAGCCTCCGGCCGGAGCAATGCTTAGGAAGAAGTTCTCTTCAGGCTCCCAGAGAGTATCTTCGTAGACGCGGACCGAAATGGTTCCGTACGACTGCCCTTCGGAGAACCACAAAGTTCCGGTGGCGTTCTCGTAGTCTTGCCCGGCAATCGCCGAACCGTTGCCAGTGCGGTACGCGATACCGACCGGTCCGCTGCCGTACGGCACCGGCTGCGACAACGTCACAACGAAGCTCAATTCCCCGTCGTCCTCAACGTAACTGATCCCGCTGACAGATGCTGTCACCGTTGGCGATGTATTGTCGATGATCAAGCCAATCGCCGATGCTCCCGCGGACGAACCTGGGCCGTCGCATGTCGCCTGCAAATAGAAACTCTCTGAGCCTTCGATCAGGCTGTCTTGGTAGGTGCTGATTCCAAGGTAGGCGGACTGTTGGCCCTGGGGAATGACGACCGTTCCCGACCAACTCTCATAGTCGCTGCTGCCGGCCGTGCCATCGGAGGTCGAAACCGACAACGTGATGTCGTGGTCGTACTGCTGACCGAGGGTCAGCACAAACGGCACGCTCTCTCCTTCGAGGGCGCTGCCTTCAGAAATCGAGAGCAGAAACGGTGTGTCGTCAAAGATCGTTCCGGTGGCGGCGGCATAGGTGGGTGATCCGCTGATGCTTGCCGATAGGTAAAAGTGCTCGTCGCCTTCCAACGAAGCGTCGTCGTTGGCCCAGATTGCAACCGTGGTTGTCAGGCTTCCCGCAGAGATGGTAACGGACCCGTTTTGCGACTGATAGTCACCGGATGCATTGGCCGTGCCATCCAGCGTCTCGAAGTTGATCACCAAGTCGCTGGAGTAGGTGGTGCTCAGGCTGAGTGTAAAAACGACGTAATCGCCTTCGGTCGCCGAACTGTCGAAGATCGTCAACTCGGGCAGGTTTTCAAGCCGCATGGGGACTTCGTCAGTCCTCCTCAAAGATGGTTCGTTCTTGTCGGCCGTCCTGACCGTGCTTTCGCTTTCCCCTTCGACGATGGCCGTCGCCACGGTACGAGCTAGCTTGGCATTTGCGGGGGAATGTAGTCGAAGCGAGAACGCACCACCGCGGAACAATGCCGCGACTTCTGACGGCACCGTGACTTCGGCCGTTGTCTGTCCGGGTCCGAACACAAGCACTCCGGAACAGCCCTCAGCGACGCGACCCCGATCAGTGGCCCAATCCTCGACGGCATAGCAGACGGTCACTTTCTCCTCGTATGGATTGGAAAGCGACACAGGGAAACGGACATTTTCTCCCAGGCGCGCAACAGTGTCGGCCACAATGATCGATGGCTTGGAATCGTTGTCGAGTATCGTGCCCGCGGCTCGGGTCCGTGCGACCTTTGCCCCATCTCCAACCGAAATACTCAGCCAAAAATGCTCGTCGCCTTCGATCAGGCTGTCGTTGGTGCTTTCGATTGCGATCTTCGCGGTTTTCTCACCTGGCTCAATCATCACGCGGCCCGACTGCTCCACGAAATCTTTGGATGTCGCGGTGGCGATCTCCGTCGTGTACACAACTGTCAAAGGCGAGTAGACGGCCTCGTTCAACGACACCGTGAAGACGAGCGACCCTCCCTCCGGCGCGGCAACGTCATGCACGGTCAATGAAGGAACCGCGCGTTCCGTGGGAACCGCCTTGTCTGCCGCAGGCACTGACACGCTCGGCGAACGAGTATCGACCGTTGCGTAGAGATCGGCCATGAGTTCGTCGAAAACGGCAATCGGAGAGACAACCGGCGCGCCGCTAAGCAACTCGCGTCGCTCAAGCGACTCGATCCGCAACGATCGCTGTGTGAGATGTTGCTTCCGCCGAGCGTTTCTTGACGCACTTCCCCGGCGATCGAGAAGAGAACGCAAAAACCGGCTTCTAGCCCGAGATGATTCCTTCATGAATCACTCCTCGACATCTAGTGATTGCCACGGAAACGGGATGTCAGTAATTCGGATCAGCGAAAGCACGATCGCACACGCCGCACATAATAGTCGAATCAAGTACGTGTTGTCCACACTTTTTCATTAGAATTCAGATAGTACAATTCTGCCTGACGCATCCTTACAAAATAATGCGATCGTGCTCGAACCAGGATCGACGCTCCAATTGGTCGTCCGACGATTCTTGGGCCTTGTGATCGCCTTATTTGCCGCGAATGTTAACGTCGCGCCGGACGGTGCGCTATTGCAAGCCGATGGTGGACCTCGATAATAGTTGAGGTCTGTCCTACGAACCCCGGACTTCTCGTTCTGTCGGAGAGCTTTTTTCGCGACCCACGGGAGCAGGATTTAGGCCGGGTACGGCGGGACCGATTGGCTTGCGGCCTTTTCGCCGATGCGGTCTTCGCACCATGGATTCAACAACACCATTCGAAGTTGCAATTCGTCACGTTCAGTCCGGCGGTTATGAACAAGCCGCTGCGCTCTGCCGCGCGGTGCTTGCTTCGGATCCGGAACATGTTGAAGCGATGCACATCTTGGCGGTGCTATCGCTACGGGCTAATGAAGTCGCCAGGGCAATCGAGCTCTTGGAGAAGGCCGCCCAAATCGCCCCCCGGCACGCGGCTGTTCTTGGGCATTTGGGCGTCGGTTACGCAAGTATTCGGGCGTTCGACAAGGCGATTGCTTGCTTCCGCCGGTCAATTGAGATCGCTCCCCGGGAGCCGGAGACGCTCTACAACTTCGCGCGCACCTTGCATGCCTGCGGGCAATTCAAGGAAGCAATCGATCACTACCGCGCCGTGCTCGCGATCAAACCGGGAATGGCGGAGGTGCATTTCAACCTGGGCAATACGCTTCGCGACATGGGGCGGCTGGAAGAGGCCGCCGCCAGTTATCGCGAATCCCTTCGCCTTCATCCGACGTACATCAAGGCCGGCAACAACTTGGGCAGCACGCTGCGGTTGTTGAAGCGATTCGACGAGTCCGTGCAGTCGTTGCGAGAGGTGCTTCGGTGGAAGCCCAACTACTTCGTCGCTCATCACAATCTGGGACTGTCCTTGGCCGCGCAACGCCGCTTTGACGAAGCGATCGCCAGCCATCGTCGCGCTCTTGAGATTCAACCGGGTTTCTTGCCGGCGCGCGTCGCGATGGCCAAGCTACTGACTGAACAGAAACGGTTTGCCGAAGCCGTCGCCGTGCTCGACAGCGATCGCGAGCCGCGAAGGGAGTATCGCGAGGCTTATCTGCATTTGGCCGACGGACTCCGCAAAGTGGATCGTCTTGACGAGGCGCTGATCTGGGCGAACAAGGCCGTACAGGTGGCACCCAGCGACGGAATGGCCCATCACGTCGTCGCCGCCGTTCTCCAACAGCGTGGCGATCTGGCCGGGGCCGAAGCGGGATTGCGTCGAGCCTTGGAACTTCGTTCCGACTTGGCGGAATCGCACAACGATCTGGGGGTTGTGTTGCAGATCCAAGGTCGGCATCACGAGGCCATCGAATGTTTCGAAGCGGCCCTGTGGCATCGCCCGACGTTGGCCATCGCCCAAATGAATCTCGCCGTGTGCCACCTCCGCAAAGGCGATTATGAACGAGGCTGGCATGCATTCGAGTGGCGAAGGCATTGCCCCACCATGCGGTTTCCGCGACACGTCGCGCCCGTATGGGATGGAACCCCAAGGCCGGATGCGACCATCCTGCTCCAGGCCGAACAGGGACTGGGCGACACAATCCAGTTTATCCGCTATGCCCCTTTGGTCAGGCAGCGGTGTCGTCGAGTCGTTCTGCGGTGTCCGCGTTCGCTCCAAGGGCTGTTGGCCAACTGCCCGGGCATTGATGAGATCATCACGGATGAAAGCCGCCCGCCGAAATGCGATCACTATTTGTGGACCGCAAGCCTGCCCTATGTTTTTCGCACGCGACTGGACACCATTCCGGCGGAAATCCCTTACGTTTTTCCCGATCCGCAGCGCGTCGAGCATTGGCGCACGCGACTTGCGGAATACGGCGGACTAAAGGTCGGAATCGCTTGGCAAGGAAACCCCAAGTACGGCGGCGACCGTTACCGATCCATTCCGCTACGTTATTTTACCGCCCTGGCCCGAGTGCCCGGTGTAACGTTTTTCAGCTTGCAAAAGGGCTCGGGAACCGAGCAGATTGAGCCGCTCCGAGACGTCTTGCCGCTTGCGCAGTTTGGCAACGACTTCGATGCCGGTAGTGCTTTTTGCGACACGGCAGCAATCATGCAACATCTTGATCTGATCATCTCTTCCGACACCGCAATTCCACACCTGGCCGGAGCGATGGGGCGCCCAGCCTGGCTGGCAATCCATGTTTCCTCCGACTGGCGATGGCATGACCGCGGAGACGCCTGTCGTTGGTACCCGACGCTACGGCTCTTTCGACAGGAAAAGCTCGACGATTGGCAGCCGGTTTTTGAGCGAATCGCCGATGCGCTAACCGAATGGGCAGCTTCAGCGAGTCAATCTATTGCCTGATTGATAAAGCTGCGGATTAAAAGCGGGGTCGTTGTACATCTTGAACTGGCGATATACTTTCAAGCGTTTTCGCCCCAATGCAAGGTCGGCCAGCAATGTGTCAAGCGCGCGGACCAGATCGGCATGCTGCTCGCGAAGCACTGCCAGTCGTTCAGCGGCAAGCACTCGATGACGCTCAGCAGCGTCCGTCCGCCGCGATTCTTCGTCCATGTGGTAGATGCGCAGCGACAGCACCGAGAGCCGATCGATCACGCTGCCCGGCGTTTCCGTATTCATCGGCGTCGCGGCCGCCGTCACAATCGCTCGTCTCTGCAGCTCCGCGACCAACCATTCGTCGATCTGTTCAATCAGATCGTTCCGCTGCTGATTCAATTGGTCAATCTCGCGTTTCGTCGCTGCCAACTCAGCATCGGTCGCAAAGGGGGCGCGGGCCAAGTCTTCGCAATGCCACAACCGGAAATTGGCAGCGTGTTGACGACTAACCAGTGCCAAGAAGCCTTTCTCGGTAATCGCCACTCCCGAGACATGCCATCGTTGTACCGTCTGGTGATGCAGGCGAACAACCTCCGACAAATCGATCAATGGCATTTTCCACCCTTCGCATTTCGGTCTCTATGTGCCGTCCGCTACTACCGCGCATAAGACAAATGGCAATTGCCGATCAGACAGCCACGAATCGCCTCCAAAATTCCAGTAATCGCTTCGCAAGCCGTTCGCGGCTGTAATAGCCCGCCGTATAAACGGCTGCCTCTACAATGTCAGCATGCGGCTGGCCGCCTTCGGCCACGAGACGTACGGCCTTGGCCAGCTGCGCGGCGCACCCCTCGCAGTCGTCTTCGGCAGCCCAGAAACCGTTGCTATCGTTGGCAAGCAAGCGGCCGCCGATACCTGTAAAACCTGCCACGACGCAGCCGCATGCAAAAGCTTCAAGGATCGACAACGATGCCGCCTCGAGCCGGCACAGCGCCAAATAAACCGCGCTTTGTTTCAGGACCGTCGCCACCCCGCGTTCCGGCAACTGGTCGATCTTGACCCAACGCACGTCTCGGTGCTCCGGGCAGAGTGCGCGGAATTGGTCGAAGATGCACTGGGCCTCCAGGTGGCGTTTCCGCGGTGCAAACGCCACCTGGAACACTTTCTGTGACTGAAACTGGAAAAGGCTGCGATCAACGTAGACAGGCAGATAGACAACCGGCAACGAGGGAAACCGGTTCCGACAGTACTCGGCAGTCTGCGGACTGACGGCCAGCACACACGACACGCCGTACGCGGAGTAGTCGGACTTTCCCCCCAGCCCTCGGCTGATCATATAGGGGTTTTGACAGAACACGACCTTCTTGCTGCCTTCGGAGGGCGGCACCGGCAGCGTGCGAGGCACGGTCCCGTCCCGCTCCGCGAACCGCTCCAGTAGGCCACGGTGGTTCTCGGGAAACACTAGTACGTCGTCGGCCAGCACGGCATCCAGCCCAACAACCGGGGCGGTCGTCTCAAACCAAGCGGGCGGCTGTGCGTCTTCGGTGGCGACTATCGCTTCAAATCCCGCCTCGCGCAGGATCTCCACATGGCGAAAGACCATTTTGATGCCGCCGGTGATTTCCCGCGCGGGCCAAGAGAGATAGACGATGCGCGGCATGTCTCAACTCACAGCACAGGGCCTTTTTCGGACTTCCATGTGGTCCGCGGAGAAGTCGCGGTGATGCAACGAGTATAACGTCGCCCGATGACGGCGTGAACGGCACGAATGGCAAAACGGCGGCTAATGCGCCGCGGCCCATGACGAGGTCAATCGCTTATTGGCTCGGGAAAGACCGGCCCGCCGGGCCGGATGTCCCGGCCAAGCGCCCGGGAGAGAAACTCGCAATAGCGCTCGGCGTGCGGCGTCAGGTCGAGCGTGCAGGGCCGGTTCCACTCGATGCCCAGCGCGTCGACCAGGCTGAATCGCTCCGGCCGCAGCGCCTGCTTGGCGAAGAATCGGTAGAGAACCACCGGGGTGCCGAACGCCAGGCAGGGAATGGCCACGTGCAGCCGCCGCGTGTAGACGATTTCCGCCCTGCGCAGCAACTCCAACCGCTCGAGCGCCAGTCTCCATTGGTCAGGCCACGTCATATTCTCGGGAATGAAGTGCGTGAAGGCCGTCGCGCCGTTACTGTCGATCATGGCTGGCACGTCAATGACGTAGCGTCCCGATCGGGGCCGGTGTAGCGGGCGAAGGTCATCGTGGCGCAGCCGATCATGTCATTCGGTACGTACCGCTGCTTCAACTGCAGGGCCGTTGCCGGATCGCGACTCCCAACGGGAAACACCGAGGTCTTGATCCATGCCAATTGCGCCTCGGTGTTGCAGCCGATGTGAACGCCGGCAAAGAGGCAATGGCGATTTCGCAGGGCAACACTTTCGCCGATCCAGCCGTTGATCACTAGCGGCACGGACGGGTCGCCGACATTCACACGATCGCGATAGACGCCGTAAAGCCTCGTGCCCAGCAATCGCGAGATCGCGACTGCCTGGATCGCGTCGCCCAGATTCTGGGTTCCGCGATAAATCAGCACCTTCATCACGTCAGCCATCGTTGATCCGGTCTCCCATGAAGTGAGCCGTGTCAAGGGTCGCAAATCGTTCGGTGCGAGGGCCCAGGACTGGCGGACTCCAAAAAGTCCCTTTTTCACGCCGCTCGGGCCGGGG
>CAZVZX010000070.1:0-12315 GCA_964631235.1 uncultured Planctomycetaceae bacterium | reverse complement strand
TGGCGGCGGACGCGGCGGCTACGGCGGCGGACGCGAGCGCGCCGGCGGCCGACGCGGCGGCTACGGCGACGAATAGCCCACGAACCCACCGTGTTGCAACCTCCAGATTCCCGGCTCAATCGGCTCGGCCTCTCCCCACTGCCCGAAAACGGATGCTCCGGCTTTTTCCGCGCGTTGGGCGATCGGCCTCTGAAGGTTGCAAGCAACGACACGCGACTTGCGTGCGTCTGAAAAATCGAACGATCGCGACCCTAACGCAAGGGGCCCGTGGCGCGCCGTGATTCGCTCCTTCGCGTGCGGCAGCGGGCAGGGTCGGACGCTTGTTTGCTCTCGAACGCCCAAAAAAACGGACTCTGCCGGTCGGTCGAGATGCGCATCGCGAAAAGCCGATCGCAAGAAACATCGCGAGCCGGTCGATTGCCGTTTGCAATCGGCCGGCTCGTTTCGTCTGCGGTTGTCAGATCGTCTGCGGTTGTCAGAAAAAACGCTGACAACGGAATGCGGTTCAAACCGAGACTGCATGTGCGGAAACGCGAGCCGCCCAACGGGCAAACGCCGCGCAACACGATCACCCGGGCCGCGTCTTCCGCTGCCGAGAAAGCATCGTTTGCAGATGGGCCGCGACGGCCTCCGCCAGCAGCTTCGGGTCGTAGCCGCCCTCCAGAACGCTCACCACGCGCCCCTGGGCATGCACATCGGCGATATCGTAAACCATCTCGGTCAGCGCGATGTAGTCTTCCGTTTCGTGGCCCAGCCCGCCCACCGGATCGAGCCGATGGGTGTCGAATCCGGCACTGATGAGCACCAGTTCCGGGCGAATCCGATCGGCGAATGATTCCAACTCATTGCGGAATCGTTGAAGATACGTTTGCCGCGGAGTGCCGTAGGCAAACGGCAGATTGCGCGTGGCGCCCAGCCCGTCGCCCTCGCCGATTTCGTCTTCGTCGCCGGTGCCGGGATAGAACGGCGAACGATGGGCGGAAAAGAACCCGACGCGCGGATCCTCCCAGAATGCGGCCTGCGTACCGTTGCCGTGATGCACATCCCAATCGACGATAAGCACTCGGCCGACGCCGAGCTCGTCCACCGCCGTCCGCGCCGCGACGGCAACATTATTGAACAGGCAAAAGCCCATCGCGCGCTGCATCAAAGCGTGATGTCCGGGAGGGCGAACAAGACACAGGGCCGATGCGTCCTCGCCGCGGAGCACGCGTTCGACCGCGTCGCACGCCGCCCCGGCGGCATGGAGAGCCACTTCGTAGCTTTGCGGGCTGACAACCGTGTCGGCCTCGATGTGTCCTCCGCCCGACTTGGCATAGGCCCACACCTCGTCGATGTAGCCGCGGGTATGAATTCGCCCTAAACGTCGGCGGTCCACTTCCGGAGCGGCCACCGTTGTGCATTGCGCCAAAAGGCCCAATTGCTCCAAATGGGCGGGAATCCGGCGGATGCGATCGGCCGATTCCGGATGATCGCCGGTTTCATGGGCGAGGAACAAGTCGTCACGGTAAATCAGTGTCATAACGGCTGCCGTTTCTTGGGGCCGAGCGGCCGATTACGCAGTTGCCGAGTGCCGAGCGACCTTCGCCGGCATAGGCACGAACGACCGCCTCTGTCGGAATCACGCCGACCAATTGGGATCGGGGGAACGAACGATCTCGGGCGGAACTTCGCCTTGCAAGGCCGCGATTTCCGCGGCCGCGGCATCAACGCAGTCGGCGCCGGCCAGCCCTTCGATGCAGATTTCGAATACGCGCGAATCGCCCGGCGAAAGGGCATCGACCCGGCCGCGGCTTTGCTCGAACGATCGCGGATTGGGGAAGTTGATGCATGGCTCCAAGCCGGTGACATAGCCATCTTCCGCCGGCAACCGGTTCTTCCACAGCGTGAAGAACGGCAATCGGCGAAGGTTGAAATGCAGGCGGCAGGCCCGATTCCCGTCGGCGCTTTTCAGCATGGCCTGCGTGCGTCCCTCGGCATCGCCGCGGAGCGCGCAGAAGAAGACGGCCTCGGGGGCCCCGGGCGTTTCCGGGCCGTACACATCCCACTCGGGCAGGTTGCCCTCGGCCACTTCGTCGCGCGGGCAAAGCCGATCGAGCGGCAACAGCACCTTGGCGCCCGGCGAAAGCAGCGGCACGCCCAAATTGATGTGATAAAGCAACTCCATTTCGCTGTCGATCGTCGAAAGATTCGAGATCGTGTCGCGCACCTCGATGGCCGGCGAATTCGGCTCGATGGAAATCTCCGCCCTCAACCGCAGTTTGTTGCCGAACAAGCGGGCCTCATCCACGACACCGGCAACGGTCAGCCGGCCGGTGTCGCTGTCGGCGAGAATCTCGACTCGGTGGGCGGGCGTGTTGGCGATCCGCCCGTGCAACGGATAGCGCAGCGTTCCGTTCGGATGGAACTCGGGAGCGCCGTTGCTCTCCAATCCGCAGCGGACGAAGAACTCATCGAATCCGTCGAGCCAACCGATGCCGCTGGGTTCCCACAAACGCACCATGCTCGGATGAACCGGGCCATGGACGGGCGACTTCCACCTCAGCGGGACGCCATTGCTTTCGGCACGCCAAATGCCCATTCCGCGCGTGGGCACAATCACGCAGTGAACCGATTTCGACGAAACCTCGATCACGTCCACGCCGCGCCGCACCCCCACATGAAGCGTGCGCTTAACCACGGAGCAATCCGGCAGTCCCAATTCGCCCGCTCCCAGCGCGCAGTGATCGACAAATACTCCGTGATCCGCATCGGCCAACACCCACGTTTTGATCGGCATAGCTCCTGTTCTTTCCTTGTCTGGAATGACTCTGGTTGTTCCACGACGGCCGCTCGGCAAAGGCCTTCACGGACTGTCAGGCAATCGCCCGGTCCGAATTGGCGTGTTCAGCCGTTCGGCGGCATTTGCTCCTCGAGCCAGCGTTTCCATTTGACGCCTTCGGTTCCCAGGGCTTCGGCATTGCGGCGCAACTCGGCGGCAAGCAACCGTTTCATCGACGGATGCAGCAGCGACTGCCGCAACGGCCAAAGCCGCACCAGCGCCGCCTCGGCCTCCGCGGTTCGTCCCCGCTGCACGGCGACCAAGTAGCAACCCGCCAAACCAAAGGCCGACAACTCGCGCTGCGTTTGGCCTGCGTCGGCCAATTCCTCGAACAATCGATTGGCAGCGTCGAGGTTCTTCTCTTGCAGGTAGGCCAAGGCCAACTGCTGTTTGGCGCGTTCGACGTAATAGCGTTGATCGGGAAAATGTTCGATCACGCTCCGCCACGCCTCGGCCGTCCCCTCTTGAGTGGCCCAATACCATTGCCGCATGACATTTGCTTGCACGGGGACGCTCGGCGCGGGCTCCGTCGCGTCGGCGAGCAGGGGAGGCCGATCGAAGACCTTGATTCCGACGGCCATGCTCAAAAGCGTTACGACTGCAAGCAGAGCGATTCCGGCGGCTCGCCTGCGCGTCTTGCGCTGTCGCCGGAACGTTTGGGTCGCCATCAGCCGGCCGAGTTCTTGCGTGGCGGCCAGCCGAGCGTCCACCTGCTCGACGCCGCCCAGCGATTCCAGTGCAGGCAATTCGTCGGGCCACGCCCCGCCGCAACATTCCCGTTCCAATCGCCGCAATTCGCGCAGCACCGCGCGGGCCGAGCCGGGCCGCTGTTGCGGCGCCTTGGCCAACAGCCCATGCACCAATCGGCACAGCGTCGGCGGAAGATCGGGCCGAATGCTCTCCAGCGGCTTCGCTTCGTTGCGCAGGTGCTGGACGGCCACACCCAGCGCGGTTTCGCCGCTGAAGGGCGGCTGACCGGCAAGCATGTGGTAGCACGTCACTCCGAACGAATACAAATCGCTGCGATGATCGAGCGGCTTGCCCTCCACCTGTTCCGGACTCATATAGAGCGGAGTACCGACCGTAATGCCGGCCTGCGTCAAATGGGTCTGCCGATCCTCGCGCGTGAAATGCGCCAAACCGAAGTCGGCCACCTTCACTTCGCCCTGGCGGGTGATCAGAATGTTTTCCGGCTTGATGTCGCGATGGACGATTCCGGCCTCGCCCGCTTTGGCCAGCGCGGCCGCCGTTTGGCACATGATAGAAAGCGCATGGGGCAAGTCGGGCGGCCCGTGCCGAACGAGCCAATCGCGCAGGTTCGAGCCCTCGACATATTCCTGCGCAATGTAATGCAGATCGCCTTCCCGCCCCACTTCGTAGATCTGCACGATATTGGCATGAACCAGCGCGGCGGCCGCCTGCGCCTCGCGTTCGAACCGTCGAAGGTAGTTCGTGTCTTGCGCGAACTCGGGCTTAAGCACTTTCACGGCCACGCGGCGGCGAAGCTGCTGTTGCTCGGCCAAATACACCTCGGCCATCGCCCCTTGGCCCACGCGCCGCAGGAGTTGAAAATCGCCGATCTTCCGACCGGACAGGTCGGCCCCCAGCGAAAGCGTCGTCGGCGTCGGTTCGGTCATCGGGAAAGTTATCGAACAAAACGATATTTGCCGGTGCAGGTCTTCAATGGTAGTATGAACCGACCGTGGCGATTGTTCAACCGTTGCCGTCGGACAACGCGCACCGCCGTCGGCCGTTCGCCCGGATTCCCGCAACAAGAACGCGCCGCACGTCCGAAAACAACCAGAGGCTGTTCCGCTTCGCGGCGCACTTGTTCAACGCCCAATGGAAAGCATCGCCGACGCAAGCGGTCCGGACGCGATCCTCTGCCGCATGCCGGATCGCCTGACCCCGTTACGAGCACGCCCTCGGACGATGCTTTTGTTTCGTCTTTTCGAACTCGACTAGCACAACGACTCTATGGCCGATCGCACACCCTATCAAGACCGCATTATCCGCAACTACTACCAGAATCTCGACGCCATCTTGGTTCAACGGCTCGGCGAAATGGTAACGGATCTCTACCTGGCCGAAGGGCAAAAGCGGGTTCGGCTTTGGAAACGCGTGGGCGAGGCGATGGAGAAGCTGAAAGTGCCGCCGCAGCGGCGGAAACACATTGTCGAAAGCAACGATCCGGCCCTAGTGGCGCAGTTGCTCAAAGAACTGCTCGACAAGCTGCGCTAATCCGTCCGCACCCCTCTTTCACCCGCTTGATCAAAGAACCAACCGCTCGCGAAATCCCTCCGACGACTGAAGAGGGTCTTCACCCCGGTCCGCTCTCGATGGCACGCGACCGCGGTTGTTGATCAGCAATGCTCCCGCGTCGCTCGGCGATTACCGTCCGGCCGCCGGCGACTCGTTCACGGTCGCTCCTGATTTTACTATTGCTTTGCGGCCCCGGCCGTTCTGCCGCGGTAATCGAATCGAACCGAACCGCCCAGCGTGCGCACTTCAACAGTTCGGTTTTCCAAATCGGGAACGATCTCCAGCCGCGTCAACTGCTGCTGCGAGGTCGATCCGGGCGTTTCATACAACAACCGTCCGGTGCGGCGGTCGAGACACATCAGCCGCGAACGAAAGACGACCATGTTCCGGACGATCTCCTGGCTTTGGCTGTAGAAAATCATCACCGGCGTGTCAGGAAACAGATCGGAACCGATCCCTTCTTCCTGAAGTTCGACCTGCCATCGCAATTGGCCGTCGGAGCGGCCCACCGCAGCCGAATAGCCGCTCAACCGGGGATTGCCCAAACCGTTGAACACGATTCGATTGCCGCCGGCCAATTCCCGCCCCGCGGTTACGTAGTAGGCGTCCGACGCTCGTTGGACCAGCAGCACATCGAAACCGGCCGCCTCGGCCAACGCTGCTTCCACGCGTTTCTGTCCGCTGTCGATGGCAACGATTGTGAGCCGCCCTTGCGGATCGAGCACGGCCGCCTCGTCGTCGGCCACGGGCACGGCTAAGGATTTCTCGTCGAACTGGTGCCGCCAAAGGGCCGCCTGCGTCAGCGGATCGAACAGCGAGAGTTCCCGCTTGCCGCCGACGGTGTCCCAAACGACGATGCGTTCGCCTTCGGTGGCCAGCCACACGCTGCTTTTCGGGACCGTGCGCCGGCCCAACTCGCGGCCGTCCCAGGGATCGACGACGATCGCTTCGTCCTGGTCCGCGCCAACCACCAGCAACGCCCGCGAACTACCGAAAAGCAACGGCTGCTGCGGCAGGTCGATGCGCCGCCAAAGGATTTCACCGCCGGCCGGATCGACGGCCAGCAAGTGATTGTCTTGCGCGAAGAACACCCCGGCCGAGTTGAACACCAGCGGCAGGGCATCTTGCGGCAGAAGGGGGCCGGGCTGATTCATGCGCTGGCGCATCATCATGATCTGCATCGCCGCATTTTGATTGAGGCTCTTCACCGCGTCGTGCTGCCAGAGCATCTTCGGCGGCTGAGCGCTTAGGTCGAAGCCCATCACCTTGTTGCCCAACCAAGCGACTAAGATATTTCCTCGCTGGGCGCCATGCGCGTACCGCATTTGATAATTGTTCAACAGGTTCCAATCGATCCCATCGAGTCCGGTCAATTGCCACCACACCCGACCCTGCCGGTCGAACGCCGTGAGCATCCGCCGGTTGAAATCGCCTTCGCACATCAGCTCGCGCACGGTGGTGCCGTCGTCGAGCCGCACAATGAACCGCGGTCGGATCGGGTTGTTCATGTCCGAAGGTTTGGCGTCGATCGCCTCGACTTTGGGTTTGACGGCCGGCCAAGGCCCGCGTTGACGCCAAGCGGTCGCCAGGGGACTGTCTGGCGGCAACGAAGCCAAGAACTGGGCCGCCGATTGCCCACCAAACACAGGCCGATCGCCCGCCTCACTGATGATCTCTTGCAAGTAGGCCGCCGCCGGCAGGCCGCGTCCCACCGCGACATTGCGCTGGGTAAGCAACCGCAACGCCTCGCGCCGCTGGGCGGCGTCGGCTTGGCGGACGATGTCGATCAGCGACAGTTCGTCGCCTGGTCCAGTTTCCGCTCGGCCGTCGGCGCTGCGCGCGGTCGCTTGGGCCAGCAGCAACGGCCGAGCTGCGGGATGCCACCGCACGTAAGGCAGCAGCTTGGCCGCCGAGGGATCGGCCTCCGCGAGTCGCCGTGCGACGATTGCATCCAATTCCTTCCGTTCCGTCTCGGGGGCCGTCTGCCACACTTCGATCAGCCGCGCCGCAATCCAGCGACCGCGCTGCACCGAGCAGCCGGCATCTTCGCGGTCGAGAACGTGCGGGTTTTCGACGGCGTCGATCAAGCGCATGTAGGTTTCAAACGCCGGCCGCCAACGCTGGGCGGATTGCAACCCCAACGCCCACTGCCGCAAAAGCTGCGTTCTTTCCGCGGCCGTGCCCACCAACGGTTCGAGCTGTTCGGCCAACGGCCGGAACCGATCGAAGTCGGTTCGCAGGCCCTCGCCGACCGCCTCGACCAGAAGGCGATGGGTTTCGGCCGCCGGCTTCAGCCGCGCCGATCGCTGCAACAGTTCGACGGCCTCGGCAATACGGCCGCGAGCCAACAAGATTTCGCCTCGCTGACGCAACAAGAGCGGATCGTCGGGCTTGGCGGCCAATTGCTCAGCCAATCGCCGGTCGCGGCCGGCCAGGGTTTCAAAACGCCACAGCCCTTCGGGCGTTTGCGCGATCACCGCGTCGTGGGCGGCCGCCAAGTTGCCCGGCGGCGCTTCGGCACTACCCCGTGCCCGAGCCGCAACTTTGCCCTGAACCATATCGATCGTCAGCACCTCGCCACTGCTGAGCGGCAGGTGATACTTGCCTTCGGCCACCAGTCCGAGCCCGCTGGGCATGGCCGAGGCAGGCAGCGACAACCGTTCATGCGGCCAAGCGGGCCGACCGGAATCAAGGTCAACGGCCCACACCGCAGTGCGGCCGACGACGAGCACCCGTCCGCCGTCCACACCGCCCACATACAACCCGTCGCGCCGCGGCACCGACCAAAGGAAGCGACCGTCCGACAAATCAAGGCAGATCAACTCGTCGAGTTGAACTGGGGTGAGCAATACGCGGCCGTCGGCGATTGTCGCTCCGGCCTCGATCCAGCGTCCCCGGGCGGCCGATGACTGCGCCGCTTGGGCGCGGCGAACCCAGATGTTCGTCGTTCGCCCAACGTCGGCCTCCGAGAGATGATAGACCCAGCGCACGCTTTGCGTCGCCAAGTCAACGGCCACGTATTGATTATCGCCGATTTGGCAAACGAGCACGCCGTCGGCATACGAAGGCATGGCGGCCGCCGTCGATGGGGCGCTCGTTTGAGTTTGGACCATCCCGCCGATGACCACGATGCCGGCCGCGGGATTGACCTCTTCGCTTTCGCTAGGATCGACCAGGCTGAGGCTGAGCACATTGCGCGGGTTGCCCGAGGCCGCGTCGAGCTCGACCAATGCTCGCTGCCGCCCGATGACGGCGCACGCATAAAGCCGATCGCCCAACGGCAACGGCGGTCCGAGGAACCGCGCCCCGGCCAGCGGCAGCCCCGACCCCGACGCCCCGCCGATTTCCCAGCAGAGCTTGCCCGTGGCGAGATCGTGGGCGGTTAGCAGATTGCCGCGACGCGACGATTCGCTTTCAATCCGCCGTCGCCCGTCGGGCCCGATTGTCAATATCTGGTGTTCCGGCCCAAAGCCGAAGGGAATATCTTCCACGCCGAACACGAGTCGCCCATCGCTGCTCAACGCGCCGAATACTTGGTCGTCGAAGAATCGC
Source organism: uncultured Planctomycetaceae bacterium (assembly GCA_964631235.1). Classification (GTDB taxonomy): domain Bacteria; phylum Planctomycetota; class Planctomycetia; order Pirellulales; family Thermoguttaceae; genus JARKPK01. The sequence continues at coordinate 3,680 of CAZVZX010000070.1, read as the reverse complement.
CGTTGCAGACCGCGGGCGACGGTGGGGCTGCTGAGCGCCGCCTCGGCATCACCTTCGGCGCGCAAGAATCGCCGGAACGAGTCTTCCAAGCCCGCCTCCCACACGAGTTTGCCCGTGGTGAAATCGACGGCATGCAAATGCGTCGCCCCGCGGAAGACGATCAGCTTGCCGACCACAAGCGGAGAGAGCCGCGGAATGGCCGGTTGATAGTCGTCGTACAGCTTCTTGCGCGTGGCCGCCACATGCTGCTGCAACGTGGGATTGCTCAACATCGGCAGCAGCGGTTCGCTGTCGAGGCACGGGGCATCGACATCGACCGCACGGTTTCGCGTCGGGTCGCCGCGGTGCATCAGCCAGCCGGAAACAACGTCGTGCGATAATCGCCCGCTGGTTTCGTCAAGCCAGCGCAACATCTCGCCGGCTCGGGCAAATCGCTCACGCGGTTGACCGGCGACCATCCAGGGACGGCCCTCGGCTGCTCCCGCTTGGCGTTGTGCGGCCAGCCGGCGGGCGGCCGATTCGGCGGCCTCGGAAAGCCCCGCCTGCAAATACGCAGCCGTCAGGCGCAACGAGAGGGCCGGCTCGAAGCGATCGGCGTCGGGCGAAAGCGTTCGCAGTCGCTGGTAGTATAGTGCGGCGCGAAACGCCTGCCCGCGATCAAGCAAATTGTCGGCTAAAAGGAAGGCCGCCTCGGCTCCCGCCTCGGTGAAGAAATAGCGCTCGGCCACGGCCGCCAAAGCGTCGGCCCCGCCCTCGACCATCGCTTGGCCCAGCGCCATCCGCGCCGCAGCCCCGAATTGCAGGCGATAGGCCTCGCGCCCTTGAGGCGGAAGCTGGGCCAGCAGGGTTTCGGCCTCGGCCTTCAGGCAGCGAAACAGCGGCATCCGCACAATCGGCTGATAGGCGTAGTCCTCCTCGGCCGAAAGCACGTCGTCGAGAATCCGCACTCCTTCGGCGAATCGGCCTTCGCGGCACAACTGCCGCGCCGCGGAGAGCGATTGTACGAGCAACCGATCAGCCAGTTGCAGCTTCATCCCCGAAAGCGACGGGACAGTTCCTTCTTCCGTTTTGGGCGCCTGGCGAACCAGTTGGCCTGGCGGATTGCGGTTGATCTCGACCTTCGCCAACTTTGGTGCAGGCGGTAGCGGATGCGCCGCCGCGTAGTCGCGCCAGCGCTTCAACGCCGCCTGCCGGGCTTCGTCGTTGGCAAAGGCGAACTCGGCATGATTCACATACAACTGCCGTGACTTGATCAGTTGCTTGAACTGGCGGCCCGCCTGTTCCCAGCCGTAGTCGGCGAATTCTTGTTCCGTCAGTGCGATCAGCCATGCCAGCGCGACATCGCGCACCTGCGTTTGCCGATCGTTCGGGCCGCGGAAGAGAACGGTTTCGTTCTCCAGCAACCGGGCGAGAACCGGCGAATATTCTTTGCCGCCGAGCAGCCCGACGGCGCCGATCAACATCGGCATCATGTGCTGCCCCAACGGCTGCGCGCCGGTTTCAATCGTGGAAACGGCCAGATCGATGCCTTCGCGCATGTTGAGTGCCACGGCCGTCTAGAGCTTTTTCTGAACGGCATAGATCGACACCGGCGCAAGCATCCATCGGCCCGCCAACCGCTTCAACGGCGTCGCTCGCTCGTCGCGCAGCAACCCTTGAACCACGCCGTTCTGCAAAAGCGATTGAATCCAAATCTGGCTCTGGTAGTGCTCACCCCATTTCAGGCTTGGCTCCGACGCCGCGAAAAGAACCGCCGCCAAGGCGCCTTCGCTCAACTTGAATGACTCGTCGGTTTGCGCGACCGGCACGCCGTTGATGATCCGCATCCGCACCGAACTGATTCGCTGTACCAGTGCTTGCACCCGATACGAAAGAATATCGGAGGCCGATTCCGGATCGGACTCGATCGTCTCCAACAGCGGACCTTCGGCCTTGAGCATGGCGATGAACAACCGCCGGGTTTCCCCGTCGTCGCCCAACGCATTGGAAAACAACTTCCAACAGGGCAGATTGAGCCGAACGGGATCCGCCTCGCCGGCCTCGAAGGCCGCTAGGCGTCGCTTGAGGTCTTCTTCAGCCACGCGGTCGATCAACCACCGCGCGCTGCGCCGAACCTGCGGATCGGAATGTTGCATTCCGGCCATCAGCGCGCTGCGCGCCGCCAAGCCCATGGCGGCCAACTCGGCGGCGGCATTCTCGCGAACGGCAAATTGAGGATCGCCGAGCTTCTCGACCAGTTCTTTCGCGCGCTGTAGCGTCTCGGCGCTGTCGGCAGTTCGATCGGCCGTCTCTTTTTGCGGAGCTTCTGACTGCTGCGGGCTTGGTTGCGGCGACTCGGGCGTCGGAGCTGCTGCCGGCGGCTGGCCGGCGGCAGGCACCGCCGCTACAGCCGGGACGACGGCGTTCGGCCGAGCCTCGTCGGCCCAAGCCCAACCGGCCAATGCGAGAACGGCTAATATCCCGGCGGCGCTTGGCCGAACGATCGACCCGCCCGAGCGGTCGTCGCGATGCGATTCCTCCTCCGCACCCAAACGCCGTAACGCTAATGGTCTGCGCCGCATCAGTCCACTCCTCCCGCCAACGAAGAAACCAGCCGTTTCGGCCATTATTTCACTGGCGCGCGGCCAAGTAAAGGAAATCCCGAACTCATTTCGGTCCGCCCGAATCGCCGATCGGCAAAAAACCGCATCGCCGGGACGAACGCGGCACCGCGTCGATCATTCCGCGTGCAGGTAAACGATGTCGCCAAGCCCCGCTGCAACCGGGACGAACGCTCGGCCTGCGAGCAGAACAGTACATTCGTACACATCACCGCTGTTGCCTTCGACAATGCAAAGCCCGCAAAGGCGGTGCAGAGCAACCCGTTTCTCGACCATTACCCCCCTTTAGTTGCCGCAGGTATCCACAATCCGACGCGCAAGTTTTCTTGCAAGAACTACATTTGTGTGCGGTGCTTTCGACGGCATCGACGTGCCCGCCGAACCGACGCCGACGATGTTCGTCTTCGTGGCCAGTCGGTTCGGCAATGTCGAAAGCCGTTAATTCAACATGCGAAGCATGTTTCCACGCCGACGTGCAACCGCGAGAAACAAAACGCAATTCAAACAGGTGACAACACGCAATCGGCCGCTTTGCTGCGCCAACGGCCGGTTCCGCAGTTGTGAGAGACTAATTGGGCAGATATCTGGGCATTGTCGGAAACGAGGACCGGAGTTCGTCCGGTGTGGACCGGGATGAAAATCGATCACAACGTTTCTTTGTAAACACCGAATCGACTGGGGGCAGGAGTTCGGTCTATGAGTAGTGTTGCGGCAGTGAAACCTTCGGTCGCCGATCTGCGCCGGCGGATCAGCGAGATTGGGTCGCTTCCTCAAGTCGCCTTGCGGGTGATGGAGGTGGCCAACGATCCGAATTCGACGGCGGCAGACCTGAAGGCGGTGATGGAAATCGATCCCGCTCTCAGTGCGCGGGTGTTGCGGTGCGTCAATTCGTCGGCCTACGGCACGCGCGTGCGCATCACCAACTTGCAGCACGCAATCGCCTTTTTGGGCATCAAACAAATCCGCAACTTGGCGATGACCGCCGGCGTGGCCAAGATGTTCGATTCCGCCGTCCAGGTCGGTGCCTATCCCGGATTGCGCACCGCTCTTTTGTGATGGGTGGAATGGAGTGGGAGGGTG
>CAZVZX010000069.1:12751-13528 GCA_964631235.1 uncultured Planctomycetaceae bacterium | reverse complement strand
CGACTTTTCAGCCGCGGAAACCGGATTGCAGCGCGAAGGCGAAATTGCCGTTGAGATGCTTCAATGGAGCCGCGACTTTTCAGCCGCGGAAACGTACCCGGTCCATCATGTGCGCTACGCCGTGCACGCGCTTCAATGGAGCCGCGACTTTTCAGCCGCGGAAACGTGGTCGTCGTTCGTTGCGGCGATCAGCGGCGGCCAAGCTTCAATGGAGCCGCGACTTTTCAGCCGCGGAAACGGACGCCGAGGCGGCGGACCGCTTCCCGCTGGGCTTCAATGGAGCCGCGACTTTTCAGCCGCGGAAACGTTGGTATTCGTGAGACAGGACGCAGGACATGTTACGCGCTTCAATGGAGCCGCGACTTTTCAGCCGCGGAAACGAGCACATGCTCTAGGGCCGCGTAGGGGCTATGGCCGCTTCAATGGAGCCGCGACTTTTCAGCCGCGGAAACTACCGAACAACTCATGGACGCGGCGTTCGAGATCCCGGCTTCAATGGAGCCGCGACTTTTCAGCCGCGGAAACGATCGCTTTCGCGGCCTTCGCCTTCAGCGGCGGGAAAGCTTCAATGGAGCCGCGACTTTTCAGCCGCGGAAACGTACATCACAGACTGACGCCTTAGTTCGCGTCGTTCGCTTCAATGGAGCCGCGACTTTTCAGCCGCGGAAACTTCCGTCGCCTCGCCGTAGGCAGTGCGACGCGGCAAGCTTCAATGGAGCCGCGACTTTTCAGCCGCGGAAACCGACTGGCCAACGCGCCGAACGTCGTAACACCGAC
>CAZVZX010000069.1:0-12730 GCA_964631235.1 uncultured Planctomycetaceae bacterium | reverse complement strand
CGGAAACTCCAAGGTTTACGATGTTCATCGGGTCGTTCGCGTAGCTTCAATGGAGCCGCGACTTTTCAGCCGCGGAAACCGCACCCCTCGCAAGTTGTTGTGCGCCGGGCCGTTGCAAAAGCATTTGCGAAGGCAACCTCAACCGAACACTGTTTTGACTGAGGGGAGCTGGCAGCATCAAACAGCAAGTCTCCTTATTCCAAGATGTTAAGGTGGTTCGAGCGGTGCCGGGGTTTTTGACGCCACCGGACCGCTCGAAAATCCGATTGACGCTGACACGGATTTCGCAGCGAGTCGAACACGACGCTGATGGAACGATGATAGACATTTTCGGCCGAGAAATCAACGAGTGCGATGCGGGAACTCGAATCGGCACGGCATCGACTGACGGATCGGATGCCGCAGGGCGGGCAACTCGGTACAAACTGAAGAGTTCGGTGCCCCGGATTTCGGCGGGCCGCCTTGCGTTGGCGCCGTGTCGATCACCGGGGGGCTGTTGGTCAGAGGCCTGACGTTCGAGCGTTCAGGATCAATGGATTACGAAGGGGGCGGCAGCCGGTCGGGGATCGGCCCGATTTCGCACTACTGAACTGAACACGCGCGAAAGCGGTATTCGAGAGAAGACCTCGGTACCGGACGATGCCGGAGACGACGGCGCGTGCCGCATCGTGCCCGGCAGCTGGGCGGGGCTACCGGGCACGAGTGGCCGGGGCGGCTTGATCCGTTGCGATTCTCGGAATTGGAATAGCGAGCGACCGGTCAGACGATCCAGGCCGAGCTTTTCGGCGGCTGGACTCGCGGCGGACCCCAGTATTCGAGGCATTGGTCGCCGCGAGCGCCGACCGGGCCGAGGTTGACCAGGATGACGCGGTCCTCGTTCCAGTTAAGGATTTCCCAGAGGGCTGCTTTCATCTGTTGTCGTTCGATCGCGGACAGTTCGCAGCGGAAGACCGAGAACTGAAGAGGTACGCCGAAGCCTCGCATTTTTTTGTAGGTGCGTCGGAGGCGTTTCGGATCGGCGACATCATAGCAGAGAAGATAAACGGACCTCATGGGCGAGCCCTCCGTCAGCGGGTGCAAAAGGCGGGATATGCGGGAATATCGCCGAGCAAGGCGCGTGCGAGGAGCCGAGCCTGCACTTGAATCAAGCGTCGATAGCTGATGCGATAGCCGAAGAGCGGATGGGTGACCAGGGATTCCATTCGCCGCTGGTAGGCGGCCAGGACGGCGCGGCGACCGGCGTCGGTAAGAGCGACGGCACCGGCGCGGCGAATGAAGCTATCGGTGGTTACCTCGCCATTATTGATGAGGGTGAGGACGGTGGAATCAGCGACGATGGGGCGGAACTCTTCGGCCAAATCGAGCGCGAGCGAAGGCCGGCCATAGCGCGGTTGGTGGAAGAAGCCGAGCATCGGGTCGAACCCGGCGGAAAGGACAGCCAGCGTGGCGTCTTTGACCAGCAGGGCGTAAAGGAACGAGAGGAGTGCGTTGACCGGATCACGCGGCGGCCGACGGTTTCGACCGTCGATATTGAAGCCGGTTTCCGGCTTGAGAAGGAGAGCGAAGTTCTCGAAGTAAGTTTTGGCGGCTAGGCCTTCGATGCCGAGAAGCGTTTGAACGTTTGCGGCATGGGCGGCACGGCGGCCGAGGATTGCCAGGGTGCGAAGGACATCGGGCGCATCAGGTCGGTCGAGATGGCGGCGGAGGATGGTTCGAGCGTTTTTTATTTTTCCGACGACGAAGGCGCGGGCGAAAGAAATCGCCCGGCGCGGAGCAGCGGCCGCGGCGAATTGAGCGATCCGCAGCTCGACGTTCTTGTGTGTCATGCCCGTGGTTACGGCATGGAACCAACCGCCGTAGGAGAAATGGCACACTGGGATCGAGGCGGCGGAAAGCTCGCGGATCGCTTGGGCAGAGACCTGCACGTTTCCGAAAAGGCAAAGATGGGAAACATCGATCAAGCGGAGCGACCGCACCTGTCCATCCCGACTGCGGACGGTGACTTCGTCGCCGCTTTTTCCGACGGCGGCGCCCTGTTCCGAGACGTAGAGCGGGAGGGCGTCGTCGCGCGGAGGAACGAGATACCGGACGACGGAGGTGGAGTCGGGGGAACGGTTGAGGAAGGTGACCTCGTCGGGAAGGCAAATGCCGACCAGCGAGCAGCGCGGGCACTTGGGACTATCGACGAGCGGAGGCGGAAGGGTGCGTGCCGCGGCCGTCTGCCGGAGCTGCCGAACGAAATGCCGAGTCCGTTCGATGAGTTCGTCGTCGAAGGCGACAGAAACGCGACGACGCGATTCGGCATAGTAGAGGATTCCACCCTCACAGTGGTAGCCGTTTTCACGGAGGATCAGGCCTTGGGCGCAGAGTTGGACTTTCTCCGGCTCGTAGGCGGCACCTGGGATGTTGGGAACCTTTCCCCGCTTGTAATCGACAGGAACAACTGACGCCGACGAGAATTCGATCAGATCGATCCTGGCGATCAGCCCCTCGGCGGGCGCAGAGAGCAGGACCGAACGCGAATGGAGGATGGAATCGTCGGCGGGCGACGGCGAACCGGGTTCGGCCGGATCGGGGATCGATGAGGCATCGGGCTGATCGACGCGGCGATGAGCGAAGCGGCCTTCGAGGGTATCGAGGTTGTCGGCGAACTCGCCTTGAACCCATTCGAGATAGGCAAGCCGCGGGCAATAGGCGAACTCGTTGAGCATCCGAGCGGGAATCAACTCCGGGCAATCCTGATGCGGAGCGAGATCGGATTCGAGCAGACTCATCGGGAGGCCTTTCAAATCAAGAGGTCGGACAAAAGCAGATGAGCCTCCGTGCGAAACGAACCATGAGCCGGACAGCGAGTTGGGCTTTGAACAGCGACACACAAAGAGCGGCATCGAGTTTCGATGAACCGCCCCATCGGCGCCGATGGAGGAATGCCTCCGATCGGCGCCGACGGGAGAACGAACCTTGCGCACGACAACCGCACCGCGAATCGGCCCGCGCGGGCCGCACGCGACACCGTGTTTACGGGATCGAATTGTCAAAGAGCGTTTACGCCGCCGTGTGGGGCGAATGCTACGATTCGATCGAAGCGAACAGGCCAAGTCCCCGGAACCGTCCCGATCCGATCGCCAACGGCCCCGATAGCTCGATGGGTTGGCCGGAGGGACGGCGCCAGGTGATTTTGACGTGGCAGACGGGCGCCTCGCGGCTGTTGCGCGGTCGCCGATAGCGGCTCGCCAGATCAATGCCCGGCAAGTAGCCGACTTGGCGCCAATCGAGTTCAGCATGATCGACAAGCTCGGCGGAATAGCCCGCCTGACGCAGCGCCTTGCGGAGCAGGCGTTCGGTTTTGGCGCCGTTGCGATCGTCGTAGCCGGGAAGGATCACCGGCGTGATGGTCGTCCAGGATGCCGCCTTTTGAACGTATTGCTGAACGACCCAATCGTTCGAGGGAACGAGCGAGAGAACGGCTGCTTCGGTATCGGTTTCCTCGCGGATTAACGTGCTGCCGGAGAGTGCTCGGCGGACCCACCGAATCGCTTCGTCCATGCCGGGCGTGCCGACGATCAATACCCGCCGGATACTGCTGACGTGGCGTGCAACGCTCTGACGGCGGTGGCTGCCGAAATGGGGTGGTTCGCTGCCTCGGCCATAGAAGGCAATCGTTGGCAAAGGCAAGTAGCTGAAACGGGGTTGAAGCGGATCAGTGCAGACGGCTTTGCCGTTGGAGTCGTGTCCGAGCACGATACGGGCAATTTCCGCGTCGTCCCACCCGAACGGCCGCTGGCTTTGGGCGACATGAGCCAGGGCGTGGCGAACCATGCCAGCCACCACGGCGGGTTCGCGCGTGGCGCTGAACGCGCAATAAGCGCCGGCATCGGGCCGAAGCAGCTTGAATGCGGCAAACGGACTTGGCGGCGGAGACGTGGCCTTGTTATAAGGAACCAGTCGGAATTGCGACAGCGGCGGCACGGGCTTAAAGGAGGCCTTGCCCCGCGAGTCGCCAGCCAAACGGCCGAGGAAGGCGCGATGCTTGCGCAGCAGATTGTCAAGCGTTCCGAAGATCGGGACGCGGAGCGACTGACCAGTACCTTGGCTAGCAGGGAGCCAGCGTTCGCCGACAAGTGCCACCGCGTCGGTATCGCTCAAGACCGCAGCATCGGCAACAACCATGTCGATGCCCCAGCCAAGGTGAGTAATGCTGCGCGCGATGGCGCAGATGGTTTCCACGTGTAGCATGCCATTGGGTGAGACGCGGTCTAAAGAATAAAGGTAATGCACCCCGTCGGATTGCAGGTAGACGGGCCGGACATCTTTTTCGGCGCGGTAGTCTGCGATGTCGGCTCCTCCACCGCGACTCCACGACGCGGCCACGAGGTCGGTCACGTTGTCGGGCACATAGAGGCGGTAGCCGTGCCGGGCGGGTGTTGCGGAGGGAGCAACGATGACCGGCGATTCTTGTTCCTCAAGCCAACGCAAGGCCATGATAGCCGTTTGAAGGTTTGCGCGTTCACCGGAACGGGCCGCGGCAGCCGCGACTAGAGCCTGAAACAAACGCAAGGGAGAAGGGGGCCATTCGGGACGCCCGTGGTCGCCACGTCCGTGAAAGCGCCCATCCAAGAAACGGATGGTGAAACAGAGGAAGTTCGGCATGGCCTTACTCCTCGGATTGGTCTTCGGTTTCCGCCTTCTTAGCCTTTTTACTTTTCTTCTTGACCTCTTCCACATCTCGTTTGGCTTTTTGTTTGTCAAAATTGGCGGTTGTACTGTCGCCGACGCCGAAGGCCTGCGCTGCCGCTTCGGCGTACTGAAGAGCGTCTTCGTGAGAGAGCGTGAAGGGCGTTCGTTCACCCGAAGGTGAGACCTCACACGCTTCGCGAGGCTTGTCGGAATCGAGCACCAACATACAGCCCTGGCGGAGAAAGCTATACGTGTTGGCCGTGAACGCGACCAAAGCCAGGCCGAGAATGTAGCGCTGCAAAGCAAGGGTTCTTTCGGCATCTTCGCGTGCGGAGAGGAGACGCAGGGCGGCGAGGCTGAGCGTTGCATCACGACGGATGCCGCCAGTGGCAATAACGCCGCCGTGGGCGCCTGAGGCAGGATTGTGTACGAATCCACGCTGGGCAAGGGGGTTTTTCGGATTTCCTTCGGCCTTTTGCTTGTCCTCATCGCTGAACACTTCCAACGCAGCGTAGTCGAGCGGAGGCAGGTACACAGCGGAGCGAGTGAGCCTCTTGACGTTGAAAGCGCGAATCGTCGATGACACAAGGCGCGGGACTTTCGCTTGGGTGTCGCGCGAGTCCCATGCGCCGAAGACTAGGGATGTCGGAGCGATCTTGGCCAGAGGCTCGAAGTCGCCCTGAAGCGCCTGTTGAAATGCCTTCTTGAAGACGTCTTGCAGCGCCGAGCAGCGCACCACGGCATCGCCGGCGCGGTGGCCAGCCTGGAGCAAGTTGACTTGCTGCTCGGCGGCGCGAATGACAACCTGGGGCACGAGGTGCTTGTACCCTTCTTGCATGAACAGGGGCTCAATGCGGTTGGCCTGCGAACCCACGGTGTCGATGAGGCAGACGTTCGTGCCGTCAGGGAACTCATCGATGTTGTACCCGCCGGGAAATCCATCACCGGCCGCGAAGGTAGCCGGAAAGATTACGCCGTCGGGCCCGTCGACAGGCATGAGGTATTCGCGAATCACCAGGGCGGCTGGGCCCCCGTCCGAAAGATAGCGGTCGAACTGCGTCAGATCAGACATTGTCAGCCTCCAGTAATTAAGGGGAAACCGGTTGAAAATGCCTTGTGTTTCTTTTGGCCGGTACGGTACATGTTTTCGAAGCGGTAACGGCTTGCACCGATGTCCGGCAAATAACCACTGATCGCCGCTGCCAGCAATGGTGCGGATATCGGATTGGTCCATGTAAAATAGTCGAATACGCGCGACTGTTCCGTTGGGACCGGCCGGGAGCGTTGCAGCCCGACAAGGCAAAGAAACTCTACCGCGGGAAAGGCGGTGGTGGTTAACCTCAAGTCGTTGGCCGAGAAACCGACATCGCGAGAATGGGCGTTCTGAGCCCTACGGCAATCGAAGTAGAATGGTTCCACTTTCTTTTTCGGGCAGTTGGGGTCGTTCACGACCAAACCTGCATCGAACAGATCTGCTTGACGGAATCGGGCGTCGGATAGCGCGCTTTGCATCGCGCGGGCGATACGCACCCCTTCCATGGAACCGGCCCAGACTTTGAGAGCTCGGCCGTCGGCGCGTTCGTCAAGCCACCAATCTAGGCGTAGGCGAAAAGGCGGTCCGATTTCGATCGGCGACGATTTGTCGTCGGCCGGATCGAGTTGTGTCAGCTTGGCTGCACAAAGACTGCCGATCAACTCGTGCAACGAGCCGGTCCCCGATAGCGAAAACCGTGCATCTTCAAACCATCCTTCCGCTCCCGGCCACAGTCGGTCGGCCAATTCCAACAAACCGCAGCAGGCAAAGAACTGGCCCGGATTGGTCACATCGACATTGACGCAGATCGTTGCTTGCGGAGTACTCATGAGCGGGTCTCCCCGTGGTCAGAAGACGGGCGGCCTTCGCCGGAAGATGGCGAACCGATTGGGGCGGCGCTGGCCGCCCAGTCGGCCGCGCGAACAAGCGATTCGAGGTAGGCCAAGCCCCAGCGGCCGTACCGGCGTTGGAGCCGGGCAAAACGACGGGGCACTTCCGCGGCAACAGCGTCGGCTTCTATTTGCGGTCGGTTGGGGTCGAACGCCTCGTCGCGAGGAAAATGCGGCCGAGCGCGGCCGTGATGGGCCGCGATCAGATGCAGCACGAGGTCCTTCACGTCGTCGGAAAGATGTGGGAACTCGGACTGCATCTGGACATCGAGCAGTGAGCCGAACTCGTGGCGATAGCTTGTCAATTCGACCGGCGGGAGGCGGTTTCCCGACTTGGCCAGCGGGCGCGTACCGTCTGTGTTTCCGATAGCGCGTTGCCAGATCGGGCGTTTCTTCCCGAGGTCGTGATATTTGGCTGCCAGGACGACGGCCTGTTTGACCGGCCGGGCAAGGCCCAGCTTTTCGACCAAAGAGCGCGCAATCGCTTCGACCTGGTTCGTATGGTCATCGAGTGTGACAGCCTGCGGGGCAGCCAGCGAGCCGTCCGTCTCGCCTGTCGCCGGCAGTTCATACCAGTTCCAGTAGCGCCGCTGAGAAGTGTCGGATTCGCGGTCGCTTGCCTCGGCGTCGGGGCGAGTGTCGATCGAGCGAATCAAACGCATCCCCGGCGGGGCGGGCTGATCATCCCACAGGCGCACGCGATGCCGTATGGTGTTTTGTTTGTCGGCATACCACTCGTCCGCCACGTCGCCGGCGGTGTTCGAGTTGCCGTCGAGCAGACCATCGGTCAGCCCGCCGACTGACGGAGGAAGCAAGACGGTGCGGTAGTTGATCCGATCCCTATTGTCCCGGTCGGCGAGTTCGCCAAGCGTGAGGATTTCGACCGACCCGCGATCGTCCACGAGCCAGACTGGCTTCTGCGGATGGCGCGCGGCGATGGCGGCCAAGTGTTTAAAGACGCGATCGGCACGGTCGCGGAGCAGTTCGTGGGGCTTGAGCGGATAGTCCTCCAGGATGTCCTCCGGTGGATAGATGTCTCGCAGATTTTCGAGAATCTCGACCTCTTCGCGCCAGGCAACATGGGTTTCCGGGGGTTCGCCCGGTCGGACGCCGTGCAGGTACGACTCCAAGGAGGGCCGGCCTGGCAACCTATCACGGATCGTCGTTAAAGCCCAACAGTCGAACAGAATGTCCGTGGCCGGGAGAATTGTTGGTTCCGCAGAGAACGCCGCGTCTCGATCAATCGGATCAAGGCCGCCCAGAGCAGCGGGGCTGGCGTCGCCTTGCAACCGACGAAGCAGTTCAAGCGTTCTTTGACGCGATTGCTGGTAAGGATCATTCACCTCGAACTTCTGAGGATGAATGACATGAATCTCCGTATCGGCCGAGTCGCCGAAGCGATTCACCCGACCGAAACGCTGCGCCATGCTTTCGAACGTCGTCAAATCGCACACGAGATGGTCCGCCGAAATATTGATACCCACTTCGCCGGCCGAGGTGCAAACCAAATAAACCGTGCCTTCTTTGATGCTCGCCTCTTTGGGACGATCGCTTGGCGGCAGGAAGCGGGCAAAGACCGGATCACCCGGAAGTCGGTCTCTTTCGAGACCACGCAATGTGCCGGTAAGTTGCTGGACCGCTTTACCCTTCTTGCGAAGTTGCTCGACGATCTTCTCGACCACCTCAACGCTCTGAGCAAACAGTAGAACCGGACGAGCCGAATTATTGAAACGGAGTGCTGCCCGGACAAGCTCTCCCGCAAGCTGCTTCTTTTCATCCTCGATGCCCAGCAGATGGAGCGTCTTGCAGGCATGGACTCGGCGCCACAGATGGTGGATGGGTTCTTGAGGCGGATCAGGCAATTCTTTCGGTGCCAACATTTCTTCCGCGGTGAGTGTGAGTACGTCGGCCCGGGCGTCGCACTGTTGGGCCCGGGTCGTAGCAGTGAGTTGCATTACACGAAAGACCCTTAATTCTTTGCAGCTTTCTTGCTCCCCTCGGATTTTATCGATGAGTCCTTGAAACGCAGGCTCCAGATGGGCTTCGTCGTGAACGACGAGCACATCCTGGCCAAGCAAGCCGGCATGCAACGGCTTGCTTCGGAACCCCACCCCGTAGCCCCCGAAAAGCAGACGGCTGCCGATCATGTCGACCGTGCCGACGATGATGGCCGGGCGCGCCGGATCGACCGACCACTGCCGGTTGTCGGCGAACTGCCCTCGCAGCGTGCTGACGGCAAGAACCGGCTCGTTGGCCACTGGGTCAAGGGAGCACAGATTTCTCAATCGGTCCGAGAGTCCCGCTTGGTCGAGTCTGTCGCGAAGCCTCTCGACTTCGTTCGTCGTCTGATCAACGACGGTGCGACGATTGACGACATAAACCAAGCGTCGCGGAAGCTTCTCGGGCTTGTACGCCAACGCGATTAGCCAGACCGCCACTACCGAAGTCTTGCCGAGGCCCGTAGGAATTTCGCATCGAGACGGCACGTTCCCTTCCAGCAAACGACTAAACAGCTCGTGCTGCCATGGAAAAGGGGCTCTGCCGGTCAACCGTTGGAAAATGATGTCAAAATTGGCTTCATTGATGTCATCGGTCGTCTCACTCTCGACACGCACTCGACACTGAGCGTTTGCGTTCATAGGGTATTTCCTGTAAATAGTCGATCCCCTCTGCGTCCCTCCATCTTCCCAAGCCCAGTGGGAATGCGAATCACCAGATTGCGGCACGTCGGTTCGCTCGCTAACGACGACTGCCACGGCCGAGGGCCGGACTGATGACCGGTCAGACGCATAAACCAATCTGCATATGAGGGGCAATTGCCCATGAAACAGCCCTCCACGGTCTCGCTTTGGCCAACACGACTCTTATTCACTCGGGAATGCCGACGCTACAATTGCTTACTGCCGAAGCGGGGATCGAAGCAACTCGAAGTAGCTTAGAGGTTTCGGCGACGACGGCAAGCTGCCCCCCGATAACGTCGATATCCCTCGCCGACAGCATCATCTTCGAATGATCGCCGTGCCTAGACAACAAGTGTTGTGACCGGTGTCTGGCAAGGGAATCGCTCTGCACGCCGTTGAGGCTTGTGCGTTTCTCGGGCATAACGAAGCAGCGCATCTGGCCCAAACCGACCGTCCGGTGTCGGCAGGCGTATCGTACCCGAAGCGAGGTCCAGATTCTGTCCACCCCCCCACTCGCCAAGCCCGATTCGAAGGGCGTGTTTCGCTGTTTCTAGGCGAGTTACAATTGTCGTCGCCACGAAGCGATTGGCGACCAAACGCCCGACGACTTCGGGGCCGACCACAACAGCGGCCCGAGCGGCGTGAAAAAGGGACTTTTGGGAGTCCGCCAGTCCTGGGCCATCGCACAACGGATCGACTTGACTGGCGTCGTCGCAATTGTTCTCCGTCAGCGTTTCCGCGACGATCTCCTGTGTCTTCGGATTGACGGCCAAGTGCAGTTTCCGCCAGGTGCGGCGTTTACTCTTGCCGTGCGCACGCATCTTCCACTCCCCTTCGCCGAAGACCTTCAGACCGGTGCTGTCGACGACAACGTCGATCGCGCCGCGGTGCCGACGCACGTCCAACGCGATGTCCAGTTTTGCCGCCCGCTTGGCCAGCGAGGTGTAGTCGGGAATCGCCAGTTCGATCTCCATCAGTTGCACCAACGAGCAACCGAGGCCTTCGGTTTGTCGGTAAGGGAGTTGAAACAGTTCTCGCAAGACGAACAAGCACTCGATTGCCGTGTCGCTGTAGACAAAAGGGTGCCCGCGCCGCGGCTGCGCGTTGGCATGCTGCCATTGGCGAATCACGTCCTCGCTGAACCAAAAGGTAACCGACCCGCGTTGCACGAGCGATTCGTTGTATTGGCTCCAGTTGGTGATTTTGTACGTACCTCGGCGCTTTGCGGCCATGTCGAGACTCCATTCAGAACGTTGGGAAGATTGACCTCTCCCTATAATACGAACTGAACGCATGAATAGTTCGACAAGACCCAACGCCGTTATGGTGCGTTCGCCCTGCCTGGCGATCAAATCGAGCGAGTTCCGCGCGGTGCTACCACGATTCCGCTGGCGCGGTAAGATGGCGGTCAACCGCGGGAGGATGCGGCGGGTGGCCACCCGTTGCGTCAAGCGGCCCGGGCTGTCGGCGGCTCTTCCCTTTCGCGGCTGTCGGCGGTCCGGGCGGCCCGCGCAGAGCGAGAGGGATTCTGTGGTGGAACAATCACCATCTTTAGCGATCCTCATTCGGCGTTTTTTAGCAGCGGGCGACGCGCTCCGAAAAGTGCATGATGAATGCCGTGATGCAGACCGAAAAATCCCGAGTTTGTGGCTCACAGACAGCCCAACGGCCGAGGAACGCAACGCGCACGACAAGGCCCAGGCCGAGTACGATCGACTGTCGCGCGAACGCAACGCCGCGCGATATGCGGCGATCGACCTTGGCTATGAATTGCTAGCCGAACTGGAGCGGCGACACGCAACCGAGAATGCCGAACGTCTGACGCGGTTTCTGGAGTTGCTCGATTCCGAGTACTGGGAATCCAACGAATCGTTGACATACTGGCCATCGTGGAAGGTGGCCCTTTTGCGGCTGGCGATTCGTGCCGAAAGCGAGGACGATCAAAGCAACGTACCACCCGGAGCGACGACAACCGCGACCAAAGGCGAACAATTCGGAATCAACGGTTTCCTGGGCGGGGAAGCGCTGGCCGATGCGTTGAGGGTTGACCCATCGCAACGCAAAGCGTTCTTTCAAATGCTGGCGCGCAAGCGGCAAGAGTTGGGCGACGATGCTTGGCGGGAAGTGAGCGACAGGCGGCCGAATGACCCGCAATTTCTCTACCGCGCGGATGCTCCGAAGCTGCGCGATCTGGCGTCAAGGTATCAGCGGCCGAAAGAATCGGCTTGATCGTGTCGGCCGAATATGATTCCCTGATGGCCCGCAGTTCTTTTCTGCGCCTTGCGGCGCAACATTTGTAGCTCCAACGTTGGGCCAAAAAAATCTTTGCCTTTGTGGGCCGAAAAATGCCGTGTTCTGCGGAGTAACATTTGTTACTCCGGCGTGGATTCACAACACGCAATCGCGGTTCTTCGGCAAACTCCGCAACATGAGAGCGGCACGGTGCGGCTCTCGAATCAAGAATGCTGGAGTTTGTGCGATGTACGCGCGTGAAACCTGTTGTGAAGGCAAGTTGGCCCTGCGGCCCCGCGAAGCGGCGGCGATGCTGTCCATATCGCCGCGGACGCTCTACACGTTGACGCGATCGGGGCAGATACGCGCCGTGCGGCTGAGCGGCTCGAAGCAAGGGGGCTTGCTCTACCCGCGGAATGAGCTTGAGCGATTTTTGTCTGAGCGGCTCAGCAACAGCGAATCGGCCGAACCCCTGGACAACGAAAGGGGAAGCCGATGCTGATGGCGCGACCGATCGAACGGATGATCGAGGCCCTTGAATCGCATGGTTGCGAACCCAAACGACGCGGCAACGGATGGTCGGCGAAGTGCCCGGCGCATGATGACCGGCAGGCGAGTTTGTCGATCGGCGAAGGCGACGACGGCAGGGCATTGGTGAAATGCTTTGCCGGATGTTCGGCCGAATCGGTGGCCGCGGCGTTGGGCCTGACCATGCGCGACCTGATGCCCGAGGACAACGCCCCGCGCGGTTCGGCCTTGTCGAGAGGCAACGGCAAGCCCAAGAGCAACGGCAATGGTGCGAACACACCACGGCAAAACGGGCAGGTGTTTGCCACAGCGAAAGCGGCCGTCGCGGCGCTCGAGGAGCGACACGGCAAGCGATCGGCGTTGTGGACATATCACGATGCCGACGGCAAGCCTGCGGGCCTGATCGTGCGTTGGGATACGCCCGACGGTAAGACGGTTCGCCCCGTGTCGCGTATGGCGAACGGCTGGACGATCGGCGCGATGCCGGAACCGCGGCCGCTGTACCGACTGCCGAAACTGAGAGCGGCCCCTCTCGATACGCTGATTGTGGTGTGTGAAGGCGAGAAAGCGGCCGACGCGGCGTTGCGTTGCGGGTTGCCAGCTACCACGTCCAGCGGCGGGGCACAGGCCGCGACGAAAACCGATTGGTCGCCCATGAAAGGCCGAAGCGTGATCGTGCTGCCCGACCA
>CAZVZX010000068.1:0-14443 GCA_964631235.1 uncultured Planctomycetaceae bacterium | reverse complement strand
GGTGCGCGGCCCGGGCGATTCGATTTGTCACGCGGGCGGTCTTTCTGGCGGCGACGATCATTCTGAGTTTTTCCGCGCCTGCGGCGGCACAGGTGGGCAACCGCGGTGCGCCGTCGCCGGAGTACTTCGGCATCTTTCCCACGTTCTTTGACGGGGAGTATCGCGACGCGCTGAAGCTGTTCGAAGATCAAGTGCGCGGGGCGATCAAGACCTCGCAGGCCCGCTGGATCGACTCGATCTGCTACGAGACGATGGTCGGCGAGTGCTACCACGAGATGGGCCGACTCGATGAAGCGCTGAGCCATTACACGGCGGCGCTGCGGCTCTACGTGGCCTACTACGACTGGATGATCCGCGTTCAGTTCGCGCCAACGATTCGCCCGATGACTACCGTGCGGCCCGTGCCGTGGGGAGCCAGCTCGCGGACGGCGCGGTTGGGCCACTACCCGACGACGACCTTGATTGCCCAAGGCCAGATCGACATCAACGCGCAGATCAAGCGCGGCGGCCCGGTGCAACCGGCCACGCTTTATCCGGTGAACGTGCAAGAGATCGTCCGCTGCACGGCGTTGGCCATGCGGCGACGGGCGAAGATCCTCGGCCCCACCTGTTCGTACGATCCGTTGACGCAAGAGGTGGCCAACGCATTGCTGCGGCGGCCGGGCCCGCCCAATCACTGGTCCGAGGCATGGGTCAACCTTCAGTTGGGCTTGGCGCTGGTGGCGGCGGGCAAAGAGGCCCAGGGGATCAACGCCCTGAAGCAATCGCTGGTGGCCGGCGGCGAGTACGACCATCCGCTCACCTGCGTGGCGCTGCTGGAGCTGGGGCGGCTGGCCTTGGCCAACGGCGATTATCCGACGGCAGCCAAGTATTTTGAAGAATCGACCTATTCGGCGTTTCACTACGATGACCTGGGCACATTGGAAGAGGCGTTCCGCTACACGGCGTTGGTCCACCAATTGGCCAATCGACCCGGCGTCTTGGCCCCGTTGGCCGCGGCGGCTCAGTGGGCCAAGGTGAAGAACCTGCGGCAGTTGCGGGCGTCGCTGCTTTTGTCGGCGTGCGAGATTGCCGCGTTTCAAGGGCAGCCGGCGCAAGCCCGCGAATTGCTCGCCGAGGCGCAACAGGTGGTCGGCCGGCGGCTGATGGGCCAAGGCCGCATCGGCGCCCGCGCCGGCTATCTCGGCGCGCTGATCAGCTACCAGCAAGGGCGCACCGCCGAGGGCGACGCCGCGCTGCGCACCGTACTGACCTTCATGCAGCAGGGCGGGTATTGGTTGTATCACATCAAGTTGGCCGACGTGCTCTGTAGCAGCCGCAACATCACACCGCGGGTGGCGATGGAAATGTACGGCGAGGTGCTCCGCGATCCGCAGCCGAGCGATTGGCAGGCGGATCCTTTGGAAGCCTTGGCCGTGCTGACAACCCCGCACCCCGGCCCCTACGAGCGCTGGTTCGAGATTGCTCTGGAGCGCAAGGAGTTCGAAACGGCCCTGCAAATTGCCGATCGCGCGCGGCGGCACCGCTTTTTCAGCGCGTTGCCGATGGGCGGGCGGCTCCTGTCGCTCCGCTGGGTGCTCGAAGCGCCGATCGAACAACTCGATGCGGCTTCGCGGCTGCACCGTCAAGACCTTCTGGCCCGCTACCCGGCCTATGCCCAGCTCTCGAAAACAGCCGGCGAGCTGCGCCGGGCGTTGGCACAGCAGCCGTTGGCGCCGGCCGATGCCGATGCCGCTCGCGAGCAGTCGGCCGTTTGGCAGCGATTGGCCGCCATCAGCGTGCAGCAAGAGGCCGCACTGCGCGAGATGGCGGTGCGGCGCGAGCCGGCGGGCTTGGTTTTCCCGCCGCTTATGGAAACGCAGGCCATTCAGAAGGCGTTGCCGCCGGGCCACGCCCTGCTGGTGTTCTTTGCCACCAGCCGCCAAACCTACGGCTTTCTGTTGAACAACGAGAAGTACAGCTATTGGAACGTGGCATCGCCGCCGACTGTCGCCCGGCAAACCCAAGGGCTGCTGCGGCAATGGGGGCTGTTCGCAGCCAACAACGAAGTGCCGGTGAAAGACCTGGCCGATCCCGCGTGGCGTTCGGCGGCCCATCAGTTGCTCGAAGGCCTGATGAAAGGCTCGAAGGCCGACTTCACGCAGCCGTTCGAGGAACTGATCATCGTGCCCGACGGGATGCTTTGGTATCTACCCTTCGAAGCGCTGACGGTGAAGATCGACGACCGCTTCGTGCCGCTGATCGAACGGGTGCGCATCCGCTATGCGCCGACCGCCGCGCTGGCCGTGGCTTCGCTGCCCGGTCCGCCCGCCCCGGCCAACTCGGTGGTCATTCCCGGCAAGCTCTTTCCGCGCGACGACGCCGAAGCGGCCGTCCGTGCCGCCGAACGATTGGCCGCCGGCCTGCCGGGCACGGTGTCGCTGCGCGGGCCGCTGCCGGCGCCTTCGGCGGTTTTCGGTTCAATCTTGCATCGACTGGCCGTGCTCGACGACCTGCCAACGACATCGGCCAACCCGTTGGAATGGGGCCCGGTGTCGCTCGATCGCGGCAAGCCGGGCGGCGCGCTGATCGACTGGCTGGCGTTTCCGTGGGGCGGCCCGGCCGAAGTCATCATCCCCGGATTCCACACGGCGGCCGAAGACTCGCTCAAGTCGATGCCCAAGCCGTGGCCCGGCAACGATCTCTTCCTTACAAGTTGTGCGTTGATGGCCTCCGGCGCGCGGACGATCCTCATCAGCCGCTGGCGACCGGGCGGTCGAACCAGCGAGATGCTGATGGCCGAGTTCGCCCAAGAGCTGCCGCACATCTCGGCAAGCGAGGCCTGGCAGCGTGCCGTGCTGCTGGCCCAGCAAACACAAGTCGATCCGACGGGCGAGCCGCGGGCGAAAGCCGCGGCCAACGATCCGGCGATCAAGGCCGACCATCCGTTCTTCTGGGCGGCCTACCTGTTGATCGATTCTGGGCCGAAGCCCGCCCCCACGGACAAACCGGCCGAAAATGAATTCCGCATCAAACAGCCCGAACCCGCACCGCCGGCTGCACCGGGCAACCCGCCGCCGGCAAACCCGGCACCGGGCAATGCCGCACCGGGCAATGCCGCACCGGGCAATGCAGCGCCGGGCAATGCAGCGCCGGGCAATGCAGCGCCGGGCAATGCAGCGCCGGGCGAGCCACCGCCGGTCAATCCTGCGCCGGCTAATCCGCCGCCGGGCAACCCGCCGCGTGCGGAACCGGGCGCAGCGCCCCACGCGGCAAACTAACCGGGCGAACGGCCGCGAGGAAGGCCCAGCGGGCGAACGCGACAGAGCTCGAACGCGACGGAGCGCGTCCCTCCAGCAACGACTCGACACGACCGACGGGAGCGGTTGTTTGGCCGGGTGCGTTAGCACCGATTGGCCTTTCGGTCCTGCCGCCTGTGGCATTGTCGGTTGGCTTGCGGCGCGCTACACTCATGCAAGGCGACCGCGCGGAAGGACGATCGGGCGGGCGTAATCGCGCCCTCCCATGCCACGCGGCACGGCCGTGCCGGTAAGCGAAACGCCGGATGCCGAACAACTGTTGTCAACAACTCAGGGAGGTTTTAGCGATGCGATCCATGATCTTGTTTCTCGCACTGGCCGCGGCGGCGGTGGCCGTTTCGCCCGTCTTTGCGAACGACGAAGGCCAGGCCGAACTCGATCAGGCCACCGAGGCCAAGCTGAACGCGAAAACGCTCACCGATCTCGACGAGGTGATTCGTCTGACCGAGGCCGCACTGAAAAAGGGACTGAGCGAGGGCAACGCTCAGTTTGCCAATGGGTTGCTAGCCGCCACGTTGGCGCAGCGCGGCGGCATCCGCGCGGCACTGACGGCACGGACCCAGCCGACCAATCCCCGCTTCCCCGAGTTTCGCCAGGCGGCGCTCGACGATTTGGAACGGGCCGTGAAAATCGATCCGAAACAGGCGCAGGCGTGGCTGTTCATCGCGCAATTGAACCACCTGCCCGGCGGCGATCCGAAGCGCGGTGCCGCCGCCCTGGAAGAGGCCCTGAAGGCGGCAGCGAACGATCCCGAACTGAAGGCCCGCGCGCTGTTCACCCGCGCCGCCCTAACCGAAGACAACGAGAAGAAGCTGGCCGATTTGAACGAGGCCGTGGGCTTGGCTCCCGGCGATGCGGCGATCGTCCGCGCCCGCGGCCTGCTGAAGGCGAATATGGGCAAGCCGGAAGAAGCGCTTGCCGACTTGAACAAGGCGATCGAACTCGACTCGGACGACGGCCCAACCTATGAGGCCAAGGCGATTGTGCTGGCGCGGCTGAAACGGTTTGACGAGGCCTTGGCCACGTTGCAGAAGCTGCACGAGTTGCAGCCCGACTCGATCGAGCCGCTCGTGCAAATGGCCCGCATTCACATTGCGAAAGACGATTTGAAGGCGGCGCTGGCCCAGATCGAAGAGGCCAAACGCAAAGACCCGTCGAACGTGGCTCTTTATATTTTGCAAGCGGCAATGGAAGAGGAACCGGCCCGCAAGCTCGCCGCCCTCGACGAAGCCGTGAAGCTTTCCCCGCGGAATGTGATGGCGCTTCGGGCTCGGGCCGGGCTGCTGGCCGATCAAGAGAAGTTCGACGCGGCGCTGGCCGATCTCGACAAGGCCATCGAGCAGCAGCCGAAAGACTTGCTCAACTACGAAGCGAAGGCCGCCGTGCTGATCAAGGCGAAGCGGGCGGGCGATGCCGTGGCCGTGGCCGACCGCATGGTCGAGCTTGATTCCTCGCCCGAAGTGCGTCGATTCCGCGCCGGCGTATTGGCCGAGGCCGACCGCTTCGACGAAGCCGTCGATATTCTGCGGCGGATGTTCGAGGAAAGCTCGGAAGACCTGGTTTCCGGGCTGGCGTTGGCCCAGCTCTACCATCAGAAGAAGAAGATTACCCCGGCCATTGCCGCGTACTCGGCGGTGCTCGGACGCCAGGCCGACCTGCTGCCGGCGCTTCGCGGCCGCGGCGATGCCTACTTGAACATCGGCAAACACGCCGAGGCGATCGCCGATTACGAGAAGGCGCTGAAGATCGATCCGCGCGACAGCGGCGTGTTGAATAATCTGGCGTGGGTCCTCTGCACTTCGCCCAACGAGAAGCTCCGCGACGGCCGCCGCGCGATCAAATTGGCTACCGACGCCTGCGAAATCACCGACTACAAGATGCCCCACATCCTCAGCACGTTGGGCGCCGCCTATGCCGAAATCGGCGACTTCGAAAATGCCAAGAAGTGGGTGAAGAAAGGCCTGGAGTTGGCGGACGAAAAGGAGAAAGAAGCCCTCGCCAAAGAGCTGCAACACTACGAGCGCGGCGAGCCGGTGCGCGAGCTGCTCAACGAAGAGGCCGAAGCGACGCCCGAGAAGAAGCCCGACGCCCAGCCGCAGTCTAAGCCCAAGGGCCAGCCTGAAGCGAAGCCCGAAACAAAGCCTGAAGCGAAACCCGCGGGTGATCCGCCGGCGGCCGACCAACCGGCGGCGTAGTCCCGGTCCGAATCGAACTGGCTCCGTTCACCCCCAACCGCTGCGTCGGTTGCACCGCCTGCGGGTTATTCGCGGCGGTGGCCGGCGTGCTATTGCCGCTTCAATCGACCCGCCGCGCGATGGCCATCATCGGCGCCGGGCCGTTGATTCTCGCGCCGGGCGGCGCCGAGAATCCCGCGCCGTGCCTGATGTATTCACCCCATTTCAACTTCGCTTCCTTCCTTTGCGCAGGAGCCTGCCATGCTTACACCCACCCTGGCGATTTGTGCTTTGCTTTTGGCGGCCGACGACGGCCGAGCGGTGGTCAACGGCGGCTATGAGCAGCGGCTCGACGGCTGGAACCGTCCCTGGGCCCGCGAGGGCGAAATCCGCCTCGACTTCGACGAGGAGCAACCGTTGGCCGGCAAGGTGTCGGCGCGGATCACGGCCGCGGGCAGGCTCGATTGGAGCTTCCAGCAAAGCAAGCCGCTGGCCGTTCGTCCCGGCGAAGTTTTCGAACTTTCCGCTATTGCCCACGTGCAAGGCGAGGGCAACGCCGGCATCAGCGTTGTGCTCCGAGACGCGTCCGAAAAGGTGATCGACTGGACCTACGGCGAGGCGCTGGCCCGCGAGTCGTCGCGACCGCAACGCCTGCAAAGCAAGTTCGTCATTCCGGCCAAGGCGACCTCGATGGTCGTGCGTTGGGTGGGCCATGGGCCGGTCGTTGCCCGGCTCGACGAAGTTGCCTTGAAATCCGCAGGCGACATCGAATCGATGCGCGCGGCGAACCTGCCGAAAGAACTGACGCTGAGCAACGCGACCATCGAGGCCGTGTTCGATACGACCGACGGGCGGTTGACCGTAAGCGACCGCCGCGGCAAGCTCCGGTGGGAACAGTTGCCCCCGACGGCTCCTCCTCTCGTTCTGGCGGCTGAACGGAAGGACGACGCGATCACCGCTCGCCTGCTCGATACCGCCACTTGGCAGGAACTGACGCTCGTGATCCGTTGCGAGAAGGATTCGCCCGAGTTGAGCCTCCGTTTGGAAGGTCGCGGGCCGATGCCCCGCGCGTTGGCGTATCCCAGCGGCTGGCGTTCGCCCGAGGGCGGGCTGCTGATCATGCCCGTCAACGAAGGCATCTCCTACCCCGTGGACGACCGTTCGCTGCCGGAAATGCACTATATCCTCTACGGCGGCCATGGGCTGTGCATGGGTTGGTACGGGGTGTGTTTGGGCACGCGCGGCGACGGGCCGGCCGCGATGACGCTGGTTGAAGACCCCGACGACGCGACGGTCCGCGTCGTCCGTCGCGACGACCGCCTCCACTGCCAACCGTATTGGGATTCGCAGAAAGGGCAGTTCGGCTACGCGCGGCGGATGCGATTCGTCTTCTTCGACCGCGGCGGCTATCTGGCCATGGCCAAACGCTATCGGCAGCACGCGAAGCAGATCGGCCTGCTCAAGACCTTGGCCGACAAACGGCGAGAGAACCCGAACGTCGATCTGCTCGTCGGTGCGGTCAACACATGGTGCTGGGACCGCGACGCTGTGGAGATTTGCCGCCAGATGCAGGCCGCCGGCATCGACCGCATCCTCTGGAGCAACCGCGGCGGGCCCGAGGTGCTCGAACAGCTCAACCGCATGAACGTGCTCACCAGCCGCTACGACATCTACCAAGACGTGATGAACCCGGCCGAGTTCCCGCGACTGCGGCATGTTCACGGCGACTGGACGACCGAGGCCTGGCCCGACGATCTGATGATCGACCGAAACGGCGATTGGATTCGCGGGTGGGCCGTTCGCGACAAGGAGGGCAATTGGCTCAACTGCGGCGTTACGTGCGACGCGCGGGCCGTGGATTATGCGAAGAAACGCATTCCCGAGGAACTGAAGACACATCCGTATCGCTGCCGCTTCATCGACACGACGACGGCGTCTCCGTGGCGCGAGTGCTACCACCCGAAGCATCCGGTCACCCGCACCGAAAGCCGCCAGTGGAAGATGCGGCTGCTGGAATTCGTTAGCAAAGACTGTTCGTTGGTGTGCGGTTCCGAGACGGGCCACGAGGCGGCCGTGCCCTACGTGCATTACTTCGAAGGGATGCTCAGCCTGGGCCCCTACCGCGTGCCCGACGCCGGCCGCAACATGCAGCAAATCGTTGACGAGGCGCCCCAGCGCGTGGCCGTGTTTCAAACGGGCCATCACTACCGCTTGCCGCTGTGGGAGTTGGTTTATCACGACTGCGTAATCGCCCAATGGTATTGGGGCGATTACAACAACAAGATTCCCTCGCTGTGGCGGCGGCGCGATCTGTTCAACGCCCTGTACGGCACGCCGCCGATGTTCATGTTCACCAAGAAGTATTGGCAAGAGAACCGCGAGCGGTTCGTGGAAAGCTATCGCACCGCGGCGCCGGTCGCCCGCCGCACCGGCTACAGCGAAATGCTCTCGCACGCCTGGCTGACCGATGATCGGGCGGTGCAGCAGTCGCGCTTTGCCGACGGCACGGTGGTGACGGTCAACTTCGGCGAGAAATCGCACCGGCTGCCCGATGGTTCGTCGCTCGCGCCGCTGAGCCTGAAAGTGGAGCCGCCGCTGCCCTGACCGAGCGAAACGGCCGCACCGGCGTACGTGCCGGCACTAAATAAAACCGCAAAAAACCGAAAGCGGTTCAAATCGCATCCCTACGCAATCGGCCGCATCCCTGCGCAATCGGCGGCTTCGCTGCGCAATCGGCGGCTTCGCTGCGCTGGCGGCCGCTTCCGTAATTGTGTTGAACTATTTGGGCTGGCACTGCGGCGGCCCCTGCGTTTTACGGGGCCGAAGATCGAGCGGTTCACCCCGCAGTCGCCCCCGGTTGCCGCTCTTGCCGCCCCCCCTTTATACTGATGGGTTTGATGATGCCATTGTGCGGCGTGCGAGCCCCCGCGCCATTCGCTTGCCAAACCGCCCGACGCGGAGCAAGCCGCGGTTGAGGAGCCTTCTCACGACGCTCACGATCGGCGCACCGGAGTCGGCCGACGACCGCTGGCGCGCCGGTTGCGCTCGAAACATTTTTTGACGGCGGATCACGGCCGCCAATGGTCGCCGCATGCCGCAGCATCGCTCGGCGGCCGGCCGGTAGCGATTGCCCACTTCTTCGACAACGGGCGAGCGAAGTGCAGTTTCTCTTGTCGCGGCGGCATCACGTGTTGCCGCACTTGAACGAACCGGTGCGGGCAACGGCGGCTTCCCGACCGAACGAGAGCGAGATCAGAACGGCCTTTCTTTGCAGGACACGTCATGGCGATGGAAATGGACCAACTGGTGGCCTTGTGCAAGCGCCGCGGCTACCTTTTTCAATCGAGCGAAATCTACGGCGGGCTCAACGGGTTTTGGGACTACGGCCCGCTGGGCGTGGAATTGAAACGCAACGTCCGCGAGGCCTGGTGGCGCGACATGGTCGTCGGGCACAACGAATTGATCGCCCCGCCCGGAGCGCCCGAGCCGTATCAAATGGTCGGGCTGGATTGTTCGATCATCATGCACCCGCAAGTATGGAAGTGCTCGGGCCACTTCGACTTGTTCTGCGATTTCATGGTCGATTGCCGCGAGTCGAAACGACGCTACCGGCACGATCAGGTCAACGGGCGCTGGGTCGAGTATCGCGGGCGGCGGGTATTCGTGGCCACCGAAGCCGTCGGCGACGAGGGCCTGCGCGATACGGAACAGAAGGCGCTGAAGTTCTTCAATCTCCGCGGCAAAGATGCCGGCGAACTGCAATGGGACGGCCCGCTGGTTTCGCTGACCACCGTAGCCGACCACAGCCAAGTGCTCGGTCCGGACGCGAAGACCCTGGGCACGCTTACCCCGCCACGCGAATTCAACCTGATGTTCAAAACGATCGTCGGCGCGATGGGCGGCGAAGAGGATGCGGCCTTTTTGCGGCCGGAGACGGCGCAGGGGATCTTCGTCAATTTCAAGAATGTGCTCGATAGCACCCGCGTCAGCGTGCCGTTCGGCGTGGCGCAGATCGGCAAGAGCTTCCGCAACGAGATCACCCCGCGGAACTTCACCTTCCGCTCGCGCGAATTCGAGCAGATGGAAATCGAGTTCTTCTGCCGGCCCGACACGTCGCCGCAGTGGTACGCCTACTGGCGCGACCGCCGCTACCGCTGGTACATCGATTTGGGGCTGGCCGGCGACCGCCTGCGACTTCGCGATCACTCGAAGGACGAATTGAGCCATTATTCCTGCGGCACGGCCGACATCGAGTACGCCTTCCCCTTCCTTCCGCCGGGCGAGTTCGGCGAATTGGAAGGCGTGGCTCATCGCGGCGATTTCGATCTGCGCAGCCACATGGAAGGCAAGCTGGTCCGCCAGGGCGATCAACTGGTACTTGAGCTCGATGCCGAGGGCAAGCCGCGGCATCGCGGCAGCGGGAAAGACCTTTCCTACTTCGATGACCAAACGAAACAGCGATTCGTCCCGCATGTCATCGAGCCGTCGGCCGGGGCCGATCGCGCAACGCTGGCCTTCCTTTGCGAGGCCTATTGCGAGGATGAAGCCCCCGACGAAAACGGCGTGCCGCAAAAGCGCACCGTGCTGAAGCTGCACCCGCGGCTGGCGCCGATCAAGGCCGCCGTCTTCCCCTTGGTGAAGAAGGACGGCATGCCCGAAATCGCCCGCGACATCTACGGCGAATTGAAAACGCGGACGGCCGTTTGCTACGATGAAAAGGGGGCCGTCGGCCGCCGTTATCGTCGGCAAGACGAGGCGGGCACGCCGTACTGCATCACGATCGACGGTCAAACGCTGCAAGACGGCACGGTGACGATCCGCGATCGCGACTCGCTGCGCCAGTGGCGCGTCCACCGCCGCGAGTTGGCCGACGAGCTGGCCGGCCGCATCAAATGATCGGTCGCGGACGCGAAGGGCGGCGTCTGGTTCTCGCGTGCCGCCGGCGCGGGAGACAACGGCCGCGGGCGCGGCGCGCGTTGACTGCCTGCGCTGTGTCAGCGCGTGGTGTGAACGCGTGGTGTTAACGCGATGTGTTAACGCGGGGTGTTGCCCGCAAATGGTCAGCGGCGGCTTGTCGGCGGCAGTTTGTCAGCGGGGCGGCCCCGGCGGCTGTGCGAATCGCCGAAGGACAGAGCAGCTATGAGCCGACTGGGGCCATCACGGTTCTTTCCGTCGCCGGAGCTTGCCTCGCCGGAAGGACTGTTGGCCGTCGGCGGTTCGCTTTCGCCGGAACGGTTGCTCGACGCTTATCGCCACGGCATCTTTCCCTGGCCGATCGAGGGATTCGACCCGGTGCTTTGGTGGTCGCCCGACCCGAGGGCTGTTTTCGAGTTTGATCGGTTTCACATTTCTCGACGGTTGGCGCGCACGTGCCGCACCACGGATTTCGAAATCTCCTTCAATCGCGACTTCCCGGCGGTGATTGTCGGCTGTGCCGAATCGCCCGGACGAAAGAACAACACCTGGATCACGCCGGCGATGATCGAGGCCTACACGCGGCTGCACGAGTTGGGGCACGCGCACAGCGTCGAGGTTTGGCGGCAAGGCCGACTGGTCGGCGGCGTGTATGGGGTGGCCGTCGGGGGGCTGTTTGCCGCCGAGTCGATGTTTTCGCTTCAGCGCGACGCTTCGAAGGTGGCGCTTGTCCATCTGCGCGACCATCTGGTTGCCCGCGGTTTCGCCATTTGGGATATCCAAGTGATCACCCCGCACACGGCATCGCTGGGGGCCGTCGAGATTCCGCGCCGCGAATACCTCCGACGTTTGGCGGCGGCGATCGAACTGCCCGTAACCTTCGGGCCGTGAATGGCCTGGCGGCGACCGGCTGCTTTCTGCTCGCGGCGTTTTGGCCGGCGCCGACGACGCGATCGTGCGTTCCGCGACGATGGGTGCATTCCCATTTCTGTGGACCTTCGCGGGCTTGCAATCTGGCTGAAGATCGATTAGCAATGAGGGTTTGACGGCGGCCCGTCGGCCTCTTGAGTGCCCCGCGGCACGCGGTGCCTACCGTCGTCCGAGTCGCCTTGGCCGCAGATGCCGCCGTTTCGAGCAATGGTTCAGGGGGCGGGCGATTCGCTGTCGGGCAAACCGTGTGGGTTCGTGTATTGAGGACCGCTATGAGCATCGATCCGACGTCTGCCCCGTCTTCCTCAGGTCCGCGCGCAACCAAACGCATCTTGCTCGTGGACGACGATCGCGAAATCATCGAATCGATGCGGATCGCCCTGGAAGCGGCCGGTTACGAAATCGTCATCGCCCGCGACGGCAATCAAGGGCTGGCGATGGCCGAACGCGAGGATCCCGATTTGGTGATTCTCGACATGATGATGCCCAAGCGGAGCGGTTTTCTGGTGCTGGAAAAGCTGCGCCGCACGCGGCCGGTGCCGCTGAAAATCATCATGGTGACGGCCAACGAGGGCAGTCGCCACAAGGCCTACGCCGAGATGCTCGGCGTGGACGACTACATCCGCAAGCCGTTTCCCATGGACCGACTGCTGGAAAGCGTCCGCCGGCTGTTGGGCTGATCGCGCGGCGCGTGGCAACGGAACCCGCTTCGAGTCGAGGCCCAACGTTCTTCGGACCGCCGCCGATTCGCATGGGTTCGACCCGGCGGCGATGTGTTCCCGATATTGGGCACGGTGCGCCATTCTTCCACGATGCGGGTTCAAACCATGAAAACAAGCTGCCTCCGACTGTCGCTAACCTTGGGCGCGTTGTTCGTCTTGGCGTTGTCCGATTCGTCCGTGGCGGCCGAGTACTACGTGAGCACCGCCGACGGCAACGACGCGAACCCCGGTTCGGCGGAGCAACCGTTTGCCACGATCGAGCGCGCCCGCGATGCCATCCGCGAGCGAAAGCGCGCTCAACCGTTGACCGAACCGATCACTGTGCGGTTGCAGGGAGGAACGTATCGGCTTTCCGGCGAAGTGCGTTTCGGGCCGGAAGACTCGGGGACGGCGACCTGCCCGATCACCTACGCGGCGGCCGGCCCTCAGCCCGCCGGCCGATAGCCCGGGTTTGCCGATTGCCTTCAGCGACCGCACCGGCCGACAGGCACCCGGCTGACCGACTTACCAGCCTAACCCATTCCCAGGGCTGAAACGCTGCTCGATCGCTCAACCGCCCAACTGTCCCGAAACGGGAAAGACGCGATAAAACTGCCAATTTCGGGAGACAGAATTGGCGGCGTTGTGTATATTGATTGGGCAGCCAAGGCGCGAGACGCCCTGGCCCGCCGATTCCTGCCGTGATGTTGCCGCCTGCCGATCGGCGTCGGGAATAGCAATTCGATCAAGCCAACCAAACGCGGCCGACCAACGCGAGGCTGGTTCTTGCGGACCGAGGGCCGTGTCGAAGTTCGCTCGCGTTTCTGCCTCGCGCGGCGCGAAATGGCTCGCTGTCGTGCGGGAAGAAAGCGTTCATTTCAGCGTGCGAAGGCTACCTCAAGAGCGTCAGCCGAGGAGACCGGGACGATGCGAGATGCCGTTGCGTCGATCGCGCTGATCGTCGGGGTTGCGGCGGCGGGTGTTGCCGTTGCTCGGGCGGCCGAGCAGCCGGGCCGGCCTGCGAACGAATTCTTCGACCAATCGTGGCGCCCCTTTGCCCAGCGTTACTGTTTCGATTGTCACACCGGCGCCGATGCCGAGGGCGGAATTGCGCTGGACAAGTACCGTTCGGCGCAAGCGGTGGCCGAGGATCGGGCCGCTTGGCGCAAGGTGCTGACGATGATTCGCGGCCGAAAGATGCCGCCGGAAGACAGCGACTCGCCGCCCGAGAAAGACCGCCAAGCAGTCGTCGCTTGGCTCGATGCCGCATTGGCGGCCGCCGATCGAGCGGCCCCGCCCGACCCCGGCCGGGTGACGATTCGCCGGCTGAACCGCGCCGAGTACGCCAACACGATTCGCGACTTGCTCGGGGTCGAGTTCAATGCGACGGCCGACTTCCCTGCCGACGATGTGGGCTACGGCTTCGACAACATCGGCGATGTGCTCACCTTGTCGCCCATGCTGATGGAAAAGTACGTGGCGGCGGCCGAGCAAATCGCGGCTAAAGCGATCGTCGCCGACGCGGCGGGCCGCACGCGGGAACAATTGCCCGAATCGCATCGCCGCATCATCGCCGTGCAGCCTTCGGCCGACCGATCGCCGGATCAGGCCGCTGCCCAGATCCTCCGCCGGTTGGCCACCCGCGCGTATCGTCGGCCCGCGACCGATACCGAGGTCGAACGATTGGTTCGCTTGGCCGGGCACGTTCGGTCGGCGGGCGGCAGTTTCGAGTCGGGCATTCGCACGGCGTTGGAAGCGATTCTGGTTTCGCCGCACTTCTTGTTCCGCGTTGAACTCGACCCGCCGGGCGCAGACGCCATCCGCGAGCTGAACGAATACGAACTGGCCTCGCGGCTTTCCTACTTTCTTTGGAGCAGCATGCCCGACGACGAATTGTTCGACCTGGCGGGGCGCGGGCGGCTGCGGGTCGAACTCGACCGCCAAGTGCGGCGAATGTTGGCCGATGCTAAGGCCCGGGCGCTAGTCGAGAACTTTGCCGGCCAGTGGTTGCAGCTTCGCAATCTCGACGCGATTCTGCCCGACAAGCGGCAGTTTCCGCAATTTGACGACGAATTGCGGCGGGCGATGCGCGTCGAAGCGGAGATGTTCTTCGAGACGATTGTCCGCGAGAACCGCAGCGTGCTCGAGCTGATCGATGCCGATTACACGTTCGTCAACGCGCGACTCGCGCGTTTCTATGGAATCGAAGGAGTTGAAGGCGATCACTTCCGCCGCGTGGCCCTCGACGGCGATGAATCGGTTCGGGCGCGCGGGGGCGTGCTGGGGTTGGCGGCCACGCTCGCCGTCACCTCGAACCCGACGCGAACCTCGCCGGTGAAGCGGGGGAAATGGGTGCTCGAAAACATCCTCGGCGCGCCGCCGCCCGATCCGCCGCCCGATGTCCCCATGCTCGACGAGGGCGCGC
>CAZVZX010000067.1:0-15164 GCA_964631235.1 uncultured Planctomycetaceae bacterium | reverse complement strand
CCCCTTTTTACCCAACTCCCCCACTGTCGCGCCACAGGATTTCAGCCGCACCCCCTGTCGCGTCGATAAGCGGTTGTCGATCTCATCTGCCCTTATTCGCGCCCATTGGCGTCCATTCGCGGTTGCCGATCTCATTTACCCTTATTCGCGCCCGTTCGCGTCCATTCGCGGTTGCCAACCCCCTTCGCGCCCGTTCGCGTCCATTCGCGGTTCCAGACCACCTTCGCGCACATTCGCGTGCATTCGCGGTTTTGATCTCCCTTCGCGATGATCGGCGGTTTGTTGCAATCGAGCGGACGGCAGAGCAGAATGGGTATCGGTCGGCAGCGTTGCCTGCCGGCTAAGGGCTGACTGAGGTCTATCCCTTTCGGGCTGATCGGCTTCCTTCCCCCAAACCACGGCGAATCAGGGACCAATTCTCATGAGAGCCTCTCGATTGTTTCTCTATGGTGATGCGGCCTCGATGGCGTTGACCGCGTGTCTGTTCACGGCGACGGCGGTTGCGGCCGAAGCGACGGCAACGGCGCGCGCAGCGGCCGCGGATACGAATGCGGCTTCTTCGGCCGCCGATCCGAAAAAGGAATCGCCGCCGAACATCGTCTTGATTCTCACCGACGATCAACGGTTCGACACGATCGCCGCGTTGGGCAACCGTGAAATCCGCACGCCGCGGATCGATCGACTCGTCGAGCGCGGCTTCGCCTTCACCAACGCCTACATCATGGGCGGCACGCAGCCGGCCGTGTGCGTGCCCAGTCGGGCGATGCTGCACAGCGGGCTGGGGTTGTGGCACGCGCGCGACGACTTGCAAGACCAAACCACCTTGGGTGAAGTGCTGCGCGGCGCCGGCTATGCCACCTATGCCGTGGGCAAGTGGCACAACAAAGCACCCGGCTTGATTCGCGGGTACGACAAGGCGCGGGCGATCTTTCTCGGCGGAATGAGCAACCAATATCGCGTGCCGCTGCGCGACCTGACCGACCAGGGCAAACTGAGCGAGCCGCGAATCATCGAGCGGCATTCCACCGAGCTTTTCTGCGACGCGGCGATCGAACTGCTCGGCGAGCATCGCGGCCCGAAGCCGTTCTTCCTCTATCTGGCGCTGACTTCGCCGCACGATCCGCGGACCGCTCCGGCCGAGTTCGCCCGGCTGTACGACCCGGCAAAAATCGAACTGCCGAAGAACTTCTTGCCCGAACACCCGTTCGACAACGGCGAACTGCGCATCCGCGACGAACTGTTGGCGCCGTTCCCCAGGCCGGCCGACGAAATCCGCCGCCACATTGCCGACTACTACGCGATGATCTCGCACCTCGATCACCAGATCGGCCGCGTGCTCGACGCGCTCGATGCCTCCGGCCGCGGCAAGAACACCATCGTTATCTTCGCCGGCGACAACGGACTGGCGGTCGGACGGCACGGGCTGATGGGCAAACAGAACCTCTACGAACACAGCATCCGGGTGCCGCTGATCGTCGCCGGGCCGGGCATTCGCGCGGGCCGAAGCGACTCGCTCGTGTATCTGCACGACCTGTTCGCCACGGTGTGCGACTGGGCGGGGGCGAAAACACCCAAGTGCGATGCCGAAAGCCTCCGGCCGCTGATCGACGGCAAAGCCCCGGAGGGACGCAAACAAATCATTGCCGGTTATCGGCAATGGCAACGGGCCGTGCGCCAAGGCCAGTTCAAGTTGATCGAATATCACGTGCAGGGCGCGCGGCACACGCAGCTTTTCGACTTGGCGGCCGACCCGTTGGAAATGGAAAACCTGGCCCAGCGGTCCGAACATGCCCAACGTGTCGCCCAAATGCGCACACTGCTGGCCGACGAGTTGCGCAAGGCCGGCGATCCGGTCGAATTCCCCCTGAAGTGAACGGCGACGCAACGGCCGGCACCAGCGGCACGGCGGGCACATTCCCGTATCTGCGGGCCCTAAGTCGCGTGGACAAACAGGCTCGTTGCATTGTCGTTCACCGGGCCGATAGAATAGGTTACTCCGCGGGTGGCACCGCTCGAACGAGGCGGCGGCTCCCCGCGGGCCGTCGTCGCTCGCAGGGGCGGCTGCCCGAACGAGACACGACGGATGCAGCGACGCCTTGCCGGTTGGCACCGGCGAAAGGCGATCGGTATAGCGGCAGGTACTTTTCCAGCGAATGTCAATCGTATGAAGAACGTAGCCACACTGGTCCTCGGCGGCGGTCAGGGAACACGTTTGTACCCGTTGACGAAGTATCGGTCGAAACCGGCCGTGCCGGTGGCGGGCAAGTATCGGCTGATCGATATCCCGCTGTCGAACTGTATCAACAGCGGACTGAATCGCATTTACGTGCTCACGCAGTTTAATTCGGTGAGCCTGCATCGGCACATCCGCAGCACGTATCAGTTCGATCCGTTCAATGGCGGCTTCGTCGAGATTCTGGCCGCCCAGCAAACCACCGATAATGCCAATTGGTACCAGGGCACGGCCGACGCCGTCCGGCAGAACCTCCGCTACGTCGAGCAGCCCGGCATCGACTTGGTGCTGATCCTTTCGGGCGATCAGCTCTATCGGATGAACTACCGGGAGATGATCGAAACACATCGCCGCTCGGGGGCCGACGTAACAATCGCCACCGTGCCGGTAACCAGCAGCCAGGCTCATGCCTTCGGCATCATGCGGCTCGACGACACCGGCCGAGTAACCGGCTTTTTGGAAAAGCCCAAAACGGAAGAGGAACTGAAACTAGTTCGGACCGATCCCGCCTGGATCGACGCCCACGGCCTGCAAAGCCGCGGCCGCGACTGTTTGGCCAGCATGGGCATCTATTTGTTCAACCGCGATACACTGGTCGATGCCTTGCGGAAGACGGAATACCGCGACTTCGGCAAAGAGGTTTTCCCGGCGTCGATCCGCTCGCGGCACGTTCAAGTGCATCTGTTCGACGGCTACTGGGAAGATATCGGCACGATCAAGTCGTTCTTCGACGCGAACATCGCGCTGGGCCGCAGCGATTCGCCGTTCCGCCTGGCGGTGCCCGAAACCCCGATCTTTTCGCGGGCCCGATTTCTGCCGCCGTCGCACATCAGCGGGGCAACGATCCGCAACAGCCTGGTGGCCGACGGCTGCATGATCGAAGAGGGCGCGGTGATCGAGAACAGCATTATCGGGCTGCGTTGCCGCCTCGGACGCAACGTACAGGTCCGCGATTCGATCTTGATGGGCAACGACTTTTACGAAACCGACCATCAGCTTTCGGCCGATCGGGCCGAAGGCCGCCCCCCGCTGGGAATCGGCGACGACTCGCTCATCGAACGGGCGATTATCGACAAGAATTGCCGAATCGGCCGGGCCGTAAAGATCGTCAATGCACAGCGGCTGGAAAACAGCGACGAAACCGCCTCGGGCATGATCCGCGACGGCATTGCCGTCATTCCGAAAGACACGATTCTGCCCGACGGCTTCTCGATGTAGCATTCGGCCGGAGCGGCATGGGGCGCGCGCCCCTTGGACGGCTTGGCTCGCGGGGCGGCTTGCTCACTTCGCACGGCGCGCAATCGGCCCTGCGTGTGCAAGTCAAAGAGATCATTGATGTTATTTCCGTGCGCCGGCACTATCGCCGCGCGGCATGCGAACTGCCGAAGCGGTCGGCGGAGGAGCGGCGGGCGTCGGTTCGCGGCGCACTTCCTCGGGTCGAGTGCGGGACGGCATCGGCTGCACCTGGCCGTAATCGTAGCCGAGTGTGGGCGACAGAACCGATCCCGACCGAGCCATCGGGTCGCACATTCCGCAATCGCCACACTCTCCGCACGCGCCGCCCGAGTATGTTGGCCCGCAGTAGTCGTATGGGCTGGCGCACATAGCACATCCCAAGGTCGCCAAAACCGAAGCCAGCAGCGTGAGAAGAAGTGCATGTCGGAGCATGGTTTACACCTGCAATCGATTAATAATAATGGGCGATTAGACCAAACTGCGATTGGATCTTCGCCTGCCGTAAGCCTGAGCCTGCGGACACTCCCGGCCGATCACCGCGGCCCGATGTTTCAATTTCTAGGCTGTAAGCTTCTATCTGAGTGAAACTTACATCGACGTTCCTTCTTGGTCGCGGCAGCGTATCGTCGCCCTGTTGCCCGAATCGAGTTGTCCCGTCCGAATCGCAATCCACAATTTCTGCCGACGCGACCGCTTCTTTCTTATCGTTATCGGCCGCACAATCGCTACAACCCGCACATTTTCCAGGTCGAGCGAACGATTTCGCCCTTGATCGGCTTCCGTCGGCCGACACAGCGAGCGTATCTGGTAGCCGCAAGAGCTACCGGCCGTTCGGGACGAGAACGATCGATCGCCTGTCGTTTGGCAACCGTGCTCGAAGAGCAATTCCTGCCGCACGAGACCTGCCGCGCACACGGCATTGGCTCGCGGGCATGAAGGAACACGATGATTGAATCGGGCGCAAGTCGCCTCGTCAGGTGAGCGAAGAATCGATCGTTGCTCGGTCGGCAGACGCACGGGACGATCGTGCATCTTGTGGTGATTTTCCCGCGGTTTGCCGATCACGTCGAGCACCCGGTAGTTATTCGACGACGAGCACCCGCGTTTCGCCTTTCTTCAGGGGCAGGGCGAAACGCGGTCCTCGGCCGATTCGCTCGCCGGTGAGCAAGTCGCGGACCTCACCCTCGCGATTCACATCCACTTCCAACGGGCCATGTTCTGCGGCATGAAGAACGAAATACGGCCCATTGGCGTAAACGTTGCAATCTTGCTGCGTCACCAGATGAACGCCGGCATCGCGAGCCGCCGCCCGCAACAGTTCGGCTGACAAGCCCGGTGCGCCCACGAAGAACGATGTGCCGTCGTCGCTTCGGCGCCGAACAACCGCCGCCGAGCCGTCCGAGTAGGTTGCCAGCACTTCGTCGTCGCCGGCTCCGGTCACGGTGAAAAGCGGGTCGATGGCCGCATCGAGGCCGAACGGGCCGCTAAGGCCGAGTCGTTGGCCCGCCGGCGTTGGCCGCGCCAGGGCGCCAGCGCCCGGCGCCGCCCTTCGGATTTCCATTCCGGTCAGCTCCTTCATTGCTTCAAGCGAGGGTGCGTCGCCGTCGTGGTAGCCGGGGGCGTAGCACCACAAGCGCGTGCTTCCCCGCGTGGCGGCAAGAAGTTGTCGGCGTTCGTCGGCCGTCAGCCGCCATGCGGTGAGAAAGACGTACATCTTCGCCTTCGTTCGCCCGGCGATCACGTCGTCTTGGAGGTATTGGCCGTAGGGTGCTCCCATGCGGCCCAGGGCTCGGCGCGCCTCGTACACCCCAAGGCGCGAGACGGCGACTCCGGCCGGCGCAACGCGAAGCATCGCCCTCTCGTCGATCACGGCGGCCACCTCCGGCCGGAAGGGCATCGGCTCGCCGAGCAGGCGTTGGTCGAGCGCCGCCAGACGCTTCATTTCGGCCCACATCCGCGGGTCGTTGAACCAGCCGGTTGCACCAAGGTCCATCCACCAGGTTCCAAAATGGCGGATCGCGCATTGACCGGTGTTGCGCAGCAGCATTTGATTGGTTTCTTCGATCGAGTTCGCTCCGTCGCGCCAGCCGGGAAACCGGCCGGTGCCCAAGTGCGTGCGGGTGTCGTCTTCGAACAGCCACATCTTGCCGGCCAACGCGACGCTTTCGGCGGCCGTCATCGCGGGTCCGCTCTGCCCCAGGCCGCGATCGAAATACGAGATCGGCGAACAGAGAACGTCGATATCGGGACTTTGCAGCACGCGCCGCAGGGCATAGTGCCCCGAGGTGCTCGGCCCATTGGCCACCGGCCCGAACTCGAACACGTATCCGTAGAAGAAGACGACCAGTTTGCGCCCTTTGCTCGCCTGTCGCGCTGCTTGAGCCAGTTGGCAAACACAGTCGGCCATGGCGTCTTGCTGGAACTCGGCGAAGTCGATCAACGCGCGTTCGGTTCGCGGATCGCGAAGCGCGCCGGCCGGCGATGCCCGACGGATGGCAGCGGCGGGCGTCGAGGCCGAATCGAGCGTCGCCTGCGGATCGCCCCAGGCACGGCGAAGGGCCGCATCATCGGCATATCGGCCCTTGAGCCATTGGCGCCATGCCTGCATGTCGGCCGGACCGTAACCGTTCAGCCCTTTGGCCCATGTGCCCTGATAGAACCACTCGCCGGTGTTCTGACCGCAGGGATGGTAGCCGGCGATGTGCGGACCGAACTTCTCCTCCAAGTGCGCGATCAATGCGGCCAGCCGTTCGGCGGCATCGCGGCGATAGGCGGGCGAGGCCACCGAAGCGTAGCGACCCTGCGGCGCGGTGTCCCACACCATCGCATCGTCCGGGTGAGCGTCGAGCCACCACTGTGGCGCATCAACGCCGATGCGCGGCAGCAATAGGGCGTCAGGATTGGCGTCGAGCACCTTCTGGCATTGCGACTCGGGAAGCGTCCAATCGACCGTCTTTCCCGGCGGCGGCCACGGCAAACTGACGGGAAAACTGACGAATCGAGCCCCGGCCTCGCCCGCCATCTTGATCTGGGCCTCGAAGCCGTTCGATGGCCCCCCGAGGAACGTATAGGCGGCGCCCGGGCGATAGAAGGCCACGGTTATGTTGCGGGCGGGTTCCGCCTTGGCCCAGAAGCTCACCCGATAGCGATGGCCTTTCCGCAATGCGAGATTTGGGCGGTGATAAATATGGAAATCGGGCCAGCGACCGTCGGCCGGCGCCGTCAACGAGACCAGCAGACCCGCCGAACCGTCTTGCCCGCAACCCGGCCGAACTTCCACCTTGCCCACGATGTTCTTCTCGCTCGGCGGCCAAACGGTCCAATGGTCGTTCCAATCGGCATCGCCCGACTCGAAACGAAGCGCGCCCAACACAGCGCCGCCGTCGGAAATGTCTTCTACCAAGATCTCATCGAGGACGACCGTTCCGGGCGTCTCCCCGAATCGAAAGTGCATGGTGGCCGACTTCAACTCGTCTTCGAGGGCGGAGAACTCAAACACCACCCGCTGCCCTTGCGGACCGATGGGCAAGCGTCCGCCGCCGGTGGCTCCCCAAAACATCCTCGCCCGCACCGGCTGGCCATCGACGAGAATTCGCGGCACGCTGTTGGCGACATCAACCCGAACGGTCTCCACCGCCGACACCACTGCCACCGTCGCGGCCAGCGCGGCAACCGCCGGCAGCCCGACCACTGCAACCTTCGCCCTCATTTGCGCGCCTCCGCAACGAAACGCCTTGACGAACCATCGTGTTACACTGCCGCAGCTTTTGATAACACACGAGATGTTGGCATAGAACTCGGGACTAGAACACGAATTGTTCAACAGGGCTGCAACGAAAACCCTTTTTCCCGATAAAAGACAACTTTGGGACGGGTGAACCGCCCGCTCTCGTGTCGCGAATCCGAACTCGTGAAATGTCGATCAAGTTGATCGACTTGACCGCGAGGGTACAATCCATCGGCAGTTTCCGAGATCCCGACCACGGCCCACTCGGGGGGGGGCAGTCTTCCCAGGCTGTGATTATGCCTCAAAGCTAAGTCGGGCGAAAGTCGATACCCGGACGCGCCCTTCCGATCGAAGCTGTCATTGCCGGGCCGGGCGATCAGGTTTCTGTTTGTTGTTGAACGAAGCCGCGAAGAACGGAAGGCGGTCGAGATGGGCGAACACTGCGCCGTCGGCCGCTTCGCTGAGGTTGCGACCGTTTTCGCGCTGGTGCAGAGCGATTTAGTCGATCATCGAAGAGTTCTTTCCGGGAGAAACATCATGCAACGCCGCGAGTTTGTTGTGGGGTCTCTGGCCGCTGCGTCGGCCGGGGCGTATCTTGGCAACAATCTGTCGGCCGGCGAGTCGCCGGCGAACACACACACAGGAGTCGCAAAGATGCCCTTTGAACAACCGCCGCTGCCCTACCCGATGGACGGACTGAAGCCGCTGTTTTCGGAAGAACAGGTTTCGTTCCACTACGGCAAACACCATGCCGCGTACTACAAGAACCTCAACGGCTTGGTCGAAGGCAAGCCCGAGGCTCAAATGTCGCTCGACGACTTGGTGGTGAAAGGCTCGGGGCCGATTTTCAACAACGCCGCGCAGGCATGGAATCACACGTTCTTCTGGAACTGCCTGTCGCCCAACGGCGGCCGCGAGCCCAACGGCGAGTTGCTTGCGGCGATCGTCCGCGACTTCGGCGGCATGGCCGAGTTCCGCAAGCTGTTCACCGACGCCTCGGTGAAGGTGTTCGGCTCGGGCTGGGGATGGCTGGCTTCCGACAAACAAGGCAAGCTGGAAATCATCCCGGCCGGCAATGCCGACAATCCGCTTCGCCACGGCAAAACGCCGCTGCTGACCGTCGATGTTTGGGAACACGCCTACTACATCGACTACCGCAACGAGCGCGCCCGCTTCGTCGAAAACTTCTGGACGAAGGTCAACTGGGACTTCGTGGCCCAGTGCTACGCCAAGGCGAAGGCCTGAAAGCCCGTTGAAAAGGTCGGGCTTGCTCGCACCGCTTGCGGTGTTTTTCCCGAGAGTCTCGGTGAGAGCATCGTCCGCCGGTGAGAGCATCGCCCGCCTTCGGGGACTTGTATCTAATCACTGCCTGAAGCCCCGGCCGGCCACGCTCCGCTGTAGCCGGCAATCGGCGAAACGACCGGCAGCGCGCGGCACCCGCTCCGCCCGCTGCCGATTTTTTCAGCAGAGTGGCGCGTGCGTGTCCTTGCCGCGTTGACTGAGCCGATCCGTCAGTGGCGGATGTTGTCCATTTCGGCCGGCACGACCTACTTCGCTTGCATTGGAGTCGAGCCACCGGGCCTGTCTGATGTGGGCCGAGATCGGATTCGATCGAATGCCACCGACCCCGCCTGCGAATGTGACGCCGAGTGTCACCCCAGGGGGCTTCTGAAGAACTCGGCTCTGACAGGGCCGAAGAACGCTCGTTATTTCGAACCAAGGGATCGTTCTCGTTCCGTGCGAACGGAACGTCACCAAGTTGTGCGATCGCGGCAAGAAACCAAAAAGCATCCGCCCAAACAAAAGTACCCCCGGCAGGATTCGAACCTGCGACCTGAGCTTTAGGAAAGCTCCGCTCTATCCTACTGAGCTACGGGGGCGCAATGTCCGCCGCTTCGGCCATATGCCGAACGACCGATCGCCACGCATTTTAGGGTTGCCCCAGCCGCGCACGCAACCGGGATCCCTCTCAATGCTTCCCACGCAACCGGGATCCCTCTCAATGCTTCCCACGCAACCGGGATCCCTCGACGCTTCCGATGATTCTCGCGGCGCAAACTATCATCGTCCGCACCGAAGAAGAACGCCCATCGCGGCGCGCCGGCAGGATAAGCGGCTCTGCCGAAACGGACTTCCCCCGATCCGCGCGAGGAGCGGCATTGCGCGGAGTGTGGAGAGTCAGTTTGGTTCGAGTACCTCAGC
Organism: uncultured Planctomycetaceae bacterium; assembly: GCA_964631235.1. Classification (GTDB taxonomy): domain Bacteria; phylum Planctomycetota; class Planctomycetia; order Pirellulales; family Thermoguttaceae; genus JARKPK01. The sequence goes on along the minus strand of CAZVZX010000067.1, from coordinate 5,766 downwards.
GGCGATTGCCTGCAACAAGGCGGCGGAGGACCGAAAGCCGCGGCCACCAGCGGCGATAGGCGTAGAGGGCCGCCTTGCCCACGAGCCGCTTCGGGGCGACGACGATTTTGCCGATCGGGTAGGCCTCGGGCCGCCAGCGCGAGGTGGCCTCCGTCAGCGGCCCGCTGAAATCGAGCACGCGAACCAGTCGATCGTGCGGTTCCGCCGCGCTGGGCATCGACTCGATCGCCGCGGGCCCCCGCTTCGCCGCGGCCGACTGCTCGGCATGAAGCTGTTCGAAGAGCAAGTGGAACAGCACTTGGCCGGGGCTGTACTGGGCGAACTCGGGATCGTAGCCGATCTTGTGGGCGAAAAGCACCCCGTTGCCGCGATAGCCGTAGAGGAAGGCGATCGGTCGGCCGTCGAGCTCGACGAACGAGAGATCGAGGCATTGCCGTCGTGCCAGTTCCTCGCCTTGGCGGACGAAGTAGCCGAACATGCCCGGCGTGCGGAGCACCGAGGTGCCGGCCCGACCTTTCCAACTGCGATCTTCGATTTCGAAGCCGGCGAAGAGCAGCGGCTCGACGGCATCGACCGGAGGGGCCGTTTCGCGGCGGAAGGTGAGCGTGCCCAACTCGCCCAGCCGCCGCACGGCCTTGTTCATGGCGTGCCGATGGCTTCGCGAAAGCCCGCGAAGGAACGCCTCGAAATCGTCGCCGATCGGCACGCGGCCCACCTCGTAGCGGGTTTGAATCAACGGCTCGGCGCCGGCACGGCGGCAGGACGCCGACCAGCCTTGCCATTGAGGCTGATCGATCGCGACCGCGCCGCACCATAGCCAAGCGGCGGGCAATTGGGCGCAGGCGGCGATCAACGCATCGTAAACGCTTTCGTCGGCCGCGGCATCGACGAGAAGCTCGCCGCAGGGCGACCATTCGTTGCCGGTCAGCGCGGCCTCGGTGAGCACACCGCCCAGCCGCGATGAAACCAGCGGCAGGCCCGCCACCATCGTTTCGCCGCGGCAGAGGGCCAGCACGGTCGTTGTGCCTCGCGGCGCGAACTGCTCGAGCCATTGGGCGACCGGCTCGGCCCGACCCAAGGGCGAAGCCGCGGCACTGCGCCGCCAAAGGTCATCCCATCGCGCTGCTTCGGCGCGGAGCTTTTCGGGCGAGTCGATGACCAGAACGCGCAAATCGCTTGATGAATGCATTGGGTTGCTGCAAGAAGGGAAGGTTCGCAACTCACCGGCCGCCCGAGAGAACGCAACGGTTAACCATCGCCGCCGGCTCGCCCCAAGCAACGCAAGGCCGTGGGAGGAACGGTCGCACAAACCGGCCGCGGCATCCGCCCGTTTGAAAGATAGTGCGCCGAAGGTCGCTTTGCGGCGGGCGAGAGCTGCGGGTTCGCCGCCCGTCCGAGCGCCCAAGCGCCTTCGCCGCCCGGCGCGACGCAATGCACCGATGGCAACGGTTGTAGCGGTCGCTCGCGCCGCCGGCATCGCACACGATCGGCCTGGCTCCCCTATCTCCCGACGCCGCCTCGCTGAAAACCTATTCTTAATGGGCGAGTGCGCAACGCGTTTCTTGTTGCGAATGTGCGTGCGGCGGCCCTCGCGTGCGACGTGATTCGCGCGGCGCACCGCGGCTATCTCTTGGGTCCCCGGGTTGCTTACGATGATTCGATTTCCTTCTGAGCGACAGGCGGCCGACGATCAATGGCCGTCGATCGCTGCGCCGTCGCCGACCACCGCCGAGGATTCCAGCCCATCGGCCAACCGCATTCCGTCCGCCATGTTGTCCGGCTGCGAGGTTGCCGATGCAAACGCGGACGCTGGAGCCGATGCCGAACGCGATGCCGAACGCAATGCAAAAACCAACGCAGAAGGCGACGCAAGAGACGTCGGCCGCGGCCCGCTGCGGGTGATGTTCGTCGTTACGAGTATGCCGGTGGGCGGCATGGAGACGCTGTTGGTCGAGTTGATCCGCCGGCTCGATCGGCGGCGGTTCGCCCCCGAATTGTGCTGCTTGAAATACCTCGATGTGCTCGGCGAAGAACTGGCGCGCGAGATTCCCGTTCACACGAGCCTACTGAGCGGCAAGTACGACCTGCGGGTTCTTTATCGGCTGTGGCGACTGATGCGGCAGCGGCGGATCGACGCGGTGGTAACCATCGGCACCGGCGGCGACAAGATGTTTTGGGGCCGACTGGCCGCCCGCTTGGCCGGGGTGCCGGTGATTTGCTCGGCGCTGCACTCGACGGGCCTGCCCGACCGCGTGGAACGGCTCAACCGCTTGCTGGCCCCGATCACCGACGCCTTCATCGGCGTGGCCCACGCCCACGGCCGTTACTTGGCCGAGCACGAGGGTTGCCCGGCGCACAAGGTGCGCGTCATTCCCAACGGCGTGGATGTGGCGCGGTTTTGTCCGCGCGGGCGCGACGCCGGGTTGCGCCTGGCGCTGGGGCTGCCCGAGAATGCCCCCGTGGTGGGCATCGTGGCGGCGCTTCGGCCCGAGAAGAACCACGAGATGTTTCTCGAAGTCGCTCGCCGGGTGCGCGAACAACAGAGCGATGCGCAATTTCTGATCGTCGGCGACGGGCGGCGTCGGGGCGACTTGGAAGCGCTGGCCGCCGAACTGTTGCCGGCCGACGCCGTAACGTTTCTCGGCTCGCGGCCCGACGTGCCCGAGCTGCTTTCGCTTTTTGATGTCTTTTTGCTCACCTCGCACATGGAGGCCAATCCGGTTTCGATTCTCGAAGCGATGGCCTGCGGCAAGCCGGTGGTGGCCCCGCGGGTCGGGTCGATTCCCGAAACGATCGCCGAGGGCCAAACCGGATTGCTTTTTGAGCCTGGCGATTCGGCCACGGCCGCCGAACTCGTGCTGAGACTGCTGGCCGACCGCGAGAAACGAGAGCGCATCGGCGAGGCGGCACGCCGCTGGGTGGTTGCTCATGGGTCGGTCGAGAGCATGGTCGAGGGCTACGAAAAGTTGATCAGCGAGATTTACTTTTCCAAACGGCCGACAGCCGCACTATCTTCGCCGCAGGTGTCCTGAATAGTCGCACACGATTGCGAAAACGGCCGCAGTTGCACCGACGCGACCCACGTTGTACCGTCCCTGCTTGAACCGCTTTCGGTCTTTTGCGGTTGTCGCGGGTAGCCCGCCCCTCCGATCGGTTCTCAGGCACGGCGAGCCGCGCAAGGTCGGCTCTCGCCAAGGCGGTTCTGTCTTCGCACTCTGTCGGAATGATGGTCGGCCCTGGCCGGGAGACGCATTCTGCTTCACTTCGCGGTGGAACGCGGAAGGGGGAAGGCAGGACTTCGTATCGCAAGCACGCGAACGGATTGCGGCTTGCTTGTCGCCCAAGAAATCGCATTTTTGCCTGCTAATACGGCCTGCCTTGCGCGCTTCTTGTGCAAGCGATGGCGAACGCATGACGGCGTCAAGGGCGGCGACTTTTTCCTAAACTTTTGTTTATCAAACATTTAGGTGCCGTATTTTCGAAAATGATCAGGCTCTGGCACTCGCTTTGCAAAGGAAAGGCAGTCACCGTCGCGGGCGATTACTTCAGTGTGAGGACTGCCCCGGCAAAGCGGGCCTCCCGGTGGGCGGAAGGCTCGATAGAAAGAACAGGTGGGTTCCTTGTCAAAGAAAGGTTCAAATCCAGTGACGCCCAAAGAGGTATTGGCTCTCTGTCGTGAGAAGAACATCAAGGCGGTCGACCTCCGCTTTATGGACTTCCCCGGGGTGTGGCAACACTTCACCATTCCGGTCGACAAGCTGACGGAGGATGTGTTTGAAGATGGACTCGGGTTCGACGGATCAAGCATCCGCGGTTGGCAGGCGATCAATGAAAGCGACATGCTCGTCTTGCCGCAGCCCGAAACGGCCTGCGTTGATCCGTTTCGGCCGATCCCGACGCTGGCGATGATCTGCAACATTCAAGACCCGATCACGCGCGAAGATTACACCCGCGACCCGCGCAATGTCGCCCGCAAGGCCGTCAATTATCTGAAGAGCACGGGCATCGCCGACACGGCCTACATGGGCCCCGAGTGCGAGTTCTTCATCTTCGACGACATCCGCTACGATCAGCAGGCCAACGAGGGCTACTACTTCATCGACAGCGGCGAAGGCCAGTGGAACCGCGGACGCGATGAGAAGCCCAACCTGGGCTACAAGCTTCGCTATAAGGAAGGCTACTTCCCCTGCCCGCCCGCCGACCAACAGATGGACATCCGCAACGAGATGATGCAGGCGTTGATCGACGCCGGCATCTCGATCGAAGCGCAGCACCACGAAGTGGCCACCGGCGGCCAGGCCGAAATCGACATGAAGTTCGACGCCTTGGTTCCCATGGCCGACAAAGTGATGATGTACAAGTACATCATCAAGAACGTGGCGCGGAAGTACAACAAGATGGCGTGCTTCATGCCCAAGCCGCTGTTCGGCGACAACGGATCGGGCATGCACACGCACGTTTCGCTGTGGAAGGGCGGAGAGCCGCTCTTCGCTGGCAGCGGCTATGCCGGATTGAGCGACATGGCCCTCTACGCCATCGGCGGATTGCTGAAGCACGCGCCGGCCATCCTGGCCTTCGCCTGCCCGACGACCAACAGCTACAAGCGATTGGTGCCGGGCTTCGAAGCGCCGGTCAATCTGGCCTACTCGCAGCGCAACCGTTCGGCCTCGGTGCGAATTCCGATGTATAGCCCCAGCCCGAAGGCCAAGCGGCTCGAGTTCCGCTGCCCCGATCCGAGCTGCAACCCCTACTTGGCGTTCAGCGCCATCCTGATGGCGGTGATCGACGGCATCCAGAACAAGATCCACCCGGGCGAACCGCTCGACAAGGACATCTACGATCTGGAACCGGAAGAGCTCGACAAAGTGCCGAAGACGCCCGGGTCGCTTGACGCCGCGTTGCAGGCCCTTCGCGCCGACCACGAGTTCCTCCTCCGCGGCGACGTGTTCACCGCGGATGTGATCGACACTTGGATCTGGTACAAGATGACTAACGAAGTGCAGGCCATGCAGTTGCGCCCGCACCCGTACGAGTTCTGCTTGTACGCCGACATCTGATCGAGATTATTGAGGAGGTCGTTCAGAGGGCAAACGCCGAGAAAGCGGATGAGCGATCTCGGCGTTCGCCTCTCTATGTAAGCGTTCGGCCGACAGTGCCCGAGTCTTTCATCGAGAAGCTCGGACCCGATCGGCGGCAGGCGGCGTGTTCGATTCGAGCAGCGCCGAGGTGCCTACAACACGTGCCGGCAGTCCCCCCCAGCGGTGACCGGGCTCGGAGCTTCGGCCGCCGTTGGGGGCTTTTTATTCGAACAGTTGACGTTGTGTGACGCGACAAAGGGCAGGCTTATTCTCTTGCGTCGCTTCGCGCTGCTGATGCGACCATCGGAACGGCCCCTTTCTTCTTTTTCCCATTTCCGCTCGGCCGATTGGGCTGTTCTTCTCCCCGACACCGACGATCAGCCCGCCAACATAACAATCTGGTCAGCCATCGGAAGCCCCAGAAGGCCACGCTCCGTCGGGGCCGGGAATCGGCGAAACGGCCGCGACTAAGACCGAGAGGGCGGACGCGACCGAGCACCGACACGAAGACGCCCCTGCCTCATTTGGGTGGGAAAATAGGCCGGTTTCTCTTGCGTCTTCAGGCCGGCCGACGGTATTCTTGCGCCCTTGCGTCGCTACAGTTCCTTGACGGAACCGTGATCCCCTTTGCCTGGGTGCGGCTGAAATCCTGTGGCGCGACAGTGGGGGAGTTGGGTAAAAAGGGGTG
>CAZVZX010000066.1:0-15585 GCA_964631235.1 uncultured Planctomycetaceae bacterium | reverse complement strand
CCACACAATTACGGAAGCGGCCGCCGGCGCAGCGAAGCGGCCGATTGCGAAGGGATGCGATTTGAGCCGCTTTCTGTTTTCCGCGATTTCATTTAGTTTCGCCTTTCGCGATCTCGTCGCGCAGCAGATCATTGCGCCCCAGCGCGCGTGTCGGCGGATCGACTCGCCCCTTCGTCCCCCGACCGAGAAGTTCCACGCCATTGCGGAACCAGCCAGCATCATCCCCCCGACTAGGTTGTGTTGACGGACGCGGAGCGAAGCACTATACTTTTTCTTGGTCTAATAGTGCAACCGGACAATCACCATGGAAGGCGGCAGCGATGGCGGAGCGAGGGACGCTGGTTGAACGAGCTCAGGCGGCGCTGGCCAATAGTCCTTTTCACGAGCTGCACGGCATTCGAGTAGATCAGCAACACGGCGCGTTGGCCCTGTGCGGCCATGTTTCGAGCTTTTATCACAAACAACTCGCACAAGAAGTCGTGCGATCGGTTTGTTGCGACGTGAAACTGATCAACGAGATCGAGGTAGCAACTCCCAGCGAAGTGGCGTTCGATTGATTCGACGGACTGTCGTCGAGAGGTCTTCGGTCTCGCGTAAACCTCGGGAGCTGTGCGTCTGTTGTCAGTCACGGTCATGCGCCTGTGTTCGGCTCGGCCGGTCGGCTGAGTTCCGGCGGGCGGGTCGAGACGGAGGTCGAGCGCGCGCTAACGACTTTTCCGACCGTTGCGCCCTTGGGCCGGAATGGCAGCGGTTGGGCGACGCTCGGCACGGATGGCGGTTTTCGTTTCGGCCGCAGATGCCGGCGATGCGGTTCTCGGGATGCGCGGTAGCGAGGAGAGCGTCCTCGCGGTCGGACGGCCGGTTCCATCAGCCGACCGCGATTGTTCGATTTTGTGGGGATGGGTGGCACGGAACGCTGTCCGATGAACTGGCGCCCGATGTTCGGCAAAGGGATTTTGCCGCAGGGCGTCGATCATGGAGGGTGTCATGAGCGACCTGCTGACCACGTGGGATCAAGTGGTCGACGATGGGCAAGAGTGGTTGCCCGACACGTCGGAGGCCGCACGCCGACTGGCGGCACAGATTCGCACGGCCGTCCAACAGGAGACGGGCCACGCCATTCGCGGATTGACCGTCGAGGTCACGCGCCAAGGCGTTCGGCTTTGCGGGCATTGCGACAGTTACTATTCCAAACAACTCGCTCAACATGCCGTGATGTCGCTGCCGTGCAATCGACCGCTGAGCAATTGCATCGAGGTTTCGTAACCGTGTGAGCCGACTTCGCCCTTGGGTCGCCGAATGCATGGCGAAGCCGGCAGCGCCGCCGTTGCGCTGGGCGATGTGACAGACTGTCGGGCGGCCGGTCGGCCGACGAACCCAAATTGCCGCACCTGCCGCAATACTCGTTCCCGTCGGGGGCCGACATCGAGCCGGGAGAAGAGAACTCCGGCTGTGCTGCGATGAGCAGCGGAACGCACCTCGGGCTTCCGAGCCCATTGGTCAGATTCCCGCCAGAGAAGCGGACGCACGGCTCCGGGCCATCCGGGGCTTTCTTTTTTTCGATCTCGCCAAGTAGGCCCGACAGCCGGCGGGCGAACAGGGGGCATTCCCATTTCTGTGGGCCAAATGTCGCGAACGGGGGGTGCATTCGCGAACGGGTCGATGCTTGCCGGCCCGATTCGGTTGGAATACGATGGCGGTCGTTTCCTCTGGGATGCCGAGGGATGCCGTGATGAAGACATTTCGATTGCCGCAAAACGCACCAGTTGCCGCGATGCACAAGGGCATCGCCAAGATCGGTTTGTTATGGATGGCCGCGATGGTGGCGTGCTCACCCATCGCGTGGGCCGCCGACGCTTCGGCCGGCGCGGCGTCGCAGGCGGTTCGATTGATCTTCGATACCGATATGGACACCGACTGCGATGACGCCGGCGCGATGGCGCTGTTGCATGCGTTGGCCGACGCGGGCCGAGTCGAGATTTTGGCCACCATGGTCAGTTCGCACTATCCGTATTCCGCGCCGTGCGTGGAAAGAATCAATCGTTTCTTCGGCCGTCCGGATTTGCCGATCGGCGTGCCGAAAGGAAAGGGGGCGCCGATCGACCGCGGTTCGCGCTATGCCCGGGCGATTGCCGAGAAGTTCCCCGGAAGGCTGAAGACCAACGCCGACGCTCCGGACGCGGCGAAGCTCTATCGCAAGATTCTCGCGTCGCAAGGCGACGGCGACACTGTGATCGTCACCGTTGGATACTTGACCAATCTGCGCGACTTGTTGGCCAGCGGTCCCGACGAACATAGTCCGCTGAGCGGCCGCGAACTGGTCCGCCGCAAGGTAAAGCATTATGTGTGCATGGGCGGACGCTATCCCGAGCATCTCGACCCGGGCGTGTTCGGCAATCTGAAGCCCGATCCGCAATCCGCTGTCGCCGTGGCCCGCGATTGGCCCACCACGATCTACTTTTGCGGGCTGGGCGACGACGTGATGACCGGAGAGCCGCTGCGCGCCGAGGCCGACGACAACCCGGTGCGGCGAATCTACGAGCTCTACTTGGGCAATCGACCGACGCGCCCCAGTTGGGACCAGATCGCCACGCTGTTCGCCATCGTCGGGCCCGAACCCTTCTGGCAATTGCGTCGCGAAGGCTACAACCACATCTTCCCCAACGGCACGAACCAATGGCGTGCCGAGCCGGACGATCCGCGGCACGTGCTCATCGAGTGGAAGCCCGAAGGGCGCGAACGCTGCCGTGCAACGATCGATCGGTTGATGACCCATCGGCCCGGCAAAGACGTTCGCTTGGGGCCGATCGAGTGATGCGAATCGCGCTTGCCGCGAAGCGCAGCGGCGATCGATTGTTTCCCGGCGCAAAGAAACGCACTCGTGTTCGCAGCGGAACACGAGTGCGCTGCACGGTGCTATCTTAGCGGGCAATCGTTCGGTGTCGGCTCAAGGGGTGCAGCCGCTACTTGCCGGCCGGGCCGGACGAGCGAAGCGCGTCGAACTTTTCCATCTCGCCGTGCGGATGGTCGTGGTCGTCGCCTTCTTTCTTCTCGTCTTCCTTTTTCTCTTTCTTCTTGATGATCTGCTCGCGGGTCAGGTGAATCTTCTCGAACTCGCTATTCGAGATGACGTAATACCAATCGGCGAAGCGATCGTTCAGCTCCTTCGCTTTCTCTTTGCCTCTCTTGACCCGATCCTCGTACTCCTCCATTTTCCGCTTGTTTTCGGTGCGAATCCGTTCGCGCTCGGCGGCCTTCGGATCCGCCGCGGACGGCTGGTTGTCTGCATTCGCTGCTTGGTTGCCTGCGGGCTGTTCGCCCTCGCCGGCCGGTTTTGCGTCGTCTGACTTCGCATCACCCGGCTTTGCGTCGGCCGGTTTTGGGGCGTCGGTCGAGGCCGGTTCCGCCTTCGGCGCGTCTTCGCCGGGGCTGCCCGGTTGCTTATCGACGGAGGACGCCGTTTCGTCGGCGGGCTTGGAGCCGGCCGTTTCGCCGGCCGTCGATTCCTTCGGCGGCTGATCGGCTGCGCCGGAGCCCGCCGGCGCAGGCTTTTCCGCCGAAGCGGCATTCGGTTTTGTCGCATCGCCCGGCGCGGCGTCGGCGGGTTTGCTTTCCGGGGAAGCCGATTCCGCCCCGGCCGGGGGCGGCTCATCCTCAAGCTTCGGACGCTCGATCAAGTCTTGATTGAACTGGGCCATGACGAACAGATAGCGGTTCATGCCCGGCGACGATTCGTCCTTCTTTTCGCCGTTCGGGTTCTCGCCCTCTTTCTTTTCCTGCTCTTGCTTGTCCTTCTTCGATTCCTCGCCTGTTACTTCGCCGAAGCGGAGCACGTATTCCACGCCTTCCTTGGTCCCGACGCGGATTTCCCCGCGGCTGGAATATACTTGCTTCCCTTCGCCCACATCGGCAATCACGAAACCGCGGGCGACGAGCGACTGTTCATTGGCCACGGCATCGCCGGTGGCTTTCAGGTCGGCGCTTAGGCCCTCGGGCTTGCGCTCGACATCGACGATCTTCAGATCGTCGAGCGCGGTTTTCATGGCATCGAGTTTTTGGGTGTCGAGTTCCTCGTCTTCTCCCAAGGGAACCGCTTTCCACTGGCCCGAGTCGGGATCGAAGGTCGTATCGCTGACCAGTTGCCATTTCTTGTCGGCGGCGTCGTCGTGTTTGAGCGACATTCGCCCGCGAATCTCCAATCGCTGACGCAAGAGATCCGCGCGATAATCGTTGATGTGGACGGCGGTAATGTCCCACGGGTTGAGCTTCAAGAGGTCTTTTTCGATCCATTTCTCGAAGTCGGCGGTGATCTTGTCCACCGACAGTTTCACGACACACACGCGGTCGTCGCCCACGCGGCGGACATAGCGCAGTTCGGGCTTGTCGGGGACGGCCTTGCCGATGATCAGCGCGGCCAACTCGCCGCCCTTCTCGTCGCGGAGCACGACGCGCTTGCCCACGCCCCGATCGCCCGGCTTGCGGACTTTCGGGTCGGGATCGAGCACTCCATACTCGGCGTGAGATGCCGCGCTTTCGCCCACCAGATCGAGCACGGGCAATCCCATCACGGCCGCCGCGGCGTCGGAAAGCTGGTTCTGCGCGTCGGTTGGGTAGTCTTGATGCGAGGGAATGACCCAGCGGATCTGGTCCTTCACCCTTTTCCGCTCGACGCGGAACGGCTTGACGGCCGCATTGGCCTCGTCGAATTCCACGATCTCGATGCTCGCCGCCGCCAGCGGATCAAATTGCTTGATCAGGTCCGTGCCGATCAAATCGGCGGCGGTCGGCTGTTCGATGTCGCGCGGGCCGGTCAGCCAGGCCGCTGCGCAAACCACCACGGCAATCGCCACAAACAGCAGGGTTTTTACAGATTCGTTCATCGCGGGTATCTAACGAAATGCAAAAGGGGTTGTTGAATCCATTGGTTGCCGCCGAAAACACCGCATTGCCGCCGCGTGTTCCGGCCGCCGCACGCCGAACGCACCTTCTACCGCAAGCGCGACCGCGCCACGCCTTCGGTTTCGCGCTGGCGGCGCACCAACCAAACACCCACGGCCAACAGCAACAGCGGCGCGGGCGGCAAGAGGATCGACCAAACTTTCACCCGATCGCGCACCTGTTTGATTTTCAGGTTCAGCTCCGTTTCGATGCGGTTGATCTCGCGGTCGCGCTCTTGCTTCCGCCGCTCGATCTCCACCTGCGAACGCCGTTCGAGGTCTTGCTGCATCATCCCCACCTCGATCAGCAGCATCGGCTCGATGTCTTTGCGATTCCGCAATTCGTCGAGCTTCTTCTGGATCTCGTCGCGGACCTTCTTCTCGTACTCGTTGAAGTCTTCGACGAACTTGTCGCGCTGCTTGTCGGCCTCTTTGCGGGCGTCGTCGGTCCAGGCGTCGATCTTCGAGAGCCGCCGATGGACCGGCCGCCGCTTCCGCAGCTCGATGTATTGTTCTTCGCCGGCCAAGCGGTCGATGATATTCAGCACGAACGTCACGTTGTCGAAATCGAAGTGAATGCCCACCTCGGGCAAATCGCCCTGCTCGCGCAGCCGGAAGAACTCCTGCGTGAGCATGTCCAAGTCGGTAACCAGCACCACGTGAATCTTCTTTTCCCGCGGAGCCGCCGCCTTGCTTTCGGCGGCACCGCCGGCCGCCGTATTCTTCTCGTCAGTTTTGCCGCCGTCGGTTATTTCCGCTTCAGCAGAGCGTCCTTCGCCCGTGCCGCCCGTGACGGTGCCCGCAGCCGCAGCGGGCTTGGCGTCGGCTGCGCCGCCGGGCACCTCGTCGGCACCGGAAGCGCTGGGCAACGGGAGGGCGCTGCCGCCGGCCGGCGCATCCGGGTTGGCCGCCGCTGAATCGGTTGCCGGAACCGTGCCGGTAATCTCAACGGCCAAGGCGAAGGGGCGCGGGTCGGGAATCCGTCGCCGCATCGGATTCAGGCCGCCTCGCGGACCGAACGGGCTCATCTGCATAATCTCGCCGTAGCGAACTGTGCCCGTTTGCACGCCGGTCTTCACCAACGGGGTGATTTTCAACGATGCCGTATTCTTCCCTCGGACCCAGCCGGGGAAGGGGAAAAGCAACTGTTGCAAGCGGCTGCTGATCGGATCGTCTTGGTTGAATTCGCCCCCGGCGGCCGCATCGACGAACACCAACTCCCGCTCGCGCTCGAACCAACTGACGCGCTTGTAGGGATTGTAGTTCTGCCAAACGATCTGATCGGCGGGGAACTCGACCCCCAGCAAATCCCAAAGCTTCCCGATGTCACCCTTGGGCAGGTTCCGCATGCCCATCATCATCGGGTTCATTCCGCCGGGCGGTTGTTTGGGCGCGCTGGTGGCGGCCACTCCTTGAGCAAACACGGGCATCGGGTCTTCGAAGATCGCCGTGGGCGTTCCGCCGCGCACCAAGGCCACGAAGCGATCCATCTCTTCCGGTCCGAGCATCGACGGCTGCACGGCCAGCACGGCGTCGTACGTGCCCTCTACGTCGCGCGAAAGATCAATTTGCTCGACCTCGTACTGCTTGCGCAGCTCGTCGATGATCGGCCAATCGCTTCCGGGCGACATCGACATGAAGTCGAATTGCCCGAACAACGGCACGCCGGTGTTGACGATGCCCAATTTCTTCCGTTTTTCGGCGGCCATCGTGCCGATCGAGCGGACCAGCTCGTACTCGACCGGGATGCCGCGGTCGAAGAACACCGGTCCCACCTTCTTCAGCCCGCTGCTGACGGCCACATGCATGAAGATTTGGTCTTCGCTCCACGCGCCGCGCTGCGTGTAGGTTACGCGCCGCGGTTCGATGCCGTGCAGTTGTTGGGCGCGGGCGGCCGTGTCGGTGAATCGCTCGGTATCGTGAATCCGCAGGCGGATCTTGCCGCCGGCGCGGCCTTCCAGTTCGCGCAAGGTATTCAACAGATTGAGCCGCGTTTGCACGAACGGTTCGGGGACGTTCGGGCTGATAAACGCCTCGATGACGATCGGCTGTTTCGGGTCGATCTTGGCAAGCATCTCTCGCGTTACCGGCGAGAGGGAACTGAGCCGTTCGCTGGTCACGTCCCAACGAATGTCGTGCCGCGAGCACAGAGCGTTCAGCCCGACGACCAGCGCCAGCAAGGCCACGGCGCGAACCGCGTAGTGGCCGACCAGTGCGTGCCGTTGTTCGCCGGTGAACCAGTGCCGACGCCCGATGAGGATCATGCTCACATAAAGGGCGGTGGCTGCGATCAGCACGAAGTACACGGTACCCGAAAGCGTAATCACCCCGCGGCCGAAGTCGCGGAATTGTTCGGCGATGCTCCACGCCTTGACGGCTTGGCCGACGCGGAGCAGCCCGGGCACGGTGTCGGCGAACATGAGGATGACCAGCGGCAGATTGAACAGCGCGCCGAGGATGAAGGCGACCGTCAGGTTGGCGGTCAGGAACGAAGCGGTCATTCCCACGGCCAACATCGCCAAGCCGATCAGCCAGTAGCCGAAGTAGGTGCCCAACAGCAGGCCGAAGTCGGGATTGCCCAGCACCTTGAGCACCGCAAAGTTGCACGCCAGCGAATAGACCAGCGAAACGGAGAAGATCGCCACCGCGCTAAGGTACTTGCCGGCGACGATGTCCCAGTCGCTGGCCGGCAGCGTGAGAATCAACTCGTCGGTGCCCTGCCGCCGCTCGTCGGACCAAACGGCCATCGTGATCGCCGGAATGAATATCAGCATGATGAACGGAAACACCCGATTGAGCTGATCGAGATTCGCCAGGTTGACGTTGAAGAACTCGGGCGAAAGGATGGCGAATCCCGTGCTCAGCCCGACAAACACCAGAATAAACACGTAGCCCAGGGGGCTGGAGAAGTAGCTGGTGAAGTTCCGCTTGAAAACGGCGAATAAAACGTTGGCGTTCATGGCTTCGCTTGTATTGAAGATTCGAATGTCTGTTGTTCGGCCGAAACGCAGGCCGGCAACCGCGGACGCAGTGCCGGCCGATCGACGGGCGCTGGGGCCCGTCGCCCGGAGGCGTCAGGCGGCGCGGGTCAACCGGCGGAAATGATCCTCCAAGGGGCGGCCGTCCGCCCGCAACGCGGCGATCGTGCCGTCGTACACCAAGCGTCCCTCGTTGATGAACAAGATGCGTTCGGCCATCGCCTCGACCTCCTGCAAGATGTGGGTCGAAAGCAGGATCGTCTTGCTTTGACCCAATTTGCGGATCGTTTCCCGCACCTCGTGAATCTGGTTGGGGTCGAGGCCCGCCGTCGGTTCGTCGAGGATCAGAACGTCCGGCTCGTGCAGAAGCACCTGGGCCATGCCCACCCGTTGCCGATACCCGCGCGAAAGCTTCCCGATCGGCTTGCCGATCACGCTGCCCAAGTCGCAAAGTTCGATCACCGCGTTGATCCGCTGCCGCTTCCGCGCGCCGACCAAGCCGCGGGCGTCGGCGAAAAAGCTCAGCAGCGCGCGAGGCGTCATGTCGGGGTAGAGCGGGCCGTTCTCGGGCAAATAACCCAAGTGGGCCGCACCCGCGAGCCGTTCGCTCGACATGTCGAACCCGGCGATCTTCGCCACGCCGGCCGATGGGGCCAAATACCCGGTCAGCAGTTTCATCGTCGTGCTCTTGCCCGCACCGTTGGGGCCGAGAAACGCCACGACTTCGCCCCGGTGAACTTGAAACGAAACCTTGTCGATCGCTGCGAACTGCCCGTAATACTTCGACAGCCCGACGGCTTCGATCATCACCGGGCGATCGGAAGAAGACGTTTTGAAAGTGTGTTCAGTCATGGTTGGATGATCATCCACGCGTGACAACTCATTCGTTTCGCGGCCGCAGCGGCGACCGCACCGACAGATGCTCTGACAGCTTGCACGCAACGCCCCGCACGGCCGAACTCGCAGGCGGGAAGACGCGAAGCCGGCAACGGGCACCTCCCGATACCGGTTCCGCTGACGAGCCGAAACCGCGCGGCATTGTTCCTCAGCCTTCGCCAACCCGCGCACGATGTTCGCGTCCGCATGCTCGGCACGCGAACACCGCGACCAGTGGCGACGATCCATCGATTTCGGGCCTGAATTGTAAACCGCTTATTATAAGGCTCCTAAGCGACAAAGCTAGACCACCGCTCCTCGGGCTCGCTGGTCGGCCCCGTCGAGGCCGGGTTATCCGCTCGTGGCACATCCTGTTCTGAAAACCTCGCCAAGCGACTCAATCCGGTGTGGCCCTCGGGCCAAAGCGCTCGATTCCGGCAACGCCCGACGTCGGCTCAAGCAGAATACCTCACAAACCCACACTGGCTATCTCTTCGCTTGATTCGTTGACGATCCGGGCAGGACGGCCCATCCGACAGAGTTGCGGCGAATCGCGCGTCGCACGCGAAGGCCGTCTGTTGAACACCACGTGCAAAATTCGTGTAAGATGGTTGCCGTTGTTTGCGGCATCTTGCACGCGCTGGGCCGGTCGGTCGCAGTTGCGTGCCTCAGTCGCGGCAATTGCCGTAAGCCTTTATTGGGAAATTACTTGCCGATTTGAACCGGCCGGATCGGTACGGTGTGCGTCGAAGCACCGGCGCGGCCAGCCTCCGCCGCCCGATGGTTTGTCCCAGGCCGGGGGCGACCCGGGCCGGGGCGACCAGGAGGCGAACGCGGCGTTTTTCCGGATGCGGTCGCAATCCGCAGTTCGGCCAATGACCGAGGAATACGACTGATGGAACCGACTTCTGCCAATCGCCGTCGGCCCAGAGCGCTACGCGAGGTCCATTTTCAAGGGAAGTTCATTCGGGCGGTTTCCGAAGATGGCTGGGAGTGGGTCGAGCGGACCAACGCCAGCGGCGCGGTGGTCATCGTGCCGATTACTGAACGGGGCGAACTGGTGCTGATCGAGCAATATCGAATCCCGTTGCACGCCCCGGTGATCGAGCTGCCGGCAGGCTTGGCGGGCGACACGGCCGGCGACGAGGGCGAATCGCTCTTGGTTGCCGCCCAACGCGAGTTGCTCGAAGAAACCGGCTTCGAGGCCGACCGCTGGGAATACCTGACCGAAGGCCCAAGCTCGGCCGGGCTGGCCACCGAGGTCTTCGCCCTCTTTTTAGCCCGCGACGCGCGCCGCGTGGCCCCCGGCGGCGGCGACTCGGCCGAGGAGATCACCGTCCACGTCGTCGCTTACGCCGAGCTGGAAGCCTGGCTCGATCGGCGACGGGCGGCCGGGGCACTGATCGATCCGAAGGTCTTCGCCGGGCTCTACTTCGCCCTTACCCGCGGGGCATTGCGCCCTTGAGGCTGACTCATTGAGGCTGAGCCATCGAGGCTGACCCAATGAGATCCCGCCGCCCGCGTCGAGTCTTTGGGACCGAGCGAACCGAACCGCGGCGCTTCGAGCCGTGACTTGTTTCGGTTCAGCGTCTTTCGCTCGCTTTCGAGCTTGCCGCTCGTTGCCCGGTCCTTCTACTTTCCGCGGCTTGTTGGGATGCGGTTCTATTGCGAATCGACGCCGCGGGTGCGCATTTCGACGGCGTACAGCCCGCGGCTGGCCGTGATGAACAGCCGGTTCTTTTCTTTGCCGCCGAAGCAGACGTTGGCCGTCCAGTTCTCCGGCACGTCGATCTGTTGGATCTTCTCGCCCTTGGGATTGAAGACCATCACGCCCTTGCCGGTCAGGTAGATGTTGCCCTCGTTGTCGATGGTCATGCCGTCGGAACCGGCCTCGCAGAAGAGGGTTTTGTCGCTGAGCGAGCCGTCGTCGGCGATCTTGTAGCGGTAGGTTTTCTTCGCCTTGATGTCGGCCACGTAGAGGGTTTTTCCATCAGGAGTGCCGATGATGCCGTTGGGCTGTTCGAGGTCGTCGGCCACGCGCACGAGCCGCTTGCCGTCAGCCGAAAGGAAATAGACGGCTTGCGGGCTTTCGCTTGGACCGCGGTTCCAGTAGGGCCGCTTGTAGTACGGATCGGTGAAGAACAGTCCGCCTTGCGGACGGCACCAGAGGTCGTTCGGGCCGTTGAGCAGCTTGCCCTCGAAGTCGCGGACGACGACCGTGTGCTGTTTGGTCTTCGGGTCGATCCGCCACAGTTGGTTCTTTTCGTCGGCGCAGGCCCACAGCATCCCTTGGGCGTCGAAGGTCAGGCCGTTGCTTCGGCCGGCGGGCTGCATGAAGGTTTCCAGCTTCTCCGCGATCGTCCAAACCAAGATGCGATCGTTCGGTTGATCGGTGAAATAGACATTGCCGGCCGCATCACAGGCCGGCCCTTCGGTGAACTTGAAGCCGTCGGCCAACAGCCGGACCTCGGCCCCCGGGGCGGTAACGGCCGCTTGATCGGCCGCCCAAAGCGTTGTACCCGTCATCACGACACTCAACACGATCAGCGGCAGAAGGGGGCGGTGCGTCATCGGAGGGTTCCTTTCGTTCGTCGAAGTGCTTCGGATGTCGAGGAAGGTGAAACGCGAGTTGCTTACCTCGCCGGGCAATCGCAGCGTCCTCAATCAACACAGCCGGTCGATCCGTTATAGACTCAGCCGATAGATTTCGTGCAGCATTTCCGGGGTGTAGCGGGTGATGCCCCACAACTTGCCCAGCTTGATCGCCTCGTCGGCGATCTTGGGGATATCCGCGGCCGGGATGCGCCCTTGCGCGAAAGTGGTCGGTGTGCCGATTTTGTTGAACCACGCGCGAAGGGCTTCGATGCCTTGTCGGGCCGCTTCGGCGTCGTCGTCGCAACGGATGTCGAACACCGTTCGCGCGAAGCGGGCGAAGCGGGCCGGTCGCTGTTGGGCGGTCCAACGCATCCACGCCGGCAGCACGATCGACAAGCCCGCCCCGTGCGCAATGTCGTACAATCCGCTCAAGGGGTGTTCCATCATGTGATTGGGCAGCTCGAACGGCCCGACGCCGGCGTTGGCCAAACGGTTCCAGGCCAGCGTGGCGGCCCACATCATCGTGGCGCGCCCTTGGGCGTCGCGCGGGTTGGCGAGGATCTTTTCGGTGGCCTCCATGATCGTCCGCACCAAACCTTCGACGTAGCGATCTTGGATCGGCGCCCACGGGTCGTTGTGCGTGAAGTAGCTTTCCAGCAGATGGGTCATCGAGTCGGCGGCCGAGTAAGCGACGTAGTCGGGCGGGACGGTGTAGGTGGTGGTCGGGTCGAGGATCGACGCCCGCGGGTGCAGCGGAACCGCCATGAAGCCGAACTTCTCTCGCGTTTCGTCGTGGGTGATCACCAGGCCGCCGTTCATTTCCGAGCCGGTGGCCGGCAGGGTCAGCACGGTGACGATCGGCAGGGCGGCTGCGACGGCCGCCTTTTGCGTGAAGAAGTCCCAAACATCGTGATCGACGACCGCCCCGGCGGCGATGGCCTTGGCCTCGTCGATCACGCTGCCGCCGCCAACGGCTACGATCACGTCGATCTTCTCTTGCTTGACGATCTCGATGCCGCGGCGGGTGTGCGAGAGGACCGGGTTCGATTTCACGCCCGGGTGCTCGACGAAATCGACCCGCGCCTCGCGCAGCGAAGCGACGACTTGGTCGTACACCCCATTGGTTTTGATGCTGTTTCGCCCATAGAGGAACAGGGCCTTGCGGCCGCAGCCGCGGGCTTCGGCGCCGATGCGGCCGACCGTGCCTTCGCCGAAGATGATTTTCGTTGGGTTATGATACTCAAACGGGAACATAAGAATCACTCCGTAGGAAGAACAATCAAGAGAGATCGATCATCATTGTTTGATGAAGGAGGAACCGGGAACCGGCTTGCGTGCGCCTCGTCGCGCCTCTTCTCGCCCATTTGCGTTCATTCGCGTACATTCGCGGTTCGATTTTTTCCTTCGCGATCATTCGCGTCCATTCGCGGTTCGATTTATGCCTTCGCGATCATTCGCGTCCATTCGCGGTTCGATTTATGCCTTCGCGATCATTCGCGTCCATTCGCGGTTCCATTTATGCCTTCGCGATCATTCGCGTCCATTCGCGGTTCCATTTTTGCCTTCGCGTTGATTCGCGTTTATTGGCGGTTCCATTCTAGCCTTTGCGCTCCTTCGCGATCATTCGTGGTTCCATTCTGGCTTTCGCGTTTATTCGTGTTCATTCGCGGTTATGCTTCTTCCACTTAGTGTTCTTCGTGTTCATTCGCGGTTTCATCGGCCCCTTCGCGGTATTTGCGGTTTCGCACACCGCCGAAGGGATGGGAACTATCACGATGGCCCACGGCTGCGGGAAAGTCAACTGCCTTGAGGGCGATGGGGCGGGCAATTAGAATAGAGTGTTTTGGGGCAATTCTTCCCGCGATGGGCGGGGCGGAACAGAAGGCTGATCGTCGAGCATGGCTCGTTTAATACCGGTCGGAATCGACTTGGGCACAACGTTTTCGGCCGTGGCGACGCTCGACGCTGCCGGCCGCAGTGTGATGCTGCCCAACGACGAAGGCGACCTGCTGACTCCGAGCGTGGTGCTTTTCGCCCAGTCGGAGGTGGTGGTCGGCAAAGACGCCCGCAATGCCGCGATGATCGATCCGGCCCTGGTGGCCGAGTGGGTCAAACGCGACATGGGTTCGCCGTTCTATAGCCGCCCGATCCAGGGCCGGTATCTGCCGCCGGAGGTGATTCAGGCCTGCATTCTGCGAAAGCTTCGCGGCAAGATCGACGCCGAGCTTGGCCCCGACGCTCGCTGCGTGATCACCGTGCCCGCCTACTTCGACGAAACGCGGCGGAAGGCGACGGCGGATGCGGGCGAGATGGCCGGCCTGCGCGTGCTCGATATCGTCAACGAACCGACGGCCGCGGCTTTGGCCTTTGGCGAAATGGCCGGGTATCTCGATGCGCGGCGCGCCCCGTCGGGCGTAACGACGGTGCTGGTGTACGATTTGGGCGGAGGGACGTTCGACTGCACGCTGCTTCAGCTTTCGGCCGGCAGGATCGTCACCCTGGCCACCGACGGCGACGTGCAACTCGGAGGGCACGATTGGGATCTGCGGCTGATGAACCACGCGGCTGCCGAGTTCCGCCGCCTGCACAATCTCGACCCGTTGACCGACCCAGCCGCGGGCAATCGGCTGCTGCAAGCGGCGATCGAGGCGAAGCATGCCCTCAGCGCCCGGCCGCGCACCCACATGCGAATCGACTTCCAAGGGCGAAGTTTGGATTTGCTGATCACCCGCGAGTTGTTCGCCGAGTTGACGGGCGATTTGTTGGAGCGAACGGCCTACACGACGCGCCAATTGATCAACGACGCGCGTTGGAGCTGGGATGGGGTCGATCGCGTGTTGCTGGTCGGCGGTGCGACGCGGATGCCGATGGTGGCGGAGATGCTGCGGCAACTTAGCGGCCGCGAGCCCGACCGTTCGGTCAATCCCGACGAGGCCGTTGCCCGGGGCGCGGCGATCTACGCCGGTTATCTGCTGGCCAAGGCCGAGGGCGAGGCCGCCGCGCGCTTCGAGGTAACCAACGTCAACTCTCACAGCTTGGGAATCGAAGGGATCGAGCCGAGCACGATGCGGAAGATCAACGTCGTGTTGATTCCGCGGAATACGCCGCTTCCGGCGAAGAAGGTCGAGCGGTTTACCACCAAGTCGGACAACCAGCAATCGATCGTCGTCCATGTAATCGAGGGCGAAAGCCCGTCGCCGAGCGACTGCACGAGCATCGGGCGAACGGTTATCCGCGACCTGCCCCCTGGGCTGCCGCAAGGGTGGCCGATCGACGTCGTCTTTTCGTACGAGACCAACGGGCGATTGCGCGTCGAGGCCTCCGTGCCGGGCACCGGGCAGGCCGCCCAGCTCGAACTGGAGCGGGCCGGCGGACTTTCGGGCAGCGGGCTCGATCGTTGGAAACGGGTTCTTTCCGGCGAACCGGGCTTCGTCGATTTCGACCGGGCCGTGTGCGAAATGCTCAACGAGGCGGGCGGGACGACGACAGTGCCCGGCGCGATCGCTGCCGGTGCGGCGATGCCCATCGGCGCGCCGGGCGGGGGCGCGGCAACGCCGGCGATTTCGGCCGGGGGGGCGGCAGCCGTCGCGGGGAGCCAGTATGCCTTGGCCGAATCGACGGTTTCGGCCCAATGGGGCGGCGGAGGGCAATTGGCGGCTTTAATCCCGGGCACTGAAGCCGTGCCGTCGCCAGCCACCGCGCCGGCAAGTATGCTGGAAGGAACCACTCGCTCGGTCGGCCTCGGGACAACGGTGGCCGCCGTCGGGCCCGTCCCCTCGGCGGCTGAAGCGTCCCCGATCGGCGCGGCGAGCGAATCGGTTGCGGCGGCAACAGCGACGGCGACGGAGACGATCCTTCCGGAAGCTGTTCCGCGGAAAGAGATTCCGCGTTGGCTGGTGATCGTCGTCGGGTATCTGCTCTCGGCGATCGTCGGGTTGTCGTTGGGCTACCTGGTGCTGATGTGGCTGCGGCCCGAGTCGTTTCCGCCGCCTTGGTAGCCGGGGGCCGACACCTGCCGCACGAACGGCGGCGATTTAGGATCTTCCTTCGTGGACAACGAGCCAAACGATTGGCACAGTATGCACAGCGGGGATTATGAAGAAGCTATCGATACCAGCAGTCGGCATCGACCTGGGAACGACGTTCTCGGTGGTCGCCGTATCAGTAGAAGAGGGCCGCCCGCAAACGTTGATCAACGC
>CAZVZX010000065.1:0-15886 GCA_964631235.1 uncultured Planctomycetaceae bacterium | reverse complement strand
TCCCCGACAGGATTCGAACCTGTAACCTTCGGCTCCGGAGGCCGACGCTCTATCCAATTGAGCTACGGGGACAAATGACTTGCTCGATGCGGTCCAGCATTGGCCAATAGGCTCTTTCCTCGGCGCCCGTCGTACAACTAAGTTCCAGCGGCACTGGCCCGCGAATGTCGCGGAGAAACACTTGGCCGCAACCTCAAGAACGGCCTATTCAACAGGCTGTTCAGCAGCGAGACGGACAGGGCCCGATGGCTCTCCACCTGCCATCATCGAAGTCTCCAAATAGAACCGCGAAAAACGGAAAGCAGTTCAAACACCGACTGCACGCGATCGCATGCTTTGCCGCGCCGGCGGCCACTTCCGCAATTATTTCGGACTATTCGGGAAGACCGAAGATAGCTTGGTGGGCAAAACGGCCATTTCGCGGCCTGTTCGCCCATGCTTTTTCGGACGAACGCCCCGACGAATCGGGCTTCTCGTGTAAATCGGTCGATGTCAGCCCCGTCACGTGCGAGCCGCTATCGACACCAAGGAGGAATTATAACCGACGATCATCGTGAACGCCAGATGGGGGCTTGGCGGCTGGAATGGGCGAATGGGCGCGGCACGTGTTTTTGGCGGCGCTCAGTTGGGGTGTATCGGGCGTTTGGCCACAATCGGCTCCGTTGGCCGTTGCGGTTGCGGGAATGGAAGGCGGCCCCGGCCGTTGCGTTGGGCTGGTCCCGACGGCGCCCGCAGCCTTTCAGCCGCTTCGTGCATAGCTTGCACTGCGATTCTGTCGGGTCGCTGCCGATCTGTCGGCCCGATTGACGAGACTCCCGGCAGTGAATCATCTTGCACCGTTGCGATAAAAAGATGCGGCAGTCGATCCGCTCGTCGGCCGCGGAAAACCGCAGCGGGTTCCTTTCGCGCGACGGATTGCGTCAGTCAACTCTGCCACGCGCGGCCGTATGTTTCCGCAACACTGCGGCCAAGATGCGTTCGATGCCCCGCGCGATTCGAGTGAACGGTGAAACGTCGCGGCGCCAAACAACGACGTGCGGAATGCCGCTGGTCGACGGCTACTTGTTGGGCCGCGCGGATTGGGCAACAATAGCCGAATTATGCGATTGATCCATGTAGCGTTCAAAAATATGCAGCGGCGACGCTTGCGATCGGCGTTGACGGTCGCAGGCGTTGCTGTCGCCGTCGCGGCCGTGGTTGCGTTGGTCGGAGCGGTCGGCTCGTTCGAGCGGCAGTTGTTGGCGGTTTTTCAGAACCGCGGAATCGATTTGGTGGTAGCCGGCGCAACAACCGTGCAGCGGCTTCAGAGCAATCTCGACGAAGATCTGGGGCGACGAATCGCCCGCTTGCCCGGGGTGAAGCATGTGGCGTGCGCATTGATCGAGAACTTCTCGTTTCCGGAACTGGATGTGCTTGGCGTGGTGGTGCGAGGTTTGGAGCCGAACAGTTTCGTGCTTCATGAAGTGACATTGATCGAGGGCCGTTCGCTCGAACCGGGGGACGGCGACGTGATGCTGATCGGCAAGGTGCTTGCCAACACGCTTTCCAAACGAGCGGGCGACCAATTCGAACTCGTGCCAGGCCGAAGTTTTCGGATCGTCGGCGTGTTCGACTCGTTCAATTTATTGGAGAGCAATTCGGTGGTTGTGCCACTGGCGGCTCTGCAAGAGCTGATGGACCGCCGTGGCAAGGCAACGGTGTTCATGGTGGTGGCCTCCGATAGTTCGCGGGCCGCCGTCGAGTCGCTTGCCGCGCAGATCAAGCCGCTGGCGCCGAACATCGACGTTTTGCCCGCGCGGCAGTATGTCGATTCGTTGATCGAAGTGCGTTTGGCGCGAGCGGTCGCATGGTTCACATCGACCCTGGCGCTGATCGTGGGCACAATCGGAGTGGTGAACACAATGCTGACTGCCGTTTTCGAACGGACGCGCGAGTTGGCCGTATTACGAGCAGTCGGCTGGCGTCGTGCAACGATCGTAAAGATGATTCTTTTCGAGTCGGCGCTGCTGAGCATGATCGGTGCGGTGGTCGGCTGTGTCATGGCCTGGTTTCTGACTCAGTTGCTGAGGCTGAGTCCTACCGGACGGCTGATTTCGGGGGAAATCGGTTGGGACGTGGTGGCGCAGGGGTGCGCGCTGGCCTTTCTGGTGGGACTTGCCGGCGGCTGCTACCCCGCCTGGCGCGCGGCGAAACTCTTGCCTACAGAAGGGTTGCGCCATGAATAGCCGTGCCGCAGAACCGTGCCGACACGAGGCGCTGAGCAATTGCCTGCTTTGTGCCGAACGGTTGAGCAAGTTTTATCCCGACGGCCGCGTTCAGGCATTGGATGACCTATCGTTCCATATCGCTCGCGGCGAATATGTGGCCGTAATGGGCCCGAGCGGCAGCGGCAAATCGACTCTGCTGAACATGCTCGGCGCGTTGGATCGGCCGAGCAGTGGAGAGGTTTTTTTTCAAGGCCGGCCGCTGGCGGAATACTATCCCTGGGACCGCTTCCGCTGTGAGCAGGTGGGCTTTGTTTTTCAGTCATTCCATTTGTTGCCTGCCCTGACGGCGTTGGAAAATGT
Organism: uncultured Planctomycetaceae bacterium; assembly: GCA_964631235.1. Classification (GTDB taxonomy): domain Bacteria; phylum Planctomycetota; class Planctomycetia; order Pirellulales; family Thermoguttaceae; genus JARKPK01. Next base: position 13,319 of record CAZVZX010000065.1, on the reverse strand, counting down.
GCAGATTCCAATGCTGGAAACGCGACGCAGTCCGGCCGAGCGCAAAGCAGCGGCCGAGTCGCTGCTGGAACTGGTGGGCTTGGCTTCGAGGCGCGATCACCTGCCGCAGGCGCTGTCGGTGGGCGAGCGACAGCGAGTAGCCGTCGCGCGGGCCCTGGCCAACAATCCGCCGCTGCTGTTGGCCGACGAACCCACGGGGAATCTCGACTCGGCGGCGGCAGAAGCCGTGCTCGATCTGTTCGCACGATTGCATTCGGAGCATCGGCTGACGCTCGTGGTAATTACGCATGATGCGGCGCTGAGCCGTCGGGCGCAACGCGTGCTGCGATTGAAGGACGGTCGGCTTGTCGCCGATGAATTGGTCAACGGCAATCGGCCGGCCTGAAATGGGCAGCGTGTTTCGCTGCGGTGTCGGCCGCCGTGACTTCAACGGCCGCCCTTCGTGCAACGCAATCGCTCCGACTTCTGCTGCGACGCGCCCCATTGATTCAGCATCTGCGGCTTGCGCCGAGAAACGCTATTCCCTCGGGCATCGGAGACGATGTCTTGCGATGCTCGCTGGTGGCCGCCAACGCTGTCAACGACTGGCGGGCGAACACGGCGTTCTTGCCCCCGGCGTTGTGTTCGATATGCGTTCTGCACCGCACAGTGCGGCATCGAGGGGTGATGATTCGCCGACGCCACAGTCAAAAAACGTATTTCTCGAGCAGCGAAAGACAGATGTCGAAGAGAATCAAAATCACAATGTACCATTCGACACGCAGCGAGTGGCGATTGTGAATCAGGTCGGAAACCGTCTGGGCGGTGCGCGCCAGCAGGTTGAGTTTTCGATCAAGGCCCGCGTGGCGTTCGTTCAATTCGTATTCGTCCGCCAGCCGTTGATAAAGCCGTTCCAAATCGGGGCGTTCCCAAAGCAGCTCGGGTTTGTCACCGATTTCCACCCGTCCGACCATCGTATGCTCGCTCAGCAACGCCCGGCCGATGGAACGGAGCAGTGATCGCATATCGGCCGAGGTTCGCCCGCGACGACTCAATTCGACCGCAAAAGGTTCCACGATGTCGAAATCACGGGCTACCATTGCTTCATAACGGGCGAGCACGACGCTTTGGGCCAAAACATCGGCTACGATTTGAAGCCGCTCGACACTCGCGTCTTGGAGCACAAGGACGTTGCCCTCGGCGCTCTCAATTCCCTCGAAGCCCGTCGGCACGATCCGAACGTCCGTCGTTTCATGTTCGGGTTGATCGAACGGTTGAATCACTCGGGGTGCGAGCCAATCGAGAAACGCCTTTCTTGTTTCTGCAGAGGCCGCAAAGAACACCACGGCGCCAAAGCGAAAGAGAACGGCGATGCCGCCGCCTTCGAGCGACATGGTCAATGGACCGGCAGCCAGTCGTTCGCCGCCGGCCAGCCCGCGCAAATCGATGCGCTCGCCGATCAAAATCGCTTCGACCGAAAAGGATTCTTTGTCGGACAGTGCGTTCGGTGATTTGGCGACCATGCCGACCTCCCTGCCTCATCCATTCTGTCCCCGATTCATGGCGTCTGACGCGGCCGACGGCAACGCCGATTGATGCCGCGGCCCGAGGCGGATCTACATACGCGATCGTCTGTCGGCCATCGCGCGCGGCAGCCGGCGAAGAATCCCCCCGCAAACGCGCGATGGAGAAAGACTCGGCATTCGCAGGTCAACCTAGCTCGGCCCGTCTCCAACGGCCGAGAACATCACTTCGCTTTCAGCGAGGCCTTGGATGATGCCGGCGCGGGCTTGACTGGAACAGCGGCTTCCTGCGCGGCATTGGCTGTCTGTGCCGCGACTTTCGCGGCGATCTGCTCCACCTCGGCCGCCTGTTGCGGCATGGCCAACGCATCGAGATAGCGGCGAACGCAATCGACCGTTTCGTCGATCGCATCGGCCTGAATGAGCATCAATTCGCCCGGCTGAGCCGTATTCAACGCATGCTCGACCGACGCAACCGCGCCGCGTATTTCCTCAATCGACTTCACTCGCGTTGGGTTGGCGGCCAAGCCTTTGCGGAACAGCGCGATGATTTCGCCGTCGGCGCGTCCCCGCGTGTAATGGTCTTCATACAGAATCACACGATCAAACGCCCCGCCGAGCAGCTCGCCCATCCGCACAATGTCGCAATCGCGACGGTCGCCGGCGGTCGAATAAACGGCGGTCCGGCGCTGATGCGGAAACGTGTTCAGCGCGTCGATCATCGCTTGCAGGGCGTGTGCGTTGTGCCCGTAATCAATCACGCAGGTCGCCCCATTGATTTCGAGGATATTGAAGCGGCCGGGCACCTTGCTCATATCGGCAGCGAACGATTCGGCCCGCGCCGCAATGATCTCGGCTGGAACCTGAAGTGCCAGGGCGGCCCCGACGGCGGCCAGCGTGTTTTCGACCTCGAAGCGGATCGTGCCGCCGTGCGTCAGCGGCACGCGGCTGAGGGACAGGATCGGCGATTCTCGCTCGCCCTCCGCAAAAACGACGATTCCGTCGCGTACGAAGACGGCCCTTCCACCATCGGCACGGTGCTGGACGATAACCGGATGATGCTCGTCCACGGCGAAGTATAAGACGCTGCCGGGGCAATAGGGCGCCATGGCAGCCGTGAGCGGGTCTTCGGCATTGAGCACGCCGAAGCCGTTCGGGGCCACAACATCGATAATGCACCGCTTTACCTTGGCCAGGTCTTCGACAGTGTGGATTTCGCTCAGCCCCAAGTGATCGCCGTCGCCGATGTTGGTCACCACGGCCACATCGCACTGGTCAAACGCCAAGCCGGCGCGAAGGATGCCGCCTCGAGCCGTTTCCAACACGGCCGCATCGACCATCGGGTTCATGAGGATATTGCGGGCACTTTGCGGACCGCTGCAATCGCCCGTGTCGATCCGGCGGTCGTCCACGTAGATGCCGTCGGTACATGTCATTCCGACCCGCTTGCCCGTTCCCTTGAGGATGTGGGCAATGAATCGCGTGACCGTAGTCTTGCCGTTCACCCCGGTAACTGCGGCAATCGGAATCCGGCCATTGTCGCCCGGTTCGAACATCATATCGATGATCGCCTGTCCTACCGGCCGCGAGATTCCGACCGACGGTTCCAGATGCATTCGCAGGCCGGGGGCCGCGTTCACCTCGACGACAATCCCGCCTTGCTCTTCGAGCGGGATGCTGATGTCTTGAGCGATAATGTCGATGCCGGCGATGTCGAGACCGATCGCGCGTGCGGCATCGATTGCCCGCGCTGCCACGGCGGGATGGACCCGTTCGGTAACGTCAATGGCGGTGCCGCCGGTGCTCAAATTGGCGTTGCGGCGGATAAACACCACTTTGCCCGCCGGGGGCACCGATTCGGGCGAATAGCCTTGTTCGGCCAAAACGGCCAGAGCGATGACGTCGAGCTTGATCTTGCTCAACACCGTCGCGTGGTGTTCCCCCCGCCGCGGATCGGCGTTGACCAGATCGACCAGTTCCGCCACGGTGTGGACACCGTCGCCGACCACCTGCGCCGGCTCTCGCCGCGCGGCTGCCACCACTTTGCCTCCAACCACCAAAACACGGTAGTCGTGGCCCGGCGCAAACTTCTCCACAAGCACCGAGTCGCTGATTTGCGACGCCGCCTCGTAGGCCTTAAGCACTTGCTCTCGCGTGCTGATGTTGGCCGCAACGCCGCGTCCCTGATTGCCGTCGCGAGGCTTGACGACAACCGGACCGCCGATCTCCTGGGCGGCTTCCCAAGCGTCCTCGGCGCTGGTAACCGGCCGCCCTTCAGCGCACGGCACGCCGACCGCACGCAGAAACATCCGCGTCAGTTCTTTGTCTTGGGCAATCGATTCGGCGATCGCCGAAGTTCGGTCGGTTTCGGCCGCTTGAATCCGCCGCTGTTTCGAGCCGTAACCGAATTGGACAAGGCTCGCCGTATTCATCCGCATGTGCGGGATATTCCGAGCACGAGCGGCCTCGACAATCGCATTGGTGCTCGGGCCCAGAAGCACGCGGGCAGCCAAATCACGAAGACGCTCGATCGTACCGGCCACGTCGAACGGCCGATCGTAAATGGCGGCCAACAGCAGCTCCCTCGCGGCTTCGAGGCACGCCCTGCCCAACGTCTCTTCCCGATAGCGGAAAATGACGCGGTACACGCCTTCTTCCGATGTCTCGCGCGCTTTTCCGAATCCGACATCGGCACCGGCCAGCGATTGGAGTTCGAGCGTTACGTGCTCGAGAATATGGGCCGGATAGGTCCCTTGACGAAGCCTTTCGAAAAAACCGCCTCGTTCACCGATCGAGCAGCGGTGCTCGATCATCGAAGGCAGCCAAGCCATCAAACGCTCGTTGAATCCGGCGATCGTGTTCGACGCCGAATCTTTCAACTCGCCCAGGTCAACCCAGGCTTCAATCACCGGAAAATTGGCCCAGATATTGGGTCCTCGCAATGCCAGAACCTTGCGGAATTCCATGTAAGTCTCTCAAAGAGCGCGCCGGCTTGGCCCGCCGTAGGGCTTGATCGAGCACAAGTAATCAATATGTGTTACGTTGTCCGCGGTCAATCAGTTTGCTCGAAAAGCTCGTTTTTCAAGTTCTGCATCAACCGTCGTGAACGGGCAAAAACTGCGTCGTTTGGGTAAGGAAAACGGAACGCTCCGCAGCCGCCTCAATCAGCTCACACCATTCAATCGGGCCCAATTTGTTGGGAAGGCGGTCGGAAGCGAAACAGGCAAGTAAAAAAACCGCGAAAAAAGGATGCGGGGCGAACGGGAACCGCAAGCAATCGCCGCGACATTGTGCCGGCGTCCGGTTCCGCAATCGTGCGGAACCGTTGATGCGTTATGTTCCCGCCTGGACCGGTTTTGGCATTTTCACTCGTCAGTACAGTACGCGAACCGGTGTCATTTCTAACATCGCTGTGCCCTTGAAGGTTGTCGTTTGTCCTTCGGCTCGAAAGGGCAGTGGGCGCGTAACGATGCACCGGTGTTCGGTTTGGGGGGCAATTCGAAGAATTGCGCAAATCGATCGCATCATACGCACGGTGCCGCACGCTTTTGCGAACGATCCACCAGCAGGGCGAATCAGGGATGACCGGCGACAGTCGGAATCGAGACGGCCTATATTACCCTCGTTTACCGAAAGTACACCGCCTTGGCTCTTTCGAGCCGCGGTTCCGAAATGCCGGCCCTTGCCTTTCGACACCGCAAAGCCGGCTGGTCATCGATGAATGTCCTCGTAAAGTGGACACTTTGATTGAACTATACAAATTGCGTCAACGCAATAGTCTTCTACTCCGATTTTCTTCCCCTCGTAACCTGACCGATATTTATGTTACAATTCGGAGGGTTCGCCGACAGACTTGAATCGCTGACTGATTAGGCGGTTCTGCCGGAAGATTTGCCATTTTCTAAACCGTTGGCACGCCCCAATGTAATGCCCATGCCCTCGCGCCCCGCCATTCTGGGGGATGTTGGTGGTTTTCAGTCCTTTGAAAGCCGCCTTGTTCTTCCCATGGTGATGGGGTATAGAGCCCCCAGAAATGTCTAATTGGTTTTCGGACTCTTTGCCCGCCCGCCTCCGCGAGTTGGCAAGCCCTCACCTCTTGCCCGACGAAACGCCGTTGGCGTGGTTCGAACCCGATTTGAGTCGCACGCTGCGCTACTGGGACAGTTTTGTTCTCTTGACCGATCGCCGAGTGCTCAGTTTCGAGCCGGCAGAGGGCTCTCCGCTTCAAGGAGACGGCTGTTCGTTGGTTCTGGCCGGTGTTTACGCGCTGACCAAGTCGAGTCATTTCGAGGCTCGAGAGTTCGCCGGCGTCGGGCAACTCGACTTGATCGATGGCGAGCGACGGGTTGCGTCGTGGAGATACACCGCCGCCCGTTCGCCAGGCGCGCGACGAATGCTCGACCGCCTCCTACTGCTCAATCAGGGGGTCGAACCCGAGCCTGATGTCCCCGCCGGGATTGGGGCAATCGAATGCTCGATGTGCGGGGCGACGTTCACAAGCGACTTGGCTGCTTGTCCCGCATGCGGCGTGTCGTTGACGAAGCCGCCCGCCCAGTCGCTCATTCGTCTGTCTCGGTATGTCAAGTCGCGGCTGCCGATGGCGTTGTTGGGCGTGGTGTTGAGCTTGCTGGCCACGGGAACGGGACTTATTCCGCCCTATTTGACTCGGCCGTTGGTTGATAACGTCTTGATTCCGTTTCAAGAGCACGGAAAAGAGAACTTTGGGGCGGTCAAGTGGTATTTGCTCGGACTGTTCGGGGCGTGGACGGCGGCTTGGCTTTTCGGGTGGAGTCGGACGTATGTTCTGGCGTGGGTGAGCGAACGAGTGGCCGCCGACCTGCGGAACAAAACGTATCAACACTTGCAGCGGCTTTCGATCGAGTATTTCGGCGGAAAGCGAACCGGAGATCTGATCGCCCGCGTCAGCACCGACACGGACCGCATTTGCTACTTCCTGTCGGTGCATTTGCTTGATTTCTTCAACGATGTGTTGATGTTCGTAATGACCGCCGCGATTTTGCTGACGATGGACCTGCGATTGGCCGTTGCTACGCTCGTGCCGCTGCCGGTAATCGCCTATCTGGTCTATCTGGTGCGCAGCCGGCTGCGTCGCGGGTTTTCGTTGGGCAGCCGAGCGTGGGCTGAAATGACCAGCGTTTTGGCCGATACGATTCCCGGGATTCGCGTGGTCAAGGCGTTTGCGCAAGAGAGCCGCGAGGTGGAGCGATTCGCACGCGCCAACGATCGTGTTCTCGCCGCCAACGACCGCGTGAATCGACTTTGGGCGTTCTTCGGTCCCGTGGTTACCTATCTGACCGACTTAGGCGTATTGGTCATTTGGGTTTTCGGTGTGTGGTTGGTCTTTCGCAGCGGCACGACGGTCGGCACCTTGACGGCCTTCGTTTTCTTCATCAGCCGTTTCTACGCACGACTCGATTCGATGAGCCGCATGGTTTCGGCTACCCAGCGGGCAGGCGCCAGCGCGCAGCGAGTATTCGCCATTCTCGACCGCGTGCCAAGCGTCAAGGAGCCGAGCCAGCCGGTGCCGATTACAGAATTGCGCGGGGCGATCGAGTTCCGCCATGTGGGATTCCGTTACGGCACCCATCAGGTATTGGAAGGGATCGACCTTCAAATCGCCCCGGGCGAGATGATCGGACTGGTCGGTCCCAGCGGTGCGGGGAAGACGACGTTCATCAATCTTGTTTGCCGGTTCTACGATGTCGTCGAAGGCGCGATTCTGGTCGATGGCGTCGATATCCGACAGTATGCCATCGAGCAATACCGCCGGCATATCGGCATCGTTTTGCAGGAGCCGTTCCTGTTTTATGGGACGATCGCGGAGAACATCGCCTACGGACGGCCCAATGCCACACGTGAGGAGATCATCGCCGCCGCCCGCGCCGCCCGCGCGCACGAATTCATTTTGCGATTGCCCAACGGATACGACTCGCTGTGCGGCGAACGCGGCCAGTCTCTTTCGGGCGGAGAAAGGCAGCGGATCAGCATTGCCCGCGCTCTGTTGATCGATCCGCGTATCTTGATCTTGGATGAGGCCACATCGTCCGTCGATACCGAAACCGAACGCGAAATCCAAGAGGCATTGGAGAACCTGATTCGCGGCCGGACCACGATCGCCATCGCTCACCGCCTGAGCACTTTGCACCGTGCCGACCGTTTGGTTGTTGTGGAACGGGGGCGGATTACCGAGGTGGGTCCGCATGCCGAGCTCATTAAACGGAGCGGCACCTACGCGCGATTGTACAACGCACAGTTGGAGATGAGCCGACGGCAGCCCGCGGCCGTCATCGAAAGTGAAGAGTGACTTAGGCAACGCGGCCGATTCGGTGCGAAAGCGAAGGAGATCGCTGCCGTTTCCCCGAAGCCAGCCGTCGATCGCCGTGTCGAAACGACCAAGGGCCGAATATCATGAACGCGACGCATCGCACGCCTGAAGAGCCATCGGCCACGATGACATCCGCCGGCTGCGCTTCGGCCGGCCGCCGAGGATTCTCGTTGACCCGTGATGGCCGGGAACGGCTCGTGCTCGTCTTCGATGACGGTGAGAAGCATTCGGGAGTTCAAGTTGTCCGCGCGTTCCCGCTTTCCGATCCCGAGCACTCGATTTCGATACTTGATGCGGCCGGAAAAGAGATTCTCTATTTCGATTCGCTCGACGCGCTGCCCGAGCCGTGCCGAACAACGCTGCGCGAAGAGCTTTCGAGACGCGAGTTCCTGCCGATCATCACGCGCGTCTTGAACGATCCGCCGGACAGCGAACCAACTGAGTGGATCGTAGAAACGGATCGGGGCCGAACGTCATTCGTGCTCGAAAGCGAAGACGACGTTCATCGAAATGAACGCAACCAAGTGACGATCGTTGACTCGAACGGCATTCGCTACCTCATACCCGACCCGCGACGGCTCGATCGCGCAAGTCGGCGCGTTCTCGATCGATTCTTGTAATCGGCGATTGCTCGCCCCCGCGCGGCGCGATGCCTGCGTCCGGCATCGGCCCGTTGCGATTGCGGCGCAGGATTGCTTCACCAATAGCAAAAACCGGCCCCGGGCTTCGTTTGCGCCCCAGTTTCGCAATCAGTCGGGTTCAGCGGGAGACTCCGCCGTAGCGGCCGGTCGGCGGCCCATCCAAAGCGGCGTTGCCGCGAACCAAACGGCGGTGGCCGCCAACATGAGCGTATGGACCTGTTTCAATTCGATGGCGCCGGCCAAGAAAAGTAGCGACGGAGCGATAGTGGCGGCCAGCGCAATCCAGGAGATGGATTGAAGTACGATTCGCACAGTGCGTCTCCGAGTCGGGGAAAAACGGATTCTGAGAAACAGAAACGAAACACAAGAGCCGATTCACGCCTCCATCGAAAAACCAACTTCCGATCGGCCAATGTCGATCAAACTCTCATCCGGAGCGAATGTCTTGCCGGTGATTGCCGGGCTCCGTTTCAACGGCCGTTGGCCGCAGGCTGCTGCTTCCGCTGAAGCACGAAGCTCAAAACAACATAGAGCGCAGCGGCCACGAACCAGCCGGGCAGGCTAACGAAGAAAATTTGAACGCCCGCGTACTTCACCAACAGGAGGCAAACGGCAAGAGTGGCGAACCACGTCGCGCCGGCCGCCCAATTGAACGCAATGCCCTGTCGTTCGGCATAGTTGTCCTGCAATCCTAATCGTCGGGCCAGCCAGAAATCGACGAACACGACAGCGCCCATCGGCATCAGTAGCATACCGTACAAGGCGACGAAATCGAGCAATTTCATCGCCAGTGCCGGGAACAGCGCAGCGATGGTCGCCACGGCGCCGGTAACGAGCGTCACTGAGAAACGCGATGATCGCGGGGCAATCGCTTGAAAGGCCAGCCCGGCTCGATAAATCGTAGGATTCGCAGTGGTCCAGCCGGCAACAACAACGCACAACAATCCCGCAATTCCGCACGCTTGATAAGCCAGCGGACCGGGCAAGGGGGCGGGCAGTTGACCGGCCGCGGCGGCCGCGGCAATAGCGGCGTCATTGGTCAGGTTCGCCATGCGAAGCTGCAAGGCGAAGAGCATCGACGCGCTGAGCCATGCCATGAAGTGGCCCACATACATGCCGGCCGCCGACGCCACGGCATACCAACTTTTCCGAGCGAAGCGAAAGACGGTCAGATCGGACATGCCGATATGCATCGCCATGTTGCAGAACCACGCGAAAAATGCGATGTGCCAAAACGTGAATTTCGTTTGGCCCGGCAGCGGGTTGCCGCCGCGCCAAATGGCTTCGTTGGCCAACCGCCAGAGATCGCTTGCGGATCGCACCGGAGAAGTGCTCACCTCGACGAATTGCCGAAGCGCCACGATTCCGAACGCCAGAAAGACAAGCACCATCCAGGGGGCCGCAATGTTCGCCACGCGCGCCACGGTGTTGTAGCCGAACGCCGCCACCAGCGAAATCATGGCTCCCACTGAGAGAACGGCCAACACCCAGCCGACGCTATTGGGGTAGAAATCGTTGAGCCCCGGCATGGGAAACTCGAGCCAAACGCCGACGGCCGTTGCCGAGACGGTAACCATCGCTCCGGCGAGGAAGCAGAACATCACCCCGTTGGCCAAGTTGTACACCGTCACGAGGCTTCGACCGCAGATCTTCTCCAACTGATAGTACAGCGTCAATCGCGTTCGCACGGCGATGGGGGCCGTCAAGAACATCCAACTGAGCACCGCCAGCGCATTGCCAACGAGCAAGCCCACGATCACGTCGAAGGCGCTGACGCCTGCCGCCACGAAGAGCGGGCCGATCATCAGCTCCGTGCCGGCACAGTGCTCGCCGGCATACATGCCCACAAAGCTTTTGAAGCCCAATAGCGCCCGCTGCGGCACCGGCTCGCGTTCGAATTCACTCGCCGTCGTCCTTTCCGTCTCGGGCACGGTTTCGATTTCGGGCATGGTTCGCCTCGCCTTCCGCATCGTGAACATGACGCCGGCAATGGGGACATCCTTGCAACGCGACCGCTGAAAAAGGTACTAGTTTTCAGCAGCGCCGGGCAAGCACCTCCGCTTCGTATTTTCGAACGCTTTCTAACCACGCCGGGCCGACCGGAACATCGGCCGCGGCACAGTAGTAATCCCACACGGCGCCCAACGGGAGCAACTTGATTTCTTCGAGCAACGCAAGCCGAGCGGTGTAGTCGCCGGTCCGTTCCAGTTGTCGCAGCCGATCAATCGGCTCGAGCATTGCCGCGAGCAGGGCTTTGAGCATCGCCCGCGTGCCGATAACCCAAGCCGCCACGCGATTGATGCTTGCGTCGAAGTAGTCCAAGCCGATATGCACCCGCGACAGGAACCCGCCCCGTACGATTTCTTCGGCAATGGCGCGCAGGTCATCGTTGAGAATAACCACATGATCGCTGTCCCAGCGAATGCCGCGGCTGACATGAAGCAGGATTTCGTCCAAGTAGATCAGCACCGAGGAGATTTTCTCGGCGATGGTCTCCGTCGGGTGAAAATGGCCGGCATCGAGACACAGCAGCTTGCCGTTCCGTACGGCATAGCCCAAATAAAACTCATGCGAGCCGGGCACGTAGGTTTCTGAACCGATGCCGAACAGCTTGGCTTCAATCGCATCTCGGTTGTAGGCCGAGTCGATCGGCTCGGCGAAGATTGCGTCGAGCGATTGCTTCAAGCGTTCTCGCGGTGATTTACGATCGATCGTTACATCCTTCATTCCATCCGGGATCCAGACATTCGTAATGCAGGGCGTGCCTAACGCGCGCCCCATGGCCGCGCCGATCCTGCGGCAGGCGATGCCGTGCTCGACCCAAAAGCGGCGAATGCCCTCATCCGAGTGAGTCAGCGTGAATCCGTCGGCCGCCTTCGGATGTGCGAAGAATGTGGGGTTGAAGTCCAGACCAATGCCGCGCTCTTTCGCCCAATCGATCCAACCTTGGAAGTGCCGGGGTTCAAGTTCGTTCCGCTCGACGCGGCCGGCTGTCTCCGCGTAGCTGGCGTGAAGATTTAGACGGTGCCTGCCGGGCACCAACGCCAGGGCGCAATCCAGGTCGGCCCGCAACTCTTCGGGCGTGCGTGCCTTGCCCGGGTACCCGCCAGTGACCGCCAGCCCGCCGCCAATCTCGCGACAGGCGCCCTCGAATCCGCCGACATCGTCACCTTGCCAACAATGGATCGAGACGGCGACGGAAGCCAAGCGTCGCATCGCTTCGTGAACATCGACACCCCATTGACCGTACTGTTCTTCGGCATCGCGAAAGGCCGCTTCGATCAACCGTTGCGGCCGGGAATGAGAAATCGGTGAAATGGCCACGCGAAGAGTCCCCCCTTGGCGTCGAAGCCTGCGGCTTCTTGGTACTTTCTCCAAACCGCGGAGCTAATGTTGGTAGTGTCCGTCCGGTCGAGCACGTCAGCATGCAACGAAAACCGGAAAAGACGGAGCGTGGTTCAACCGGGGATTGTACGCAATCGGCGGCATCGTTGCGACCGCTGCCGAACACGCATTTTGGGGAGCGATTCGGGCGGGGGCTGAATTCCGTCTGCGCTGAGCGTTCTTCGGTTTTCGCTCCTTAAAGCACAAACCCCTCGGCCGCTGAAAACGGCCGAGGGGTGCGTTGTGTTAGATCCGGCAACACCTACTCTCGCGCTTTTGGCACTACCATCGGCTCCGAAAGCTTAACTACCGTGTTCGGGATGGGAACGGGTGTGGCCTTTCGGATATCGTCACCGGAAAGGAATGCCGTGCCCGAGACCGAGCGACGGCATCAGTGTTTCGGTTGTTTGGGGACTGCGGCATTGCGCGAGGCCACCAGGAGCATTTGATTCATGCGGCCAAGCTTTCGTCCATTAGTACCGGTTAGCTGAGCGCATTGCTGCGCGTACACATCCGGCCTATCGACCTGGTAGTCTTCCAGGGGACTTTCGGGCCAAGCCCTTACGAAACCTGATCTTGGAGAGGGCTTCACGCTTATATGCTTTCAGCGTTTATCCTTTCCGTACATAGCTACCCAGCCGTGCCGCTAGCGCGACAACTGGAACACCAGAGGTACGTCCTTCTAAATCCTCTCGTACTAAAGAAGAACCTCCTCAAGTTTCGTGCGCCCACAGTAGATAGGGACCGACCTGTCTCACGACGGTCTGAACCCAGCTCACGTACCACTTTCATCGGCGAACAGCCGAACCCTTGGGAGCTTCTCCACCCCCAGGATGTGATGAGCCGACATCGAGGTGCCAAACCGCTCCGCCGCTATGGACGCTCGGGAGCGATAAGCCTGTTATCCCCGGAGTACCTTTTATCTGATGAGCGATGACCCTTCCATACGGGATCACCGGATCACTATGCCCGACTTTCGTCTCTGCTCGACTTATCAGTCTCGCAGTCAAGCACCCTTCTACCATTGCGCTCGACGCCTGATTGCCAACCAGGCTGAGGGTACCTTTGGACTCCTCCGTTAAGCTTTAGGAGGAGACCGCCCCAGTCAAACTGCCCAACTGAAACTGTCCTCCGCCCGGATTCACGGGTCGGAGTTAGAACTAAAACATGCCCAGGCTGGTATTTCAACGTTGGCTCCACCGAAACTGGCGTCCCGGCTTCACAGCCTCCCAGCTATCCTACACAAGACAGGTCACAGCCCAATATCAGCCTACAGTAAAGGTTCACGGGGTCTTTCCGTCTAGCTGCGGGAACGTGGCATCTTCACCACGGCTACAATTTCACCGGGTCACTGGTTGAGACAGTGCTTCTGTCGTTACGCCATTCATGCAGGTCGGAACTTACCCGACAAGGAACTTCGCTACCTTAGGACCGTCATAGTTACGG
>CAZVZX010000064.1:0-16956 GCA_964631235.1 uncultured Planctomycetaceae bacterium | reverse complement strand
CTATACGTTGCATCCCGGCAAAAAGTTGGCCGATTCAGACTTTGCAGTTCTCCTGGCTTGCCCCCAGCGCCAAGCGCGCCGCGCAACGTATCGAATCGGTAGCCGCAATCAGCAGATTAAAGCAGCACGGGCGACGCGCGCTCGATGGCGCCGCGTCGCCCGGCCGTGATGCGGTTTCCTTTGGTGCCGCTATTGCTGATGTTTTTTCTGCTGTGAGCTGACCTTCTCTTTAGAATTGATGTCTTGGTTCATCGCCTCCAGGTGCGCGAAGTTCAAACCGTTTGGCGGCGTTTGGCTTCGTAGCGTTCCAGGGCGACGAAGGCCGCCGCGGCCCCAATGACTAACGCAGCAATCCAAACCCAGGCGGAAACGCCGGTCCATTCGGGCAGGGTGAGTTTTCCCCAGTCGCCTAGGGCGTTTCGCACCGTTTGCCATGCGGGATAGAACACAACGTAGAGCGTCGAGCCGAAAAGCAGGCCCGCGATGCCGACGATCGCGTCGCGTCGGCCTTCTCCGGCGGCGGCCACGCAGGTGCCGGGGCAGTAGCCCATCAGAGCCATTCCCACGCCGAAGATCGCACCGCCCGCCAAAATACCGCCGAGCACCGCCGGTTTGATGTGCAGGCCGACCCACCCGACCCCGACCATCGCGTAGACCCCGATCGCGCCGACGACGATTGCCGTCAGCATGATCTTCGCCACCGTCCAATCACGGAGCAGAAGCTGACCGACGATCACCTCGAACTTGGCAACTCGACCTTTTTGCAGAAGGAACCCGAAGGCGATTCCGGTAACCAGACCCAATAGCAACCGATCAACGCTATCAAACATGGTTCTGTTCTCCTTTTCGGCCGTAGATCAGCAAGGCCGTAACGATGGCGATGGGGAAGAAGGTCAACGCGAACAGCCAGCCGGAGACGGCCAGTTGCAGCCCTCCGCTAATGGCGTTGCCGCTGGTGCAGCCGCCGGCCAATCGAGCGCCGAGCATCATCAGCGTGCCGGCCGCAAAGGCCGCGGCCCAGCGCAGGCCGACGCTTGGTCCGAACCGTTGTTTCCATAGTTCGGGCACCGATGTCTTGTTGCGGTCGCCAGAGAGCCAACTGCTGAGCATCGCGCCGAGAAAGACGCCGACAACCAGCATCCACTGCCAATCGATCTTCGGCGGCTTCTTGGCATGGGCGCTCAGGTAGCCCTCGACTTGCCCCTCCGCGACGGCCTTGGCGGCCAAGGCAGAGGTGTTTTCGAAGGCCGTAGTGATTCCCAGCGCCGTGTTGGCCGTGTAGAAGATGATCCAACTTAGGATTCCGATGCCCGCCCCCGCGACGTAAGGCGACCAACTTTTTGCGGTCAGAGGATTCGTCATAGTGCTCACCTCGTTGGAATATGTCGGACTTCGCGGCTTGCTGTCGATCGGTCCGACGGGACCGGGCGTTGCTTTGGATGTCTCGCCCGTGGTCGGAACCGCAGCCAAGGGTTTAGACTCCCGGCATTGGCAAAAAGTTACAGAACAAACGGAATCGGCTTCGGCTTCGTCGGCCGCGGCGTCGAACGCCGAAGCCGGCTTGAGATTCGATTGCGAGTGATAAGATGTTGGCTCCCTGAAAGTTATGGAATCGTACGGTCGCAGGAATCACGTGCATCATTCGGCACGAACAGACGGAAAACGCTGACTGAGAACCAGGCCAAGAAACAACGGCAGGCGGTGCAACCGCTGAGGAACGGTCGCACCGCCTGGTTCTATTTCGTCGGCCGCGGGCCGCACGCGCCGGGCCGTTCGGCGATTACTCGAGCGCCTTGATGCGGATGTTCTTGAACTCCACCCACATCGGTGCGCCGGCGTGAATTTGCAGGGCCAGAATGCCCTCTTTCAGCGACAGGTTCGGCTCTTCGTCGGTGAAATCGAGGATCAAGCGGCCGTTGAGGTAGTGCTTGATGTTCGATCCCTTGGCGATGATGACCACATCGTTCCACTCGTTGGGGCGGAAGAGCTTGGCGTACTCTTCGGCGGTAATCACTGAGCCGAGCACTTTCTTACCTTCAGCAGTCCAAATGGCCTTTTCGCCGACCATGCACATCCGCCCGCGCTTGCCGCCCTCGTCGTAGATGAAGCCGGAGACACTCGGCAGCGTCGGCGAATTGCGGATCTCGTGTTGGTAGCCTTTGACGACCCAGCGGTTCTTGGCGTTCGGGTTGTCGAAGTGCTTCGAACGATATTGAATGCCCGAGTTGTTCGAGTCGCCCACGCGGAAGGTGAGCCGCAGGTCGAAGTCCTTGGTCCGCCCTTCTTTCCAGATTAAGAACGTGTTGCCCTGGGCCTTCTTTTCGCTGGTGGTTTCGCCGCGAATCGCCCCCTCGCGTACCGACCAAAGCTGCGGATCGCCGTCCCAGCCGGTCAGGTCTTTGCCGTTGAAAATAACCTTCATGTCTTTCGGCTCGGGCGGAGCTTTGGTGTCGTCGGCCGCAACCGCCGCATTCGACAAGCACACGACCAGACTGAACATTACCCACCACAACACCAACGAAACGCGCATGGCTGATCCCTTTGCAAAAGCAGAACCAAAATAGGAAGAAAGCAAACCCAATTGTCGGAAGACGACAACACGCAATCGCACAGGCGGGCGAAACCGACAATCGCAGAACAAACCCGTAATCGTTGAATGAATCGCAGACAATGGTAGGCCGGCCGAGCGGGAACAAAAACGCAATCGACCGTTTCGCTGTGCTCGCGGCCACTTTCTAACGGATCGGACGCATTCAGCGAGACTGTTTGGCAGGAACTAGGGCGGGACGGCGCTCGGGCCGAACCCGGTGGGCGGCTCAACGCTTGCCCAAGACCGAAGCCGCAGGCTATTATGCCTTGGCTGCCAGCAATTCTCAATTGCCGCGATTATTTTTCTGGGCTGCGAGGAAATCGCGAGTTCGTAACATTTCAGCCGAACGGAGTAGCAGGAAAAATCGCTCGGCGGGGCGATTGGCCCGCGATGCAAGGGGTTTGAAGACGCGAGTCGTTTTCCCCGCTGGTCGCGTCGAGTCGTCATTGGAGTCGAGTGGTCGTTGGAGGGACACGCTCTGTCGCGTCCGTCCTCTCAGTCTTGGACGCGGCCGCTTCGCCGATTTCGTGCCGGGGCGAAGCGTCGCCCTCCAGGGCTTCAGACGGATGATGCGATACGACTTTTTCAATGGGCTGTTGAAGGAGCTCTGCGAATGCGAGGCTGCCGACTGCTTGTGTTCCGCCGTTTGGCGAGTGGGGCGTTTGGAGACTGGTCGGCCGTCATCAGGGCCGGTTCGGCTGCTACCGGCGCATGGGCTTCCGGCGCGAGCATGGCGCCGCCGTCCGCACGCAATGAACCTGCGAGAAGCGCGAGGCGGCCCGGTTGGCGACCGCAGGCAGTCGGCCGCGTTGCCGCGCTGGCGATTGCTTTCGTGATGATTGGGCCCTGTCTTGCGCGATCAATTGCTTGCGCCGCAGAAGCGATCCGAGTGGCCGACGACGCCGCGCTGCGCGCCGCGTTGCGCGGCGCGCAGCCGGGGCAGACGATTCTCATCGCTCCGGGACGCTATCGGCCTGGGGTGTACGTCGATCGTCTCGAAGGCCGGCCCGATGCCCCGATTACGATCTCGGGCGAGAACCCGAGCAGGCCGCCGGTGTTTGAAGGCGGAACCGAGGCCTGGCATCTGAGCCGTTGCAAGCATCTGGTGTTGCGGCATTTGACGATTCGCGGACAGTCGGGCAACGGGATCAACATCGACGACGGCGGACAGCGCACCGAGCCGGCCGGCCCGATGGTGCTCGAAGATCTTCATGTTTCGCGCATCGGGCCTGAAGGCAACCGCGACGGAATCAAGCTTTCCGGCTTGGCCGATTTCACGATTCGCCGCTGCACGATCGAGGGTTGGGGCGGACAGGCCATCGACATGGTCGGCTGTCGCCGGGGTGTGATCGAAGAGTGCATCTTCCGCGGATTGGAAGGCTTCTCTCAGGCCACCGGTCCGCAAACCAAGGGCGGCACGAGCGAGGTGGTGATTCGCCGCTGTTGGATGATCGATGCCGGGCAACGGGCGGTGAACATCGGCGGCTCGACGGGCATGGCCTTCTTTCGGCCGCCCGAGGCCAAGTACGAGGCCAAGCAAATCACCGTCGAGGGCTGCACGTTCGTCGGCAGCATGGCGCCGATTGCGTTCGTCGGCGTCGATGGGGCGGTGGTCCGCTACAACACGATCGTGCGGCCGAGCCGCTGGGTCATGCGCATTCTCCAAGAGACCACCGCCGAGGGCTTTCCGCCGTGCCGCGACGGAGTGTTCGAGCGGAACCTGATCGTGTACGACGGCCGAGAAGTGCGCGAGGCAGTCAACATTGGGCCGAACACGGCGCCCGAGTCGTTTCGTTACCGCGAAAACCTCTGGTTCCGCACCGATCGGCCCGAGGCCAGCCGCCCGAAGTTGCCCAGCGACGAGACGGGCGGGCTGTATGGCATTGATCCGCGCCTGCCCGATGTCGCAGAGTTTGGCCCGGCGGCGGGCTCCGTCCGCGACCCATCCGCGGGCCCGGGGACTGAAACCGACCCCGCCGTCCCAGCAGCCAACCAAACAACTATCAAGGCACTCGTTCCGCGCGAGCCGCGCGCGGCGGGCTTTGGCGCGGGGGCGTGGAAACCAGTTCGGGACGACGCGCCATCGGGAACTCGCCCGCAGGCGCGCTGACGATGCTTGTCGCGACGAGCTTCTAATAGTCTCTTGCTCGGCCGATCGTGCCCACATCGTTTCGGAATACTGGCGAGGCAACGCAGGCGATGGCCGGCTTGCCCGGCATGGCCGCAACGGCTATCTTGACGGTTCGTTTTTTTCCTGCCTTTGTGTACTCTGTCCTCGTTTCTCGGCCGACGGAAAACGCGGCAATTGCTTCCGAGAGGGAGAGAGGGAGGATGGCCGGGCCAACCCGGCCGGCATTGCCCCAAAAGCCGATTGCCGAACGAGATGCGCGATGTGATACATTGATCGAGTTGTCGAATTAGGAAAGTGTTTTGCTGCCCCCCCCTATTCGAGAAAGGAATGATCGATGGCCGTACTTGCTCCCGCCCCTTCCGACAGCGGCAACGGCTGGTGGCGCGAACTCAATGGCTACCACTGGTTCGTATTGGTGGTTTGCACCCTCGGCTGGATGTTCGATTGCCTCGATCAGCAGTTGTTCAACCTGGCCCGCAAGCCGGCGGTAAGCGACCTGAAGGGGTTGGAACTGACGCATCCGGATGTCGATAAGTACGGCGGGCTTTCAACATCGATCTTGCTGTTCGGCTGGGCGACCGGCGGAATCATCTTCGGGGTTTTGGGCGACCGGATCGGACGGGTCAAGACGATGATCTGTACGATCCTTTCGTATTCGCTCTTCACCGGGTTGAGCGGACTGTCGTTCTCGCTTTGGGATTTTCTCGCCTATCGGTTTATTGCGGGCTTGGGCGTGGGCGGGCAGTTCGCCGTCGGCGTGTCGCTGGTGGCCGAAAGCCTGCCCGACCGGGCCCGGCCGCACGCGCTGGGGATGCTTCAGGCCTTCTCCGCGGTGGGCAACGTCGGAGCGGGCGTCATCTCGCTGGTTCTCTTTCAAATGGCGGAAACCGGTGTGATTGGATCCGCTTGGCGGTGGATGTTCGCGGTCGGCGTGCTGCCGGGGCTTCTAGCCATTGTTGTTTTCGCCAAGCTGCGCGAACCGGAAGCGTGGTTGCGAGCAAAGCAGGAAGGCAAGGCCACCGGCAGCAAAAGCGGATCGATTGCCGAACTATTCACCGACCCCCGCTGGCGCCGTAATACGATCATCGGAATGATCCTTGCGTCGTCGGGCGTAATCGGGTTGTGGGCAATCGGCGTGTTCAGCAACGACTTGACTCAATCCGTATTTCGCAAGCAATACCAGCAAGAGTATCGCGATCAGAAGCATGGCGAGCAGGATGTTGACTTCGTGCGGCTGGCCGTCGCTTCTCCCGATAAGTTCGCCGACTATGCGAAGATCAAGCCCAAGCACATTCTCGGTCGCGATGCCAAGGATACCGACGCCCAGCGACTTTATGCGGCCCTGACCGCACTTTGCGAAGAAGCGGCGAAGAACCGATCGGCCCAGCAGCCGGGAGCCGGATCGATTACTCCACAGGCCGTCATTGCCAAGGCGATCGCCGAAGGCCAAGGCGGCAAGAAATCGCCGCCGAGCGAGCAGCAACGGGCCGACGACGAAGCTCGCCTGGCCGAATTGCTTGCCGCGGCGCCGCAGGGAAATCTCGAACAGCACATCGAGCGGATCGAGGCTCGCGAAAAATCGATCAGCGGTCGAGTCGGGCGCTGGGCCAGCGGCACGCTGATGCTGTTCAACGTCGGGGCGTTCATCGGCATTTATCTGTTCAGCATGGTTACTGCCCGCATCGGTCGGCGGTTGGCGTTCGCCATTGCCTTCATGGCGGCGATGATCAGCACGGCCGTGGCGTTCCTCTTCATGAAGTCGCCAATGGACCTCTTCTGGATGGTGCCGTTGATGGGTGCGGGGCAGCTTTCGGTCTTTGGCGGCTACGCCATCTACTTCCCCGAGTTGTTCCCCACACGGCTGCGCGCCACGGGCACCTCGTTCTGCTACAACATTGCCCGATTCGTTGCCGTGCCGGGGCCGGCCGTAATGACTGGCATGGCCGCCGGGTTGTTCGGCCACACGGCCGAGCCGATGCGTTATGCCGGCGTTACGATGTGCAGTTGCTTTTTGATCGGCATGGTGGCGTTGCTGTTCGCACCAGAAACCAAGGGCAAGCCCTTGCCCGAATGATTCCCATTACGCTTATTCAAAAGCGTGGAGCGGCCGCGGCGGCAGTCGCACGATCTCTAGCTATTGACGATGGCCAAGCCGGCATTTTGGTTCGGTGCGCCGGAACGACGCGGGCTGCGCCAATCCGCCGCGCCCTTGGTTGCTGCAATGTTGTTGCCGCGGCGAATCGTTTTGGTTTATGCTGGTTCTGAGGCCGATAACCAGCCTCGGGCGGCGAATAACCAATGGAAGGCCGGCGAAACTCCCCGGTGGGTTCGGGTTTTAATCTTTTGGTCTTACGGCAGAGTGGAACGCATCGCGTGCCCGGCAAGATGCCGCAATCGGTGGGCGGCGAGAAAGGGCGTTCGGTCGTCGCGAATGTCCTTTGGACGACCAGAGATGAGGCAGGTCTGAGGCAAGTCCCCGCCCCAGGCGCGATGCACGTGGTTTTCCCTGTCGTACGATGCGGTCGTTGCATCTCGGTGCTATTGACCAGCCTCGCGAACCAAGACTTGCTTTGTTTTGACGCACGCCTTCATTGCGAAATAGGGGCATGGGTCGCCGACGAGTCGCGTGGATTTCGGTCCGGATGCGTTCGGGCCGGGACGCGGTCGTTGCGGCCGAGAGTCGTTGATCGCCCAACGTTCGAAAGCTGCTGCCATGAATCTTTCGGTGGTCGTTCTTCTTGCTGTTGCGGCCGCTGCCGAGAGGCCGGCCGTTGCCGTCGCCCCGTTCGAGTCGGCCGCTCCGGCCGTTGCGCCGAGTCGAATCGATGTCTTGGTTTTCGCCAAGCATCAACAATTGGGGATTGTGCGGGCCAATCCGTGTTCGGACGAGGTGTTCGTTCGCCGCGTGTACCTCGATGTGATCGGCACGTTGCCCACGGCGGACGAAGTGAAGGCGTTCCTCAAAGATACCGATTCGGAGAAGCGGCGGAAGCTAATCGACGCCTTGCTGGAGCGCGAAGAGTATGCTGACTATTGGGCGATGAAGTGGAGCGACCTGCTTCGGATCAAGGCAGAGTTCCCCATCAACCTGTGGCCCAATGCCGCTCAGGCGTATCATCGGTGGGTGCGCACAGCGATCCGCGACAACATGCCCTACGACCGTTTCGTCCGCGAGTTGCTTTGCTCGAGCGGCAGCAACTTCCGCGTGCCGCAGGTGAACTTCTATCGCGCCGTGCAGAGCCGCGATCCGGCGACGATTGCTCAGGCCGCGGCGCTGACGTTCATGGGGCAACGGGCCGACAAGTGGCCCAAAGAGCGGCAGGAGCAGTTGGCGGCCTTCTTTTCGCAAATCGGCTACAAAACGACGATCGAATGGAAAGAAGAGATCGTGCGTTTCGATCCCGACTTGGCCGAAGGCACTTCGGCGCGGCGGCCCACGGTGTTTCCCGACGGCACGAAGGCGATAGTCGCACCGGGGCAAGACCCGCGCGAGGTGTTCGCCGACTGGCTTATTCGTCCCGAGAACCCGTTCTTCGCCCGAGCGATTGTCAACCGCGTTTGGGCCTGGCTGCTCGGCCGCGGGATTGTGCATGAGCCGGACGATTTCCGGCCCGACAATCCGCCGAGCAATCCGGAGCTGCTGGCGTATCTCGAGGGCGAACTGGTCCGCAACCGATTCGATCTCAAACAGATTTATCGGTTGATCCTCAACTCGCAAACGTATCAGCTTTCGTCGATTTCCAAGGGCCGGCATCCGCAGGCCGAGTCGCAGTTCGCCTACTACCCGCCGCGACGGCTCGAAGCCGAGGTGCTCATCGACGCCATCAATCAGATCACCGGCACCACGGAAAAGTATTCCAGTGCCATTCCCGAGCCGTTTACGTTCATTCCGGAGAATTGCCGGTCGATCGCCCTGCCTGACGGCAGCATCACCAGCTCGTTTCTCGAATTGTTCGGCAAGCCGCCGCGCGATAGCGGCCTGGAAGGCGAACGCAACAACCGGCTCACGGCGGCGCAACGGTTGCACCTGCTCAATTCGAGTCATATCCAACGAAAAATCGATTCGATGGTCACTCATTTGCTTTCGCGCCGCGGCGCGGGCCAGCCGCGCGAAATTGCAGAGAACTTGTATCTGACGATTCTTTCTCGCTATCCCACCGCCGACGAGTGGCAGGCGATTGCCCGCTACGCCCAAGGCGGCAAGCAGGCCGGACGCGAGGTTGCGGCCGATCTGGCGTGGGCGTTGATCAATAGTACGGAATTCCTGTATCGGCATTGAACCGATTGCGGTGCGACCGATTGTCGCGGAACGATCTCGCCGAACTCAACCAACGGAGGTTGAAACCATGACCGAACAGCAAGGGTGCCGACGCGAACAGTGCGATCAATGGACCCGGCGCGAACTGCTTCGGGCGTCGGGCGCCGCCGGTGCGGCTTGTTGCCTCAGCGCGGGCTCCGCAGCGACCTTGCGGGCCGAGATGACGCCCAGCGCTCCTCTGCCGCGAAAGCGGCCCGCTACGGCTAAATCGGTGATTCAGATCTGGATGTGGGGCGGGCCGTGCCACTTAGACACCTTCGATCCGAAGCCCGAGGCCGGCTCGGATTACACCGGCCCATTGGACAAACCAATCGCCACGAACGTCGATGGCATCCGCATTTGCGAGCTTTTGCCGATGCTCGCCAAGCAGGCGGACAAATATGCGATCATTCGCGGCATGACGCACGGGATCAACGCCCACGAAACCGCTTCGTACATGGTTCAAACGGGTCGCGAGCCGGGCGAACGAATTGTGCATCCGTCGGTCGGGGCCGTGGTTTCCTACTTCAAAGGCTATCAGGGCGGCTATCGGGGGCTGATTCCGCCCTACATCGTGCTCACCGAGCCGCAGGGGCGGTTCTCCGAGTCGGGCTTCTTGGGGATTCGCTACAAGCCGTTCGCCACGGGCGGCGACCCGGCGGCTTCGCGGTTCGTCGTCGAGGGCGTGGTAGCCCAAGGTGTGGACGACGCCCGGCAACGCGCCCGCCGCGACTTGTTGCACTCGCTGAATACCTTGCAGAAGAAGTTGGCCGACGACCCGGCGGCCGCGGCCGCCGCGGAAACGGAACGCGAGGCCTACGATCTGATCCTCGGCGATGCCGGCAAGGTGTTCGACCTATCCCAAGAGAAAGACGATGTGCGCGAACGCTATGGGCGGAACACCTTCGGCCAGTCGTGTTTGTTGGCGCGGCGGCTGGTGGAACGCGGCGTGCCGTACATCACCATCAACTACAAAGGCTGGGACACCCATAAGCAGCACTTTCAAACGATGCGGCGCAAACTGCCCGAGATGGACAAGGCAATGGCTTCGCTGATCGAAGATTTGGCTCAACGCGGGCTTTTGGCGAGCACAATCGTTTGGTGGAGCGGCGAGTTCGGCCGCACGCCGCGCGTCCAATGGGAGCCGCCGTGGAACGGCGGGCGGAATCATTACGGAAAGGCGTTTTGCGCCCTGTTGGCCGGCGGCGGATTCAAGGGCGGACAAGTCGTCGGGGCAACCGACGCCAAGGGCGAAAACGTTAAGGATCGGCCGGTCTATCCGTGCGATCTGATCGGCAGCATCTACGAGTTAATGGGCATCGACACCGAAGCGAAACTGCTTCACCCGCAGGGAATGGAAATCGGCGTGCTGCCCGACGCTTCCGAGGGCGTCAAGTCGGCGGGCCGCCTCCACGAAATCATGTAGTGAGTCATCACACCCGAAAGCCGTTGGGCATGCGCGAGGCCCTCGCGGCGCGGTGGATCGCATGACGAAAGGTGACGAGATGAGTCGGCGGTTCTTGTGGTTCGTTCTTGATGGCACCGCGAACAACGGAAGGCGATTCAACGGGCGGCGGCATGCCATCGGCCGCTTCGCTGCGCCGGCGACCGCTTCCGCAATGGCATGGAACTGTCTTGCTCTGTTCTTCGCGGTGGCCGTTGGCTGGAGTGCAACGGCTGCGATGGGGCAAGTGCGGGCCGCCCATATCGGCTACGTCTATCCGGCTGGAGGCCAGCGGGGAACGACGGTCGAGGTTTGCCTTGGCGGACAGTTTCTCGACGGAGCCTCAGCGGCCCATTTCACGGCGTTCGGAATCAAAGCCACGGTGGTTGATCACTTCAAACCGCTGACGCAGGCGCAGTTCGCCCGATTGCGCGAAGAGCTTGACGAACTGCTCAGCCGGCGGGCGGCGGCGATCAAGGCCCAGCGAAACTCCGGCAAAGAAAGCAAACGCGAGGCGAAGGCAACGGCGAAAGGGGACTCGGCCGACAAGCAGAAGGCCGGCGACGGTCCCGGGACGCCTGCGCCTGTTTGGACCGAAAAGGACGATCAACGCATCAACGAAATCCGCAAGCAACTGGCCACGTTCGTCCGTCGGCCGGCCAACCCGGCAATCGCCGAGCTGGTCACTCTGAAAGTGGAGATCGCCCCTGACGCCCCGGTGGGCGATACCGAAATACGGCTGATTACTTCCTCGGGGATGAGCAACCCGATGGTCTTTCATGTGGGGGTGTTGCCCGAGACGGTGCAGAAGCGGGCCGGCGTCCAAGAGAACCCGCGGTTTGCCGAGCGAGCCTTCGAGAACCGACGCACCGAGCCGTCGCAGGAGATCGCCGTTAGTCTTCCGGCGGCCGTCAACGGCCAGATCATGCCGGGCGAGGTCGATCGCTTCCGCTTCTCGGCCAAGAAGGGGCAGCGGATCACGGCCGACGCCTATTGCCGGCGATTGATTCCCTACTTGGCCGACGCCGTGCCCGGCTGGTTTCAAGCGACGCTGACGTTGTACGACGCCCACGGCAAGGAGCTGGTCTATGTCGATGACTATCGGTTCTCGCCCGACCCAGTGGTGCTGTTCGAGATTCCGGCCGACGGCGAGTATGTTCTCGAAATCAAAGACGCCATCTATCGCGGCCGCGAGGATTTTGTCTATCGCATCGTGATCGGCGAATTGCCGTTCATCACATCGGTGTTTCCGTTGGGCGGCCCGGCCGACAAACCCGGCAGCGTCGTTCTCGAAGGCTGGAACCTGCCTCGCGCCGAACTGGCCCTCGATGCGGGACTTCCGCCCGGCACGCATCTGATTACGTTGACCGACGAGGAACACCGAGTCTCCAATGCGGTGCCGATCTCGATTGACACCTTGCCCGAGCGGCTCGAACGCGAACCGAACGACGACATGCAAAAAGCCCAACCGTTGGCGTTGCCGATGATCGTCAACGGCCGCATTTTGCAGGGGAACGACCGCGACGTGTTTTCGTTCGTCGGGCGGCGCGGGCAGAAGATCGTTGTGGACGTGAATGCCCGCCGCCTCGGTTCGCCGCTGGATTCGATCGTTCGCGTCACCGATGCGGCAGGCAATCGCATTGCGTCGAACGACGACTATGAAGACAAGTCGATCGGCCTGCTGACCCACCATGCCGACTCGTACCTGCAAGTCGAGCTTCCCGCCGACGGAACCTATTATGTTTGGCTTTCCGACTCGCAGAGCCACGGCGGGCCGGCCTATGCTTATCGCCTGCGGGTGAGCGAGCCGCGGCCCGACTTCGCGGTGCGCGTTGCTCCGGCATCGCTGAGGATTCGTTCGGGCACATGGATTCCGGTGTCGGTGTATGCCGCGCGCCGCGATGGCTACGACGGCGAAATCCTGCTGCGGGCGAAGAACCCGCTGCCGGGATGGAGCCTTTCCGGTGCGCGAATTCCGCCGGGAAAAGACGAAATCCGGATGACGATTACCGGGCCGGCGCCTTCCGACAAGCAGACGCCGATCCCGCTTGCATTTGAGGCCGTTGCGCGAGTCGGCGATCAGGAGATCGTTCGCCCGGTAACGCCGGCCGACGACATGATGCAGGCATTCGCGTATCGGCATCTGGTGCCCTGCGAAACGATGCTGGCGATGGTCGACGGCACCGTTCGCGGCAGTATTCGGCTTGATGCGAAAACACCAGTGCGGATCGTTCCCGGCAAAGAGACAATCGTGCCGTTCATTACCGGTTTCGGCGGCGGATTACCGCGGGCCGAGGTCGAGTTGGCCGAGGGGCCCGAGGGCCTAACGCTCAAGACGGTAAACAACACCCGGACTGGCATCGAAGTGGTCGTTGCGGCCGATGCCGCGCAACTGAAGCCCGGCACCACGGGCAATCTGATCTTCGAACTGGTGCCGAAAGGATTTCTGGCCGGAAAACGCAACGCCAAAGCGGCGGGCGGCGCGGTCGTCGCATCGCTGCCGGCCGTGCCGTTCGAGGTCGTTGCCCCGTGACGGCCCCTCGCAGCTAGTCTGCTCGCCGCGGATTTCGGTTTGCACTCTGCCAGGGCGGATGAGCGAACGGAGGGCCGAACGTGCGCCGCCGCCGGAAGGCGTGTGACGTTCTTGTGGGGTTCGTGCCGGGGCAAACGTTACAGCGAACGCACAAACGCGGCCAGTTCGCGCAGTTGTTCCTCGGTCAGCCGTTTGGCCGCTGGGGTGCGCAGCCCATGCCGGCCGATGATCAGAACTTCGTCGATCGTTTCGTATCGACCATCGTGCATGTACGGCGCGGTGCGCCAAGCTTCGATCAGCGTCGGGGTGTCGAGTCGGGGACGGCGTCCACGCTCATCGGGCGAATCGGCTTGGTGCGATTGCAAGTCGGTGTAGTGCGGCCCCGAATGGCAAAGCGCGCAACCGGCTGCGCCGAAGAAGAGTTCTTTGCCGCGCTGGGCCGCCGGGCTGAGCCCTCCTTCGACCAGGTGCGGGCTGGGCAGGGGACGCAGCGATTTGAGGTATTCGTCGATTGCCTCCGCGTCTTCCTCCTTGGGCTCGCTATACAGCACGTGCCTAATTCCCGAGCGCACCGCTTCTTCGGCCGACATCCGCACGCCCTCGGCCATGGCCGGCGGGGTGTCGTGCGAAAACAACATGCTTTTCGTGTTTTTCGGGTTGCCTTCGCCGTCGTTGAGTAGGTCCCAATTCAGCCCGTCCACGCGACCGTCGGGATGGCAACTGGCGCAGCTTTGCCACTGCTGGGCGCAGAGGTAGGCGTCGTGGAATAGCTGTTCACCGCGGCGTCGCAAGGTCCACTTCGGCGGGGGACCAAGCGGCAACGACGACACGGCCTCCGCATCGTTGGCTTGCTGACCGACAGCCGAATAAGGCGGCGTGTCATCGGCCGGCGCCAACCGAGCCAGATCAACCACGGCCAGTGCATCGCTGAAATACTCGGCTGCGTACACGCGGTCGCCCGAGAAGGCTAGGCCGCGCGGCCCCAGGCCCGGCAGCTTCACGCGCCGCCACGGCATCGATCCCAAGGCGGGATAGATCGGCCACACGCCCATGATCGGCGCCCACGTGTTCGACCGATCGTTCAGCAGCGTTTCGACATCGAGCAGGCACAACTGATGCACGCCCGAAAGGCTGACGCAGAGCGTCCGCCCGTCGGGCGTCACCAAGGCTTCGGCCGGATTGCCGGCCGCGGCAAAGAAGGTATCGAGCCCCACGGTCGAAACGCGCTTCCGTTCCACCGTGTCGATCACGCTCACCACATTGGTGTTGATCCAGCCGCCATCGACGCGGATCGGCGTCATCTCGAAGTTCGAGAGCAAATGCGTGACGAAGACATAGCGTCCGTCGGGCGTGGCGGCCAGTCCGCGAACCCCGTTCGAGCCGTGCGGCAGCCGTATCTCTTCGACGCGCAGGCTATCGCGGTCGATCACGCTGACAACCGAAGCCAGGTCGCCGCGAAACGGCGGCTCGATGCGACCTTTGGGCAGATGATTGCCCACGAGCAGCAGTTCCCGCTTTGGACCGGCAAGCACCGTGGCGATCGGCTCGCGGACGACATCGACGGTTGCCGCAATTCGGCGGGCCGCCAGATCGACCACCGCCACTTGATTTTCGAAACGGCTGCACACGTAGGCCGTTTTGCCGTTTGGCGACATCACCGGGGCGCAGGCCCCGTGGCCGAGTGCCATTCGATCGACAATCCGCCCTTGCCGCGGATCGACGAACACCAGCACGCTTCGCGCCGACCCGCACGTAATCAGCAGCAACGAGCCGTCGGGCGCAATCGCCAGCCCGCTGGGGCGGTCGGGCAGGGCAATCGTTCGCCTTGGCTTTTGCAAGTCGAGGTCGAACTCGATCACGTTTCGCCCGTCGGCATTGGCAACGAACAGCGTCCGGCCGTCTGGAGCGGCAACGACGGCAACCGGGCCGAGATAACTTTCGTTGTTCGATGCCGCACTCTCGTCGCCATCGCGTTGCCGCGGCATCGGTGCGGGCGAATCATTTGCGGCATTAGCGCCGATAGAAACGGAGGCAGGCGTTCGAATCGCTTGCGATCCTTGATCGGTCCCGTCCGCCGTCGAACGTTTCGGCGCAACGGCCGCGAATCCGCCGAGCAGTGCCGCGGCGGCGATCAATAACGATGCACTGACTCGAATCCATTCGCTCACGTTGAGGGCCGGCATGGGCCGATCTCCTAAACAAAACCGCGGAAAACAGAATGCGGTTCAAATCGCATCCCTTTGCAATCGGCCGCTTCGCTGCGCTGGCGGCCGCTTCCGAAATTGTCTGGAACTATTCAGTTCGTTGCTCGTGTGCGGCCGCGTCGCTCGATGCCGCGGGATCAGGCTTCCGGACACGGTTCTTTGGCGATGCGGCTGATCTGTTTGAATGCGTCGGTTCCGGCCGTTCGGCACCACTCGAACAAAGCGGCCTCGGTGGTGGTGATGATTGCGCCCGAGGTCTCCATCCGCCGCAGGGCGAAATGCTCGTCGTGTTCGAATCGCGACGAGACGGCGTCGGCGGCGACGAACACCGTCCAGCCGTCGGCCAACAGGTCGAGCACCGTTTGCGCGACGCACACATGGGCCTCGATGCCGGCCACGAGAATCTTGTGCCGATTCTGCGACCGAAACGACTCGAACAGTCCGCCGCATGAGCCGCAACTGAAGGTCAGCTTTTCGGCAGGGGGCGACAATCGCGCGCGCAGCTCGGCCACCGTGGGGCCGAGCCCTTTGGGATATTGCTCCGTTGCGGCTGCCGGAACGCCCAACGCCTGTGCCCCATCGAGCAGGCGACGGCAGTTCCAAACCACCCGCCCGCCGGAACGAACCGCTGGGAGTAGCCGCTCTTGAACGTCGATAATCAACAGCGCCGAATCCTCGGCCGACATGAGCATCGGGCTTCGCGGCAGCGAACCAGACGAATCCATGCCAAACATTCCTTCTTTGCTTTGGTGCAATCGACTCTTTCTTCTAGGGCCAACGAACCGTCGCCGCCCATCGGCCGACTTGCGATTCCGATTGTCGATTGTTCTACGAACTTTAGCCCTGCGAAGACCAAACGGACGGCCGTTCCAAATAGAACCGCATGAAACAGAGAATGGTTTAAATGGAACTATAACGCAATCGGCCGCGGCGCTTCAGCGGCAGCCGGTTTGGCTGTCGTGTGAACCGATTCAGTTGCACGACGACCGGCCGATTCGCAGCGAGAACGGTCCGGCGGCCTCGGGCGTTGATCTGTTGAGAATACCCGTTTGCCGCGGCAACGCCAAGCAGCAAGAGAAAGCGGCAAGCCCGATCTCGGCCGAAATGGCAACAACGCGCAATCGGCCGCGGAGCTTTGGGTGCAGCCGATTGCGCGATCGTGTGGAACAGTTAGCGGCCGAGCGCGGCCAGGGTTGCCTGCTGTTCGACGAATTGCCGGTCCGCCGCCGACAGGCGATCGAAGACGATCCGCACATACTGCCCATCGGCCTTCTGCAAACGGACTTGCCCGTCCACGACGCCGACGAAGCGAGCGGTCACCTGATGCTTGCCCGAGGCGTCGGTCCACAAACGCAAGCCGGGCAATTGGCCACGAGCGAACGGGTCATCGTCGATGGGCTTGGCAGGCGGGGCCGGCTTATCGGCCGGTTTCTCCGCCGGTTTCTCTGCCGGAGCCGCCGGTTCAGCGGGCCTATCTGCGGGGGCAGCCGGGGCATCAGCCGGTTTGTCCGCTGGCATTTCGTCCGAAGGTGCGGCCGGCTTGTCCGCCGGCGGCATCGGCTGCGCCGGGGCCGGTTCGGCGGGCTTATCGGCCGGAGGAGCGACCGGCTCGGCGGGTTTTTCTGCTGGAGGCGCAGCGGGCTCAGCGGGTTTCTCTGCGGGCGCTGCCGGTTCCGCTGGTTTGTCTGCCGGTTTCTCCGCTGGCGGCATCGGCTGCGCCGGGGCCGGTTCGGCGGGCTTATCGGCCGGAGGAGCGA
>CAZVZX010000063.1:0-18358 GCA_964631235.1 uncultured Planctomycetaceae bacterium | reverse complement strand
AGAATGTCTGGAAGTACTTTATCGGCGGGTATCAGGTCATCAAAAAGTGGCTGAGCTACCGGGAGCGCGAAATCCTTGGCCGTGCGTTGAAACCCGACGAAGCCCGCGAAGTGATGAACATGGCCCGGCGCATCGCGGCCATCATCCTATTGCAGCCCAAGTTGGACGAGAACTACCGCACGGTGAAAGCGGCAACCTACGAATGGCCGAGCAAGGCATGAAGACGGCCGCCGCGGCCGCGGAAGGATGGCAAAGGTGCCGGCTGAGCAAAGAGCGGCTGAAACGCGAGGGAATCGTTTTCAGGCAGATACCCTACGGAATCAAGGTGGCATAATGGAGTTGGGCGAGGCGGTGTTCAGCGGCCACGCGCGGGCGCAGATGGCCAAGCGATTGGTGGCCGAGGCCGAAGTGCGCCGCGTTCTCGGCGCGCCGGAGCGGGTCGAGGCGGTGCGGCCCGGCCGCGTTGTGGCGCAAGGCATGGCCGGAGCCTACCTGTTGCGGGTGTTTGTGGACGTGGACCGCAGCCCGCCGGAAGTGGTTACGGTGTATCGCACAAGCAAGATCGAAAAGTATAGGAGCGAACCATGAAAGCGACCTACGATCCGAAGACCGATACGCTTTCGCTGGAATTGAAGCCGGGGCCGGTGGCGGAAAGCGATGAAGACAAGCCGGGCGTAATTCTCGACTACGACGCCGAGGGCAATCTTGTAGGCATTGAAGTGCTCGATGCGTCCAAACGGGTGTCGGAAGCCAGAACCATGCACTTTCAGGTGGCCGAGTGATGCTTGAGTTGCGCGACGATCCGCCCTAGAAGAAAGAAAAGCGCGCGGTGGGCGAACTATGGGCGGATCGGAGCAAGGGGCAATGCCTGTTCGTAATGCCGAAGGGGAAGGACTGGCAAGCGATTCAAGCCAAGGTGCGCAAGCAGTGAGGCCGCGTCCCGCGGGGCAGGAAGGGAAACGCCATGCCGGAGAACGAACTGCAACCGATGGAAGCCGACGATGATTGCCACCAAAGCCGCAACCAACGCGCGCCGGAAAGCGAAGGCCAACAGTCTGAAGCAACCCGTACGCGGCTAGTAGAATTGCTCGATTCCCTCGGCAGCGAATGGACACCGGTTGATTCCGCGGACAACGTGCCCTTGTACCTTCTCTGTGGGGCGGGCCTTGCGGAATTGCAATTCTCCGGTCGGGCATGGTCGAGCCAATCGGCCCTGGATTTTGAAGCCACGGCCTGCGGCGTGTGGATCGACACCGATCGCAAGAGCATCTTGCCCGACGAAATCCGCCGCGTGGTGCCGGCATGGGGCGGCCTGGCGGTGGCCGTGCAACTGAACGTGCCCGTTGAAGCACGGCTGACGAGCCACGGGAAGACCTGCAAGCGGGAGTTGCGCGACACCGGCCCCGAGCTGTTCCTGGAGTATGTCTGCAGGCACCCGATCCGCGGCCGGGTGACGGTGCGACTTCTCGGCAACGAAGGCCCGGCCCCGGGCGCTGTGAAAGCGGACAACGTGACGGGCGAGATCGTCAAGGTGCTTCAAGACATCGCGCAATCACACCGGACCCTTGCGGCGGCCAGTGGGGGCCAAGGGTTAGCTGGCGGCGGGCAAACGGCACGTCCGGCGGGGATGACCGTAGGCAATGGCGTTCCCGACAAAGCAACCGCCCCCGCGACCGAAACCGTGAAACCCAAGCGAAGCACTGAGCGTGGCGAAGGTTACGCCAAGCTGGTTGCGGCCCTGACGAAACACCACAAGTACGCCGACGGGGGTTGCCTGAACCTAGAACCGATCGGCAACAACGAACTGGCCCGATTGGCGGGCGTTGCCGAATCGACCGCATCGGAATTCTTTAAGAAGCAGTTTCATGGGTTTAGGCAATATCGGAACTGTTGCACTGATGCCAAGCGGCTGGTAGCGGTGCTGAAACTGTTGAATCAGGAATACTCGCCCTATCATCTATGCGGGGCTAAACCGCCCAGCGAACGCGAACGCGAAGACGACGAATAGCCCGCGCGTTCGATCATTCGGCATCTCTTGCCGAACGCGCGAAAAATTTTCTCTGCCTCGCAAAACGCGGCTTTTGCCGACGTTTTCCCGCAATTCGCCTACTGTTCGGCATCTTTTTACCGAACGCTGTGCCAACGGTTATGCGGGCCGCTGGGCACCATCGGTTGCGATGGTCGGCGGCCGGCGAATCGTTGGAGTCAGAGCAATGACAACGCAGAATCAGCAATTCCCTTTGGCCTTGCGGCCGCGTGAGGCGGCCAAGGCCCTCGGCGTCAGCCCGCGAACGCTGTGGAGCCTGACGGCCCCGCGCGGGCCGATCCCGTGCGTTCGCATCGGGCACGGCAAGCGGCAAACGGTGCTGTACCCCGTGGCCGAGTTGCAAACCTGGCTGAGCCGGCAAGCCGAAGCCGTGAAGGAGGGCGAAGATGTCAACGCCCGTTGAACGGATTCTGGAAGCTCTGCCCGGCCATTGGCGCGTTGTGCCCGTCCAAGGCAAGCGCCCCAACGCCGGACCCAACTGGCCCGCCAAGGCGATGCGAGTAGATCATAAGCCGGAGTTGCCCGCCGGGGCCGACGGCTGGGGTCTGCTTCTCGGGCCAGCCAGTGGCGTAATCGACGTGGAGTGCGACGGCCCGGATGCCGAAACCGAGTATGCCCGGCTGGCCGGCCCGGACGCGCCGGTATGTCCCTGCTGGCAATCGTCCCGCGGCAAGCACCGACTCTTTCGGTGGTGCCCGGAATTGTCCCAGCTACCCGCCAGCATCAAACTCGGCGGTGGCCTAGAAGTGCGCATTGGCCATGACCGCGCGCAAAGTGTCCTCCCCCCCGCCGGCGGCCGGCATTGGTTGGTTCACCCCGACGCATGCGAGCCGCCCGCGTTGCCGCCGAACCTGCAGAACGCGATTCTGGCTACGGCGGCCAACCGAAACAGCAACGGTGAACCGGCTAGGGGCGAATACCCCAGCGAGCCGGCGGACGACGGGCGAATTGCACGATGTTTGGCGGCGTGCCGGCGAATCGACCTAGCCGACGCCAACGATGGTTCTCGGCGGCTGTACACGTTGCTTTGCCGGTGTGTCGAGTACGACTTGCCGGATGCGGCAGCAATCCGCATCATCCGCACCATTGAGCAGGAACAGCCGTTCCCGCGAGTGTGGAGTGATGCCGAAATTCTGGTCCGGCTACGACAGGCAGAGCGGCGCGTTGAACGCGGGGCGGAACTGCTGCGGCTTGTAGAGGAGCCGTGGCCGGAAATCGTTCCCCTCGACGTGCCCGACCTGCCCGAGTTTCCCACGCATGTTTTGCCCGAGGTGCTGCGCCGTTGGGTGGAAGCCGAATCGCACGCCACCCAAACGCCAGCCGACCTGGCCGGCCTGTTGGCGATGGCCGTTTGTTCGGCGTGCATCGCGCGGCGCGTGGTGGTGGAGCCGCGCGCGGGGTGGCGGGAGCCGGTCAATCTGTTTACGGCCGTGCTGCTGGAACCTGGAAACCGCAAGTCGGCCGTCTTCGCCGACGCGATGAAACCGCTGCGCGAGTTGGAGGCCGAGTTGATCGAAGCGGCGCGGCCGACGGTGGCCCGCACGCAATCCGAGCGACGGCAGGCCGAGGCCCGGTTGCGAAAACTGGAAAAGCTGGCGGCCGAGAAAGACGACGCCGAAGCGCGGTATCAGGCGGGCAATCTTGCCGCGGAACTGGCCGAGTTGCCCGAGCCGGCGTTGCCGCGGTTGATCGTCGATGACGCCACGGCCGAGAAGCTGGGCATAATGCTGGCCGAGCAAGGCGGGCGGATTGCCAGCATGTCGCCCGAGGGCGGCGTGTTCGACCTGATGGCCGGGTTATATTCCAAGAGCGGGATTCCGCAATTCGGCGTGTATCTGATGGGGCATTCGGGCGACGACGTGATTACCGACCGGGTGGGCCGCAAGAGCGTTCGCGTGGAGCGGCCCGCGCTGACCTGTGCCTACGCGATGCAACCAGCGGTGATTCGAGGACTAGCTGGCTCCCCGGCTTTTCGCGGCCGGGGGTTGCTGGCCCGGTTTCTTTACGCGGCCCCGCAAAGCTGGATCGGCCGGCGGGAAATCGCCCCCGCGCCGGTCCCCGATGCCACGCGGCTAGCGTATCGCCTAGCCGTGCGGGCGCTGGCCGAAGTGGAAGGCGAAACCGTGCTGCACTTGGCGGCCGACGGGGCGGCGCTGTTCATCGACTGGGAGGCCGAAATCGAATCCATGCTTGCCGACGGCGGGCCGATGGAAATCATGCGCGATTGGGGCGCGAAGTTGGCCGGGGCCACGCTGCGATTGGCGGCTGTTTTGCATTGCGTGGAGCATGGCCCGGCGGGGAGCATCGACGGGCGAACCATCGCCGCGGCCGTGGAAATTGCCCGCTACCTGATTCCGCACGCCGAAGCCGTGCTGAACATGATGTTGGCCAGTGAAGAAACGACCGACGATGACGCCCGCTACCTGCTGCGGTGGATCGAACGCCACGGCCGGCGGGAGTTCACAAAGCGCGACGCCCAGCAACAAGGGAGGCGGCGATTCCCCAAGGCCGACGGTATTGACCCAGCCTTGGCCGAATTGGAGCGGCGGGGATACATCCGGCCCAAGACGGCGGAAACGAGTGGTCCGGGGCGTCCCCCGTCGCCAAGCTATGAAGTCAACCCGGCTGTTTTTGCCGAAGCAGGGGCGAAAACGCGCTCCCAATACTCCCATAATTCGACCAGCGAATCCGACACGCCACCCAATGGAGGGAATTTTGAGAATATTGAGTACACTTTCGGACTATCTGAAACTACAAATCGAGTGCGGATCACGATATGACTTTGACCACGTTGACTCTTACCGAACTGTTGGCCGATTGCGAAGCCCACGGCATTCGATTGGCCCCGACTGCCCAAGGCGGGCTGGAAATCGACGCCCCTCAAGAGGCCCTGACGCCCGAGCGGTTGGCCCGACTGAAAGCCCACAAGGCCGACTTGCTGGCCCTGTTGTGGCCTACGCCTGAGACGGCCCCAACCCTGCCCGGTCCGACCAACGCCGCCCCGGCAAGCCCCGCGAAGGCGGTTTGCCGTTGCGGTGGCACGACCTGGCAAGACGTGCCGATCCACGATGGGCAATCGGTCCGGCGGGATTGCGGGCGATGCGGGCGTTTTCTAAGCTTCCCTGTTTGGTACGGGCAGGAAAGATACTTCACACAATGAACAGCAACCGATAGGATGACGGCATGGCAAAGAAACGAACGAACCTACTGACCGACCAGTTGCGGCAGGCCATCGACGATTCCGGCCTGACGCGCTACCGCATCGCTAAAGAAACCGGCATCAGCGAGAGTGCTTTGGCGCAGTTCTATAATGGGCATCGCGGGCTGTCGATCAAAGCCCTCAACGCCCTGGGCGAATATTTGCAACTAACAATCACCTTGGGCCGGAAGCCCGAGAAGAAAGGCAAAAAGAAAGGGAAGTAACCGATGGCCAGTATCGCTAAGGATAAGAACGGCAATCGGCGGATTCTGTTTGTCGCCCCCGACGGCCGACGGCCGACGATCCGGCTGGGAAAGGTTTCTCAGCGGGCGGCCGAGGGGGTGAAATACCGCGTTGAACAACTGTTGGAATGCTTGCTGCTGAACCGCCCCATGGAAGCCGACCTGGCGCAATGGGTGGCCCAATTGGAACCGTGGTTGGCCCGGCGACTGGCTGCCGTCGGCTTGATCCCCAACCCGGAAGCCAAACCGGCGGTAACCCTGTGGGCGTTTTTGACTGAATACATGGAACGTCGTATCGACGTGAAGCCGGCAACGAAGGAAGTTTGGTCGCAAGTCGTGCGTAATCTGCTCGACCATTTCGGCGCGGACCGCGACCTGTCCAAAGTGTCCGAAGCTGACGCCGAAGACTTCAAGATGTTCCTTGTGGGGCAGAAGTTGGCCCCGACAACAGTGCATAAGCGGTTGCAATTCGCGCGGCAGTTTTTCCGCGCGGCCAAGAAGCGGAAGCTGATTGCCGACAACCCCTTCGCCGAAGTGTCAGCCAAGGCCGTGTTGAAACAGGACCGGCAACGATTCATCACCCGGGAAGAAATCGCCCGAGTGTTGGAAGCCTGCCCGAATCATCATTGGCGAACCATCGTCGCCCTGAGTCGCTACGGCGGCCTGCGCTGCCCCAGCGAAGTGCTCTCGCTCCGTTGGCAAGATATTGATTGGGAAGCCAACCGGATCGTGGTAACATCGCCCAAAACAGAACACCATGCCGGAAAAGCAAGCCGAACGATACCGCTTTTTGCGGAACTGCGGCCCTATCTGGTCGAGGCCTTTGAATTGGCCCCCGAAGGCGCGGTGTATGTAGTGGACAGCAACTACCGTGAAGCGGCAAACACGGCGAGCGGCTGGCGAAACTGCAACCTACGAACACAATTCGAGCGGATCGTCAAGCGAGCCGGTTTGGAACTCTGGCCCCGGCTATTCCACGCCCTTCGGGCAAGCCGGGAAACCGAACTGGCAAAAGAATACCCGATCCACGTTGTAACCGCGTGGCTGGGCAACACGCCGCGGATTGCAATGAAACACTACCTGCAAGTAACCGACGCCGATTTCGTGCGGGCGGCAAAAACGCCAGCAGAAGGCGGCGCAGAAAGCGGCGCACGAAGCGCACAAAACGCGGCGCAGCAGCTACGCGCAGGGAGTTGTGAGAAGTCGCAGAAAACTAGCGCATCCCTTTTCGGGAACGGCGCTTTTGCGACTTATTGCGATTCGCAACTACTTGCCACAAAAGGACTTAGCGGAGAGGACAGGATTCGAACCTGCGGACCGGTTTCCCGGTCACGGGTTTAGCAAACCCGCGCTATAGACCACTCAGCCACCTCTCCCGGTTTCAAACACGCTTGTTCTAACAGCCCGTTGAAAAAGTTGTCCTAACAGCTCGTCGAAAAGTTGTCCCAACAGCTCGTTGACAAAGTCGATTCTGCCAACAGCGCAAGCAGCTCCTTGGAAAATTCGGCCTTGCCTGCACTGCTCGCTATGTTCTCCCATCTATTTCGATGCTCGCATCGACCGCCTTTGGGATTCTTCAACGGGCAGGTAAGTCAGCGGCGCCCGCCCCGGCGATCATCCACAACCACTCACCCGTTCCCGTTTACCCGATAGTTTGTTTGCGGCCAAGCCTTCCTGGGAACCGTCACTTTGGATCGACACGAACGAACGCCCGGCGACCGGCCCCTTGTGCCTTCAACGACAAAAACACACAACCTAATGAGACAATTATACTTGGGACGCAACGAGTACGTCAGGTTTTCGGGAAAACCTGCTGACCGCAACAAAGTTCTGACGCCCCTTCCGGTCCACGGTTCGGGGCGGCGAATCAAGCAGTCGCGTGTCGCCACTTCGCCCAAGTTGTTCAACCACTGGTATGATACCCCCGACTTGGGATTCCGTAAAGTGGAGCCGTCGCACGCCTGCACGCTGGCGATACGGTGATCGAGCGATTCGGACCAGTCCCGTCGCCAATTCGGCCCCCCTTCTGATCGCCTGAATAAACCTGAATAACGCCGTTCCGCCAGGAGACACCAAGAGGAATCGGTGACAAATCGCCTTTTCTCATGTTGCCTCTTCTCGCTACAATCCGCCGTTGAGTGCTCTGTTCTTTCAATCAGTTGCCGCTATCCGGGCATGGCCGGGGTGGTCGTGAGCGAATCGAATCGGCCGATTGCCGCCGTTTGTGAACGGAAAGAGAGCCAAGCCGGGTTTATTCGCGGCCGATATCGTTGGGTTCGGCGTTATTCGCTCGTCGCAGGGCGCGACGCTCGCCACGGTTCGGGATAGAAAGGTTCAAGGATGACGACGCGCACCGGATCTCGTAGGCACTTTCGCTTCTGGCGGAACAAGTATCGAGAGGATGCGGCATACGACGCTCCCCCGCCCCGTCGCCCGCGACGCCGGTGGCTGAGAACCGTTCTGTTATTCGCTGTTCCTTTAACTTTGCTGCTTTGGTTTCTTCCGACGATTATTGCCCATTCGCCGCTGCTGCCTTGGTTGGTCAGTCGAGCATTGGCCGACCGCGGACCAACCGTCGAGATCGGTTCAGCTTCGCTGGGCTGGTTTTCGCCGATCGAGCTGCGACAGGTGGTCGTCGGCCGGTCAAACGAAAAGCCGGCCGCGGAAATTCCTCGGCTCGTCAGCAGCAAGTCGCTTTTCGGCTTTATCACCGATCGGGCATGGCTGGGCAGCTTTCTCATCGAGCGACCGAGAATCGCCGTTGTCTGGCGAAAAGACGGCAGCAACTGGGAGGACATCCTTTCGCCCTGGATGAAATCGACCGAGCCGTCGGAACCGGTCGCCTTAGAGATCAAGATCGTTGACGGCACGATTGAGTGGATCGACCAAGCCCGGCAGCAATCGCGGAAAATCGAGGCGGTAGAGGCGGCATGTGCGTTGTCGCGCGATCGTCCGCAACTGATCGATGTGCGGGTTTCGGGGCGCGTTGTTGACGGCGAACCCGGCACATTCGAAGCCAAGATTTCAATGCGACAGACCGAGTCGGGACAGTTCAGCTTGACGACGCACGCCTTGCCGCTGGCGCTGGCCGACGCTCCGTTGTCGCGATTCTCCGGCGGCTGGCAATTGGCCGGACGGCTCGACGGCGCCATGCTCGGACAATGGGGTGGCTCGGCCGAGAAGGTGTCGGCGCAGGCCGACATGAAGACTCGCGGTTTCACCCTCAAGGGTGAGGCTCTCAAAGACGAGCGAATCTCCCTGAACCAGTTCGAGCTGGTCGTTCGGGCCGAAGGAAAGGGCCGAATCGTCGAGATTCCGCGGGCCCAAATCAACAGCGAACTCGGACAAATCGACCTCTCCGGCAGCATGGATTTGGCGGCGTTCGAAACGTCGGCATTGACCGACGCCCTGTTAGCTCAACAAGGCGAATTGCGGGGAGAGCTCGATCTGGCTCGACTTGCCGCGTTGCTGCCCGGCACCCTGAGAATCCGGCCCGAGACGAAATTGACCTCGGGCAAGGTGGAAATGAGCCTGCAAAGCCGCCGCGGCGAACAGGGGATGCAGTGGGTTGCCTCTGCGCACGCCGCGAACATCGCCGCTGAAGATCGAGGACGCACCATCCGTTGGGACAAGCCGATCAGCATGCGCATCGATGCGCGCAAAGTGCCGCGCGGCTTCGTCATCGATCTCTTGAGCTGTGAATCAGAGTTCCTGCGAGTCAATGCGGCCGGCGATTTCGACGACTTGGCCGGCAATGCGCAATTCGAGCTCGAGAAACTGATGGAACAGCTCGAACAATTCGTGGATTTGACCGACTTCCGTCTGCACGGTCAGGGATGGGCTCGCGGGCGTTGGAAGAAGCTTGCAAATGGCGACTTCGATACCACCTTCGATCTGGAGGTAACTCAGTTGGGCTTCCGCCTGCCCAACGGGACACAATGGAACGAACCGAATCTGTCTCTTGCCGTCTCGGCCCGAGGCCGCACGGATTGGGCCGCCCTGGCTTCGGCCACCCGCATCGACCGTTTCGACCTAGAGGCCCGCACCGCAGCCGAAAACCTGATCGTGCGCACCACAGCGCCGATCGTCGACGTTCGGGGGGCTTGGCCGCTCGACCTGCGGTTTGCGGGCAAGCTCGACAGCCTGTTGGGACGGGCGGCGGCGTTTGTCTCCGTCGAGCCGTGGCAGGCGCGCGGGACGTTGGCCCTTTCTGCCGCCGGCAGCGTGTCGGCCGAAGGCGTACACCTGCGCGATCTGAGGGCGACGGCCGAATCCGTCAAAGTCATCGGTCCGTGGCTTGATATGACAGAACAGAAGATCGAGCTGACCGCGTCCGGTTCCTGGCAGAAAAAGTCGGGACAAGTCAGCGTTCCCTCGCTCACTCTGGCATCATCCGCCCTAACGGCTCGCGGTGAGAATTGGACCGTGACGACGACCGAGGGTAAGTTCGCCCCGTCAGGGCAAACCAGCTTCCAAGCCGATCTGGCGAGGATCGCCGCTTGGTTTCCCGCAAAGTCGCCCAATTCGCCGCAAATCGCAGGCACGGCCGTCGGTTCGCTGAAGTTCGCCTCACCGGGCGCCGCGACTCGACTCCAATTCGATACCGACATCAACCAGCTCACTATCCGCGATCAAACAGGCGTTGTGTTCAATGAGCCGCGGATTCAATTGGCCGCCGCCGGCGACTGGGATCGTTCGCTGGGCGTTCTCCGGATTGAACGCGGGGAGCTCGCTTCCAGCGCCGTTTCGTTGGGCATGGGCGGCACCCTAACGACAACCGCCGTGGCGACAACACCGCAACCCGGTCTTGTGGCGGCAGCAACAACGGCGACCAATCCAACCGCGAAGCCGACAGCGGGGACTTCGGCATCGCTTTCCGGCGCTTGCAACTACGATTTGGATCGGGTAACGATGCTGATGCGCCCCTTCATCGGCCCGCAGGTGCAGTTCAGCGGCCGGCACTCAGCACAATGGAACTACCAGGGAGGGTTCAACCCGGCCGAAGCGCGCGGCGAGATCGCGTTGCCCTGGCAATCGGCAATGCTCTTTGGATTCCCCATCGGCGCGGGAACGCTTCGCGCGCACCTCGGCGATGGCTGGGTAACATGCGATCCCTGCGAGCTATCAGTGAGCGGCGGCAAGGTTGTTCTCGCTCCCCGAGTGTCGCTCGGACCGAAGTACGAGCTGTTGCTGCCGAGCGGAAAATGCATGGAGCGGATTCAGATCACGCCCGAGATGTGCGCACGGGCGATGATGTATGCTCTGCCCGTGTTGGCCGAAGTGACCGAGGTGCAGGGAACCTTCTCGGTAGAACTCGAAGGCGCCCGGATTCCGCTTGACAATCCGGCACAAAGCGATATTGCCGGGCGCATTCTCATCCACTCGATCGATGTCGGCCCCGGCCCGCTAATCCGTGAATTGGCCCTGCTCTTGGGCCGCGCCGTGCCGGGCAAACTGCGGCGCGAGTCGATCGTTCCGTTCCGCATGGTCCAAGGCAGGGTGTATCATCAAGGAATGGAGCTGATCTTTCCCGACGTCACCATCCGCACGCAGGGTTCGGTCGGACTCGATCAGTCGCTCGCGCTGCTGATCGAAATGCCCCCGCCGCCGAAGTGGATCGAGGCCTTGGGCAACACGCCTGCCGCAGCCGCCCTGAAAAATCAAACGCTTCGCATCCCGCTGGCCGGCACGCTCAGCCGCCCAACGCTCGATCGCAAGGCGGTGGACGAATACAATCGGCAGTTTATTCGCAATGCGGCGGGCAACGTGATCGACGACGTGCTCAATCGACAACTCGATCGCTTGCTCAACCCGCCGCAACGGTAACGACTTCCGCGAACCGAAGCCTCGTATTGCAGCGACGCCGGGCACGACGGCTCGCAACGCTCACGCTGCGGCCATGTTGCTTCGGCATGCACGGTCCGTCCGATGTCCATGATCGGGGGCAACGGGCCGCGCCGTGCCGACCATCCGTCACCGATCCGCGAGAAGCCGATGAAGCTTATTCTGCTGGGTACTGCGGGATATCACCCCAACGAGCAAAGGCACACGTCGTGTGTTCTCCTGCCGGAGCTTGGGGTAATGCTCGACGCGGGCACGGCCTTGTTTCGAGCAGGAAAATACCTGCACGGCGCATCACTCGACATCTTTCTCACCCATACGCATCTCGACCATGTCGTCGGACTGACCTACCTGTTCGATCTGGTCCGCGAACACCCGCTTGATCGAATCCGCGTACACGCAGCGCCCGAGAAGTGCCGAGCGATTGACGAGCACTTGCTTGCCCCCCTGCTCTTCCCCGCCAAGTTGCCGTTCGAACTGCGGCCACTGCTCGGCCCGACCGAACTTGTCGGCGGAAGCTGCTGCCGATTCTTCGAACTGGAACATCCCGGCGGTGTGTTGGGATTCCGGCTCGATTGCGCGGGTCGTTCGCTGGCCTATGTCACCGACACAACGGCTGATCCCGCGGCCGAATATGTGGAACACATTCGCGGAGTCGATCTGCTGATTCATGAGTGTTACGCCAACGACACCCAACAGGATTTTGCCCGACAAACCGGCCACAGTTGGCCCACCGCCGTGGCGCAAACGGCCGCTGCCGCCGGCGTCGGCCGCTTGGTGCTGACGCATCTGAATCCGTTGCTCGACGCTTCACCCTCCGCCTGGCTTGATGCCGCGCGAACCATCTTTCCAAACTTGAGCGTGGCCGAAGACAGAATGGAAATCGAATGGGAGTGAGCATCGCCGTTGCGCGATGCGATTCCCCGCCCCAAGCGTTCACAACCCCGCTTCGCCCTGCGATCGCCAGAACTCTTCAATCTCCGCGGCCGATGGCGATCCGCCGCCGCCCTCGCGTGTCGCCTTGAGCGCGGCGGCTGCGGCCGCAAGGCGAATGCATTGCGCGATCGTCCGCCCGCATGCCAAGCCCGCGCAGTACGCCCCGTGAAAGACATCGCCGCAACCGGTCGTATCGACCACGGGTACGGAGTACGCGGGTTGATAGTTCGGCTCAGCCGTCCGGTCGTCCGACCACCAACAACCTTCCGCTCCGCAGGTAACAACCACCGCCCGACGCGACGAAGAAAACAGCGATCGGCAGGCCTCGGCGGGATCGGCGCAGCCGCTCAACTGCCGCGCAAATCGCAACGATACGACCAGATGCTCGATTTCGTCGAGCAATTCATCAAACGGGCCGTCGGCGCGGCGTTCCACGTCGGCCGCCACGGCGGCGCCGTTCGCCTTCGCCGCTCGAACCGCCCGAAGCGTGCCGGCCGGATTGTGGTGATCGATCAACAGCACTCGGGCACCGGACAAAAGCGACAGCCAATCCGTCCGCTCCCCCGGTCCCAACAACCCGGAAGAACTGCTGAAGACTGTTCGCGTATGGTTCTGCAGCTCGACAATGATTGTCGATTGCGCCGGTCGTGCCGCGGCATTTCTCTCGGCCGGCCCCAGCTCAACCCCTTCCTCTCGCAGCTTCTCGGCAACCTCACGAGAAAGCTCGTCGTCGCCCAATGTCCCTGCATAGGCAACCGATGCTCCCAGCCGCGCTGCGGCAATCAACGCATTGCCGGCCAGTCCACCCGCCTGCCGCAAACGCCGCACCACTCGAACCTTGGCGTCGGGCTTCGGATATTCATCAATGTAGAGCAAGTCGTCCACGGCCAACGCGCCAATCGCCACGATGTCGTAACTTTGCATCTCGATCCCCCAGCGCCGACACTGATGCAGCCGACCGACTTCCCTTCCGATCCGTCCCCCTGCCCCATCGCACCTGTAACAATCGATGCAGAAGCCGGTCATCTGCCCCAGAAAAGGCGCGCACGCGACGTTTCCACATGCCCCGCGGCCGGCTGACGGATCGCTATCAGATTCGCCGATATCGGCCGCGATTGCAACGTCGCTCTTTGGCGGCAAGAAAGAGCGGCGGTTACATCAATTGCGCCCGTGACGAGAACACGCCTTTTCCCGCTCCGACCCAACGGGTCGCAACTGCCGCCGCACAGAAAGCGAGAGCGCGTAGATGGTTCCGCGCAATTGCGGAACGGGCACCCGGCGCAGCGACGCGGCCGATTGCGCGCCGCCGCGGTTTGAACCGCCTTCCGTTCTTCGCGGTCGTATTCAGTTGGCTGTAGGGCAATGACTGCGGTTTTGCGGCGACTCGCATTTCTTGGTGGGGCAGCAGCCGCCCGTATCGTCGATCGCCGCCGCGCGTTCCGAATCGAGCCGAATCTCGGGCACCTCGGCGAAGCAATTGGCCAGGCACGACAACAATTTGCCGTGGAAATCCGTCTCGGCGGGCGCAAGAGAATAGAAACACCAAAGCCCGACCTTCCGAACGCACACAAGCCCGGCCTTCCGCAAATAAGCTAGATGCCGCGAAACCGTCGGCTGCGGAAGATCGAGAACGGAAACAATGTCGCCAACGCAAAACTCCCGCTGCCGAAGCAGGCAAAGGATTCGCAGGCGCGTGCGGTCGGAGAACGCGCGGAACATCAAGTCCACACGATTCGCCACCCGGGTGTTCTGTTGCATGTCCGCCTCCCAAAGACGGCGAGACGATCAGGCTGCGGCGTGACGCGAGTGTCGCCCGGCCTTCTCGGAAACAATCGCCCCTTGCTCCAATCTGAGCACTCTCTTGGCACGCTCGGCGGCTCGGGGATCGTGAGTGACCATCACAATCGTTCGCCCTTC
Organism: uncultured Planctomycetaceae bacterium; assembly: GCA_964631235.1. Taxonomy (GTDB): domain Bacteria; phylum Planctomycetota; class Planctomycetia; order Pirellulales; family Thermoguttaceae; genus JARKPK01. Next base: position 4,176 of record CAZVZX010000063.1, on the reverse strand, counting down.
GGCGTTAACCTCTTCGAGAAAATCGATCACCTGCTGGCTCGTTTCCGGGTCCAAATTGCCGGTTGGCTCATCGGCGAGAATGACGCCCGGATCGTTGGCGAGCATTCGCGCCAGAGCCACGCGTTGCTGCTGCCCGACGCTCAGCTCGCATGGCTTGTGGTGCATCCGATCGGTCAGGCCCACACGAATCAGCAGTTCCTCGGCCCTCGCCTTCTGAGCCTCCTTATCGCAGCCTGTAAGATACAGCGGGATCTGCACGTTTTCCATGGCCGACAGGTACGGCACAAGGTTGAACGTTTGGAAGACGAACCCGATCTTCTGCTTTCGTAAAGCCGCGCGGCGATTCGGGTCGAGATCATAGATCGACTGATCGTCGAGAAACACCCGGCCTTCGGTGGGCGACAACATACCGCCGAGCATCAGCAAGAGCGTGCTCTTGCCGCTGCCGCTGGGCCCGACGATCGAAACAAAGTCGCCGTCGGGAATTTCGGCGTTCGCGCCGTTCAGCGCCGTGACCATCTGTCCGCGATGGCGGTACGTCTTGCTGACATTTTCCATTCGCAACATCGATCAGATCTCCTGAAACGTGGCGCAGGGATCGAGACGGGCTGCCCGCTGCGCAGGAAAATAACTCGCCGCCAGCGCCAGCGTCACCGAAACCCCAAGGGCCAACAAAGCCAACACCGGCATCGGCAATACGATTACGCCCGCCAATTGCGGACCGAGGATCACCGCCAGAACCGTGCCGATCAGATAACCGCCGATCCCGCCGGCAATACCGAGAATCAACCCCTTGAGCAAGAAGATTCTCAGCACCAGCCCCGAGTTCGCTCCCAGCGCCATCAACGTGCCGATCTCGCGGCGCCGCTCGAAGACGTTCGCATACATATAGTTCGCGATACTCGCCCCGCCGACAAAGACAATGATCACCAGGAACATCAATGATAGATTCGACATCATCCGGTTGATCTTGATCTGGGCGTCGGCAATCTGCGTAACGGTCACCACTTTGGCTTCGGGCAGCAGCGAATTGATCTTCGCCACCAACCCTTTCGAAATCTCCTGGCAGCAGCCGATCACCTCGATGGCGTTAATCACCGCCCCCTTCTGCGACAAGTCTTGAACAACATGCAAATGGGCGAAGACGCGGGAATCGTCCACCGTCCCGGTCTGCGGCAAAACAGCGGTCACGGTAAACGAGCGTCCCAACACTTCGAGCGTGTCGGCGTCTTTCAATCCGAGCTTCGCGCCGACATCGGCCCCGACGAGGATTTCGTTGTCGTTCAGCGTTTCAATGACACGTTTGCGGGCAAGCGTCTTCTTATCTTCCGACCCCATCATCCCGACCGAGGCCCCGCAGCCGATCGGTCGCGAGAAGACGCCCGCCCCGCTCCACGCCGCCTTCGCCTGAAACTCGCTTTTCGGCAAGATGCCCGTCAGCGTGAACGTGTTGCCCCGCAGTTCCACGGGCATCGACAACTTCGGCGAGATGTTGTCCAACCCCGCCAAGTCCGACATGGCCAATCGCGTCACGTATTCTTCGGGGATCGTTTCATTCTGCAAGTCGGCGGCGTAGTAGTTTTGCAGCGTGGCCGACTTCGGCAGAATCAGCACGTTGGCGCCCAGCGAGTCCATCTCCAGGGCCACGGCCTTCTCCGAGTAATAGGTGATGTTCTTGATCGACACGATGACCGTGATTCCCAGCAGAATCGCCAGGAAACTAGTCAACAGTTGACTCTTTCGCTCAAATATCTCGCGCAAGACAAGGGTTCGTAGATCCATGAATTCGATTCCCTATTTCTTGGGGCAGCAACCGTTCGGGCCGCACTTGCCGCCGGCACACGGGTTCGATTGGGCTGCTTGCAGTTTCGCAATCAATTGTGCCTTGGTTACTTCACCGGTAAACGCACCGACGATTGAACCCGGCGGCGCAATCAGCACTGTTGTGCCTCCCTCGGCCTGCGGGTCAACATTCAACGATTTGAGCAATGCGGCTTCGCCCGCATCGGCCGGGTCGATCACAACCACCTCCGTCGCCCGGCCATAGTCGGGATCGGCTGAGAACTCGGCGACTCCCTGTTTCAAGGAGACCGGACGGATCGACGCCTGTCGGCTTTCGACGCAGATCAAGACCAGCTTTCGCGACTGCACCCCCTTGAGCACCCGAGCCGTGCCCGGGCTGACAAACGCCTGAGCAAACTGGTCCTCGGTGAACGTCGAAGGAAACCCCTTCGTCACGGCACCCGTCGGTGCCACCGCAAGCACCAGCGGCAACGGCGCGCGATCAACGCCGAACTTTGAAACAATGGCCTGCTCGGCCGGATCGGTCACGCGGACAGCGACCGATTCGGCTCGCGCCGCATGCTTCGCCATCGCCGACCGTAGGGCCTCCCACATCGCGTCCGTCTGAGGATTCTGGTCTCGCCAGAAGAAGATGAATAAGTACTTGTCGGCCTGAGCCGCACGTTCCAACGACGCCTGGCCAATGCCCGCATTTCTCGCGGACGGCGCTGCAACGCCGCTCGGCACCTGCGCCCAAACTGTCGAAACCAACGTTACCGTTGCGGCCAAAGCAAACATGAGTTGAGAAGACTTCCTTGCCACGCGAGACTCCTTTCGAAAGTTGAACGGCCGAAGAGCACGAAAACGCGGCCACCGTTGGAAACGCTCGTCCCGAACAGCCCGCGCCGGCCTTACGAAAGCGACCGCTCGGAAACGCGATCACCGTGGCCCGCAGCCGCCCGGACCGCAACCGCCCGGCCCACAGCCGGTATTCGCCTTGTTGAGCGATTCGACCAGCGCATCCTTGCTGATCGCCCCCTCGAACTTGCCGAGGATATTGCCCGGCGGCGCGACAAAGACCGTCGTCGCCGCCTTAATCTCGCGAGAAACCTCCAGCTCGCTCAAAAAGCTCGTTTCCCTCTCATCGGACGGATCGAGAACGACGACTTCGGTCGCTTGTGCAAAACGGGCGTCCGACGCAAAATCGCGAACGCCCTGCATTGCGGCATCATTCGATTCGGTTTTCGCGTTCTGAACACACACAAACACAAGCTTCCCGTCTTGAAGAGACTTCATTACCCTTTCCGCGATCGGAGAAACAAAGGCGCCGAGAAGGTCTTGCTCGTCGAACGTCGTCGCAAAGCCCCCAGTGACGGCACCGTTGGGGGCCAACGCCAAAACCAGCGGCATCGGAGCGCGATCCAGATCGAACTTAGCCACAATGTCTTTTTCGGAGTCGTCGGTGATCGTTACGGCCACGCCCTGCGCCCGATCAGCTACCTTCTCAATCGCCTTGTCGAATACCGCGCGCATCGATTGCGTTTGTGAATCGTCCGTTTTCGAGAAGAACACAAAGAGATACTTGCCCGCCTCGGCCGCTTGCTTGATCGCCGTCATGCCCTTGCCGGGCTCGCCGACAATTTCGCTCGCAGCTTTCTGCTGCACTCTCGCTTGGCCGGAAGCAACGCCGTTCGTCTGGGCCGCACTGTTTCCGCACCCAGTCAAACCGACGCCCATCATTCCAATGACCGCGCCGAACAATCCTGCCGAGATCAGGTTCGAACACTTCATAACATGACCCTTTTGCCAATTCTCGATGTTTGGCTTCCGCACATGGCACGGTCGCAATTCATCGAAAAACAACTCGTGGCGACAGACACTAGTCGCCCATTATATTCGCCTCGGCGGATATAATACTATGTATTCGGGTGCGCGGATATAGCACTTGAAACAAACTTTCGTCCCGACGCTCCCAAATCACGTTGACATCAATCGCCGCCGCGAATATCGATCGCATCTTATTGTGCGAAATAGGGTTAGCGAATTCACAATTCGCGTTACCGTCAGGTCAACGCCGTCAGTTCCCGAAGAATGATGACCGCCCCCGCGGCGACAGTCGGTTTGAGTTTGACGTTGATCGGTGTTGCTGAGAACGCCCGGTGCGGAACGGTCGTCGATGGACTGCCCCGTTCTGCACGAGCACGAATGCGGCAAGAAAGAACGACAGGCCGTCGGATACCCTTTGGCTCCGGCGGCCTGTCAACCCCTGGAAACGATTGACAATTCGGATCGATCAGACGGACCGCGTTTGATCGAGGCGAGCGTTCGCCATGGTTGTCCCGCTCGGCGGGAGCCGTGCGGTTGCAGTTGCGTGGACGTTAGAAGGTGAAGATC
>CAZVZX010000062.1:0-18410 GCA_964631235.1 uncultured Planctomycetaceae bacterium | reverse complement strand
GCCAATGACATTGATGCGGATCACCCGCTCGATCTGTTCGGACGACTGATCGGCCTAGAGCGCGCTCAGCGGATCGAGGGGGTCGAATTGACTTGGGCGGCCCCTTGGGCGCAAGGCGCCGCGGCGTGGCTGTTCTTTGGTTGTCTTGCGCTTGCGGTCTTGGCCGCTGTTTTCTATGCCCGATGGCAGGGGGCTCGATCGTCGGCCTCGCGCACGGTTTTGGCCGTGATCCGCGGCAGCGCATTGTGCGTTTTGTTACTATTCGTGGCCGAGCCGGTGCTCAAAATCGATGCCGCCACCTTGACTCGCCCGGCGCTTTGGCTGCTGTTCGACGGCAGCGAAAGTATGTCGATTGCCGACGAGTTGACCGAGACCGAGCGGGAGAAAATCGCCAAAGCCGTTGGATTGTCGGAACCGGCGCCGGGCTCGTTGCCGCTGACTCGAATGGATTATGTCAAAGCGTTGTTGCTCAAAGATGACGGCGCCGTTGTGCGGCGGCTGGCTGAAGACTTTCGGTTGCGGGTATTCCTTTTTGATCAGGCCGACGGGGTTCGCGCCATCGATTTGGCCGAGGGGGCCGACGGGCGCATCGATGTCGCGCGACTGAGCGAACAGCTCGCGGGCCAAGGCCGCGTGACTGCCATCGGGTCGGCCTTAACCGATTTGGGCCGGCGGCACGCAACGGCGCAGTTGGCGGGGTTGGTCATCTTCAGCGACTTCGACAATAACTACGGCCCGCCGCCGGTGGCAGCCGCCAAGGAGCTGGGCGCCCCATTGTTCGCCGTTGGTGTCGGGGCCGCCACGGCGGTTGACGTGGCACTAAGTGCCCAGGCGCCGCCGCATATCAAGAAGGACGAGCGCGGCACGATCGCGGTTACGGTCCGTCAGCAGGGATTAGAGGGCCAAGCGATCACGGTTTCGCTTTCGGCGCAGCGGCTCGGGGGCGACGACTCGCGAGGGGAGGAGCCGGTTCTTATCGATTCTAAGCCGGTGGAGTTGACCGGGCCGTCGCAAACGGTGGAGTTCGCCTTCACGCCCGATCGCGCCGGCCGCTATGTGTTGATTGCCGAAGTCGATGCCGTTCCGGGCGAGATCGTCAAGGAGAACAATCGGGCACAACGGGAGATCACCGTGCTCGATGATTTCCTGAGGCTGATGTTCGTCGAATATGAACCGACATGGGAATGGCGATTCATCAAAGAGGTGTTTCATCGTGATAAGCTCGTGGGCGTGCAGGGATTTCGCACCTTCTTGCGATCATCCGACCCGCGCGTCCGGCAGGCGAACGAGATGTTCTTGCCGACAATGAGCCTGCGGCGAGAAGACTTTTTCGCCAACGATGTGATCTTTTTGGGCGACATGCCCTCGAGCGCGCTGAGCCCGCGCTTTTGCCAAATGGTGGACGAGTTTGTTCGCAATTTCGGCGGCGGATTGGTGGTGATCAGTGGGCCGCGCTTCGGTCCGAGCCAGCTTGCGGAAACACCGCTGGCGAATCTCTTGCCGGTGAAACTCGATCCAAGCGCGCGAATCAACGATCGCCAGCCGTTTCGGTTGATGCTTTCGCCCCGGGCCGAACAGTACGGGTTCATGCAGATCTCCGGCGCCGGCCACCAAGAAAATCAGAAGGCCTGGGACAACATGGGGCTGTTGCCGTGGTTTCAGCCGGTGGAACGCCTGCACCCGATGGGCGTTGCTTTGGCGGAACATCCGACCGCCAAATGTGCCGACGGCCGTACGCCGCAACCATTGATCGCCATTCGCCGCGCGGGCCGAGGCGAGGTGGTCTATCTGGCGATGAACGAGACATGGCGTTTGCGGCGGCTGCACGGCGAGTTGTATTATCGAGCCTTCTGGGGCCAGTTGATCCACCGCTTGGGGCTGAGCCACGAATTGGGAAGCCAAAAGCGGTTCGTTGTTCATACGGATCGTCGCCGTTATCAACCCGAGGAAGATGTTTTGGTGACGGTCGAGGCGTACAATGCCCAATTCGAACCGCTCAGCGAGAAAGATCTGCCGGATCAGCGGCTGAAGGCGGAGTTGATCTTGCCCGATCGCGCGGCAAACGAACAGGTTCAACCGCTGTCGCTTACACAGGTGCGCGAGGGCGAGTTCGAATCGCGTTTTCCCGTGTTTGCTCCGGGGGAATATCGTATTCGGGTGTTCGATCCGGTGGCGGAGAAGTGGGTGGAAACTACCTTCCCTGTGGCGCAGCTTTCCGTCGAACGATTGTCGGCGGTGCGCAATGTCGATCTGCAGCGGCAGTTGGCCGACGCTCGCCCCGGCGGCCGCAGCTATGAACTCGCCGAGGTTGATCGATTGTTGGAAGACCTGCGATTGACCCCCCGGACCGAAACGCAATCGGTCATCATGCCGTTGTGGAACACCTGGTTGGCCTTTGTGCTTGTCGTTTCGCTGCTGCTGGGAGAATGGCTCTTGCGGAAGTGGGTGAATCTGCCATGACCCGATTGACCGATCTGCATCGTCAATTGTCGAGCCTCCGCCGGCGCCGTCGCCGCGTGCGGTGGGCGACGGCATGGTCGGGCGCCGCCATCGCCTTGCTGGTCGTTTTGGCCGTGGCGTTCGCGCTCGATTGGACGTTCGAGATGACCAGGCCGCAGCGGGTGCTTTTGCTCGGCTTGTGCGCGGGCGGTTTGTTCTGGGCGGTGCGGCGTTATTGCTTGCCCTATTGGGGACAACGGGAAAGCGAACGCCAATTGGCAATCATGGTGGAGCGGTCGCATCAGATCGATAGCGACTTGGTTGCCGCCTTGGATTTTGAGAAGCCCGAGGCGAAACGCTGGGGATCGGTCGAATTGGAAGAAGCGGTGATCGATCAAGCGGCGCGATTGACTCGCGGGCTCGACCTCGGCCGCGGGGTTTCGACTGAGGCCTTGCGCAGTCGGCTGCGGTTCTTGGCGATGGCCGCTGCCGTCTGGGGGGCGGCGGTGATCGCTGCGCCCGGGCATGTTGCGGTCTTCTTCAGCCGCTTGATGCTTGGGGTGCGTCATTATCCTACGCGGACCGTAATTGAAGTAATTAAAGTGGGCGAGGTCGAGGTCGATCCGGAGCGCCCCGGCCTGAAACCGATTCGCGTTTTCTTTGGCGAGCCGGTGACGATTCAGGTGTATTGTGCGCCGCGGTACGTGCCCGGCGAAGCGGGACGAGTGGAATTAGTGGGCCGTCGCAGCGGTTTGCGCACCACATTGCCGTTGGAGCCTCGCGACGAAGGCAGTCGAGTCTTCGAGGCTCAGTGGCCGCGTCCGGCCGAGGACGCCACGTTTCAGGTGTTTCTCGACGACGCTTGGACGGATCCCGGGCTGCTGTCGGTCGCCTCGCCGCCGGTGGTGGAATTGCGGGCCGAGGTGGTTCCGCCGCTTTATGCCGGCAAGGGAGACGACCGGTTGCGGTTGCCGCCGGGGTTGCTGCAATTCTCGGTGGTCGAGGGTTCCCAAGTGGTGCTCGAGTTGACCTCCGACCATCGTCTCCAGTCGGCCGAGTTGACCGTGGGCGATCGACGTTGGTCTTTCCGCGAGATGAGCGATCGCCCCGACGAGCAGGGGCGGTATTGTTATCGTTGGGAGGAGCCGGAATCGCCGCTCGGCACGGTTATCGAAATGACCCGCTTTTCCGTGCAAGTGACCGATACCGAAGGCCAGCGACTGGAACGTCCCCTTGAGGGCCTTGTTCGCATCCAGGCCGATCATCCGCCTCGCGTGGCCGCGGCGGCCATCACCCGATTCGTGCTGCCGGGAGCGCGGCCCCAGGTGCATTACCGGGCGATCGACGATTACGGAATTGCTTCGCTGGAGGCTGTTGTCGAAGTGCTGCGTTCTTCCGGCGAAACGGAAGAAACGGAAAAGACCGTGTACCAATTGCCCGGCGATGCCAAACCGGAAAAGAATATCGAAGGGAGCCTTCCGTTGCGGCTCGACGAGTTGGGCGGCGGTGCCGAGCAACGCGGATTGCGCAAGGGCGATCAGGTGAAGCTGACGCTTCGCGCGACGGATTATCGCGGGCGTCGGCCCGGCAAATCGGCGGTGTGCGAGCCGTTGGTCTTTGAAATTACGGATGAGCAGGGCATTTTGGCGAATATGATGGAAGCCGATCGACATTCGGCCCAGCAGTTGCGAGTGATGATCGAACGTCAGCTTGGGATAGGAGAATCCCCATGACCGAATCAGGCATTCATGGGCGGAAGAGCATCGCCGGCCGTCTTCGAGCGGCTTTGCGCACTTGCCGATGGGCAGTGCTGGCGGTCGCGGCCATCGTTGTTGCCCGGCCGGTTTGCGGCGCCGATGCAACGGGCGGCCGCAAGGATGCGTCGTTTGCGGGCGGCGCGGTTGCGGTGGATGCGGCAGCAATGCCCGGCCGAAATGTCGCGCGGCAGCAGCAGGTGCAGCAACGAGTCCGCGCGATGGCCCGCGAGTTGGTCGGCGGCGTGCTCGACGTGCAGTTGCAGCAGTTGCGCGACAACGGGCTGACCGCGCACCCGATGTATGCCGAAATTGCCGATATGCGGAAAAATCTCGATCAGTTGATCGACCGCCAAATGCCCGAGGTGATCAAGCTGCTGAGCGAAATGGAGGCGGGTCGCGCCGATCCGGCCCAAACATTCGCGGCAGCTCGCGAAAAGAGCCGGGAAATCGCCGTGGTGCTTTACGTTCAGCGGCAGGTATTGCTGCGGCGGCTGAAGATCGCGGAACTGGCTGCGCAGGTCAAGCAGTTGATCCAGCACCAAACGAAGGTGAAGACCGATACAGAGGCGTTGCCCGAGCAACCGGCTGCTCGGCGCGAGCCGCTCACGCTGGCAGCCCTGGAAGATCAGCGAGACGTTCAGGCTGTGTACACTCGCTTCTTCGAAGCGCTTCAGGAGGTAAGCCGGTGGACTGGGCCGTTCGGAGCCGAGGCGAGTGAAGCGGTGAAGATGCTTCACGGCAGCTCGATCGACGCCGACTTTGCGGCCGCAATGGCGAAGTTGCAAGCGGCCGCCTACGGCGAGTCGGTGGAAAGCCAAAAATCGGTCATCCGCACGTTGGAATCGCTGTTGGTTCGCATGGAACGTGCCCAGGGTTTGATGGAGCAGGAACGAAATGCCGCGACCGATCGGTTGCGGGAACTGGTTGCCGAGCAAGCGAAGATCCGCGAGGCCACGCGGCAGTCGGAACTGAATCAGGAACAGGCGGACGCACTGGCCGATCGCCAGACGGCGGTACGCAAGTCGATTGCCGAATTGGCCGACGCCGCCGCGCAGCCCGAGATGAAGCGGGCATTGGAGAAAGCGGCGGAATCGGCCCACAAGGCCTCGGAAGATCTGTTCGAAATGAACAAATCCGAGGCGGTCGAGCAACAGAACAACGTGGTGAACAATCTCGAAAAAGCCGCCGAGTTGGCCGACCTTCTTTCGGGCATGGAATCCGGCATGACGGCCGAGCAGTTGGAACGCCGCGCAGCCGACTTAGAGGCCGCCCGCGCCGACATGGCGCGGATTGAACAGCGCCAGCACGAGGCCCAATCGCAGGCCGACGCCGCCAAGCCGGACGACGCGAAACGCACCGAAGCGGACGTTGCGCGGGAGTTGGCCAAAGTCTCTGAGAATCGAGAGCTTCCCTCGACAGTTGATCGTCGGCTTGATGAGGCGCGAAACGAGGCCGCGGAAGCGGCCGCAGCACAGGCCGGCGAGGTTCCCCGTCAAACCGCTGAGGCGAGTGAAGCGGTTGCCCGGGCGGCGTCGGAAATCGAAGCGGCCGCCAAAGATGCGAAACGCGAGGCGCTGACGGCCAAGGTTGCCGAATTAGCCTATGCGGCTCGCGCATTGGACGAAGCAGCCAGGGCCGAACGCCGCATTGCGGATCAAGCGAAGGCGAGCGAGAACGAAGGCATTCGGGCCGAAGACGCGAAAAAGATGGCTGAAGAGCAGGCCGATGTTCGAGCGATTGCGGAGAAGGCGGCCGAAGGGGTGAAACACACGGCGCCCGAAGCGGCAAAGACGTTGGAGTCGGCCCGACCCAACTTAGAGTCGGCGGCCAAATCGCTCGATGCGGCCGCGAAACAGCCGCAGAACTCGACCCCGGCGCAGGCGGCGCAAACGGCGACGGAGGCGGGCAAGGCGGCGGAAAAGTTGGCGAAAGCGGCCGATCAGGCCCGCCAAGAAATGCGCAAAGCACTCGAACAGCTTCGGGCCGAGGGCGGGCGGCAATTGGCCGACGTTCGCGAGGCGAAAAGCGATGTGGACCGCCAATTGGCCAAGTCGCTCGATTCGCCCGCCGACGCGGCCGAACGGTTGGCTCAGGCAGCCGAGAAGACGCGCGAGGCGCAAGCCGAGCAGAAGCGGGCCCAGGGCAAGCCCCAGGCAGCCGATGCAGCCGAACTGGCCCGGGAAGTCGCCAAGGCTGTCGATGAGCACCGTGAGGCCGAGAAAGCGGCCGACGAGATGGAGCGACAGGCATCGGCGGATCCGCGACGAGCGGTGGCCGAGCGTGCAGAGGCGGCCGCCGCCGCGGAGAAGGCTGCCGAGAAAGCCGCTGCGGTCGAGCCGGCGAAGGCGGCTGCCGAGGCCCTTAATCGAGCTGCTGAAGCGCAGCGTCGGGCTGCGGAGGCAACCGACAAGGGAAACCGTTCGGAGGCGAAGGCGGCGCGGCACGAGGCGGCCGAGGCATTGAAGCAGGCCGAACAGGCCGTCGCGGAAGCCGCCCGACAGGCCGAACAATCTCAGCCCGGGCCGCCGGATGCCGATGCCCAACAACGCACGACATCGGCGGCGGAGGAGGCCGGACGGCTCGCGGGACGCGACGCGGCCGAAGCCGAGGCGGCGTTGCGGCAGGCGGCCGATCAATCGAAGGAAGCGCAGAAGGCATTGGCCGAGGGAAAGCAGGAAAAAGCGGCCGAGGCTCAAAAAGCCGCCGAGAAGGCGCTTCAGCGCGCGGCGGAGGAGTTGGCTGCGGCTCAGCAGCGTTTGGCCCAACAACAGGCGGAGGCAATGGCCGAGGCAGCTCGCGGCGCTGAGCAGGCTGCCGCGAAGACCAAGCCAATCGACCGCCCGGCACGCGACGCGCTGCGCGAAGCCGGGAAGACCGCTGCCGAGGCAGCTCAGCAGCCGCAAGCGAATCGCGAGTCGGCCGAGGCCGTGAAAGACGCGATGGCCGAGGCGGGCGCAGCCCTCTCAGCTCGCGAAAGCCGCATCGAGAACGACCTAGCGACTGCCGAGGCGATGGCGGCGGCGGCGAACGAGCCGACTGGTGAACAGCAGATGGCGGCGGACCAGTCGGCAACGGGCGAGCCCTCTTCCGGGCAGGCGACAGGCAGCCCGGGGCAGCCGTCCCAGGCCGGACAGCCCGCCGGCGAACAGTCGGGCGAGCCGGGGCAAATGGCCGGTGAGCCTCAGTCGGGCGAGGCGGGATCTCCAAGTGAACCGGCTGGACAGACCGCTGGGATGCCCAACGTGGAGATCGCCAATCAGCCGATTCGTGAAGCGGCAGCCATTGCCGCCGAATTGGCTGGAGCAACGCCGGGTGAGGCGGGCCAACCAGGGCAACCGGGCCAACCGGGGCAGCCCGGACAGCCCGGGCTGCCGGGAATGGCTCCGGCGATGGCGGGTAAACCGCTGCCCGGGCCGACCAGCGCAATGGCCCAGGGAGGAAGCACGTCGCAAAGCGGCACGCCGCAAGAGAACCAAGCGACCGCCCAGGCGATGCGCGACGCGACGGAACCGCCACCGCCGGGCAGCGCGACGCCCAATTCCGATAAGGATGCGGAAACCGGCGACAAGCGGTACTTGGACAAGCCGTGGTTTGCCAAGCTTCCGCCGGAGGTGCGCAGTGCCATTCGCGGCGGTGCCGAACAGCGGCCGCCGCGCGGGTACGAATCGCGTTTGCAACGCTATTTTGAATCGGCCGATTAGTAGTGCTCGGCCGCATCGGTGATATTTCTGAGGATCAATCAACTTCAAGACTCGAGTGCCAACATGACCAACGCCGTTAGCGAGAAAGAAGACTTGGCCGCCGTGGCCCATTGCAAGGAGTCGTACGATCAGATTCGCCGCCAGCTTTCGGCGGTGATTGTCGGACAGAGCGATGTGATCGAGCAGGTGCTCATCGCGATTTTCGCTCGGGGGCACGCGCTGCTTGAAGGCGTGCCTGGTTTGGCGAAAACGCTGTTGATCAGCTCGCTGGCCGAGGCGACCCATTTGGGCTTCAAGCGAATTCAGTTCACGCCCGACCTCATGCCGAGCGATGTGACCGGCACCGACGTGATTCAGGAGGACGCGCAAACCGGACAGCGTGCCTACAAATTCTTGCCGGGCCCGTTGTTCACCAACATGATCCTCGCCGACGAAATCAATCGAACTCCGCCGAAAACTCAGGCGGCGATGTTGGAAGGGATGCAAGAGCGCCAGGTCAGTGCGGGCGGCAAGACGTACAAGTTGCCCGATCCGTTCTTCGTGCTGGCCACGCAGAATCCCTTGGAGCAAGAGGGCACCTATCCGCTGCCCGAGGCGCAGTTGGATCGGTTTCTCTTGTACATCAAGGTAGATTACCCCAGCGGGGCCGAGGAATGGGAAGTGGCCCGCCGCGTGACCACCGGCGCGATGGGCAAAATCTCTCCGGTGATTTCCGGCGAAGACATTTGCCGCTTCCAGCAGTTGGTGCTTCGGGTGCCGGTCAGCGATCAGGTGCTCGGCTACGCTTGGGCCCTTGTGCGCGCCACGCGGCCCGGCACAAAGGAGGCTCCGGAGTTCGTCGATAAATGGGTATCGTGGGGCGCGGGGCCGCGCGGTGTTCTTACGCTGGTCACGTGCGCCAAAGCCCGCGCCATTCTCCACGGCCGGTATCACGCCACCGTGGCCGATGTGCAGTGGGTGCTCAAGCCGGCGCTGAGGCATCGTTTGGCTCCGAACTACGCGGCACAGGCCAACAACCTGACCAGCGATAAGTTGATCGACATGCTGATCGAAGCCGTGCCCGCCGACAAGCAATACGAGCGGCCGGCGGCTTGAGTTGGCCCTTGGCGGTCGAAAAGGCGGCGGTCGTTAAGTTGGGCCGCTGAAAAAGAGGCTCGAACAAGGCCGGGGGTAACATCGAACTCCGCATGACGCCGTTGCCAGTTGCAGCGCGTGAGGAGTGCGTTGTGTTGGGGCCCCTCAGAAAGAACAGAGCGGTTGTATCGCTGTGCGAGGTGGACGTGGCCAAAACGATTCTGTCGCGATATCTCGATCCCGAAGTGCTCAGCCGTCTTTCCGGTCGGCGAATTGAACCTCGCGGGCTAGTGTTGGGCAATCTGGCCGGGGCGCACAAGTCGCCGTTGTCCGGCTTTGCCGTGGAGTTTGCCGGACACCGCGAATACGTCGTCGGCGACGATCTGAAGCATCTCGATTGGCGCGTGTACTACAAGCGGCAGCGGTACTTCGTCAAACAGTACGAGATGGAAACGAACTTCGTTTGCCATCTGCTGCTCGATTGCAGCGCGTCGATGCGTTACGGGCTTGGGGCCGAAAACAAACTGGCTTATGCCGCCCACTTGGTCGCCGCCCTCGGACACGCCATTGTGCGGCAAAGCGACAAGGTTTCGTTCGCCTCGTTCGACGAGCAAGTGCGGGGGTTCGTCGCGCCGGGGAACTCGATGGCTCAGATCATTCGCATGACGGAGCTGATCGACCAATGCCCGCCCGTCAACAAGACGCGCATGGCCGATTGTCTGGGAGAACTGCTGGGGCGCACCAAACGTCGGGAAATCGTGATGATCTTCAGCGATTTCTTTACCGACCTCGATGAACTCGAACGCCCGTTGCAGCAAATGCGTTATCGCCACCACGAAGTAGTGCTGTTTCAGGTGATGCACCGCGACGAGCTGACCTTCGAACTTGACGAGACGACCAAGTTCGTCGGCCTCGAAGCCCCGGAGGAACTGTTGGCCGAGCCGGGCCAGATCCGTCGGGCGTATTTGCGGGCGCTGGAGCGGTTCCAAACGCAACTGGACGATATTTGCCGCCGGAACCGCATCGAGCGGGTTGTCGTCGATACCAGCCGCGACGCAGGCGAGGTGCTGAGCGACTACTTGAATCAGCGCAGCCGGATGCACCGCGGCCGCTAGTATTCGGCTTCGCAAACCCGAATGCGGCCGAAACGGCCGCCGTCGCGCCGTTCTCTCGAGAGTACGATCGTTCGATTGCCGAGGCGATCAGCGGGCAAAATCGTTCGGCTTGCGGTACGCCGCGGGCCGGCAGGCTACCGCCGGAACGCCTGGTGCAGTTCGTCGAGCACCGCTTGTTCCTGCGGTGAAACCTTGTTGCCCAGTCCGAGGAAGCCGCCGGCGGCCTTGGCCACCTGTTCGGCGTGGTTCAGCACGAATGACTCCAGCCGTTGTCGCTCGTCGGCGGAAAGCTGCGAACACAATGCGGAGATGTAATGCTTCCAGGCGTCGAGCAGTTCGCGCCCGGGCCGCCGATTGAGCCAATGGTCGAGAAGCTCGCGCAGCTCCGCACGAGCGGTGATGCCGATTGAATCAGCCGCCGCCAAAATCGCTTGCTTCTCGTTGGGTTCCATTTTGCGGTCGGCCCAGGCCACACAGATCAGCGGAACGAGTTCCATTGCCGCCAGCGTTTCCGGCCCGATGTTCAATTCCACCAGCCGATCGAGCACCGCTTCATTGGTGATGCCTGCGACCGCGGCGAGCTGTGCTTTCTTGCTTTGATGTTCGAGCCGCGAACGCAACTCGGCGAGAAGCTTTTGGTCGTGTTCGTGAAAAAAGGCATCGATCAGCGCGGCTTGATCGGGAATCGGTCTGCCGGACATAATTCGCCCTCTCCAAAATCATTCGATCGACAAAGCGGCGACGGGGCTCCCTTGCGAGACTCGTTGCAGAGGAATGCGTCGGCCGGCAGACTAATCCGTGCTTGCCGCCGGCGTTCCGACGAAGCCTCGCTAACTCAGGCCGGAGAGTACTCCGACGACGATCTTCCTCAGCTTCGGCTCGGCCTCGGCCGCCACGGCCAAAATGTGTTCTAAGGCAGTCGGTTGCAAGGCATCGGGCAGGCACATATCGGTGATGATCGACAGCCCCAGCACGCGCATGCCGCCATGCACCGCCACAATCACTTCCGGCACGGTGGACATGCCCACCGCATCGGCCCCGATCGCCCGCAAGAAGCGATACTCGGCGCGCGTTTCCAGGTTCGGCCCAGTGACGGCTACGTAAACGCCTTTGTGGGCGACAATGTCCTCGCGGCGAGCCACCGCCAACGCGGCGGCAATCAAGCTGCGATCGTACGGGGCCGACATGTCGGGAAACCGCGGCCCCAGTTTCTCCTCGTTCGGCCCGACGAGCGGGTTTCCATGCATCAAGTTGATGTGATCCTCGATCACCATGATATCGCCCGCGGCAAACTGCGGATTCATGCCTCCGGAGGCATTGGAAACAATGAGGAGTTCGGCCCCCATCGCCCGCATCACGCGCACGGGAAAGGTAATTTGCTTGTGGCTGTAGCCTTCGTAGGCATGAAAGCGGCCTTCCATGGCGGCGACGGTCACGCCGGCCAACCGACCGCAAACCAAGCGTCCGGCGTGGCTGTGAGTAGTTGTTTGGGGAAAGTGGGGGATCGATTCGTAGGCGATCGAGGCCTCGGTTTCAATCAGCTCGGCCACGCTGCCCAACCCCGTGCCCAAAATCAGCCCGACTCGCGGGTGCCCCGTCCAGCGGCGCCGAATAGCTTCAGCCGCTTCGTCGATTTGTTCCAGTAATGCCTTCATGGCGTTCGTTCGCTCTTTTACTCTTCGTCCTCAGGGATATCTTCGTCGTCTTCGTCGCTGGGCGGAGCTTCGTCATCGTCGAGATCGTCAGATTCGTCGTCGTCGTCGAAGACCACTTCGCCGGGGGGCAGGCCTTCTTCGAACTCGCCTTCGGAAAGATCGTCATCGTCCAGATTCAGGTCGTTGTATTCGTCTTCGAGATCTTCTTCGAAGTCGTCATCGAAGTCGTCGTCGAAATCGTCTTCCTCGAACTCGGCAAAGTCGTCGTCCTCGCTGCCGACGATCGTGGGGATCGCGCCGAACCGTTTGCGCAACCGGTCTTCGTCGAATCGTGGAGCCGATGGTTCGTTCCGTCCCCAACCTGATATATCCTTGGCCATTGCGAAGCCTCCGCGGACCACACTCCGAAACGAGATGAGTTCCTACCAGACTAACGTTCCTCGCTTCAGCGTGCAACCGCCCGCGTAACAGCCCGTTGAAAAACACGATTCCCCGCGGATTCGGCCCGCGAATTCTGCGAGAATTGCACAGGGCCGCGAATCCAAGACGACTTTCTCAACGGGTCGTTCACCGCAGAAACGAATTGTCGTTCTGCTGAGGATTTCGTCTGACCGGTCGGGCGGAGGGTGTTTCGGTCCGTGGCCGCGGCATGATAAGATCAGTCCGGTTTCGCTCGAATTGCCGGCAAAGAAGCCGTCGGAGAAGCAGATCGTCTGCCAAATCGCCAACCGCGGCCGGGGTGCATGCCGGTCTTCCGACGCGGGAGGGGCGATGAGCGCTCGGCCGAGCGGCCGGTGGGCTCTGCTGCTCCGAGTTCGTCTTGTGCGCCCGCTGGTGCGCGATTGCGCCCGCAGGTGAATTCAACGGATTACGCGGGCCGGAACGAAAGGATTCGGGCTCGGTCCTGAGGAGCTGCCGCAGTGTGTCTGCCTGAGACTCGTAGTGATATCCGACCGCCGCATGACCTCGGGCGGCGCGGGGCGGTTGCAATCATTCTACGCGATGAAAAAATGCTGGTCATTCGTCGCTCGTCTCGGGTGCGTGCCCCGCGGGCGATCTGTTTTCCCGGCGGAGGGATTCGAGACGGCGAAGATGAACCGACAGCACTGGTCCGCGAGTGTCTCGAAGAAATCGGTGTGCAGATTCGATTGATTCGCCGACTCTGGGAATGCGAAACCTCATGGGGAGTGCGGCTCGGTTGGTGGCTGGCTGACATTGATCCTCAGGCCGTTCCCGTGCCCGATCCGGCCGAGGTCGAAGAGGTCCTCTGGCTGCCCCCCGACGAAATGGCGGCCCATCCCGACTGCTTGGAGAGCAACCGGGTCTTTCTTTCGATGGTTCGCAGCGGCGAGATTCGGCTTCGGTGAAATCAACGCGTTCGCGTTGCCGATCCGCCGTCACGGTTTCGGTCGAGAACTTGACGGTACCAGTCGGTGGTTCGGGCGGCCCATGCCGACAGCGTGTGGTTGCGGAGGATCCAATCGCGCGCTTTCCGGCCGCACTCTCGCCGCAAAGAGGCGTCGGTCATTAGCCGGTCGAGGCACGCAGCCAGGGCGTCGGTATCGCCCGGAGGAAACAGCAGGCCGCCCCCGCTGGCTTCAACCAGTTCGACGAACGCTCCGTGGGCGGGCAGAACAGCCGGCACACCGGCCGCCCACGCCTCGAATACCGGGAGGCCTTTGCTCTCGGGAATCACCGAGGGGAGACAAAAGACATCGATGTTGTGCAGGAATGCGGCCTTGCCCGACAGGTCGAGTTCGCCGCGTTGGACGAAGCGATCGGCAAGGCCCAACTGTTCGACTTGTCGAAGACACTGCCTCCAATAAGCGTGCTCGCCGCGGCTCAAATAGCCGGCGCACTCGATCTGCCAATCGGCCGGGCTGTTCGCTCGGTTTGCGCGATCGAGAATGACGCCGGCAGCCTCGATCAACGTGTGCAGCCCTTTTTCGCGGCAGATTCGCGCGAGAAACCCGATACGGATGCGGCGTTTAGGTGCGAACTCACTAGAAGGCTCGGCCGACGCAGCGGTTGTCGGCGGTGCCAAGCATTCGACGGAAACCCCCGGCGGGATGATCTCGATGCCTTCTCGTTGAACTCCGATTTCGTCGGCGAAAAAACCGGCGTAATACTTGTTCATTGCGGCCAAGCCGTCGCAGTCGCCGCAGCGCAGACGGAGCAACTCTTTTGTTCGACACCGATACGGCTCCGGCAGTCGCCTCCAGAAAACATCTTCGCCCGAAAGCGACGCGACCACGGGCACTCCAAGCTGCGACCTCAGTTGCGGCGCCAGCCCAAGCAGCAGCGCATTGTTCAAATGGATCAGATCGGGGCGCGCCTCGGTGCGGATCCAGTCGAGAGTTTCGTCGAACAAACCGGGACTGGAGGAAATGCGACCCTCGAGCATCGCTTCGCACAGCGGCCCGAGCAACTCGGGGGTTGTCGTTTCGCCCCGCCGGCCCGCCCACCCGAGAACCGCGGGATGATCGAGCCAACGGCGGACGAAGCGAGGCAAGCGGAGCCGGGGAAACCGCAGCGCAAGAAAGAGATTCACACCACCAAGGGCGATTTGCGGTTCGCTTTGATTCGGTTCGTCGGTTCGCAGGGGGGAATAGAGCGGCAGCAAGAATGCCTCGATGCCCGACTCGCGCAGCGCACGCACCAACGAATTGCCGCTAATGCAGCTTCCGCAGTACATTCCGCCGGCCCCGGCAATCAGATGCAATACACGCATGAACTGCGACTCGGCAGATTCCAATGGAAAACAACCGACGAACGCGAACGCCTTTCCGACCTGATTGCGGTCGCCCGGTTCCCACAGCCGGCGCACGCCGCGATACCCACCCCATCGTAACGATAATGAGTGACGGATGGAACTCCGGCAACGGCTTGCGGACTTGCCGTATCGATCGTCGCGGGGCCGTCGCCAAGATGGTCTGCGTCCTAAACAGTTCCACCCAATCACGGAAGCGGCCACCAGCGCAGCGAATCGCCCGATTGCGGGGATGCGATTTGAACCGCTTTCTGTCTTCCGCAGCTTTTAGGAACGGTCAGTCGCCCATCAGGCACAGCGGCTCAGCGACACTGAGCGAGTCTTTCGTTGCGGACGGTGGCCGGGCGTCGGACGCCCCATGCGATCAGGTCAGTTGCCATGCGGCCATCGCGAGCACGTCTCGCCAACGTCGGCCCGCGCTGAGCACGGCCGCCGGCTCGAAACCGCAATGCGTCATGCAATCGGCGCAACGAGGATCGGCCCCGGGACCGTAATCAGACCAACAAGTGCGCTGCAACAAGTCGGCATAGGTCGGGTGGTGTTCGTCGGCGATCAGATAACACGGGCCGCGCCAGCCGCGGGTGTTGAACGTGGGATTCGCCCAGGCGGCACAGGTTAGCTCCCGTTGGCCGCAGAGGAAATCGAGATAAAGAGGCGAGGCGAGAAGACGGTACCCCTTCAACTGCTTTCGCGCAGCTCGGAACTTGGCGATAATCTCGGCCCGCTCGAGAAAAATCGGGGACCCGTCCGTTGCCGACGATGTTGCGACCGACGCATAGCCATAGGCCGGCGAAATCATCATGCCATCGACACCGAGCGATTGAAGATACTCGAATAGGACGACGATTTCGTCCATATCCGTATCGCGGTAGATCGTGGTATTGGTGCAAACAAAACGGCCTTCCGCCTTGGCGGCCCGAATGCCGGCCGATGCCGCTGCAAAGACACCGGTCTTTCCGCAGGCGGCGTCGTGCGTCTGCTCCATCCCGTCGAGGTGCACATTGATGAACAGCCTTTGCGACCGCGGCAAGTCGGGCAGACGCCTTTCGAGCAAAACTCCGTTGGTGCAAAGGTAAATGTGTCGGCCGCGATCCACCAGCGCAGAGATCAACTTGGAAAGCGGGGAATAGAGCAGGGGTTCGCCGCCGCAAATGCTGACGACGGGCGCGGGACACTGCTCGGCCGCGTCCACGCACTGCTCGACGGTCAACTGCTGATCGAGCGATTGGGCATATTCGCGGATTCTGCCGCAGCCGTTGCATCGCAAGTTGCAGGCATGAAGCGGCTCGAACATCAGCACTAGTGGGAACCGATCATCGCCCGCCCACTTGCGCTTCAGCAAGTATCGGGTCATTGCGCGAGTCAGCGACAATGGGAATCGCATGGCCATCTCCAGCGCGCGGCGAATCAAGAGCCGACGTGCAGCGGCAAACCGAGCTGAGTTAAGAGTGAAAGGGAGTTTTCGCCGCCCACTGGCTGAGCGCCAGCAAGGGGAAGTAAATCCGATAGTAGTGGTAGCGGAGGTAGAACACTCTCGGAAACCCCGTGCCGGTGAACTCGGGTTCCGCCCATGAGCCGTCGGGAAGTTGGGTGTCAGTCAGATAGCGAACGCCCCGAGCGACGGCTGGATGATCTTCCCATCCGGCAGCGAGCAGTCCCAGCAGTGCCCACGCGGTTTGCGAGGGCGTCGCCGGGCCCTGCCCGCGCAGGTGCGGTTGCTCGTAACTGTCGGGCGATTCGCCCCAGCCGCCGCACGGTTGCTGATGGGCCAGCAACCATTTCGCGCCGTTGACCACGGCAGGATCGTCCGCCGCAACTCCCACGGTGCGTAACCCCACAAGGGCCTGCCATGTTCCGTAAATGTAGTTCACCCCCCAGCGTCCGAACCAACTTCCGTCGGCTTCTTGGGTGCGGCGCAAATACTCAATTCCGCGGCCGACCGCGGGATGTGTATGCGAATAACCGAGTTTGCCGAGCGATTCGAGCACTCGGGCCGTCAAGTCGGGCGTGCTCGGGTCGATCATTGCATTGTGATCGGCGAAGGGCACATAACAGAGAAACTGGCGATTATTATTGCGATCGAAGGCCCCCCACCCGCCATCGTCGTTTTGCATGGCCAACATCCAGCGGATGCCGCGATCGATTGCGCCCGTCAGCCGCGACAGCAAATCGCTGCGCTCATCGTCGCTTGCCGCCTGCGGCACGCCACGAGGAGTCGGCGGCACGAAAGCGGAGGGCGATGGCGGCTCGAACTGCGTTTGCAGGGCCATCAGCACCATCGCCGTATCGTCGTTGTCGGGGTAGAAGTCGTTGCGATATTCGAAACACCAGCCGCCGGGATCAGCTCGAACGGTGTCCGACCAATCGCCGGGCCGGCAGATTTGCCGCTCGACCAGCCAGTGCGCCGCACGTCGCATTTCGCGGCTTTGCGGAGGAACGCCGGCTGCGGCCAATGCCCGGACGGCAATCGCCGTATCCCAAACCGGCGACTTGCAGGGTTGCAGCCGAAGGGTGCCCTCCTTCTCGTCTGCAATCATCAAATCGCGCAGTTGCTGATGGTTGTAGATGACTGCCGGATGATCGTCGGGAAATCCCAAACATCTCAGCGCAATGATGCTCCAAACGATCGGCGGATAGATCGCTCCCAAGCCGTCGCTGCCTTCAAAGCGTTCGAGCATCCACTTTGTCGCTGCTCGAATCGCTCGGCGTCGCAACGGCAAGAGCCGAAAGCGGCGGCAGAACTTCAGCGCGCGATCGACGCCGCGGAAGAACCGGTCCCAACTGAACAGGCCCGTTCCTCCGGGCAGGCCGGGACACCGCAGCGGCGGCCAGTCCTGCGGTTCGCGGAGAAAGAGCTCGCGAATGCCCAACTCGGCGGGCAGTTGTCGCACAGGGCGATGCGCCGAAACAATCGAAAGCGGGACAATGATCGTCCGCGACCAGGAACTCACCTGATGCAGGCTGACCGGAAACCATCGCGGCAAGAGCACCGCTTCAGGCGGCACCTCGGGGCACTGATCGTAGGAAATTTGCCCGAGCAAAGCGAGAAAGAACCGTGTGTAGCTGTTGACAGCGTCGGCGCCGCCGTGGGCGAGAATTGCGGCACGCGCCCGCTGCATGTATTCAGACTCGGGATCGTGGCCGGTCAGCTTGAGCGCGAAATAGGCTTTAACGCTGCCGCTGATTTCGACTGCGCCGCCGGGATACATCGCCCAGCCGCCTCCGGGCAACTGGCGCCGGCGAATATACTCGGCCGCACGCCGCGCATCATCGCTGTCGGTGCGGCCGAGGAAGGCCCAAAGCAGGATCGTCTCGCTTTCGAGGATCGTATCGCCTTCCAATTCGGCGCACCAGCAGCCTTCAGGCAATTGCTCGGCCAGGAGCCACCGGCGAGTCTTTTCGATCGCACGACGCGCGGCATCTGTCAGATGGTGCCTCTCGCACGATGCGTCTTCTCGTGCGGGACGATTGAGGAAATCGTCGGCAAGTCCGGGACCGGCAAAAGAATCATCGGCCTTCATCGGATAAGTGCCTCCTTTGCACAACGACGGACCTCGTGTCCGACCGACTCCGTCGGGGCGTCAGACGCCCGAACAAAACTGCAAGACATGGAACGCGGTCCGAACGGGAATGGCCCGCAATCGGCCGCTTCGTTGCGATAGCATCCGCTTTCGCAATTGTGCGGGAAATCCAAGCTGACTGATTGCGCGCGAGACGAAACGCAGTCTGCGCAAGCCGCGGGCGCTGCACCCAACCGACCGCAACGCCGGGCTGTCGGCGCGCTGCACATCGCCGTGCATCAATTTAGCGCATCTTCGTTCGAGCGGCAAGACCGGCCGTTTCTTCGGGTGCGGCTGACGGGTTGTGGCGGTAGCGGTTAAGCGGCGATTTTCAGGTGC
>CAZVZX010000061.1:0-18450 GCA_964631235.1 uncultured Planctomycetaceae bacterium | reverse complement strand
TTTCGGCATGGTTGGGCAATTCGGTTCGGGTGGCCGAGAAGCATTACCTGCGGATTACCCCGACAGACTTCGCCAAGGCGGCAAGCGAACCGTGGCAATCGGTTCACAACGGGGCTTCAATCGAGGGGAAAAAGGCGCTGCAAAATCCGACGCAGCAACCGGCGGAAATGGGCGGTATTTTACGGAAATTGCCTAATCTAACTATTCCGCAATGCGTTTCCTTGCAAAAGGTTGCAACGCAATTCTGCAATACACACCCCCCCAAAGGTAGCGGCGGTAGGATTCGAACCTACGACACGCGGATTATGATTCCGCTGCTCTGACCAGCTGAGCTACGCCGCCTTGTTCTTGTCGTTGGTATGGTCGTGTTCTCCGCCCGTTGAAAACCGAGTTCAGACGGCTGCGGCACGCCATTTCCAAAAAACACGTAAGCCGGAAAACGGTCGAAACGGGGACTGCACGCAATCGGCCGCTTCCGCAATTGTCTCGAACTATTCAGTGGCTCTAACGGAACCCATCGCCTCGTTTGGCTCCGCGTGAGGACGTTGCTTCGCGCGGAGCGTTGAGGGTATGTATTGTTCGGGTTCCTCGGGAAAAACGTTTGCCCACGACTCGAAAACCGACTTCTTCGACGGGTTGCCGAGCAATCGCACGAGCTACGAGCTACGGCCCGCTGGGTCGGTCGCAACATACGCGACACCGCACGGTTGCTTTCGACCTTCGAACTCGGGCTCCGTGTGGCGGGCGTCGCGTTGCCTTCTCGGCGATTACCTCGCCGGCTATCTTGCGGGGCGTTGCCCGCAATAGCCTTTGAAAATCTTCGCGGTCGGGCGAGGTGCCTGTTGCCGAAATCACCCTTACGCACTCGGTGTCGAAATCACATCGAACCGAGCAGATTTCAGCCGCGAGCGGCCGCCTTGCTCCGTTTCCGCAGTCAGTTGCAAAGGCGTGAGCCGATCAAAACCTGTTACAGCTCATCGCTTTGCGCCGCCGGCGACGCTCGTTTCGGATTCGAAATGCGCCACGGCCATACACAACTCTTAAAGCTTAGCATTTGATCTCGCGGGAGCCAAGGGGGGCGATCGCTGGGGCCGACCGCCCGACCGCCCGACTTCCGGCCGCAGAACAGGCTACAAAGGTCGCATTCGTCTTCGTCCAGTAGGCTGAAGCAAGGGGCATCGGCATCCATGATCCGATCGCTCGATCGCAGTCGGATGCGCCGCATTTGGAAACAATGCAGGCAGACGCAGACGGGAGCGAACGAGATTGAGAACAATGGAAAACGGCCGCGGAGAGAGGTATTGCAACAGTGCGAATCGCTCCGCTTGTTGTCGGCAATCTGTTCGTGACGACCAGTTAGGGCTTGTCCGACAGCGGGGAACGCCGCACCACACGAACGTGCCGTTCGCATCTTTCGTCGCAGGCATTGGAACCTGCGACGCGGTTCAGTTCTCGGCGAGAGGACGCCAACCTGTTTTCTCGTCGAGTTTTCGATTGTCTTCGCGGTATTTTTCCCAGATTCGCGGATCGGCCTTGGGCACCTGAATATCGACTCGCGAGGAGTTCATCATCTCGGCGATTTTCGCCACGATGTCGGGATGTTCGGCCGCAATGTTTTTCCGTTCCGACGGATCGCGTTCGAGATGATAGAGTTCGATCGATTCCTCGGGCGCATTGCGATAGCCTTTCCATGGGCCGATGCGCACGGCTTGCTGAAGCCGATTGCCTCGCAATTGTTCCCAGTAGAGCGGCCGGTCGGCCGGCATCGGCTTGCCCATTAGCGCTGGCACAAGCGATATTCCATCGGTTTGCGCGGGGGGCGACGTTCCCGCCAGTTCGGCGACGGTCGGCATCAGGTCCCAGAAGGCGGCCGGGGCATCGGTGGTTTGCCCCGGTGAGATGCGGCCGGGCCATCGGGCGATCATCGGCACACGCAGCCCGCCTTCCCACAAATCCCCTTTTGCGCCGCGCATTGCCGCCCGTGAACCGAACCGCTCGGCGATCTGGGCGTCGTTCACTCCGCCGTTGTCGCTGGCAAAAATGACGATGGTGTTTCGATCGAGGTCGAATTGTTTGAGAGCAGAAAGGAGCCGGCCGACGTCTGCGTCGAGCCACTCGACCATTGCGGCATACACCTTCTGCTTCTCGAACCAATCTGTGTCGGCATACTTGGTAAGGTCGGGCACCTGATCGGCGCGATAGATACCATGGGGCAACGTCCATGCACAGAACAGGAACCAAGGACCTGCGCGATGGCGGCGGATGAACTCGATGCTTTCGTCGGTGATCAGCGTATGTGCGTTCTTTTTTTGTTGCGGAGACTGTTCGATTTCGATTCGTTCGCGATTGCGGTAGAGATAGTCGGTTACGTAGCGATGGGCATGTCGCTGGCAGAGGTAACCGAAGAAGAAGTCGAACCCTTTGTCGCACGGTTCGCTGCCCGATCCGGGCCCGCCGAGGCCCCATTTGCCGCAAATGCCGGTCGCATAGCCGGCCTTTCGGAGCAGCATGGCCACGGTTTGGTCGCTGCTGTTCAGGGGGAATTGGCCCTCGGGAAAGGTTTCCCAATTGCCGCGAACCGTGGCATGGCCCATGTGGCGCCCGGTGAGCAGCGAACACCGCGAAGGCGCGCATACCGATGCGCCGCTGTAGGCGCGAGTGAAGCGTATTCCTTCGGTCGCCAGGTGGTCGATATTCGGTGTTTTCAGCACCCGGCCGCCATAACAGCCGAGATCGCCGATGCCCAAGTCGTCAGCCAAAATGAGCAAGATATTCGGTTGTTCGGCACAGGCGGCATGCGAAGCGACAAGGTGAGCGGCCATCGCTACGAAGGCCCCGAGAAGCAACAGTCCGGCGAATGGTCTCCGCCGGTCGGCGAAGGTGTTCTTCGAACGATTCATGCGATGCGGCCTCCGTGAACGAGAGTCGTCAATGACAAAGGGACGTAGCGCACGGAACAATTCGAAACCGTCCTTAGCAGGCGGTTGAAGAAATCGTTTTCGCTCGCACTGCCAGCTGTGCTTTTCCCGAATTGTTCGATGCCGGCATCTGCCGCCGTCAGGGATTTTTCAACGGGCTGTCAGTACGCACTCCCAACTCTGGGCAACGCTGGATGTCATCTCTGCGCGGAAGAGGCGATGATTGACGCACCGGACATCATGCCGATGCCACGGCAACGGGGCTACTCCCTATTCTCGCTGCGAGCGATCCTCCGAGTGAAAGCGACTGATTCCAGGCCTGGCGAACTGTTCGGCCGCGGCGCGTTGCATGCGGCGAACGCGGACTCCGACGCCGACTCGCAAAAGCGGCCTTAGCGGCGGCGTCGCCACGCGACCATGCCACCCAGAACCGCCGAGAGGACCAAGATCCACGTTGCCGGCTCGGGAACGATGTTGACCGAAAGCGGCTCGGTGGTATAGATCGACGCAGGAAGACCGCCGGAAATGTAGTCGGTGATGCCGAGCGTCAACGTGTCGATTTGCGGTGTGATCGTCAGCGACGTGGGATAGGGATAGGCCGCCGGCACCTTCACCGACAGGGTGGCCACCACGCCGCCGGCAGATGGGATTGTGCTGAACCCTTGAAGGTTCACGTTGGCCAAGTTCGTTGCGCTGGGCGTCGGGGTGGCGCTGTTGAACGAGCCGCCGTAAAACACCCCGCCCCAGGCAACGCCGGTCAACTCCAGGCCGCTACTGCTGAAGACCGTGTCGAGGATGAAGCTAT
The DNA here is from genome assembly GCA_964631235.1 of uncultured Planctomycetaceae bacterium. Classification (GTDB taxonomy): domain Bacteria; phylum Planctomycetota; class Planctomycetia; order Pirellulales; family Thermoguttaceae; genus JARKPK01. Next base: position 14,727 of record CAZVZX010000061.1, on the reverse strand, counting down.
CGAATTGCTGCGAGGCGTCGCTTGTGATTGCGATCTCGACGGGGAATATATCGCCCGGCAGCACCGAGATGGTCGAGAGCGAACCAGAAGTGGCGGTAAAGGTGAAGTCGGCCTGCGCGGCAGATACACTCGCCAGCACCAACAAGGCAACTGTTGTGGCAACAGAAAACGAACGCATCGGACATCTCTCCAAGCGAAAGCGGTGGTGTGCGTCATTGGTCGGCCGAAGGCGAACATGCCGCTGCGGCCGAATCGGGGCATTGCCCCGAGAACAGGAGAAGGAGAGGTTCCCGAACCTTCTGTTCGACGGGAACCCTCGCTGTTGACGCTGCCTCCACTTGGAGAGGACGAATGCGGACGGAACTTACACTCTGAGACTGCGGCGCTTGGCGCCGACAATCCGCTCAACCGAGTCGGCAAGGGACGTTGCGCTCAGCGGATCGGTCCCTTCGCCGACGGCGGCATACAAACCAACCAAAACCTGACGCTCCGCCGACGAGTCGCCGATCGGCGCAACGCTTTCAGCGCTGGGCAGCAGGGCGAAAGGCTCTTCAGCCAAGAGCGATGCCACCAGTACCGGATCGGCGATTGCCCGCGCATCGCGCCCATTGAAGGCCCATGCGCGGCTCAGGTCGGTAACGTTGACTCGACCGTCCATGCTAACATCGGCGCGTACTTGAAGCAAATCATTTGCCGAGATCGGATCACCCGTTTTCCCATTAATCCGGCTCAGGTCGGTAACATTGACTCGCCCATCGCCGGAGACATCCCCCCGGAGGGCGGTAAAAATACGGTCGTTGTCGCCCGAAAGCGGGTTGCCTGCCGCATCGCGGAGTCCTTCGAGCCGGACCAAGTATCGGGCGAAGTCGGGCAGGGGGGCGGCGAAGTCGATCACGGCCGTCGTGTTGCCGTCGCGCCAACTGACGGCGATGCCAATGCCCGACAAGTCGATCGGTTCGCTGGCGGCATTGTTCCCGGCGACTCGCACGCCGGCAGGGGGCAGGCTGGCGGGATCGATCGGATCGTTGAAAACGATCACGAGCCGGCGGACGCCGCCCTGGCGCGGCTCGGTAAACGTGCCGTCGTCGGCGATCGGCAGGGCCGCCTCGCCCACGCCCCGCTCGTGCGTATTGGCCGAGAACCAGCCGAGGATGACCGGCGGTGTATCGACCGACAGTTCAATGGCCTTGGTCGACGTGTTGCTTACGAGCTGATACTTTGCACCCGCCGGCTGAGTGCCCAAGGTCAGGTTGCTGAACGAGCCGGCCAGTGTGCCGTAGGAGATCAACGGGTAGATCGTCTGTTGCAGCGGTTCCAGCGCGGCGAGGTTCACCTTTCCGCCATTGAGCGTCAGTGTGCCTGCGACGACGATTCGGTCACTTTCGTCGGGGCGGAGGAGGTCGATATCGACTTGAGCGGTCGATGACAACATCAGCCCGCCGAGGGTGATCGTGCCGACGGTGCCCGCGGTGCCGGGGGCGAGCCTGCCGTTGTTGCTCACGGTGACCGTGCCGCCGATCGTGCCGCTGCCAGCCAGCGTGGCGCCCGAGGCCACCGAGACGGCCCCGCCGGCCAGCGAGCCGGCGATGACCAGTGTGCCGGCGCTGACGGTCGTTGTGCCGGTATAGGTACTTGCACCGCCGAGGACCCAAGTGCCGCTGCCCTGTTTGGTGACGGGCAGGTTGGTCGTCAGGCCGTTTTGAATATTGCCGATGATTTGCCCGTTGCCCGCACCGCGCAGCGTGAGCGTGCGCGAGGCCATGCTGGTCGTCATATCGCCGATGATGACGAGCTCGCCCGCGTCGGACTGGTAGGTGCTGCCGCCTCCGCCGCCGGTGAGAGTGACGTTGCCGATCCAGGTGTGCGTGCCGCTGATATTGCGCAGCGCGCCGATGCCGTCGACGCCGTTGCCGGTGGTGTTGAGCGGCTTGCCGGCGATGGTGAAGTCGGCGCCTTCGAACTCGAGAGTCGAGAAGCGATTTGTGGCTCCATCGCAACTGACCGTTACGGCGGCATTGCCGACGCCCAACGCCTGGCCATGGCGAATGTTGAGGATGCCCTGATAGACGGTGGTCGTGCCGGTGTACGAGTTCGCTCCGCTGAGGATCACTTTGCCGGTGGTGTTCTTCGTCAGGCTGCCGCTGCCGCCGAGGCTCGCGGAGATGGCTCCATTCTGAACGGTGTAGGAAGTGCCGACGAGCGTGCCGTTGGCGATGGTGCCGTCGGCCAGCGTAACCGTCTTGGCGCTGGTGGCGAATCCGCCCAAGTCGAGCGTTCCGCCCGATTCGACGATGATATCCGTTCGAGCCGAAATCGCTTGATCGAACGCGAGGGATTGCGTTGCTCCGCTGACCACCAGCCGCGCGACGCCGAAGCGGTAGAACTCGAAGCCGCTATCGGAGAGCAGCGTCCCGTCGAGCAAAAGGCCCGCCGGCACTCGCCGGGCTTCGGTGCCGCCGGCCAGATCGAGGGTGTCGGCCCCGGCGCCGCCGTCGAGCACCAGGTTGGCGCCGGGCATCAGCAGATTGCGCGAACTATCGACGATGATTGTGTCGTTGCCGCCCAGCCCGCGAATGACGATCTGCTCGATCGAGGCGATGTCGCGCCGTTGCGGCGGCACGATGCCGGCGGCGTCGGTGGAAACGACCGCATAGCCGCCCTCGAAGACGAGGCGGAAATAGTCGTTGTCGTTGGGCTGCCGCCGATCGCCGTCGATGCGCCACACGCCGTCGAGCGGCGTTGCGAGCGTAGTGACGATCAACTGCGGGCGCCACTGGGCCGCGGCATTCTCGCGCGAGGCGTACTGCGTCCATAAATCGGCGCCGGCAATCGTCGAAATAATCTTCAGCGAGAGCACACCGTCGCCGGCCGCCTGCTGCCGCACCAGTTCGCTAACGTCGATCCACAGGGGTTTTTCCGCTACCGGCTGCCAGCTTGCCGCAAGCGAGCCGCCCAAGGGGCGACTGTTCCACGTCAAACCGGTTTCGGTCCACGAGTCGTCGGCGACGAAATAGAGTTGGTTCTCCGTCGTCGCTCCGACGGTCACCGGCGTCAGGCAGAGCATGGCCGAGGCGATCGGCTCCGTGATGCCGCTCAGATCGAACTTGAGGAACGCCTCGCGATTGTAGCCCGTACCGGAATCCTTCTTCACCATCAGGTTGCCCGTGGCGAAGTTTTGAGAAGCGTATGTGCCGTCGCGGACGTAGGCGTCGGCCGCGGCTTCGAGCGTGGTGGTCGAATAGAAGCCCTTCGGCGCGAACTTCAGATCGAGCACCGCCCAATCGACGGCCACTTGCGGTCCGAGGGCCACGTTGAGCAGCCCGTCTTGAAGCCAAGATAAGTTGCGTGAAAGGTTGAGCGTTCGGGCCGAGGCGGTGGTCGTCGGCGCGGTCCAGCCCAAATCGGCCCAAGAGAAACCGCCGACGGCCGAATCGAAGTAGATGCGGCTGCCCGAGGCATCGCCCAAGGCCCGCAGCGCCAGTGTCAGCCGGGCATCGACCACCTGTTGACCGGCGGGCACGGCGAACCGGAACGAGAAGGGAACCACTTGTCCGGCAACCAGCGAGTCGAAGCCCGCCAACGGCTGGCCCAGCGCGGCCGCCACTTGAGATTGCCAGAGGGCATCGACGTACACGGCATCGGCCGATTGCCCGGAGACGAAACTGTCGATGTCGCCCAACCAAACGCGGCGGTCATCGTCCAGCCGCCAAGCGGCCAGCGACTCGACCTTAGGCATCGTCAACGGAGCGTTTTGGCCGGCCTGAAGCGGCACGAACCACACGGCCAGTTGCCGGTTGGTGACCGCCGGCAGATGGATGGCCAACTTGAGGAAGCCGGCATTGGCGTTTTGTCCCTCGGGGTTGGGCGAAGTGGGCAGCGGCGCGGCGGGCATCACCGCGAGGAATGCGCCGGGCGTGAGCACCTTGACCCACAGGCGTTCGGTACCCTGGGTGAGCATGGCCGAAGTGCCGTCGGCGCTGATTTCGATTTGGCTCGCGTCGAGTTTCACGTGGGCGAACCACCAAACGTCGGCGGCCGCGGCCGCTTCGATCTCGTCTTGGAGCAGGACGCTGCCGTCAAAGCGGTTGAGCTTGATGCCGCGCCACACGCGAGTCGTGCCGGTATAGGCCGAGGTGAGATCGGCGATGCTTAGGGCGGCGTCGGCGCTGGATTGTTGGCGGATGATCGAGGTGATCGCACCGACCTTTTGATCGGCCGCCGAGGTGGGATTAATCACCAGCGTGTTGTGCCCTTCGGCGCGCAGGCGGTAGTAAGTCCAACGGCTCGATCCGAAGTAGCCGGGCAGGGCGTAGTCGTCGCCCCCAAGGTCGTAAATCCACCGCTTGCCCAGAGCGTCGAGGACGAACGATCCGGCATCGAGATGCCCATGGCTGTCGCCGACTTTTCCGGCCTTGAAGCCGAGAAACGAGGCGGCGGTACTGTTCCAATCGGAACGCATCGTCACGACGTCCTGCGTGGCGTAGGCCGACGTGTCGCCGCGATAATGTACGTCGGTGCGAAAATCGACGGCGCCGGGAGAGGTGCCGCGGGCGTCGTACCACAGCAGGTCGAGGGGCGAGCCGCTGCCGTTGGTGCGCTGGTGCCAGGCCGAAAGCGGGTCGTTGAACCGCCGGGCGAACCAGAAGAGCTGCGGCCCGCGCATGTTTCCGGCGCCGCCATCGGCGAAGTTGAAGCTGAGTTTCGCGGGGCTCGTGTCGAGCAGGGCGAAGCGGCCTGCCTCGGCCACGCCGGCAATGCGGCTCAGTCCGAAATCGCTGCCCAGGGCCGACTCTAATCCGGCCAGCATCCGCACCAAGTAGCTGGTGGTGTAATCCCAGTAGCCGGGGCCTTCGTACCAGGCGCCGGCATCGGCGCTAAAGTGCCGCAAGATGGCGGCCGCCGAAGGAATTGCTTTCGCCAGGATCTCTTCGGCGAGCGCGGGATACTCCTCGGCCACCTCCAACGTGCCGAGAATCATGCCGCCGTTGCAGACGATATTCCAATTGTTCGACGAGGCGGAGACCCAGCTCGAGTTGTTCCGGTAGAGCGGCAACGCCTGGTTCAAGCCTTTTTCGACGATGGCCGTGGCGATCACCGCGCGCCGTTCGGGCGTCCAGTAGGAATAGAGCCAGTCGTAGCCGATGGCGAAGGCGTGGGTCATCTCCGCCGTATCGAGAAAGTGCGACGGATTCCAGTTGGGGAACGCGGCCGCGGCGTTCAATTCGGCCCAGGCACGTTCGGCATAGGCCGAATTGCCGCTGATGCGATAGACCATCGCCAGCTTGTAGATGCGATCGACCACCGTGCGGCTGACGCTGAGCAGCGTGCTGCGATTGTCGAGCACATATTGCGAGACTGGCTGTGTGAGGATCGAGTCGGCGCTCGACTTGATCGAGTCGTACCAGGTTTTGATCTGGCCGGGCACCGTCACTTGTTCGGCCAGCCAGGCCCAACGCTCGGGCGTCGCCAGCAGTCGCGAATGGTCCGCGGCCAAGGTGGCGAGAATGCTTCCCTGCGGCGGCAGGGTGGCATCGGTGCCGTAGGGCGCGAGCACATCGCCGGGAATCACCGTCCATTGAGAGCTGCCCGGCGTTTGCCAAGCGACCGAAAAATGATCGCTGCCGCCGTCTTCTTTGTGCAACGCCTCGATGTAGTACTTTCGCCCGGCAACCAGCGCGATCGGCGCAGACACCTGCGAGGCGAAACGGGTGAACTCGCGGAAGTCGGTCGGAGCGTCCGACCAGGCGATCAGCGTCTTGTTGGTCGGATTATCGTCGGTGCTCAGATAGAGGGCCGTCCGGTCGTCGCCGGAGATGGCAAACTGATACGTGCCGGAAAGATCGGGCGTGAGATAGCCGCGAACACGCTGGCCGTAAGAGTCGGTCCAGCCCGAGGCCACCGACTCGAACTGGATGAGGTAGCCTCGGGCATTTGGTTGATTTGGATAGGCGGCACTGCCGGTCAGCGATTCGATGCTCGCGCCGGCAATGCCGAGCCAAATCTCCTGCTGGATCGAACCGCGGTCGTCGGGCACGCGCGCCGAGTCGAGTTGCGACGAGGGAATGATCTGCTTTGCTTGGCTGGGACTAGCCCAGTAAAGCTGCACGCCCGCGGTGCCGGTGTTCTCGAAATATTCGAGCTTCAGGTCGTACCATTGGCCGGCCGCCAGCGCGATCTGTCCGCTGAGTTCCATCGGCGCGCCGGATGTCCAATTGCTGACGATCAACTGCCCGTCGATCCACAGGCGGAAGCCGTCGTCGGCATTGACCGAAAACGTGTAGTGCTCCGAGTAGAGCGGCTGGACGCGGCCGGTCCAGCGGACCGAGAAGGTATCGGGCTGGACGGAAGCATCGGGGCTGCCGGCGCCCCAGTCGAAGTTCACCTCGGCATCGACCCGGGTGAGCATCGGGCTGCTCAGCGACGCGGTGTCGAAGTACTGGGCTGTCAGCCCGGCGGCCAACAGGCACCGTTCTTCAAGCCGTTCGAATTGCAGGCGGCGAATGCGAGAGTCGGCCATTGGAATTGAGCAATACCGCGACCAACGGAAACTGGTTCAAACGGGAACAACACGCAAAAGAGCAGCTTCGCTGTGCCGGCGGCCGCGTCCGCACGTGTGCGGAACTGCCTGGCGCCGATCGGGTGCCCGATCGCAATTTGTCTTATTATCCGATCGTCTTATCCGATCGTCGAATCGGCTGAACAATAAATCAACCGTTTATCGGGAACTTTGCTGCACGGCGAACCACGCGGCCGGGGCGAATCGCCGGACCGCGGCCGGTTCGGTCCGCGTGATCGAAAGTTCATCCAAAGGACTTGCCCAACGCCGCTCGCTGTGCCGCTCTGCCCACTCGGCGAAAAGCCAATCGGTCAGCGCGGGCGAGGCCGCCGGGGACAACGCAGTACGCCCTTCGGACCGCGCGGGGCGATCTGGCCCCGCAAACGCGGAAGACGCGGAAAGCGAGGTCGGGTACGCGGCCGACGATGCGATCGGGGCGTCGATCGAAGCCGACGCGGTCTCGGCCAAATCGGCCATTGGCTCGATCGCCACGAGATTGGCCGCTATTGCCGCGAACTCGGGCTCGGCCGTTGCGGCCGGCGCCAGGGGGGCCGAGATCGTCGGATTGGCGATGAACCGGGCATCGCGGCCGTTGTAGGTCCACGCGCGGCTCAGATCGGTGACGTTCACGCGGCCATCCATCGACACGTCGGCGCGGACCTGCGATGGGTTGGCCGTGGAGATCGGGTCGATTGTCTGCGCGTTGATTCGGCTCAGGTCGGTCACATTCACTCGCAGATCGCCCGAGGCGTCCCCGTGCAAGGCGGTGACGATGCGGTCGTTGTCGCCTTCGAGGAGGTTCCCGGCGGCGTCGGTTACACCCACCAGCCGGATCAAATACCGGGCGTAGTCGGGCAACGCGGTGCTGAAGCTGATGACGGCCACGGTGTTGCCGCTGCGGAAGGCGGTGGTCACCACGATCGACGAAAGGTCGAGCGGCTGGTTCATCGCATCGTTCGCGGCGACTTGCACGGCAGCCGGGCCGAGGCTGGCCGGCGCGATCGCCTCGCTAAAGGTAACCAACAACCGGCTGAGGCCGCCGTCGCGCGGCTCGCTGAAGGTGCCATCGTCGGGGATCGTCAGGGCGGCTTCGCCCACACCGCGGGCATGATCGTTGGCCGACTGCCACAAGAGGATTTGCGGCGGGGTGGCCAAAGTAACGGTCGCTGTTCCGCTCTTGCCGCCCGCGGTGGCGGTGATAAAGGCCGTGCCGTCTTGCGACGGCGCGGTGTAAAGCCCGGCGGCGGTGATCGCCCCCAGAGAAGCCGACCAGGCGAACGTCGGCTGATTGGTCATGGCGTTGCCGAACTGGTCGCGGGCGGAGGCGGCAAACTGCTGCGTTTGTCCGCCGCGGAGCACGGCCGTACCGGGCGTCACCATGATCGACGTCAAGGTTTGATTGACCGTAACATTCACGGTTGACGTTACGGAAAGCCCGCCCGAATCGGTGATCGTGGCCGAAAAGGTGTAGCTTCCGGCCGCGTAGAATGTTGCCGTCGTGGTTTTCGCCGCATTCGAGCCGTTGATGCTGAAGGTGGGCGCCGCTGCGCCGGAGGGCAGGGTGGTGGCCGACCAAGTATACGTCAGGTTCGCCTCGCCATGATCGTCGGCCCCGAGTACGTTCAGCACGGTCGTCGTGCCCGACACGGGATTGGGCGAAGCGCCGGCTGCGGTTGCCACCGTCGGCGCGGCATTGCTGACAGTTACGTTGTCGAAGGTGGCTTTGCACAGCAAGGTGTCGTCGTGACTGGTGACGGCCAAGCCGATGTACGCCGTTGAACCCATCGAGATCGTTTGCGAGCCGATGGTGGTCCACGACGAGCCGTTCGACGAGCCTTCAAAGGTGAACGTGTTGCCGTTTCGCGTCAGCCGGACCCAGTACGGGGCGGCGGTTGTGGCGCCGCTGGCGGATGTCGAGTTGCCGCCAGTGCTGGTGCGATACTGCAACCGAACGCCATTGGAACTGGTGGGCGTGACCAACGTCATCGCGTACCGGCTGTTGGCATTGAGGCTTTCGCGGATCATCACGCCCGCCTTGGCCCAATCGTTGGTTGCCTCGATGCTGGCCACCCGTGCGGTAATCGAACCGTTACCTATCAGCGTTTGATAGACGAAGTGGAACTCGTCGGCCGTGCCCCAGATGTCGGCCCCGGCCGCCAACACGGTAAAGGTGCTGCCGCTGAGCTGGGCGGCCCCGCTGCCGCCGACCGCGCCGACATCTTGCGCAAGCCAGATGCCCGGCAATGCCGTGGCGGCCGGCGCGGCGGTGAAGAAGGCCGAATGATAGAGGCTTTGGCTGGTGGCACTGCCGAGATTCTTCTGGCCGATGACGCGGTAGTAGTATTCGCCCATCGCCGTCACGCTTGTGTCGGTGTAGGTGGTAACGTTAGCGGCGAGGGTCGTTACGGTGGAAAAGCTCTTGCCGTCGGTCGATCGCTCGATGCGGTAGCCGGTCTCCGCGGCCATGTCGGTCCAGGTGAACGTGATGCGATTGGAAAGCCGTTCGGTGAAGGTCAGCCCGGTGACGTCTTCCATGCGGGTGGCCGCGGCCGTCGAACTTGTGGTGGCGGCATCGCCCGAGGAGTCGAGCGTCACCACACGATAGAAGTACTGCGTGGCGGCCGAAAGACCCGTATCGGTAAACGATATCCCGTTGGCGGCCACGGTGCCGCGGGTGGTCCAGGTGCTGCCGTCGGTCGATCGCTCGATGCGGTAGCCGGTTTCGCCGCTGGCCTCGGTCCAGTTGAGCATCAACGAGGTGGTCGAAAGCGAGGAGATGGCGAAGTTGGTTACCGTGCCGGCCCGAGTGGTGCCTGTGGCCACGGCAGACGGCAGGGAAACACCGGCGGCATTTCGGGCGCGAACACGGAAGAAGTACTGTTGGGCAGGCGACAGGCTGGAGGCGGTATAGGTTGTCACGTTGGCCGACGTCGTTCCCACCTCGGCAAAGTTCACGCCATCGCTCGAACGCTCGATCGAGTAGCCGGTTTCGCCGGCAACGTCGTTCCAGCTTAGCGCGATTGACGAGGACGTTCGCGCGCCGACGGCCAAGCCGGTCGGCGCATCGAGCGAGTTCAGCGTCGGGCCCGGGTTGAGCGTTCCCGCGAGGCTCACGTTGCTGAACTGAGTGGTGTTCAGGCGGTTGTTGTTCTTTGCATCGACAACCAGTCCGACGTAGATCGTCGAAGCCATGCTGATCGTTTGCGTCGAGCCGTACTGCGTCCAGGTGCTGCCGTTGCTCGACGTGTAGGCCTTGAAGGTGTTGCCAACTCGTTCGAGCTTCAGCCAGATCGGTGCGAACGAACCGCCGCTGTTGGTGCCCGAGGTGCTGCCGCCGGTCGAAGAGCGATAGAGCCATTGCGTGCCGTTGCCGGGCGTAGCGACGATCGCCGCATGCTTGCTGTTGGCCGCCAGCGATTCGCGGAACATGAGGCCCACCTTGGCCCAAGCGTCGGTATTCGTAAGGGAATCGACGCGGACGATGATCGACCCGTCGCCTTGGAGTTGCTGGTACGCGAAGGAAAAGGCGTCGCTGGTGCCCCAGATGTCGCTGCCCGAGCCGCCGACGGTGAATGCCCCCGTGGCGGCATCGTAACTGGCGAAGCCGGGCCAGCCAACCAAGCCGACGTCTTCGTGGCTCCAGCCGGCGGGCATCGGATCGACCCGCAGAATGTACTGGCCCTGGTCGCCGTAGTTGCCGTGGCTTTCGACGACGACGTAATACGTTCCGGCCGCCAGGTCGAGGGTGACGTGCTGATCGTTGACCATCGTTGTCGGCGTGGCCCGCGGGTCGCCGTCTTCGCGTGCGATCAGCGTGCCGCTGCTGTCGTAGAGCGACAGTTTGGCATCGACCCCCGAGGGGTTCTCGCGGCCGAGACTGATGTTGTATCGTCCGGCGGCGTCAATGACGAAAGAAAAGGCATCAGCGTCGTTCAGCCGCTCGATGATGCCGACGATGCTTTGCGTGTTGCCGGAGAACTGCAACGGCGTGGCTGCGGCGATTGAGTTGCCGAAGTCGTCGGGCCGATAGCCGTCGCCGGTGTAGCCCGAGCCGGCGGCGCTTTTGATGCGGTTGGCGATCGTCGCCATGTCGTCTTGGATGCTGCCGGCCGAGGTGGACACGCGGCCCATCGTCCATTTGTGGATCGTGCCGGCGTAGTCCACGCCCATCAACGGACCGTGCAGCGAATCGAACTGGCCGGCGTATTCGGCTGTTTTGTTGCCCAGCAGATCGTAGGTCGAGGTGTGCCAGTTGCCGAAGTTGTGGCCGATTTCGTGCGCGATGCCCGAGGTGCGCGAAACGGCGTCGCCGCTGGTGTTGAACGACATCGCCACGGTGTTCGGGTACACGCCGACGTAGCTGTAGCCGCCGCTGATCGAATTGGTGAGCACCTCCCAGGCGGTCGGCGTGGTGCTCACGTTGGGCTGGATGGTGGTGACCGTCACGTCGAACATCGCGAAGTACACGTCGATCTGCCGAACGCACTCGATGATGTTCGCCTGCTCCTGTGCGTTGAACGTGGTGGAATCGGCATCGACGCTGTACGGCGCCATGCCGCGGTAGGTGTCGCCGTCGAAATCGAGAAAGATCGTGCCGGCCGCCCCGGGCCGGGTATTCATCAACGGTAGTCCGTCGGCTCGAAGCGTCCATGTTAGATTGGCCGCGATGGCGATGGTTCCCCAATCACCTCCGGCCTGCGGAGTTTCGTTGATCAGCCAGTCGGGCGTGGCCAGTTCGTCGTGGCCGCCCAAGTCGGCCTCAGCGCCCAATCCCAACGCGTCGGCGGCGATGGCGGGCGGGTCGAGCACCGAACCAAGCGAGTCGGCCGTGGGCCAGAGATCATCGAACGGCGATTGAGCGCTGAGGTACAGCCGCGGTTCGAGCGATTCGAAATTCAACCGACGCCGGCCGCGTTTCGCTGCCTTCGCTTCCATCCGCCGGCGCATTCCACGAATGCGATCAGAATACGTAACAATCCGAGAACGATTGATCATGATCGGACGTGCCGAAGGCCTTGCCGCAATCCGGGTGCGGCGAGAAGGAAGAGGAGCATGCCCGATTATTGTAAAGCCTGGAAATTGTGTCAACAAAAAGCGTTGCAAATACAGAAAACAAAGCTCAGGTGTTAATCCGCCTCGATTGCTTGGAGAAGAATTCGATTGTGCCGTTCGCCGACCGACGGACGTTATCACAACGTCTATTCACATCACTGGGGGGGAACGGATCGATGCAGAGAGACTGCATCGATCGGTGCTTGCAGGGCCTCCCCGAGAGTTCAGACTGCCACGCAATGATCGTGGTTTTCCGTGTGCGATCAGCCAAAGCGTCGCCCTGCTGGGCTGTTAGTTGCGCGGGCTAACGGTCGCTACGTTCAGGCTTCCGTCGAGGGCGACGGGGCGGCCGGCGTGCAGGTCGAGCCGCTTCACGGCCCCGCCATAGACGACATCGCAAACGCCATCGCGAGCCGCGCGAATCACGGCGTGCTGAAGAGCGCCTTTTTGCCAGGCGATCTCCACTTCGAAGCCGCCACGGGCCCGAAGTCCGGAAACCCGCCCCGAGGGCCATGCTTTCGGCAGGGCCGGCAGAAGCTCGACGCGGTCGGGCCGGCTTTGCAGCAGCATTTCGACGATGCCCGAAGCCCCGCCGAAATTGCCGTCGATTTGAAACGGCGGACAGGTGTCGAACATATTCGGCAGCGTGCTCTTGGCGATCAAGTCGCTGAGCATCGCGTGGGCGCGGTCGCCCTCGCGCAGGTGGGCCCAAAGGTTGACTTTCCAGGCTTTGCTCCATCCGGTGCCACCGTCGCCGCGAAAGACAAGCGATTGCCGGGCGGCCCGATAGAGCTCGGGCGTCTCGGGCGTGATCTCGCAGCCGGGGAACAGCGCCCAAAGGTGCGAAACGTGCCGATGCTGGTTCTTGGGGTTGTCCTTGTCTTCGAGCCATTCTTGCAGTTGGCCGTGGCGGCCGATCTGGTTCGGAGCGATCTTGCCTTTGAGGGTGTTCAGTCGGGCTGCAAACTCGGCGTCGATGCCGAGGGTTTCGGCCGCAGCGGCGGTGGCCCCGAATAATGTCCGAATGATCTGATGATCCATCGTCGGTCCGGCGACGAGTCCTCCTTGTTCCGGCGAATTCGAGGGGGTGCTGATCAACCACCCCGTCGCAGGGTCTTCCACCAAGAAGTCGGTAAAGAACAGCGACGCCTCTTTCATCACCGGATAGGCCCGGCGGGTCAAAAACTGGCGGTCGCCTCCGAATTGATAGTGCTCCCACATGTGCAGCGCGAGCCAAGCGCCGCCGGTTACCCAAATACCATGATTGCTGTTGTTGATCGGGGCGGTGCCGCGCCAAAGATCGGTATTATGGTGCAACACCCAACCGCGGGCGCCGTAGTGGGCCGCTGCCGTCTCGCGTCCGGTGACGACGCAATCTTCGATCAAGTCGAACAGCGGTTCGTGGCATTCGGCCAAGTTGGTTGTTTCGGCGGGCCAATAGTTCATTTCCGTGTTGATGTTCACCGTCCATTTGCTGTCCCAGGGCGGTTTGAGCGACTCGTTCCAAATGCCCTGAAGATTGGCCGGCTGGCTGCCCGGCCTGCTACTGGCGATCAGCAAATAGCGGGCAAATTGCAGGTACAGGGCGGCCAACGGTGGGTCGTCGGCCTCCGCCTGCGCCTTGATGCGCCGATCGGTCGGCAGCGCGGCGGCCGGCGATGAGCCCAAATCGATGGCCACACGGCGGAACAGCCGACGGTGATCAACTTGATGCGCCGACCGAATCGCTTCGAAATCACTGCCGGCGATTGCTTCCAGCGTCTTCCGGCATCGCTCCGCCGGATCGGCTGAAATGTCTTGGAAGTTCTTGAAACTGGTGTGAGCCGCGATGATCAGAACGGCTTCGGTAGCCCCGTCGATCTTGGCCGTCGCATCGTCGAACGCGACGCGGCCATCTTGAACGCGAATTTGCAATCGGGCTTCGAATCTTAGGCCGTCTTCCTCGACCTGGCCCGAAACCGCCAACTGATTCTTTTCGACGACGTGCGTTTTCGACGCCGCATGCGGACTGGTCAATTGGGCGCGAAACGAAAGTCGCCCGGGGCGATCGGCCGCGAGCTTCAAAGCGATCACTTGGGCGGGATAGCTGGCTAGGAGCTGCCGGGTGTAGGTCACGTCGCCGACCCGGTATTCGACACGGGCCTCGCCGGCGTCCAAGTCCAGGCTTCGTCGGTAGTCCGTCGGTCGATCGTGGCCGTCGAACTCGAGCCACAAATCGCCGAAGGGTTGGTAGGCCTTCTGACGCAACGGATCGCTCATGAACCGTTCCATCGCCAACCGCTCGGCCTCCGACTGTTTGCCCTCGGTCAATAGGCGGCGCAATTCGGGAAGGACCTCAACGGCACCGGGCCGGTGATAACGGTGAGGCTTTCCGGTCCAAAGGGTGTCTTCGTTGAATTGGATTCTCTCGGTCGGCACTCCGCCGAACACCATCGCCCCGAGTCGGCCGTTGCCCACCGGCAAGGCCTCGACCCATTTCTGTGCCGGCTGCTCGTACCAAAGCCGGTGTTCCCCGGCGATCGTGCCTTTCTCTCCGTCGTCGGCGACCGCGGTTGCCGCAAGCAGGACAAAGGCGCCCCAGCAAAAGGCCGAGAAGAACCATGCCCCGGGCGACGCAAAAGCCAAAGCAACGAGGTGGCCGGGTGCGCCAACGAGACGACGGAGCGGCCTGATGGTATTGGCGCCCAGTCTTTGCATTGGGGAGGAGGTGCAACGCATCGACGACGATCTCCTGATTTCAGTACTGCTTTGCCGGTTGTACGGGCCGCAAGCCGTTATTGATCGGTAGGGAAATGCCATCCGTGTTCCGCAACGAAAGGCAATGATCGGCAGGCGTTGCTTCGTGCGGCCGGCGACCCATGAGGGTTGGCCGTGAGGCAGCGAATTGTTTCTGAGTGAAGACGATGGCCCCAGATGAGTATAGAGACGTTTCAGGGGGCCGTGCAACTCGCACTGGCTGAATCGCGTGAATAGGGCGTGGTTTGCCGCGGCAAGCGGGACGAGCATTTCACGGCGTGGGGGTGAATGAAAGCCTGCCGGCAGTTCCCGCGGGCGTCCTGCCGTCGGGGGTGCGGCTGAAATCCTGTGGCGCGACAGTGGGGGAGTTGGGTAAAAAGGGG
>CAZVZX010000060.1:0-18743 GCA_964631235.1 uncultured Planctomycetaceae bacterium | reverse complement strand
TTTGTTGCGACCGGCGGCGGGCGGGGAGCTACGGGCCGCCCGGCCGACCGATCGCCAAGGTACCTATCAAAGAATGCTCCCGCGTCGCGTCTGTCCGCGGGCCATCGTGGCCACCGCGACGCGCCCTCCCGGCAGTGTCAGTCCTCCGTGATCGGGTCGCTCAACAGCGCGAACAGCCGCGCTTGGGTTTCGTTGAGCATCTGCTTGGCTTCTTTCAGTTCGGTCTTCGCGTCCTCCACGCGGCGTTCTGCGTAGCGGTATTCGCGGAAGGTGGCGAAGATTTCCGCCAGGCTCGGGCCTTCGGCCTGTTTTTTCGCCGCTTTGCCGTTCGGCTTGGTCGGCGCGACTTTCACCGTGAGCGTATCGTTCATTGCTTTCGCTCCTGTGCAGCCGATGAGCATCATCCAATAAGAAGCCCCGGCAAGAGCTCGGAGGCTGCCGTATCCGAGCCCCGCCGGGGCCAGTCGTTTCGAGTTGTCGCGTGCGGCAGCCTCACGACTGACCGCATTTTACATTTCGTAAAACTCTTGTCAAGGGATGATTCTACAAAATGTAGAATTACCGCTCTGGGAATAGCGTTCTGGCGTTCTTGATCCGCAGAGCAGCAGATATTGCAGGAATCGCGTTCAAGTTGACTTGCCTTGTACCGATTTCCCAGGTGTAGTACGTAATCGGCGTTATTGCAAATCCTGCTGTAGCCATTCGATCCACCACTTCCTCGACGCTCAATCCAGCACGATCGCGCAATGCTCGTAATCGCGCAGCGAAGCGGCCGGCGTAGGTGCTGAGGTCCGGTTCTTTGCGTTTGGGGGTCATTCTGTAGCTCCGAGGAATCTGTGTGCGCATCTCCGAATCCTCTAATATAGTGCGCGGACACGACTTGCGTCAGCCGGACTCCGGCCCCGACTCCAACGGCGGCAGCGGCACGATCACCGGCCCGACCACCCGCGGATCGATATAGTGCTCGATGGTGATGCGCGGGTTCGCATGGCCCAACAGCCGCTGTGCCGCCGCTACACCTCCGTCTTTCGCAGCAATGCTCGCTGCGGTCCGCCGCACCTGGTGGAACAAAGCGAACTTCCGATTGCGTTCGGGTTCCATCTCGGCGCGTCGGAGAATCCGCCGAAAGGCGCGCAACAGCCACTCTCGATGATAGGGGTGCTCCCAGATGATCTCTCTCGGCGGCCAGCGGAGTGCGTGCAGCTTCTGCAACAGATAGTCCGGCAACCGATGGATTTCTTCGACGCGGCTCTTCGTGCTGCGCAGCACGATCACTCCGGCGTCGATTGACAGATCGGACCATCGCACCGCCAGCAATGCGCCGACTCGGCTGCCGGTGTGGTAGGCGGCAGCCACCAACGACGACCACCACAGATCGGCCGGGATCACGCCGACGCGGCCTGGTGCTGCGCAGCAGGCGGCGTAGATGCGGCGAAACGAATCTTCGTTCCACGCAGTCGGCACAGACTTCGGCGGCCGCACACGCGGCATAATCGGCACCTTCGGCATCTGCCCGATAGCCGTAGCGTACCGCAATACGGCTGCCAATTGGGACAGGTTGTTTTTCTGTGTCCAGGCCGAGCCGGAGAACCTTCTTACGGCCGCGAAAAACCGTCCGACATGCTCCTCGGCGATGTTCACCACCTCGATGTCGCCGTTGGCCGACAGGAAGCGACGGGCCATCGCCAGGATCGAATAGGAGTGCTTGTCGCTGATAGAGTGGGTCGCCAGGTAGAGGTCGATCAATTGCGAGAACGTCATGGAGTAGCCCCGACTCTTGCCCGAGCCTCCATGCGATCCGCACCGTTCCTGTGGAGAGCCACATCATAGATATAGCTTCTAGTAATGCGAGATTACTGTTTATTGACACCGCCGATTTTATATATGCGTATAGAATTAGTCAAGACAAAAAGGCCGGTAATTTCGGCCTAGTGTTGTGATTCTCGGTCAGCCTTTATTGATCTCTCTTCGGCGGACGTACTCTTGGCCGACCAACCGGAGGTTTCAAGGCTTTTTTTTCGAGCTCCGTAGTAGGCACCAACCAGAGTGGACCGCACCGCACTGCGTTGATCTCGCCTGATCGAATCCATTGATGGACTCGCCCTCGCGTGCAGCCGAGTTGGTCAGCTGCCTCTGTGATCGTTAGCATCGGCACCTGTTGCGGGTTGAGCATGTCCATGCGCCCCATTCTATATCTGTATGTAAAATCATGCAAGAACCAAACAGATCTCGTTTACTCTGTACGAATGGGCGATGAGGGACTCGAACCTTCGACCCCCAGCTTGTCGAGCTGGTGCTCTAACCAACTGAGCTAATCGCCCTTCTCGTTTGAAAATGACCTGCCGGTCGGTACCGGCCGTTTGCCCAATGCCGGTGTGGCTTGCCTGACAAAACGTCCAAATTCAGTCGTTGCAACGGCGATCCGAGGTTCGCTTAACGGCCCGTTGAAGAAGTCGCGATTGGATTCGCGGACGTGCGTGTTTTCTGCGGGATTCGCGGGCCGAATTCGCGGAAAACGCGTTTTTCAACGGACTATTGAGGACCAACGCGGCCGTCTTTCTCAACATCACCAACGAAGACACTATAGTCTGCCATCAGAGCCCAATTCGGTCAATGCCCCCTCTTTGGCGGGTTGCCGGCAAGGCGCCGGCGGGCATTTTGGCCTAGAAGTGCGGGCCGACGATTGCTTATACTTCCCGCCCAATCAGATGACCTCTGAAAGGACCTCGTTCTCGTTGCAGGAGGCATCCCATCTGTTGCTGCAATCGAGACACATTGGAGCTCGAAGTGATTATCGGCGGTGGATTCGGTGGACTAAGGAAATGACAAACGACCTTTGTGGCAAGCCGGTTGGTCGTTCGAGAATGACGAACGAGCGCAACGGACCGGGCTGCGATACCGGCGCAAACGTGCGACGGGTCTGGTGTGCCTGCTTCTCGGCCGCCAGACGCCCGGAGCGGCCTGGCTCGTGCCTTGTGGTCGGGCTCTTGATCGTGCTGATGGCCGTTGCGTCGGGATGTGTGCAGCGGAGGATGACGATTCGCAGCAATCCGCCCGGGGCGCTGGTTTACGTGGACGACTACGAAATCGGCGTCACGCCGGTAAGTCACACGTTCACCTACTACGGCCAGCGCAAGATTCGATTGGTGAAAGATGGCTACGAAACGCTTACGGTCATGCAGAATATCCGTCCGCCTTGGTACCAATACCCTGTGGTGGACTTTTTTGCCGAGAATCTTTGGCCTGGCGAAATTCGCGATGAACGCGAGTTGAATTTCAACATGGTGCCGCAAGTGATTGTGCCGCCTGATCAGCTCTTGGGCCGTGCGGAGCAATTGCGGCGGGGCGTCCACGCCAGTGCGGGCAGTGCTCCGCCGCCCGTGCGAATTGGGCCGCCGACCGGCGGGCCGGCATCGCCCGAAAGTGTGCCACTGGGGACGCCGATTTATGGCGGCAGTCAAGTCATGCCGCTTGGGCCGCAGTAAGACAATTGCGAGAGATCATCGCGTTCAGCCGGACAGAGGGAACGTCACCGCCGTTACGTGTTCGGTTTGATCGCGTTCGCAAGAGCAGCGTCCCGTTTGCTCGCCGCCGCGGGCCGCGAATGTTCCTCTGAATTAGACCGCAAGAAACGGAAAGCGGTTCAAGCGAGTTCCGCGCAGCCGGCCGATTCGTTTTGCCGGCGGCCGCTTCCGCCATTGTGTGGAATGATTTGACTGGTTGTCTCCGGTCAATCGTCAGCGCAATCGCCACTTGGCTTGCCGTTCGTGGTACAATCGAGCCGAGTGGTTCGTTTTCCTATCCTTGACGTCGGTTTATTTGGGTTTTGAATCATGCGCGGATCGTGGTTTTGCGGCTCGTGCCAAGGCGGGATCATTCTGGAGCTAAGTCAAACCGCGAAAAACGAGAAGCGGTTCACACAGGGGCTGCGCACAATCGGCGGCTTCGCGGCGCTAGCGGCTGTTTCCGCCATTGTGTGGAGCTATTTGGCGTTTTTCGCTGTTTCCTTTGCGAAGGCCGAGGAGCGATCGCCCGCTGCTAAGAATGTGATTCTTCTGATCGTCGATGGATGCTCGTCGGAACAATACACGCTGGCGCGGTGGTTCAAGGGCAGCCCGCTGGCGATCGACGAGATTCGATGCGGCGCGGTGAAAACGTATATCGCCGATTCGGTGATCGCCGACTCGGCTCCGGCGGCGACTGCGTTGGCGACGGGCCATTTTACCAATGACAAGTTGATCGGCGTGGCTCCGAGCGCGAAGACGGTTACGGTCCCTCCGCCCAGCGCCGACGAGCAGTTGCGTCCCCTGGCCACGTTGTTGGAAGCGGCTCGTCTGCAAGGCAAAGCTACGGGAATTGTGGCCACATCGCGCGTCACACACGCTACTCCGGCGGCGTTCATGGCGCATGTCACTTCGCGGAAGTCCGAAGAAGAGATTATGGAGCAGGCCGTTCACCAAGGGGTGAATGTCGTGCTCGGTGGCGGGCGCGATTTTGCCTTGCCCAAGTCGGCCGGCGGCGCTCGTCGCGACGGCGAAGACTTGATCGCCTTGCTTCGTCAACGCGGCTACCAAGTGGCGACCGACCGCGAGCAGTTACAGAAGGCCGGCGGGGAGAAGGTCTTCGGGCTGTTCGCCCTCGGCCCGATGGCGCCCGAGATCGATCGGCCGCGACGGGCGCCTTCCGAGCCGACGCTGGCCGAGATGACCCGCAAGGCGATCGAGCTGCTTTCGGCCGACAAAGATGGGTTCTTCCTCATGGTCGAGGGAAGCCAAGTGGACTGGGCCTGCCATGCGAATGATCCGGCCCATCTGCTGAGCGATCTGCTGGCCTACGACGAAGCGGTGGCCGTCGCGTTAGAGTTCGCGCGGCGCGACGGGCAAACACTGGTGATTGCATTGTCCGACCACAACACCGGCGGCATGTCGATCGGCAACATGCGGACGAGCAAGACGTACTCTCAAACGAGTATCGCCGATTTGTTGGAGCCGCTTCGGAAGATGCGCTGCTCGGCCGTCGATTTATGGCAGCAGCTTAGCCGCGGGCCGGAGGGAAAAGGGGCCGATCGTAAGGACATTACGCCGGATGCCGTGCGTCGCGTCGTAAAAGAGTGGTGGGGGCTGGAGATCACTGAGGACGACGCGAAGCAAATCCTCGAAGTTGCCGGGCGGAATATCGGTTCGGCACATAACGCTTTTGGCGAGGTGCTTTGCGCGCGTTACACCGTCTTGGGGTGGACAACCCACGGCCATGCCGGCGGTGATGTGCCGCTGCACGCCTTTGGGCCCGATCGTCCGGTGGGCACGTTCGATCAACCGCAGATTGCTCGACGCATGGCGCAATCGATGGGCGTGGATTTAGACGCGACGACCCATCGGCTGTTCGTCGATGTACGAACGGAATTTGTGGCCGATCAAATAGAGTTGGAGGGAGTCCGGGCGGCGAACCCCGTGTTGCGCATTCGGCACCAAAACAGAACCGCCGAGTTGCCGATCAACAAGAATGTGCTGAAAATCGGCGACGAAGAGATTGCTCTCGAGGGCGTGGTGGTTCACATCGCCGAAACAGGCAAGACTTATATCCCGCAGCAGGCCATCCGCCGCATCAAGGGCGACTGAATAGTCCCACGCCAAATCGAAGGCGGCCGCGGTGGCAGCGACGCGTCTCTCTTGCGTGCAATCCCTGCGCGAACCGCTTTCCGCCGTTGACGGTTATGTTCAGGTTTTCGTAACATTTCAGCCGAATGGGGTAGCAGGGAAAATCGCTCGGCGGGGCGATTGGCGCAAGCGATGAAACGGGTTTGATGACGCGAGTTTTTTGCCCGGTCGTCGTGTCGAGTCGTCGATGGAGGGGCGCGCTCTGTCGCGTCCGCCCGCTGGGGCTCCGTCGTGTCCGTTTCGCCGATTCCCGGCCCTGACGGAACGTGGCTCTCCAGAGCTTCAGAAGGCTGATTAGATACAGGTTTTCACGTGGAGCAACGGTGCTCGGTTGCCCGGTGGTTTCGCAGGCGGGATGCGATCGATGCGATTCTCTGGCAGCTGTTGCGAGTCTTTTGGTCAATAGGTGCAAAACCACCGATTTCAGACTATATTTAAGGAACTGCGGGAAAGCTGAAGCCCGGGAATCGCCGCGGGGGCAGAACCCCTTCGGCTTGTCCCGCGTCTGTGTTTGCTTCAGCGGCGGTGTTCTCGCTGTCGCTTCGAGCCGCGGCGCTCTGCGATGAAACAGTTGATCGTCGTCGGGATGCAGCGCACCCGCGTTTTTGGGATGATTCAATCGATTGCGACGAAGCGACAACGGACATTTCGAATCTCGGCTCTTACACGTTAGTTGCTCAGATGAACCAGCCAACGCTGTCTGATATTTTCGATGCCGGAGTGGTTGGGGCCGGCGGTGCGGGATTTCCAACGCACGTCAAGCTAAGGGGTAAGGCCGACACGGTGCTCCTCAATGCGGCAGAGTGCGAGCCGCTCTTGCATAAAGACAAAGAGGTGCTTCGGGAGCATGTTGACGAAGTGCTTGCGGGCGTTGCCGCCGCAATGCAACTGGTCGGCGCGCAGGAAGGCAAGATCGGCATCAAGGAAAAGTACCATGACGTGATCGAGTTGGTTGAACGACGTGCCCCGTCGGGCATATCGGTTGCCCCGCTGCGAGACGCTTATCCGGCCGGCGATGAGTTCATCTTGGTGTACGATGTGCTGGGGCGTGTCGTGCCGCCGGGCGGAATTCCGTTGGCGGTGGGCGCCGTCGTCATGAACGTCGAAACCGCGCTGAATGTCGCCGTCGCCACCCGTCGCCCGGTGATTGAGAAGTATCTTTCCGTTGCCGGCGCCGTTGCCGAGCCGGTGACGCTACGCGTGCCTGTGGGCATCACACTTGCCGAGTGCGTGGCTGCTGCCGGCGGCGCGACAGTGGAAGATGCGTGTTATATTGTGGGCGGCGTGATGATGGGCTACTTGGAAGAGAACCACAATGCGCTGGTCGATAAGACGACCGGCGGTGTGATCGTGTTGCCCGGCGACCATGTGGTCGTTCGGCGGCGGCGTCAAGATTGGACGCAAATTGCGCGGATCGGCCGCAGCGCATGCGATCAATGCAGCTATTGCACCGAACTCTGTCCTCGCTGGCTCTTGGGGCATCCGATCGAGCCGCACGCGGCGATGCGGAGCCTCGGATTCAACAAGGTGGGCGAGGCGAATGTGATTGGCACGCAGTTTTGCTGCGAGTGCAATCTGTGCAGCCTGTATTCGTGCCCTGAGGATCTCGACCCGAAAAACGTTTGCACCCAAAACAAACGCCGCTTGGCTGCGGAAAAACGTCGATGGGAGAACCCGCCCTTCCGGCCCGAGCGCGCGCGGAATCACTTGGAGAACCGCAAGGCCCCGATGAAGCGGCTGATGCAGAAGCTGGGGCTGACCGGGTTCCGCAATGTGGGGCCGTTGCGCCCGGATCTCATTGACGCGAAGCGAGTCGGAATCAAACTGAAGCAGCACATCGGCGCCGAGTGTCGGCCGACGGTTTCGGTGGGGCAGCGCGTCGCGCGGGGCGAGACGGTCGGGCGACCGCCCGAGAACAACGGTCAGCCGGCCTTGGGCGCGCCGGTTCATGCCTCGGTGGCTGGCGTGGTGCGGGCGATCGAGAACGGCGTCGTTTGGATCGAGGCCGAGTAGTTTGTCGAGAGGTAGCTCGGGCGGCGATTGGCCCGAGGCGTTTGTTGGGCGAAACCTATCTCGCAGTCGGATGATGTCAAAGAATTCGGAGCGGTCCGGAATGTCGATTCATAAGTCGGTGGGCGCGATCGAGTTGTCGAGCATCGGAATCGGGTATCTCGTCGAAGACGAGATGCTCAAGGCCGCCAAGTTGGACCTGCTGATTGCGCGGACGATCTGTTCGGGCAAGTATTTGATCGTCGTCGGCGGTTCGGTGAGCGATGTCGAGTCGGGGATCAATGCCGGACTAAAGATCTCGGGCGAGGCGGTGATCGATCATCTGGTGGTGCCGAATTGCCATGAGCAGATCTTCCCGGCACTGGGGCAATCGGTGGCGATTAACCCCGATCAGGCCGGCGCCCTGGGGGTGCTGGAAACCTTCAGCGGCACCACGGTGCTGGCGGCTGCCGACTGTGCCGCCAAGGCCGCCCGGGTGACACTCATCCGAATTCACATCGCCATGGCCTTGGGCGGCAAAGGGCTGTGTTTGATGACGGGCAGCGTGTCGGATGTTCGCGCGGGAATGCAAGCGGCCGCCGAAGAGGCCCGACGTCGCGGGCTGCTGGTATCCGACATCGTTATTCCGCGCCCGAGCCGGGAACTATTCGCGGACTATCTCTGAACAGTTCGACGCGATTGTGCATTCGGCCGTGGTGGCAACGACGCGGCTCTTGTGCATGCAATCCCCGTTTGAACCGTTTTCCGTCTTTCGCGGTTCCATTCAAGGGCCTGTGCGCAGGTTCTGCGGATCACGCCGACCGCGCAACGATCAAATACACGCATGCGCGATCGGTCTGCGGTTCCCACTGCGGGCGGCCGCGCTACGGCAGTGGTTCGATCGGTAGGGAATGCCGAGCGATGAACTCCTCGGCCTCGGGGCGAGTAAAGACGGCGTCGGTGGCACTGGCTGCCCGGACGCAACTGGCGCCGAGTGCGGCGCCCCATCGCACGCAGCCGACCGGGTCTTCACGGCGCAGCAGTCCCATAATGAATCCAGCGTCAAATGCGTCGCCGGCGCCTGTCCCGCCGACGAACTCGGTGGGGTAAACGCCGGCGCGAAAACGGAACTCGGGCCCGACCAACACGCTTCCCTTTTCTCCGCAGGTGATGACGACTGTTTTCGCGCCCATGCCCCGAAAAGCTTCGGCTTGCTCCACCGGGTCGTGCAGGCCGGTCAGCGCTGTCGCTTCGTCGTCGTTTGGCAGGAAGTAGTCGGTGTGCGGCAAGACGAGCGACAAGGCGTCGAGCGAGTTGGGGTTTCCGACATAAACTACATCGATCACGGTGGCACAACCGCGCCGGCGCAATTGTTTGAGCACCTCGGCCAAAGCCTCTGTTTCCAGGCCGGGCAACATCAGGTAGCCGCCGAGATAAAAGACGGATGCCTCGGCCAGCCATGCCGTGGGCAAGTGCGCGACCGACATGGCAGCGTTGGCGCCAATGCTGCTGACGAATCGGCGGTCTTCGCCGCGGACGTTGATAATCATCGTGCAGGCCGTGTTCGGTCCGGCGACTGCGGAAACGCCGCTGACATCGACGCCGCCGGCCCGCAGCTTTTCGACGATGAACTGGCCGAATACATCGTTTCCCACGCAGCCCGCCGCACCCACGCGCACGCCGAGTCGGGCCAAATCCAGCGCGGCATTGGCCGCACAGCCGCCCAAGCTTAGTTCAATCCGATCAGCGGGCGCCAGTTCGCCGGCCTGCGGGGCACGCTCGATAGGCGAGCCGACGACATCGGCAAAAAGAATCCCTGCGCTCAGGCATTCGATCGGCATGAATACGTCCTCCCGCGTGGTGATCGTTGCATGTTGGTTCTCAACCGGGCATCATCGTGCGAGCAAGCCGCACGAATCAGCCGAGGCGATTGCCCGTGGCTGCCATCACGCCGAATGCGTTGCCGACCCATGGACGAATTTTCGCTGGATCAATTCGAGGATGCCGCGGGCAACCGCTGATTTGTCTCCGACGAACTCTCCCACTACGCTCCCTTTTCGATCAAGAACGCTCACCTGTGTGTCGGCCGAGTTGATCGCCGCCGGGCCGTTTACGCAGATCAGGTCGCAGCTCTTGCGTTGAAGCTTCTGCATCGCGCGGAGGTGGGCGTCGCGAGTCTCCAACGCGAAGGCCACCAACCATTGGCGATTGCGCATCGCAGCAAGCCCCGCAACGATGTCCACTGTTTCGGTCAACGTCAAGGTGAGTCCGTGCCCCGATTTTTCCAGCTTGTGCTCGGCGACGGCCAGCGGACGGTAGTCGCAAGGGGCGGCCGCGGCGATCAAGCCATCGCACTGCGGAAACAACTGGGCACACGCAGACGCCATCTCGGCCGTGGTCGCCACGGGCACGACGAACGCTTCCGAGGGATACTGAACCTCGACCGGTCCGCTGACGATGGAAACCTTGTGCCCCAATTCCAGGGCGGCTTGCGCCAACGCTGCGCCCATCCGGCCGCTCGAAGCGTTTGTCAGGTAGCGAACCGGATCGAGGTATTCGCGGGTGGGGCCGGAGGTAATCAGGATATGAGCCGCGGTCGAGGCCATCTCGTTCACCTCTTCGGCGTCGATCGGGCGGCAAGGGTTTCTTCGATGGCCCGGAAGATGCGCTGCGGATCGGCCATCCGGCCCGCGCCGTGCTCGCCGCAACTGAGATAGCCCACGTCGGGGTCGATCAGAAGCAACCCATCGTCGGTCAATCGCCGGCAATTTCGCTGGACGACGGGTTTGCGCCACATGGCCGCGTTCATTGCAGGCGCGATCAGAACCGGTCCTTCGAAGGCCAAGAGCAGGGTCGTTAGCAAATCGTCGGCCAAACCGACCGCTGCCTTAGCGATCAGGTTGGCCGTCGCCGGCGCCACACAGAGCAACTCGGCGCGTCGCGCGGGCTCGATGTGCGGGTGGGCGCCTGGCCCGAAAACATCGAGCCCGACGGGACGACCCGTCAGCGCCTCGAACGTTTTCGGCCCCACCAGTTTGGTCGCCGACTGCGTCATGACCACGGTGACGCCCGCCCCGGCCTGCACCAACCTGCTGACCAATTCGGCCGACTTGTACGCGGCGATGCCGCCGCAGACACCGACGAGAAGCTCACGGCCTTGCATCAGTCTGCTCGTACGAATTACAAGTTCGACAGATCCAGTTCCGGCGGGCCAACCGGCTGGCCGGCGCCGCGGTTCTGCACATTCAATTCGGTGTCGAGATAGATCTTGTCTTGCAAGATCTCTTGAATGACGATTTGCATTTTGTCTGCGCCCGGCAGATCGACCAGCGGCCGAGCGCCCGAGTTGAGCGCTACGAGCCGTTTCTGAATCAGCGTCGACAACTTGAATCGTCCGCCGACCTTCTTGATGATTTCTTCTTCGCGCAATTCGTCGTACATGCTCTCAAGCCTCCTGGTATTCGCTGAGGATGCGGGCGACTTCGGCCGCCGCCCGCTCGACTTGGTCGTTGATCACGATATGGCGATAATGACTCGCTTGTTCCATTTCGTACCGCGCGCGTTGCAGGCGACGGCGGATCGCTTCCTCATCGTCGGTGCCGCGCTGCCGCAATCGCCTTTCCAATTCGGCTTCGTCGCCGGGGCTGAGGAAGATCGAGATGGCGTCGGGATAACGGTTCATCACCTCTCGCGCGCCATCGACGTCGATATTCAATAATACCCAGCTTCCCGTTCGCAGTCTCGATTCTACCTCGGACCGCGGGGTGCCGTACCACACCCCTTTGCCGAACACCTCGCACGTTTCGATGAAGTCGCCGTTTCGCCGGCGACGGGCGAACTCCTCGGGCGTGAGGAAGTGGTAGTCAACGCCGTCGCGCTCGCCCTCGCGCGGCGGCCGCGTCGTCGCCGTTACGGCCGTCGTCAAGGGGAGTCTGCTCTGTTGGAACACCCGTTGGACCACCGTCGTTTTTCCGGCGCCCGACGGACCAGAGACGATCACCAGCCGACCGAGTTTGTTCATTCCACGTTCTGGACCATCTCGCGGATGCGTTCGATGGCTGCCTTGATCTCGATCACATGACGCGCAATGTCGAGGTCGCCGGCCTTCGAGCCAATCGTATTCGCTTCGCGGAACATCTCTTGCGTGAGGAACTCGAGCTTTCGCCCGGCGCTTTCCGGCAGGTCCAATGTTGCCAGGAATTGCTCTACGTGACTGCGAAGGCGAACGATCTCTTCGGAAATGTCGGCGCGTTCGGCCATCAATCCGACCTCGCGAACGATGTCGCTCGGTTCGACTGCCCGCTCGAAACCCGCCATCAGCTTGTTGAGCCGCTCTTCGATGCGCGCGCGATAGGCCTCAACCACCAGCGGTGCCCTTCGCTCCACTTCGGAAACCGCCCCGGCGATCGTCGCCAAATTGTCGCGAAGATTGGCCTCCATGGCGCGGCCCTCGTTGGCGCGCATGGCGGCCAACGCCCGCAGCGCCTCGACAACGACCGATTCGATCGCCGGCCAATCGTCGCTGGCGCGATGAGCCAGCGCGCCGATCTCTTCGACCGCGCCGGGCAAGGCGAGCAAGGCATCCAACGAAGCCGATCCGAGCGACGGATCGGCGGCTGTCAGCGCGGCAATTTGTCGCCGATATCCGGCAATCACTCCGGTGTTGATTCGATAATCGTCCGGCGAATGCAACCGCTCGATCCGCACCACAACCTGGATGGTGCCTCGTTTCACGCTGCTGCGAACCAGCGACTCGATGTGGGGTTCAATGCCGCCGAACCCATCACTGGTGCGAACGTTGACCTTGAGAAACCGACTGTTGATGCTGCGGACTTCGACCGCGACCGCCAACCCCTCGTATTGGCAGCGCGCTTCGCCAAAGCCAGTCATGCTCAGCAACACGGTTCGGTCTCGCTCTCTAAAGGCCGGAGTTCGTCACGGTGCGCACTCGACGGCCTGAACAGTTGATGGGCTTTAGCACACGATCAAACGACCGCCGAAAGGACAAATCGATGTCGCCTCCGGCTGCGTTCATCGGCCGAGGCGGATTCCCCGGCATTCCATTAATGCATAGGCTTGATTCAACCGTTGCCGGAGGCCGAAGCATGCCGGTAAGCCGTTCCAACCGCGATTCAATCCGATTACACGATTTAATCCGATGAACGGTCATCCGACCCGGCGGGTCGCGATCCGGTTAACGCCTAACGACGCGGACGCCCTGCGGCGTCGCCAACGGCGAATCGGCAGCTCAACCGGCGGCACGGAACGCTACTTCGCCGGGGCGTCTGCCGGTTTGTCCGTCGGTTTGTCCGTCGGCGAGGTCGAATCGGCGCTGTCCGACTTCTCTGCCGGCGCATTGAAGCCTTCTTGGACGGGCGCTTCGCCGCCGAGTCCTGTGCGATCAATCCGCTGGCTGCTCGAGCTGAACGACTTGACCGCCACAAGGCAGAGGATGATCCAAACGGTCGCCAGCCCGATGGTTATCCGCGTAAATACATCGCCGGCCTTCGTTCCAAAGGCGCTTTGACCGCCCATTCCGCCCAGCGCACCGGCGAGACCGCCACCCTTGCCCCGTTGAATCAGCACCAACAGAATCAACAGGAGGGCGCTAAAAAGCATCAGCACCATCAACAGCGTTGACATGGCATTACTTCCTACTTCTTGGCGGCAGCCGCAATACCCAGGAACTGATCGGCCTTGAGGCTGGCCCCGCCTACCAGCGCGCCGTCAATGTCGGGCTGGCGCAGCAACTCGGCTGCGTTCTCCGGTTTGACGCTGCCGCCGTATTGGATACAGACTTGCTCCGCCACCTGCGAATTATAACGTTCCGCAATCAGGCTGCGAAGTCGAAGATGCACGTCTTCGGCCTGTTGCGGTGTGGCCACCTTGCCCGTTCCGATGGCCCAGACCGGCTCGTAGGCAATTACTGTTCGAACCATCTGCTCGGGGGTAAGCCCTTTGAGCGATTCTTGGAACTGCTGCTGAATGACATCGTTGGTTCTGCCCGCTTCTCGCTCCGACAGAAGCTCGCCGACGCAGACAATGGGAGTCAGCCCAGCCGCCAACGCCGCCAAAACCTTGCGATTGATCGCTTCATCCGTTTCGCCCAAAATGTGGCGACGTTCACTGTGACCGAGGATCACATAGCGGCATTTCAAATCGCAGAGCATCGACGCACTGATCTCGCCCGTGAATGCCCCGTTGCCCTCGTGATACATGTCTTGCGCACCCAGAGCGATCTTCGAGCCTGCAACAACCTGGCCAACGGCGTCGAGATAAACGAACGGCGGGCAGATCGCCAAATCGACGCTATCGAAATCCCGTGCAGCCGCGACAACCGCTTGAGCTAGTTGCACAGCGGCCGTGCGATCGAGGTTCATCTTCCAGTTGCCGGCAATGAAAGGTCTTCGCGCCATGAATCCACCATGAATTGCGAGTTGCTGTGGAAACGATTACCCGCCCAACAAGACGGCCGGGAAGTAACTTGATGCGATAAAACGGGTTAGTGTATCAGATCGGAAACGGATCGTCTATGAGGGGGTTTGGGGCGAATTTTTCCGTCTTGCAATAATCGCCTTCGTGACTCGATGGGCCGACAAGCCGGCCCGGACTTGGTTGCGGAATCAGACAGGGATGAAAAGCGATCGTCGGATGGGCGAAGCGGCCCACTTCTCATTCCGCACGCTTAGATTATTTCATTGTCTCATCATTCTTGCGGATACTTTCGCAATGGCTCCCGCATCGATAGACTCTTTTGTTCAATAGAGTTACGCTAATGGCCCGGCCGGGCAGCCGCCGTCCTTTTGCGATGTATCGGAAAACGAACAGTCGGGATTGTGCCGCCAACGGCAGTAAAAAATGCGATCGTGTTAGGGGCTCAACTCCGGAGCGATTGTCACGGCCGGCCGAACCGCCATTGCATTGGTTCCACTGGGGGCCACTGATTCGGCAATGCACTCTGCCGCGAGTGGCTATTCTTCGAAAGCGACCTTGTTCGGCTCGCTGTGATCTGCCTGTGAAACGTCGGGCCGGCCTCGCGGTTCGCGATGCGGTGGGGAAGGAGTTTGGCGGGGGACCGCTCGATGCGAGAGCCGACATGCGATGGTTGCAGCCGCAACAATCGTCATCTACAATACCCGACTAAACGGCATGCTTTGCGAGTTTGGGGCAAAATGCGTTCTGCGTGCGGTGCGCCGAAACGTTGAGGCGGCCCGTACACCTTCCTAAAGTTGGCCGATTGATACGTTCCCACCGACCGGCCGACGCGCGGAAACTGAAGAACCGGGAGACGGGATTCCGATTCCCGAGTTTTAAATATCGAGTCGTCCCCCTGTTTATTGGAAGGAAGCGAGAGGAATGAAAGCGATTGGTTTACGAGCAGTCGGAAGGCGGATTCTGGCTGTGGCGTCGGCGGTGTGCTTGATCGCGATGATCGGCTGCGGCGACGGAAAAAAGCCTGGGACTCCTCCGAAGGGTGCGAACGGATCGCCGGCGGCCTCGCCGGTCGATGTCCAGTTGCCGACGGACCTTCCAGGCAGTAGTGAAGGCGGGGCAGCCCAGCCCAAACCCGAACCGAAACCGGAAGAGAAGCCGGCGGAGCCGAAGCCGGAACCGAAACCGGAGGAAAAACCCGCCGAGCCTGCGACGGGTGACAACGCACAGTCGATGCCGGCAAAATCCTCCGGCGTCGAGATTCCCGAGAAGCACAAGATTTCTCTCGAACCGACGCTGAGCTTTTTGGGCAAGTCGGTGAAGCCAACGAGCAACCCCGACGCCGAGGCTTCCGATGAGGCGGGGATGAAGCCCTACAAGGAGACGATCCCGGGAGCCGAGGTCAGCTTCGAGATGGTGCCGATCAAAGGCGGCAAGTACCTTCGCGGCAGCCCTGATACGGAAGAGGGCCGCAAGCCGGACGAAGGGCCTCAGCACGAGGTCGAGATCGAGCCTTTTTGGATGGGCAAGTGCGAAGTGACTTGGGAAGAGTATGAGCTTTGGTGTTTGAAGCTCGACATCCAACGTCGGAAGCTGAAGAACCAGGAACCGACGGAAAACGACCGTGTGGCTGATGCGATCGCTATGCCGACCAACCCGTACACCGACATGAGCTTCAGCATGGGCAAGGACGGGTACCCGGCGATTTGCATGACGCAATTGTCGGCCAAGATGTATTGCAAGTGGCTTTCGGCGAAGACGGGGCGCTACTATCGGTTGCCGACGGAGGCCGAGTGGGAATATGCCTGTCGGGCAGGCACGACGACGGCCTACAGCTTCGGCGATGACCCGTCGAAATTGGATGATTATGCTTGGTATCTCGACAACAGCGACGACAAGTACCACAAGGTCGGCCAGAAGAAGCCGAACCCGTGGGGGCTTCACGACATGCACGGGAATGTGTCGGAGTGGGTTCTGGACCAATATGCCGCCGACGCCTACAAGCAGTTCGCCGGCAAGGTGACGAAGAACCCCTTCATGCCGGGAACGACCGAGTACAACCGCATCGTTCGCGGCGGCTCGTGGGATGACGAAGCCCCGGCCTTGCGCTCGGCGGCTCGCCGGGCCTCTGAAAAGATTTGGAAGCAGCAAGACCCGCAGATTCCGCAGAGCGTTTGGTATTTGACGGACGCGACATTCGTTGGTTTCCGCGTCGTTCGTCCGTTGCGAACGCCGACGCCTGAAGAGGCCAAATTGTTCGAATTGGACGATCAACAAATCGAGGAGTTCCTTGACTACGACAAGGCCCAGGCGGGCAAGATGTAGCCACAAGATGGAACCAAGGGACTCGGTCGTCGCGGCAACAGGGCTGTATCGCGCTGCCGACGGCGTCGTGTGCGTTTGAGCTGTGTTTTTTCACCCTGTTTTGTCTGGGAGTTTTCAACGATGTCTGAAACGAGTAATCGCAGCCCGCGGCGGGACTTTTTGAAGAAGTCGTCGGCGGCCGGTTTGGTGCTTGCCGGCGGATTGAGCTTGGCGCGTTCGGTTCACGCAGCCGGCTCCGATGTGATTCGCTTCGCGCTGATTGGGGCGGGCGGTCGCGGAACCGGTGCGGCGAACGACTGCATGAGCGTTGGGCAGAACGTAAAGCTGGTTGCCATCGCCGACGCCTTCGAAGACCGGGCGAAAGGTGCGCTGAATCAATTGAAGAAGAACCACCCCGACAAGGTGGACGTAACGCCCGATCGCGTGTTCTCCGGCCTCGATGCGTATCAAAAAGCGATTGACGCCGGCGTGGACATGGTGGTGATGGCTGCTCCTCCGGGATTCCGCCCGGTCCATTTCATGGCTGCGATCAAGGCGGGCAAGCATGTGTTCATGGAAAAGCCCTGCTGCACCGATGCGCCGGGCTATCGCTTGCTTGTCGAAGCGTGCAAGTTGGCCGACCAGAAGGGGCTGAAGGTCGGCGTCGGTTTGCAGCGCCATCATCAAGCGGATTACATCAAGGGTGTTGAGGAGATCAAGAGCGGCAAGTACGGCGACGTGTTGTTCACTCGCGTTTACTGGAACGGCGGCGACATCTGGCTGCGCGGACGCAGCCCGGGCGAAACCGAGATGCAGTTCCAGGTGAAGAACTGGTATCACTTTGTTTGGACGGGCGGCGACAACATCGTCGAGCAGCACGTTCACAATATCGACGTGAGCAACTGGATCGTCGGTGATCATCCGATCGAGGCCAACGGCATGGGTGGCTGCCAAGTGCGCAAGCGCCGCGGCGAAAGCCAGATCTTCGATCATCATTTCGTCGAGTTCACGTACAAGAACGGCGTGAAGATGTTCAGCCAGTGCCGGCAGCAACCGGGCACGTGGTCGAGCGTTTCCGAGCATGTGCATGGAACCAAGGGGGCCGGCGGGGTCACGGCGGGCGGCGGACCGAAACTGCCCTTCGGCCCATATCAACAAGAACACTTGGACTTGATCAACGCCATCAAGAACAACACCCCGTACAACGAAGGTTGGTTCGGCGCGACCAGCAGCATGACGGCCGTTTTGGGCCGCATGGCGACGTACTCGGGCCAAGTCGTTAAGTGGGACGAAGCGGTGGCCAAGGGCCCCGATGAACAACCCGAAAAGCTGGCTTGGGACGCCACGCCTCGCGCCGTGCCCGACAAGGATGGCAACTACCCGATGCCGATTCCCGGCGTGTACAAGGCGTACTGAAGATAACCGCGAAAGACGGAAAGCGGTTCAAACGAGATTGCACGCAATCGGCCGTTGCGTTGCGACGAGGTTGATGGTGCAATCGCGTGGAACGACTTAATGGTCGTTCGCGGCTAAGCGCAAGCAAGTTATCAGAGCGTGATGCGATCGGCGTAGGCCGTCGCTCGCGCGTTCGATGCGAAGCCAAACCGGCCGGTGCGCGGCGTTGTCGCGCGGCGGCCGGTTGCCTTTTTCTTGGAGTTGCGCTTCGGTGACGCGACGAATTCGTTGACGGCCGGCAGGAAGGAGAGAAGCGGGAGGCAGTTGACGAGAACGCGGTTCGATGTGTGGTTAGTGCTGGCAAGATAGGAAATATGCGGTGACTATTCCTGCTATTCCTAAGAAACTGATTTTGATGAATCTGCGTTTCCGATCAGTCATATCGACAGTTCGGAGGATTCCGAAGTTGCCGGTTATTTGTCGGATGGGGGACAGAGCGGCTTCGGCGACCGATCAGTACAGGAGACGCAGGAATGACTCGTTCGCTGTTCGTTTCGACGGCAACCGCCTTATGTTCGGTTGTCTTGGCTTCGGCCTCAGCCCTCGCGCAGGGCTCGGCGGGCTATGCCGCCGCATGGTCTGAACGGAGTGAAGGTGTTGTGCAGACGTCGGCCTCGGCCCGACTGATGCGGATGCAGCCGGCACAGTCGCCGTTTACACCGGAAGAGGCCGCTCCGCTTCCGGATCCGGGCTACAACGGCGCTGCAAAGCAGCCGCAGAAGTTGCCCGGAGCGGTCGGCAGTACCGCAGTGCCTTCGGCCTGCGATCCGACGTGCGGTTGCGGTCCGGAGGAAATCGTCTGCGATCCGACGTGCGGCGAGGCGGGCTGCGGTGGCGCGGGCTGCCGTGAGCGGACCTGCCGCTGGTGCCGGTGCGGCACGCTGGCCGACCCCTGGACGCTGCCGT
>CAZVZX010000059.1:0-20770 GCA_964631235.1 uncultured Planctomycetaceae bacterium | reverse complement strand
TCCCGCCGGGGCGTCGTCGCCTGCCTCAGCGCGCCGCGCGGGTGGCCGATCGGCTGCCGGTTGGTCGGCGCCCGGGGCCAATCCCTCTTGTTGCGTGGCGGGCCGCGCGCCGGGTGCTGCGGGCACGTTGTAGTTCAGCGGTTCCGCCAAGTCCGCCTCGTGCAGGCATTGCACCAAGCCTCGCGGGCTGATCAGCACCAGCCGATCGTTGCGGTCGTTGGCCGGCGAGCAAGAGAAATCGCCGTAGAGCAGCGTGGCATGGCGCTGGCCCGTCTGGGCATCCAGCGCCATCAACCGCCGCGATCGATCGACCGCGTACACGTACGACTTGCCCATCGCCAGAAACTGCACCACGCCCTCGGCCCACCACAATTCGCGGCCTGTGCGAACATCGAGGCAAAACATCCCATCGTTGACGGTGCAGACGAACACGCGGTTGTCGATCACCGTGGGCGGAGTGTGAACAGAACCGCCGGTCGAGAACTTCCAATTCAGCTTGCCCTCGATGTTGATGCCGCTGACGAACCCATCGAGCCCGGCTGCAACGATCAGGCCGCGATCGCCCACGATTTTCGGATCGGGCAGCGCGTAGCCCGGCGCCGCTTCGAAGCCCAACGGCGCGGTCATGCGATCCTTCACATAGAACGAGTCTTTGACTTGTCGTTCCAAAACGCCGATGTTCAAGTAACCGTGGCGGTCGCCGACCGCCTGCGAAATCCAAACGCAATACGTCCAATCAGCGGTGAAGGGCACGACGACGGGCGGCCACAGGCTCCGGCCGGTGCCCTGAACCGAAAGCGGCGGTTGATATTCGTGCGACAGATTCGTCCGCGCCGGCGTCGGCTCCGAAACCGTTCGATCGGCCGGGGCCGACTCGTTTTGCTCCGGCGCCGCTTCGTTGGCCGACGACTCGCGTTTCTGTTTGATGATCGAGTACGCGTAGATTCTGCCGTTGGTCAGCGGAACGAAAACGTGCCGATCGCTCAGCGCCGGCGACGCGCCCGGCGCGCCGGGCAGCCGCTCTTCTTTGACGACCGAACCGGTGCCGACATCGATCAAGTAAAGAGTCGAACCGTTGATCACCGCCGCCAGCGACGAGTTGACGCCGGGACCGAGCGACGGATGATTGGGATTGCCGATCATTTGGCTCCAGAGGCTGCGGCCGGCGACCATGTCAATCGCCTGCAATGTGCCCCGATTGGTGAGAACGTACAATCGGCCGTCGTGAATCACGGCATGCTGGACGCGAGCGCGGTCGCGATCCATCTCGATCTGGTAGAACCACGCGCGGCGCATGTTCCACTGTTCGGCCTGAGTCTGCGGTATCAGCTCGACCGCAAACGCCGCGGCCCCACCGACACACCAGCCGATCACAACGCTCATCGCAAGACATTTGGCAGCGATCCGACTCATTGTTTATCCTCGAACAGCTCCTCATTCATCGATTGATCGACTCATCAACAGGTGCGAATCGCGGGCCGACGGCAACGCATGTTCGCACCGAAGGCGACTCATTCACTTGGCCCAACTTCACTAAGCCCGACCGACCCAGATGCGCACGGAACCGTTGCGCGATCAGTTGCGAACATCCGGCGGATTATGCCCCGAACGAACGCGCGGCCAAGGGTGTTTGATCCCTTGCCTTTATGATAGTTCGCTCGAGGGCGAAAATCACGCGAAAACCGGGGCGGCCCATCGAGTTCTCGAGTCGCCACAGTGGTTAGGTCCGCCCTGGCCGCAGACGCGGCGGCGCATTGCCCGGCCCAGTCGGCCCGAAAACCGGCCCGCGGAGCACCGTTTTCGGCCTAGAGTTATACAGGAGGGGTTTCCGTGAGTGCCCTAACGGTTTTTCTGCTCGTGCTGGTTCTCGGGGTGGTGCAAGTGGCCATTGGGGCCGTCTTGGGGGCTTGCTGGCCGCGCCGCGGCAATCAATCGACAATGCCATCGGCCGAGGGCGAAGAGCTGCGAGAGCGGGCCGAAGCCGTTCGCCGTCTTTTGGCCGAGGCGGCCGACGACGTGTCGGACCATCAGGCCCGACTCCAAAAGATCGAGTCGTCGCTCAGCGCCGAGATCGACGGCCTGCCGCCCAGGCTTCTGACCTTGATTGCCGAGTTGGTCGAGGTCAATCAGCAGCTCCGCCGCCGATTGAGCGAATCGGAAGAACGGCTGGCCGATCAGGCCGCACAAATCGAAACACATTGCGCCGCCGCGCGCACCGACGCGCTGACGCGGTTGGCCAATCGCCGGGTGTTCGACGAAGAACTCGGCACGCTGGTTCACCGCTTTCAGCGCGACGCGATTGTTTCGACCGTTGCGCTGATCGATGTCGATCATTTCAAGCGATTGAATGATCGCTGGGGACATCCGGCCGGCGATGCCGCCCTTCGCCGGGTTGCCGAGATGCTGCGCCGAGCCGTGGGCCGTCGCGGCTTGGTCGCGCGGATCGGCGGCGAAGAGTTCGCCGTTTTGCTGCCGCGCATGGGATTGAATGATGCCGCCGTGTTGGCCGATCGCGTTCGCGCGGCGGTGGCCGCTGATCAATGGACCGTGGACGATCACCCGATGGGCGTGACGGTCAGTGTCGGTTTGGCGGCGTTCGAGCCGGATGACGACGGCCCCCGCGTGCTCCGCCGCGCCGATCAGGCTCTCTATGCGGCCAAGCACGGCGGACGCAATGCCGTATTCCTCCACGACGGACAGCAGACATTGCGATGGGCTTCTTCGGACACGGATGAAACCGGCTGGCACGATCTTTGCGATAACGTCCGCCGTCGGCTTGCCGAGGTCGTCGGCGAGCGTTAGCATGATTGGCGTCGCGACCCAGCGAAGCGGAACGCCGACACACGCGTGTTCGCGCGACCGAACGCCGTCGCGGCGGAAGATCGGCTTCTCACGGATCCCATGCAGCAGGAGTTCCTCCCATGAACCAACGGCTTGTTCTTGTTATCGTCGGCGCCGTGGCCGTGGCGTGTGCGATCGGCATCGGTTGCCGTTCCGGGATCGAGCTGCTTCCCGTCAGCGGCGTGGTGACGCTCGACGGCAAGCCGGTCGAGCAGGCGACGGTGTTGTTCAAGCCGGAATCGGGCCCGGTGGCCTACGGCCAAACAGACTCGGCCGGCCGATTCGAATTGACCACCGCCGGCCGCAAGGGCGCGGTGCCGGGCAAACATAAGGTGAGCATCACGAAGACGAAAGTTACCGGCGTGGGCAACGACGAAATGGTCGATCCCGAGAAGGTGAAAACCGAGTGGATCGTGCCGCAGAAGTACACCGATCCGGAACAGTCGGGCCTTACGGCCGAGGTGGCCCGCGGCAAGACCTCGTTCGAGTTCCAGCTCAAGTCGAAATAGCGGCTAAGCGGATCGGTCCTGTTGCTGACTGACCCGCAAGGCCAGCAGATCGAGCTGGCTTTTCAGGTCGGTGAGCAGCACTTTGGCGTCGGCCCCGTGGGCGTAATGAGCGTAGAACTGCGAGGCCGGACTGGTGGCCGAGGTTCCCAGCAGTGTGGTGGCGTGCTGCAAATCGTGCAGGCGGGAGTTGACCGTTTCGATTCGTTCGGCCGAGCGGCGGTGATCGGCCCAAAGCCGCTCGAGCTGAATCAGCAGTGCGGCCAATAAAGTGATTTGTCCACCCAACGCGATCGGCAGCCCGAGATTCCAAAGCTCGGCGCGGCCGGAAATCATCGACCAGCCCAACAGCGATCCGCCGCAAACCAGCGCCGTCGTGCCGACCAGCAGGGCCAAATAGGTCCACGGGCCGATGGTCGAGTGGCCCGACCGCCGAATTTCTCTGCTTGTGCGGGGGGCGTCGGTTTCGCTCGACTGAGACAGATCGTCGCCCTTCTTCTTCGAAGTTGCGGCATCCAGGTGCCAAGCCCCGGGCAGTCCGTGGCCGAAATCGAAGCGGGCCAACTCGCGGCGGTAGGTTCTCTGCTGATTCGGGTCGTTCGGGCCGTCCAGGGTCAGTAGGGTTTCGATCTGCCGAAGCTGATCTTCCTCTTCCCACTGTTGAGCGGTGGGGGTCGGAGCCGGGGAAACCTCGGCCGTTCGCCCGATGTTCGTTTGCGGTCGTTCGTTTCGCTCGGTTGCTGCGGCCGAATTCTCGATGCGCATTCGCGTTCCGCACCGAGGGCAGACAAGTTTGCCAATCCCCTTGGCCAGCGCAGGAACATCTTGTTGGCACGTTCGACACCACATGGCGTTTCATTCATCGGCTTTGCATTTGGCAAACTGCAACGATTCCGCAAGATTTGCGGGCACGTTGGATCGTCTTGCGTTTTCAGATGTGCCGAGCGAGTCGCACGCGGGAGCGAATCGCAGTTCAGAAAACGTTGAGGGGTATGGCAAGATAGCCGTGACTGCGCAGCATAGTGCGGCCGCGTAAAATAGGGCGTGCGGGTCGATGCACGTTGGTGCGATTGCGATGTTCGCTTCGGCGCGTGCGTTGGCCTTGGCCGTTGCGGGCCCGTGCAGGGTGTCTTGGCTCGTGTTTGCCGGTAGTGGGCCCGTAGCCGCCCGTAGCGGGCCCATCGTCGAGGCGAATAAATGGTCTGTCCGCAAGGGGATTCGGCCGTTACAATAAGGCCTACAATAAGGCCGATGTGCTGCGGCACCAGGCAGCAGCGCACAATCAGCCCGTGGCGGCAGGGCGAGACGGTCGTTCGACCATAAGATATTGATTATCAATATGTTACGATTCTTGTCTGCGGGCGAATCGCACGGAAAGGCATTGGTGGCCATCGTCGAGGGCTTCCCCGCTGGGGTGTCGATCGATGTCGAGCAAATCAATGCCGAACTTCGTCGTCGGCAGGGCGGCTACGGCCGAGGCGGACGGCAGAAGTTGGAACATGACGAGGTCGAGGTGCTCAGTGGTTGGTGGCGCGGGATGTCGTTGGGCAGCCCGATTGCGCTGATGGTTGCCAACCGCGATTACAAGCTCGAGCGAATGGAAGACCTTTTCCGGCCGCGACCGGGGCATGCCGACTTGGCCGGTTCGATCAAGTACCTTTCGTCGGTTCGCGCGGTGCTCGAACGGGCCAGCGCCCGCGAAACCGCCGTGCGTGTGGCGGTCGGTGCGTTGGCGAAGCAGTTGCTGGCGCCGTTGGGCATCTCGGTGTTGGGGTACGTGGTCGGCGTCGGGCCGGTGAATGTTTCGGCCGGCAACGGTTCGCTCGACGAACTCCGACGCCGGCGCGACCAGAGCGAGCTCTACACGCTCGATCCGTCGCGCGACGGCGAGTTGAAGTCGCTGATCGATTCCGCTCAGAAAACCGGCAATACCTTGGGCGGGGTGATCGAGGTTCGCGTTGATGGGCTGCCGATCGGGTTGGGAAGCCATGCCCATTGGGATCGAAAGCTCGATGGGCGCCTGGCTCAGGCCGTCATGTCGGTTCAGGCGATCAAAGGCGTCGAGATCGGGCTGGGTTTCGAAATGGCCCGCCGCTTCGGTGCCGACGTGCATGATCCGATCCAGTTCGATCCGCAGTTGATCGACGAGCGCTGCCTGGGGTTCACCCGGCCGACGAACAACGCCGGCGGACTGGAGGCGGGCATTACCAACAGCCAACCGTTGGTGATTCGCGCGGCAAAGAAGCCGATCAGCACCTTAGCCCGTCCTCTGCCCTCGGTCAATTTGGAAACGTTAGAGCCCGAGATCGCCTCGTACGAGCGGAGCGATGTTTGCGCGGTGGCGGCGGCCAGTTGCATCGTCGAGAACGTGGTGGCATTCGAAATTGCCGCCGCGCTGCTGGAGAAGTTCGGCGGCGACAGCTTGGCCGAAATCGAATCGCATTTGAATTCGTTTTATCAACTCGCTCGGCGGAAGGTTCGGCCCGAGACGTAGCGGGCCCTCCGTTGGCGTGCCGATCAGGGACGACGGCCATGTACGAACGGACGCGACGGCGCTGGTTGATGCGTGCCTTCGTGGCCCTCTGTGTTGCGCCGACGGTGGCGGTGATCGGCTTCTGCGCTGTGAAGAATCGGCCCGGCCTGCGGGCAGAACAAGCGGAGCGACTTGAATCCGTCTTGGGGCTTCGCGTCGAACTCGACGCCTTCAGCGAGCCGGTGCCGGGAACGTTTCGCTACGACGGGCTGACGTTGAAGGACCCGGAGTCGGGCGCGGTGGTGTTCCGTGCCGCGCGGCTCGAGGCGAGCCGGCAGCCGCTCGAAAACGAATCGACCGCCGCGGTCTCCGTCTTGCTCTTGGCGGCCGATTCCGCCGAGGTGTCGGCGGCCGGACTCGATGCCGCGTCGTCGCTGGCCGATCGTGCGTTGCGCGGGCGGTTGCCGCAGCCATCGGTGCGCCTTGCGCTGGGCCGGCTGATGTTCGAGGACAACGGGCGGACCGATTCGTTTTCCGACGTGCAGGCGTCGATCGACCAACAGGCGACCGGATCGGCGCTGCGGGCATGTTTTCGCTGGGAGCAGTCGTCGGAGCCGGCGCGGGTTCAAATCGTGCGTCAGCGGCATGGAGCGGCGGCCGCCTATCAGGTGGAGCTCGACACGCGCGACGCGGCCTTGCCGTGCCGTTTGCTGGCTCATGCTTGGCCCGCTTTTGCAGCGTGCGGCGATGATGCGGCGTTTCGCGGCTGCGTATGGACGGCATACGGGGAGACATCGGCGGCGGATTTGGCCGGAGAGCTTACGGCAGTCGATTTGGGCCGGTTAGCGTCGCTGTACTCGGGTTATCGATTCAGCGGGCGGGCGAACGTAGCGATTCGATCGGCGCGGATTCGCGCCGGCCGGCTGGAAGAAGGGGTGTTCACCCTATCAGCCGGACCGGGCCTGATCAGCCGCGACTTGATGGAGATGCTCGTTGCGCGGCTGAAAACCCCGCGTGCCGCCGAGCCGGTGCATCCGGGCGATCTGGTATCGTTCGAGCAGTTGGCGTTTCATGCCGCAATCGATCGCGGCGGATTGCGTTTGCACGGTTGTTGTGCGGGAGCGGTGGACGGCGCGGTGTTGTGCGATCATCGCGGGCCGCTGTTGCTCGAGCCGGTTCTTCAGCCGCAATCGTTGGCCGCGGTGGTTCAGGTGCTGGCCCCCGGCGAGGAAACGCCGCTGCCGGTAAGCCGCCGCGCGCAAGGCCTGGCCCGCCTGCTGCCGCTGCCCGACGCCCAGTCGGCGAGCGAATCTCTTTCGCGCCAACCGCCGGAAAGCACTTGGCGCTAGCACCCGCCCGGCTTGGAAGAGTCTCTCCTCAGCGCGGATTGGTGGGGCTTACCTGTTTCTCACGAAGCAGCAGTCATTCAAAGTCATCGTCTGTGTCTGCATGGCCTACACCGACTTCTACGGATTCAAGAGACAGTTGTCGCTTCATCCAAGCTTCTCGCATATTCGGGTCCTCCTGGATCGCTTTCTCGATCGCAAGAGTCTCGCGGTACTCCCTTGCTTGTGCAGTCATTGTCCAGTGGATCCCGGTGGTGATTCCAAGTCTCTCAATTTCCTCACGGATTTCCCGAAGAGAGACCCTAAAAAACTCTTTTCGATAATTGACTTTGTTGACTTGACGCAACAAGAAGTGATTATGCAGGGCGCGCTCGAGCTCGGGGGCATTGTCGTGAAGGATCATGGCATGCACATCGAATTCAAAAGGAACGCTCGCATCGCCAAGTTCTCGAACTCGATCGTACGGATCCCAACGTCGCGTCAAACCGATCTTGTAAACGTCTTCGCCAAATGATCCAACGTTCGAGATGATGTAAACGTACCCTTTCGTGGTTAACTGGGCCATTGAGACAGCTCGCTGTTTGCGTTCTTCTGCCTCTCGAAGGCGTTCTTCCATTTCCTTGAGACGCTCTTCATACTTGGCCTTTTGCGCTTCGGTAGCTGCTTCGAACTCTGCTTGAGCATGGGCAATCGCCCTTCGTAACGTTTCTTCCTCCCGCGCAGCGTCTCTGATTGCGCGTTCTCGCTCCCGAGCGGCCTTAGCCTCTTCCTTCGCAATCTCCTTCGCTCGCCGTTGTTCTTCTCGCTCTCGCAAGGCTAGCTGATGATTGACAGAAGCCCAACGCAGCTCGTCAAGGCGAGCGTTCAAGTATTCTTCGGTAATTCTCGCATCGCGAAACGCTTTGCCGTTGATATTCACGAGAGCGAAAGCATCTCGGATTTCCTGTTCGAGTTTTCCTACGTTATCGCTCTTGACGCGAGATAGAATCGAATCAACTTTTCCATTGAAAGCGTCAACAACAAATCTAATCGCCGTATCTCGTCGATTCGCTTCCACATAATCGCAAGTCGCGGCGGTACCGTTACGGACCATGATTCGCGTAGTCTCCCTTGCACGCTTCAGTTGAATTCCGGCATCGGTATGGCTGTAGCTCTCCGCCAAATCATCAAGTACACTTTGGGGTGGAACGAGATACTCGTCGCCGTATCCCGACAAGAGATTCTTCAGAGCACGGATTGCTTCCTCATACTGGGAGACATTGCGTTTCGCTTCATAGGCGTCTGCGGCGATA
Organism: uncultured Planctomycetaceae bacterium; assembly: GCA_964631235.1. Taxonomy (GTDB): domain Bacteria; phylum Planctomycetota; class Planctomycetia; order Pirellulales; family Thermoguttaceae; genus JARKPK01. The sequence continues at coordinate 12,312 of CAZVZX010000059.1, read as the reverse complement.
GCTTGCGCATTGTTTCTTGCTGCTTCAACGATTCTTGCGGCCTGAGATGTCGCTGAATCGAGGATTCCTTGGGCTTGACTCGTCAGAGTCTGTGCTTTCTTCTGAGCTTCGGCAGCGATAGACTTTGCTTGTTCTTTCAGGGTCGTAACCTCAGTCTCTGCAGCCGCAGTTGCTTCCGACAGCGTCTTTCTTGCCTGTTCTTCTGCCTCGGTAATGATTCTCTTTGCCTCGCCGCGCGCAGCTTCCAGTGTTTTTTGCGCACTACGAACCATTTCCTCGGCCCGAACCTCGGCGTCTGCAACCCCCTTCCATTTGGAAAGACGCGAGATTTCGTTGTTCATTGCATTGATATGCATTTTCCAGCGTTTTGTCTCCTCGTTATATTTTGCAATGAGGGCCTGATACTGGTTTTGGACAGCACTCACCTGTTCCTTTGACTGCTGACACTCGCGTTCGAGTCGCGATCGCTCCGCAGATGACACAGCACACGCCTGCGCGAGCTTGATGTGAAGTTGAACAGTGTGAAACCCAAGAAGTGCTAGCGCGACGAGAGTGATGCACAGGAGGAAGGCGAGAAGGAACGTCATTTCTTGCTCCAGTCATTAAGCGATTCTTGTTTCGGCAGTCCAGATCAAGCGAGGAGACTTCGCGCTTTCTAACTGAATCTTGCTGAGAATCGCCTCTATTTCTGTGAGTCTCCGTTGGCTCGCGGTCGTTGAAGTCATGGTATCTGAACAAACTACCGCTTCCAGGTGGGTTTCCTAGCAATTGTGATCATGGTTCGTAATGCTTGTCAAATGGAGAAAGCTCCGGAATACGACTATGTTCGTAAGAGCCGCCGCTCCGTTGTAATGGGGACGAAAACGGCCGCGGTCGCAGCGAAGCGGCCGATTACGTGTTGTCCCCGTTTGAACCGCTTTCTGTTTTCCGCGGTTTTATTTAGAATGGAATGAACGTCGGATCGAAGCCCGCTGGCGCGTTCGGCAGCCGAGCCAACGGCTGAATCGCTCCTTCCCGTCGGACAAAATGGGATACGTGGAGCACGTTGAGATGCAGATCGGCCGGTTTTTCGGAGCGAAAGCCGACGCTTGAGTTGACGAAGGCCGATCGTCGCTCAGAATGGGTTGCGGCATTCTGTGCCTGCTTGCAATCGTGCCGGAACTGGTCGAACGCCGCGGTCGCGGGAAATGACTCGGTTTTGCCGCGCTGCCGTGCAAAAGGACGGTATTTCTATGAGCAAGCGATTGACTGCGGTCATTCACCGCGAAGGAGACGGGTTTGTCGCCTTCTGTCCCGAGCTGGACATCGCCAGCCAAGGAGACTCGATCGAAACGGCGAGGGACAATCTCCGCGAGGCCTTGCAACTGTTTTTTGAATGCGCGTCCGCGCAGGAAGTGCAAGACCGTTTGGGCGAGGATGTGTTTGTTACCCAGGTCGAGGTCCTCGGTGGGTAAGCTCCGCTTGCTGTCCGGCCGGGAAGTATGCATGATTTTGGAGCGGCACGGGTTCACACGCGTGCGGCAACGGGGAAGCCAGATCGTCATGCAGCAAGTTGCCGCCGACAGCACGATCACCGTGCCCGTGCCCGACCACGACGAGTTGCGCATCGGCACGTTGCGATCGATCATTCGTCAGTCCGGTGTGCCGCGAGGCGAGTTCGAGGCGTGATGCCGCGAAAGACGATAGTGTGCCCTGATTGATTTTTTGACAGGGTGCGGCCTGCGGTGGCGGTGCGCTGCTTTCCATCGGCAAGGCGATGGAGTATGTTGTTGGGGTGCGGCCGAGGGTGATTGGCGTGCGCGGCTGCGCGCGGCGCGGCCCGCTCGTTGCCGCCTGCCATACGGTTCGATCGGGTGAAAGGGTGCATTATGCCGAGCGAATTGCTTTCCAGCCTGCCGTTGGGCGCTGCGTGGCCCGTGCTCGCCGTGGTCGCTGTATTGTTGTTCTTGATTGCGCTGGTGGGCGTGATCCTGTTGTTCAGCTATTTCGGCATCTGGTTCCAGGCCTACATGTCGGGGGCGAACATCAGCTTATGGAGCCTGGTGGGCATGACGTTCCGCCGGGTGCCCAGCCGTCTGATCGTTCAGGCGAAGATCATGGCCACGCAAGCCGGCTTGGGCAGCGAACGCGAAACCGGCATTACCACGCGCCGTTTGGAAGCCCACTACTTGGCCGGCGGCGATGTGATGAAGGTGATCCGTTCGTTGATTGCCGCCCATCGGGCCGACATCGATTTGGATTTTGATCGGGCAGCGGCCATCGACCTGGCCGGCCGCGACGTGCTCGAAGCCGTGCAAACCAGCGTCTATCCGAAGGTGATCGACTGCCCCGACCCGCAGCGGTCGAATAAGAGCACGCTCAGCGCGATTGCACGCAACGGCGTGGAATTGCGGGTAAAGGCCCGAGTAACCGTGCGCACCAACTTGGAGCAACTCATCGGCGGCGCCACCGAAGAAACGATCATCGCTCGGGTGGGCGAAGGGATCATCACGGCGATCGGCTCGGCGCAGACGCACTTCGAGGTGATGGAAAATCCCGACCGGATTTCCAAAGCGGTGCTGGCGCGCGGGCTCGATGCGCAAACGGCGTTCGAAATCGTTTCCATCGACATTGCCGATATTGATGTCGGGCAGAACATCGGCGCGCGGTTGCAGGTCGATCAGGCCGAGGCGGACATGCGCGTGGCGCGGGCGAAGGCCGAAGAACGCCGCGCGCAAGCGCAGGCGCTCGAACAGGAAATGCGAGCCCAAGTGGCCCGCAACCGCGCCGAGGTCGTGCTGGCCGAGAGCGAAGTGCCGCTGGCCCTGGCCGCGGCCTTCCGCGAAGGGGCCATCGATCGGCGGGTGAATTGACGCGCGCAATGAGCTTCGAGGCGCGCATCAAGCGAAGGAGAGAGCGACTCGCGCTTCGCTCGGTCGTCGCCGGCGGTGTGCCTTGCGGGAAGCCGACGCGTCTTGTTCGCACCATCTTGCGAGAACGGCGATTTCGTTGACCGGTACGGTGTTTCGGCGCATTCGGGGCGTTCCGGTTGCCGTCGCTGGAATGGGCGACGCCGCGTTCGCATTCCGCGATTTGGTCGGCGGAGTTGGTCCGGGCCGCTGCGTTCAGCCGGCGACGATCTTCGATATGTCGAGCAGGTAGATCTGTCGGCCGCCTTCGTGGGGCGAATCGATCGTAACCCAGCGGCCGTCGCGACTGAGACGCGGATGGGTGTCGCAGCGCCATTCGCCGCTGTAGGCTTCGCTACTGGCGAAGCGGCCCAGCGTTATCTTGCGTTTCTCGGCGACGTGGTACAGGTACACTTCCTGGAAGCGGGGGCCTTTGCTCGGGTAGGTGTCGCAAAGAATCCACTGGTTGCCCGGCACGTAGGTGCAGTGCCCGTCGGCGGTCATCACGCCTTTGCCGATCTGCTCGACGAAGCCGTCGGGCCGGTCGCGGAAGAGGAAGAAGCCGTTGCCGTGTTCGGGGTGGCCGGCCCACGCGAGAATGTGTTCGGCATCGCGCCAGATGAAGTGCGAGGTCATTCCCCATGGGTTGACGATCCGCAGATCGCCGCCGTCGAGCCGGGCGGTGATCATCCGGGTGCGCCACGATTTGCCCGACCGCCAGCGGTTGAGAAAGACGAAGCGGTTTCCGTCGGGCGCAACCAGAAGATGATTGAACCAATGCACGGCGTCGCCGAACGGTTCGCCCTCGAAGGGGATGGCCGCCACCTCAGCGAGCGAGACGATCAACTCCGCCTTGCCCGAGACTAAATCCACCCGGTGAATGCCCGATTCCTTTGGGGCCGGCTGGTCGGCCCAGGGGTCGGGCACGCCGGCGTAGCCGTAGCCGGGCCGCAGCGCCGCCAGCCGCGAAAAGTTGCACGTTACGGCCGTGCGGCCGTCGGGCGCCAGGGCGTAGATCGGGTGCGGAACGGTCCGCTGCTTGCGCGTCTGCACGTCGAGAATGCGGCTGACGAAGCGGTCGCCTTCGCGGTCGTTGTAGATTACTTCCGTCCGCGAGCCGGGAATCCATTGCAGCATGCATCCCTGCTGCCAGCACCACGCGCGGCTTGTGCCCAGCGGAATCCAACGATCGCCGTCGCCCAGGTCGATCATGCCCAGCTCGATCGTATCGTCGGGCCGCGGCGAACGGTGCTCGAAATCGACCCTCATTCCCAAGCAGTAGCGATTGGTCGGGTCGAATTGTAGTTTGTCGTAGTAGGCGAACCAATGGAAGCCGGGCGACCGGGTCAGCGCGCGGACAGGCACCGAAAGCCCTTCGACCCTCGGGCCGCCGGCCTCGGCGGCGTGCAGCGACACGACGCGACTGCCGACCCCGGAAAAAACGCCGGTTGCAGCAATGGCGGCCCCGGCACCGCAAAGGAAGCGGCGACGATCGAGCACTCCGGAACCGAGAACAGTCGAGTCGCAGCGGTGCAGAGTCATGGCGGTAGGGGCTCCACGGTTGTTCGACAATGCCGCATCAAATGGCGATTGCGGCGGGAGGAAAACGGCGGGAAAACGGCAGCAAAACAGCAGGTAAACGGGGCCCGCGGCGCCGCTCACAGCCAGAGGGCCATTCGCCCGTCGAGCATGTCGGGCACGGCGCGGCGCACCAGGGATTCCACCTGACGCTGATTGTAGCGCGTGCTGAAGTGCGACGCAATAATCAACTCGTTGCGGAATCGGTCGCGGCGCTCGACCAGATCGTCGAGATGCATGTGCCCGAACTTGTGAATCTTATCTTTCCGATGGCTCGGGGCGACGAACGTTACTTCCATGATCAGCACTTGGGCCTCGTACATGGCCGGGCAGGCGTCGAGGCCCTCGGGCGCGCTGTCGCCCAAATAGGCGACCCGCGGCAACCGCGTTTCGCTGGTAACTTCCGTGCCGCCGAGGCGAAGATCGCGGATCTGCGGACCAGTCAGCCCCTGGAACTCGGGCCGCAGTTTCCGCCGCCGCTCCCAAACGACAAACCCCAATGATGGCACCGTGTGGCGGGTGGCCGAAACCGTAACCACATGCTCGCGCGAAATCTCGACTTCGTCGCCGGGCTGAAGCGGACGCAAATCGCATGGCAGCCGCCCGCGGTCGAGCCGGCTGAACAGCCGCAGAATCCGATGAACCGGCTCGACGGCATCGGCGGGCAAGTAGATCGTCGGCGGCTCCATTTTCATCATCCGCCGCCGGGCGACGTAAACCGGCAGGGCGGCCATGTGGTCGATGTGCATGTGCGAAACGAACCACAGCGGCGTGCCCATGAACAACCACGGTTGCGCCCCGAGATCGAAGCCCAGCTTCAACTCCGGCACTCGCCAATAGGTTTGCACAGCGGCGCGCGAATAGCCCTCGATCGTCAGGTCCTTGTGGACCATGCTCTTAACCGGCAGGTTGTTGATCATGCGTGCTCGTATTGATCGATGTCGGTGGCTTCAACGGGGGCGTTGCACCGGGTGTCGGGCCGCAGCACAATTTCGCCGAAAAGCTGCTCTTGTTCGACCCGAACATAATGATGTCGCACCAGTTCCAACACGGCGAGAAACAGGCCGATCAGCGTTGAACGATGGGCGCCCATCGGGAACAATTCGCGGAAGACCACGGTGCCGCGCTCGGCCAGCAGCGTGCGAATCCGCTCCATGTGGACGTGGATCGGCGTGTCGTCGTACACGATGCTGGCGGGCTTGACCGCCTCCGACTCGCGGATGATCCGACCGAAAGCGCTGACCAAGTCCCACAGCTCGACTTCTTCGATCGGTTGGTCGGCCGGATCGGTTTCGCCCGGCGGCAAGTCGCCATCGAGCCGCGGAAAGTGCCGCAGCCACGCCCGACCGCGCTCTTCGAGCAGCCCGGCGGCATCGCGATACTTTTTGTACTCGAGCAATCGGGGCACCAAATCCTGCCGGGGATCGTCGAGCGGCTCTTCGACCTCGTCGCAGTGCGGAAGCACTTGTTGAGATTTCATCTCAAGCAGCGCGCCGGCCACGGCCAAAAAGTCGCCGGCCGCATTCACGTCGAGCTGCTTGATGACGTCGAGGTATTCGAGAAACTGCTCGGCCACCTGAGCCAGCGAGACCTCGGTGATTTCCACCTCGTGCTTCCGCACCAGATAGAGAAGCAGGTCCAACGGACCACGGAAAACGCCGAGCTGAACACGAAAATCCATCGTCCCGCCAGTCTATCGGATTCCTTCGGGAAAGACCAGACGCAGCGTCGGCTGCCGTGGTTTCTACAGAGAGCCGACCCGAGATCGGGCCGTTTGACGACCGCTCGGGCCACCGCCGGGATGTCGAAATCGACATTGCCTCGACCGCTTGAGAAACCTCGGCCCGTAACCTTCGGGTTTCATCGGCAAACTTTGCGCAATCGCTTCATTGCTAACGTCGGTTGGTGATGGGAACCTACTTGAGCCATTGACGCGCAACGTGATGTTTCGAGTTGACTTAGAGCAAGTGTTCGCTTCGAGAACAACGAAAAACGAGTCTTTTTTTCCCCGACGGGGACGACCGAGTGCAGTTACCGACCGAAGCGGGGGCGGAAATCGAAAATCTCCCTGGCAACTCCGCAGCGCACAACGAGTTAATGACGGCAAATCGCATTGACGCAATCCCGTCGAACCGCTAGAATCCCTCATGTGTGTGGTCAGCATTTTGCTGATTTTTGCTCAGGAGCACCAAGGCGAGGGGAACGGATTCGCCGATGCGCCTGTACCGGGTTAATGCCGATCAGTGGGCTGCCGATGCCCCGGCTAAACTGAACCTATTTTTCGAGGTGCTCGCAAAGCGGTCGGACGGCTACCATGAGATCGAAACGCTCATGTGTCCGATCGGTTTGTTCGATACGATTCTGTTTTCGCCCAGTGCCAGTGGGCAGGTGCGGCTCGTTTGCGAAAACGGTGGGCGGGCGGGGGCCGATGATCTGCCCGCCGACGGGCGCAATTTGGTGGTTCGGGCGATCGAACTGCTGCGCGAACGAACCGGGTGCGGTCAAGGCGCCGAAGTCCGCCTGATCAAGCGCATTCCGACGCAGGCCGGCCTGGGCGGCGGTTCCAGCGACGCGGCGGCCGCGTTGGCGGTTGCTTCGCACGCTTGGGGCCTTGGCCTTGCGCCTGCGGTGCTTCGGCAATGGGCAGCCGAGTTGGGAAGCGATGTGCCGTTTTTCCTCGGCCGCGGGGCGGCAGTGTGTCGCGGGCGCGGCGAGATCATCGAGGCGGTGCCGGGCGGCGGGCTGAGTTTCGTGGTCGTTCGGCCCGACGAGGGACTCTCGACGGCCGAGGTATATCGTCATTGTCGTCCGTCGGGGCAACCGCAAAGCATCGGGCCGGCGTTGGCGGCGCTTGCTCGTGGTGATGCGTTTGCCTTGGGCCGAGCGTTGTTCAATCGGCTCGAATGGGCCGCCGCGAGCTTGTCGCCGTGGATCGAGCGATTGCGCCGCGCCTTGGCGCGGTTGGATTTGTGCGGATATCAAATGAGCGGCAGCGGCACTGCGTTCTTCGGCGTTTGTCGGCATGCGCGGCATGCCCGCACCGCGGCAATGCGGCTGACCGCGATGGGATTTCGGCACGTGTTTGCGGTGGGCGGTGTTGCCTGAGGCGTGCGGGGCGGTAGTCCCGAGACGGCTGATCGCCGCCGCCCGGCAATGTCGGAGAGAACAAAACAGTTCCACACAATCGCGGAAGCGGCCGCCGGCGCAGCGGCGCGGCGGATTGGGAGCAATCCTCGTTTGAACCGCTGTCCGTGTTTGGCGGTTTTATTTGGTGACCGAGCGGCAGGAGCGCCGCGGGCGGTCGGTGTCGGCAGGGCACGGCGCTGGTCGACTTCGGCGTTCTTGGCCGGGATGAATTGAGCGTAGCGTTTTGTCACCCGACTCGATGATCCCTTGCCAACGCAGGCCTCGTGCGACAGAAGGAGCGTCACCGTGGAAATCACCGAAGTCCGTGTCAAACTGATGGAAGAGTCGGGCGAAAGGCTCCAGGCGTTCTGCTCGATCACGTTCGACGATGCCTTCGTCGTCCGTGATCTGAAGATCATCGAGGGCACCTCTGGGCCGTTCGTGGCCATGCCCAGCCGAAAATTGACCGCTCATTGCCCTCAATGCGGCTACAAGAATCACCTTCGCGCCGCGTATTGCAATCAGTGCGGAACCCGTTTGCGCGAGCAGTCGGCCGGCAGCGACGACGAGGGGCGGGCGAAACTCTACGCCGACATCGCGCACCCGATCAATTCGGCCTGTCGCGAGATGATCCAGCAGCGGGTGATCGCCGCCTACGAGGAAGAACGCCGGCGATCAAAGCTGCCCGGCTATGTGCCCAGCTACGACGACCAGGATTTTGATGCCGGACCGGCGGAATTGCCGCTGCCGCGCAGTGCCGATCGTGATGAGCCTGCTGCGATCGACGAGGCGTCTGCCCCAATGCATCCCACCGCATTCGAAGGAGCAGAGAAGCCCCGCGGTCCGCACACCGCACCGGCCAAGGCGCCGCCGAGCGGCCCGCGCACGCCGCATTCGCATCTTAGCCGCGGCCCATCGGCGACTGAATCGCCGAAAACCAATCAGTTTGGCGCGGGCATCTTCGAATAGCCGTCCACCGGCCGTCGTTCGAAACTTCGGCGGACCGCCGATCGCACGGTGAATCGGCCCGCTATGCGGCGACGGTCGGCCCGGTCCGTCTGCCACCCGAATTTCGCAGCTTGGGCAACTCGATTTGCGTTGCTCTTGCCCAACGTTGCCCGCCGGCAGTACACTCGCCGACAAACGCTCCACAGGGCCGAAGAACAATCATTGGCGCTGCGGCTCGATTCGACAAAGACGCGCAAAGCGGGCGAGTCCCGATTTCGACGTGTTGGCGCCTCGATTGGCCACGAGCAGAGACAATCGCGGCGGCTCGTCGCGGGCAAACGTTGGGCGCGTGGTTTGTCCGCCGGCCGACGCGAAACGAACGTCGTTGGCATCCCCCCGATAGAACGGGGATTTCGGGCATTCGCTTGTTGCGTGGCCGATCGGCACGGGCCGACCAAACGGAATCAATGGCGCAAACCGATTGTTCGGGTGGAATGTGGGCAGAGTGGGTGATTGAGGAAGGGTATTTTGCTTGCATTGGAAATCAGGGCTTTTACAATGAGGATAGGCCCTGTTTCCCCAGCTTTCTGTGGGTAACGCTATGAAACAACTGGTGTTCGGGGCCGTGGCGGTGGCTATTTTGTTGGCGGCGGGGGCGGCGACCGGCGTTGGGTCGGCGGCTTGGGCGCAGCGGCCGGCCGGGGCGTCGTTGCCCGGCAGCAGCGGCGAGTATATCGTCGTGCCGACGACGGCGGGCGAAAAGACGCAGACGCTGACGGTCATCGACCCGAAGCGGCAGGTCATGGCCGTCTATCACGTCGAACTGGCCACCGGCAAGATCGCGCTTCGCGCGGTGCGCAATCTGCAATGGGATTTGCAGGTCGCCTACTTGAACAACGAGAACCCTCTGCCACAGGAAATTCGCGCTCTGTTGGAGCAACGGTGACGGCATGGTGCAAAAGTATCTCAACTCGAAAGAAGCAGCAGCGGCCCTGGGCGTAACGATCGACGACATCAAGCGGATGCTCGACACCCGTCAGTTGTACGGCTACCGCGACGGCGCCGATTGGAAGTTCAAGGTGGAAGACATCGAACGCAAACGCCAAGAGCTGGGCAGCATCAGCCCGGGCGACGGCGGCGACGAAGTGCTGCTGAGCGAAGTCGAGTTGGGCGACGCCTCCAGCGGCGCCTCGGGCACCGTGATCGGCATGGGCAAAGACAAGGGCGCTGTCGATAGCGATCTTCGGCTGGCCGACAGCGATCTGACCCTGGGCGGCGGCTCCGACGCCAAACGCGCCGACGAGCTGGACCTGACGCTCGACGAAGATATCTCGCTCGATCCCGGCAGCAGCGGACCGCTCAAGGGCCGCGACTCGGCCGTCGATTTGGCGAAGAAACTCGACGACGACGAATTGGTGCTCGGCGGCGGCAGCGGCACCGGCAGCGACATCACCCTCGGCGGCGATAGCGGCATTTCGCTCGTCGATCCGGCCGACAGCGGGCTGTCGCTCGAACAACCGCTCGACCTGGGGGCCGGCGAAGAGTCGCTCGAACTCGGCGAAGACGACATGCTCCAGACGATCGAGAACTCGGGCGTCGGAGTGAAAGGCGACGACGAGTTCCTGCTCACGCCCACCGAAGAGGCGCTCGATGCCGAGGATTCGGAAAGCGGATCGCAGGTGATCGCGCTGGACACCGAAGGCGACGAAGCGGCCACGATGATCGGCGGAATGCCCGGCGGCGTCTCCGCCATGCTTGATGAAGACTACAGCGCCGCGGCCGGGGCCGTGCAGCCGGGGATGGGCGCACCGCTGGGGCCGGCGGGCCAAGCGATGGCCATGCCCGGCGGAATGATGCTGCCCGTCGAGGCGGCCTTGCCCGAGGCCCCGTACACCGGCCTGAACATCACGGCCTTGGTGTTCTGCACGCTGTTGCTGATCCTTTGCGGCATGTTCATGTTCGACCTGGTGCGCAACATCTGGAGCTGGGACGCCGCCTACAGCGTCAATAGCTCGATGATGGACACCGTTCTAAGCTGGTTCGAGTAGAGTGAGAAACCTTATTTGAACAGGAATTGCGACGGTGCAACGGTCAGGCTTGTTTTCGGTGTGACCGGAAAAGATTCCAACGGTGTTTTCTCGGGGGCTCAGAACAACTTTTTTTGCACGCCTTTTGCCACTTCCCCCGATTCGTGGTTTCTTGAATCGAAGCCGTGTTCTTTCGCCCAAAGAGCAGCCTCGACTCGGTTTTTCATGCCCAACTTGCGCAAGATATTCTGTACGTGTTCTTTGACGGTTTCTGTACTAATTCGCAAGAGCTTGCTAATTCGCGGATTGCTGTAGCCGAGCGCCATCAGCTCTAACACTTCGATCTCTCTCCGAGTCAATCGCGGGAGTTCTGATCTGCCATCGGGTATCTTTGTCGATAGCCGAATGACATTCGTCCGGATTTCGATAGGTTCTTGTGAATCCTTTTTGCCATAATGCTGCACGACGGTCATATCTTGGCTGTAATCGCACATTATGCGAAAAGGATGATCATTTGGCGGAGACGACGCAATTGCCAGCGGATTCTGCGCCAATTGCGACTCTTCTCCCTTCACGACGGTTTCTTTGTCTTCTCTACAATCGACGGCACCTGAAAAGCAGTCATTAGTTTCGCTCGCATCGCTTGAGGAGTCAGCAGTGCTTGATCCGGAGCGACTTGGCATGATGCCACGGCGTTCGCAAGCGCGCCGAAGTCTTTCCAAAACGTCCTTCCGGTTAGCGTAAAATACCGCTTCTCGAACCCGGAAAAACTCCCAGCCGCACCGTTCGAGTTGGCGTTGCCGCTGCATGTCCTCCTCGAAGCGGTCTTGGCCGTGCCAATAGTCACCGTCGCACTCCACCGCCAAGCGAGTTACACCGCCCTCAATCACCAAATCGATGTACTTTCCTGCCACCTCAAATTGGGGGATCAGGTAATAGCCTCTGCGTAGAAGCTCAATCGCAACGTCGACTTCGAACCAACTGTCGAATGGTTTCGGAGCTCGCTCTGTGTTGCGATCTGCGCGAAGAGCGAGTCGCTCAAGTTCGCTGAGTTGTATGCCTTTTATTTCGACAGGCGAAGATGACGTGAAAAACTCCAAAAGGCGGCGGCGAAGGCAATTAGCGCCCAGATCGTTTTTCGTCACTGAATGAGCGAGAATCATTTGATCGCGAGCGCGACTCGCAGCGACGTTGAAGCGACGTTCATCAGCCGGTTTGTTGAGAACGCCGATTCTCTGATTGGGGGCAGCAACCATTGACAACAAAATGATGTCGCGCTCATCGCCTTGAAAGCTGTAGGGTTCGCCGCAAATCAGTCGGCGGTTTTCCATCGCTTCAGCCCCGATCTTCTGAAGGAGCATCTCTTGAATGAGGGCGGCTTGAGCGGTTCCTTGAAGCACAATCACCCCGATAGTCTTTCCTTCATACCGTGGATCGGAGCAGATATCGATAATTCGTTGAACGATCGCCTCCGCCTCCGGGCGGTTGATTACTCGCTGGCCATCACCCTCGCGGTAGCCTTTTTGGACGTAAATATGATCGAGTGGTTGTAAACGGTTTGGTCCATACTGTCTCAACGGAATCAATGGAGTATCGGAATAGCAAAGGCGGTTGCTGAATTCAATAATCTCCGGCATGCATCGGAAATGCTCTCGCAACGTAATACGGTTGTGGCCATAGCGAATGCGCCCATTGTGGTGGACCCCGTTTTTTGGACCAAAAACTCTTTGGTATTTGTTAATGGT
>CAZVZX010000058.1:0-22264 GCA_964631235.1 uncultured Planctomycetaceae bacterium | reverse complement strand
ACATGTCGGTGTATTGTTGAACTTCGGGCCGAGGGCCGACGAAGCTCATGTCGCGGTCGTCGCCCAACTGCCAATGCCGCACCTGCATCGAGAAGCGTGTAACCGAAGCCGTGACGCTGGGCAGCCACAGGCGTTGATCGGCGGCAAACAGGTCGCCCAAGGCCGATAAATCACCGGCCCGATCGAATTGCTTGGCCACGCGATCGGGCGGCGCGGCCAGCAGCCCGACCGTTCGGATGCCGCGATCTTCCAGCGAGTCGAGCAATTGAGCGATCCGCTCGACCTGCTCGTCCGAGGTCTCTTCGTCGATCCACAGAGGCAACTTCACCCAGCCTACTCCGGCGCAGTCGATCAGTTCTTCCAGCGTCTGGTGCTTCATTGCCTGCCGCCCGCGAGGCAACGACCATCCGAAGCACGAATCCGACGATCGTTCCGCCGGGTGAATTACGGCAATGGATAGTTCTTTCTCCAGAACGATTCCGCCGGCGGTCGAAAGATGGGCAAGCACTCGATACCACCCCGGCGGCAACGGTGGCGCGGTCCACCGGGCCGTCGCCTGCCCCATAGCGCCGGCATCGCCGGGAAGATCGTCCGCCATCACGCCCATCGGTTTCGGCGGTTTCGCAGCGGACTTTGCAGCGGGCTTTTCGCCCGCCCGTTGCGGCGACGGCATCGGCTTCAGCTTCAACGGAATGCTGCCCCGGCCCACGGGACGATCTTCGTGATCGTACACGGTAAACGCCAGTTCCGGGTCGGCATCGAATTGCCCTGCCGCGAGACATTCGATGACAATGTGCTTATCCGACGGCAGCACGCGGGCCGCGCCGACCGTCTCCACATGCAATCGGGGCAATCGTCCGAGCCAAAGATCGCCGAACCGTACGGCTCCCTTCAACTCGGGCCGATTGCCAGGCTGCACGCTCAGCGCGATCATGGCAAATCGGGCGTTGGGCGCGATCGGCGTCGGCCCGATGCTCAACCGGTGCCAACCGTCGGTGCTGCCGACCAGCCGCGACGACATCGTTTGCACCGGCCGACGATCTTCATCGAACAACAGCAGCGCGACACTCGCCCGGCTCGCCCCGAGTCTCTCTGCGGCAACATCGACCTGAAGGAGATACTCGAACAGCGGGTCCACCGCGATCAGCGGGCTTTGTGCCGACGCAGCCGCACCGTTCAAATCGATGCGCAACGATCGACCGCCTCCCGGAGGCCCCGACTCGTCGATCTCGATGCGAATAAAATGCGGATAACCGCGGCCGTCGCGGCGCGTCCAGTCGGAAGGCCACCCGTCGTAGTTGGCGTCCCACGACTGATCGAAGTTGCACTGGAACACACAGCGAGCCAACGACGGCCGATCAACTCCGGCCGATGAATGGTTGGCTTGATCGGCCGCGAGCAAGATCAGGAAGATTGAAGCAGCAGGATGGAGCATGACGGCGCTGGCAAAGCCGAGAGGGTTCAACGATCGCGGAAAGACGTCTGTGTTGGTGAACGATTGCGTCGCCGCATCTTTTGACGCCGAGGGTTACGGCAAAGCGAATCTCGCAACAGGGCGCAGCGAGCGAATCGCTGAGCTAACGGTCCTTCACGAGATTCAGCCACCGAGCCTTCTGTTCGTCGGTGAGCATCCGCAGGATTTCCTGATTGGCCGCCTCGATCAGCAATGCCTGCTTGATGCGCCGATCCTCGGGCGAATCGTTCTTCCACATCTCGTCCAATTCTTGGAGCAACCGCACCGTTTGTTCGGCGGTTTGGGCCAATTGTTCTTGTTGCCGACGGCTGAGACCGACCTGACGCATCACCGTCAGAAAAGCGGGGCTGGCCGCCAGCGGCGCAGCCGGGCCGGTGGCCGCTTGGGCTGTCGCCCTTTGATTTGTCCAAAGACTCTCGATCAAGTGCGACGCTACCGCCCCGGCCAACGCGACAAGCAGAACAACACCCGCGACGACGGGAATAAGAACAGATCGTTTCTCTCGAAGACGGTTCGCTGACGCAGCCGAGGGCGTTTTCGGCTTTGGGGCAAGATCTTCGATCCGTTCGAATCCGATGCGGTATCCAATCGTTTCGGCGGAATCGCCTTTCTCGGCAATGATCGGTTCGATATAGGCCACTCGCACCAGGAACCGGCTGTCGACAGTGGCGAGCTCGACGGTCTCGTGGACCTGCAAATCGGCGGCATCGCACACGACACCCCCGAACCCCCCGGCCGATTCGTTGAACAGGCGAGTCGGCACGCCGCGACCGCGAACGCGAATCTCGGCTTCCTGGTGGTCTTCGGGAACCGGAATGCGATAGGTCTTACGCTGATCGATTTGTTTTTGTTGTTGCGGCGTCATCATTTCGGCCCCAAGGCGGGCGACCGTGCCATCGCCGGAAGGCGATTGGCCGATCATCACCTGCTGCCGAAATGTAGCATCGCCCCAGGCCCGATGAAGCCATCGCCCGCTATTTCATCGAGCAACTTTGCGGTTCCGGTAAGGGAGATCTCCCAAATGCGTCAATCCGGCCGCGAGCGGTCGGTGCCAGCGGAACGACTGGCGCCATCGGCGCGATCGACACCGTCGGCGCGACCGGCGTTTCCGGAATCGAATGGCACCACCGAGCGGCTGCGAAGCCCGACTTCACCCAGCCTTGAACGGGTGTTCCCACGGCTTGCGATATTCGCGGCGCAACAGATCGGCGGCCTTGGGGTTATCGATGATCCGCTCGCCGGCCTCGTCCCACTCGACGACCGATGACGTTTCGTAGGAGATCATGGCCAGTTGCACCGCCTTAGTCGATTGATAAGCATCGGCAATCGAGCACGACGGCGGCCGCCGCGAGCGGACGGCTTCGAGAAACTCGGCCATGTGGGCTGTGCCCGCGTCGGTATCGGCCTTGAACTCTTCCCGCTGTTTGTTCTTGCCCGAGGGGATGACGACCCATCGATTGTCTGTGACGAAGATCGTTCCCTTGTCGCCGTAGAGAAAGACGCCGTTATTCACCTCCGGGGCGAACTCCTCGGCCCCCCAAATCCGATGCCGCCAAACGACCGGACAACGGTCGAATTCGAAGTGAACCGTCAGGGTGTCGGGCGTGGTGATCTTGCCCGCCAGTTGATACAAACCGCCGGCTGCCGTCAGCCGTTTGGGAGCCGATTCGCCCAGAATCACGCGCGTTGCATCGATCAAGTGGATCCCCCAGTCCACCAGGTGCCCATGTCCGCTGGTCTTTTCCAGCCGCCAGTTGAAATGGCCGACTTGCGGACTGTAGGGGATCTTCGGCCCTGGGCCACACCAAAGATCCCAGTCTAACGTTGCGGGCGGATCTTGCGGGGTCGGATCGAGCGTTCCGGCGCGATAGTGGATTTGAACATCCACCTGAACGACCCGTCCGATCGCGCCTTCGGCCACCAGCTTTTTGACCGTCTGAAACGCCTTGCTTTGCCGACGTTGAAAACCGACTTGAACGATTCGCCCGGCCTTGGCGGCCGCATCGACCATCGCCCGACCCTCTCGCACGTCGTAGGAGATCGGTTTCTCCAAATACACGTCCAACCCTCGCTGCAACGCGGCGATGAATTGCAGCGCGTGCCATTGCGGCGGCGTGGCGATAATCACTGCATCGAGATCATCGGCCGCGAGCAGGTCGGTGTAAAGCTTGTGTGTCTTCGGCTTTTTCCCCTGGAGCCGTTCCAGTTCGGCGGCATTCTTTTCCAGATGAGCGCTATCGACATCGCAGATCGCCGTCACCTCGGCGCCGCCGGCCTTCAATGCCGCCTTGGCATCGACCATGCCGTACCACCCGACACCGATCACCCCCAATCGCACAGGCTTGCCCGTCGATGGCTCGGCCGCCGCAATGCTGCGCGCCGCCACCAAAGGCACTGTTGCCGCTGCTGCCGCCAAAAACGATCTGCGATCTGTCTTCATGGCAAAACCTCAAAGCTGTTCAACTGTGAATGAATATCACGGAATACGCGCGGGACCAACCGGCCGGATTCTTCAACGCAACTGCACCTGATCCGCCCGTGGCAACACGCAAGAGACGATAGGGGCCGGCCGCGACAAAGTCAAGCGATCGGCCGCTTCGAGGGGCCGGCAGCCGGCTCTGCCGCTTCATCGGATGTCGCCGTGCGAAGCACCGCTTCTTCCACCGAATGATCGAGAGTTCGGCGATTCCGCCATTGGCGAAGATGAAAAGGAATTGATGTTGATTCGTCGCCCACGGCAATTTCAGGCGACATATTCGCGAATTAGCCGGACGTTCTCGGGCGGCGTCTCCAGGGGCATAGCGCCGGTGCCCATCACGCATTGCGGTCGTCCGCCGACGATATCGAGCACGTGGTCGATCGCGCGATAAATCCGCTGAGGGTCGGAACACGCCACGACGCCCGGATCGAGATTGACGCGGATCTTCACGTGCGGTGCCTTTCGGGCAACCGCCTCCACGAATGCCCGCTGGTCGGTCTCCACGTTGCACGCGACGTAGTCCGTTCCGGTCGATAAGATGTCGTCGAGAATCGGATAGGTGTTGCCGCCCATGATGCACGGCACAGGATGACCGAGGCAGTTCCCGGCAATTTCCAGAATCCGCCGCAAGGCCGGAAGCTCCAATTCGTGGAATTGCCGGGGCGAAAGGATGGGCGGGGCGGCGGCCGATTCGAAGAAAGCAACGTCTAACCCTGCTGCGGCGATCGCCCGACAGAGCACCGCTTGGTTCTCCGCCAAACGCATCAGGAAAGCGGCTGTTTCCTCGGGCCGAAGCGCGGCATCGAGGCAAAGCTGATTGATCCCAACGAGATTGAACGCGATGGAGAACGGCCCGGCAACGGGAATGCGCACGTCGGCCTCGGGGAACTCTCGTTTCAATCGGCGGCCGACGGACAGGACCATGGCGATGCGTCCATCGCGGTCCGGATCGAAGGCCGGCAGGTTCAGGCCGTCGTCTAGCGATTTCAACAAGGGATGTCGGATGGCGGGAATCGCGTCGTCCGCCTCTCCGCGTTCGACGCGCGCGCCGTACGCTTCCGCTTCCAGGTTGTAAATGTCGATGCCGACGGCAATCACTTGCTGCCGATATTCGAGATAGGCGCGCCGATGGCCTTCGAACATCAGATCGGCGCTGCGCGAGACCTCCCACACCGATCGACCGGTAAAGCGGGCGGCATGTTCGTAGATGACCGGCGTGAAAGAGATCTTCATCGGGTGATCGCGGCTGAAGATCAGCCACGCGCTTTCGAGGACAGGTTTGTTTTCTTGATCGAATCTTTGGATTCCCGACCAACCCGACGGGCCTGCGGTATCGGCCGACACATTGGGCGTTCTGCTCGACAGCCGACTTCGCGTTTGACTGGCCGGGCGAAATTGGCGAGGCGTTACTCGTCCGCCGGACCGGGCCCGTCGGCCCGCGGGCGATACTCGAACAGTTCCCAGTACCTTCGGTCGAGTTCGTACACGTTCACCAGGGCGTCGTCGGCATGGTCTCGCGGCAGTACCCCATAGCGACGCATTTCGCGCAGGTATTGCGGCATCGGCCGAAAGTTGGGCATATCGAAGCGGGTGATGCGGTTGAGGTTGTCGCGTCCCGCCTCGACCATCGCCAACAAGGTGCGATAGTCGGGATCATCGGCGGCGGCGAACACCTTGACGCGTTTGCGTTGCTCATCGCGACACAGCTCGAACCCGCCCGCCTCGCGCGAAAGCGGGGCCAGCAATAGCAGCGAGCGATCCGGCCGCGACAGATTGAACACGATATGCCGGCTCAGCCGAAGGCGCGGGTCGTTCACATCGAAACGCCAGAACGAAATGCCGCGCTCGTCCGAAAGCGATTTCGGCAGCACCATCGTCCCCTGATGACACGATGCGCAGCGGCGCTCAATCACTTCGGCCCCGGCCTTGGTCGTCGGCCAATCCGTATCGACGTTGACTAGCCTGTTCTCCAAGTAACCGCCGATCGAACCTCCGCCCAACGCCGCATAGGTGCCGGGATAGGGCGCCCCAAGGTCGATCCACAGCCGCAGCATCTGTTTTTGTTTTGCGGTGGCCGTCACATCGTGATGCGAACCATCGAGCATCGTCAAGATTCGGCTGGCCGACGAACCGATCGTTCGGGGTGGGTAGTTGCTCTTCGGTTGGTTGCGGTTGTCGTTGAACAGCCGGCGGACGGTCATCGTGAAATAGGCGTGCGAGAACATCGGGCCGCGGTCGCCGGTCAGCACGACCGAGCCTTCGTATGGCCCGCCGCGGGCCGTCGGCTCGTAACCGTGGCAGTCGCCGCAGAGTTTGTCGAGGATCGGTTGAATATCGCGGGGAAAATCGAAGACGTCGGGCACATCCGCAATCGGCTCGATGCGGCTCGCCCGCCGCATCGTCGCCGCCGAAAGCGCGGCCGGCTGAATCGTCTGCGAACGCTGTTCGTGGCAGCCCACGCAGCCAACGACTTCGCCCGGCTGCACCGTCAAAAAGCTATGCATTCGTTTGACGGCCATGTCGTTCTCGTCCAGCGCAATGAAGAACAGCGAACGCAACGCGGGCAGTTCCATGTAGGCCGAACCATCGGGCTCGACCGGCACGGTGCCCAACGCGCGCTCGAGAGTGAACGATCCTCCGTAGGTGAGCGGATCCATCCCGCCGGTGAAGTTGATCGGTTTGGGCAGCGACTCGACGACCATCAACTTCTTGATTTCGCCCGGCCGAACCCTTTCCATGTTGCGGCCTTGATAAACGTTGATCACCACGGCTCGGCCCGTCGCCTGACGAAAATCGGCGCGATCGGCCACAATCGCCTCGCGCTGACGACGCGCAATCGGCCGCGGTTCGTGACACTCCAGCCCGGCCGCGGCTTGTTCGGGCGTGACGCGGTACAACTCGAACGCGCGGCCTTCGCCGTCGAGCAGAACAATGCGGCGCCCTTGGGCGGCCATGAACTCGGTTTCCGAAAACGCCCAGGGATCGCGATAGTCCGCCGTCCGCGTAATCGCCTTGGACGAGCCGCGATCGTCGGGCCCGCGACTCGGATCGACCAACGTGATCACCCCATCGTGTTCGCGCCGCCCATGTCCGGGCGAGAAGATTGCGACCACCTTGCGGCTTTCCGGCACCGGCTTGGCGTCGATCATCAGTGTGCTGGGGTGCAGATTGCCGAAGAAGATCATTTGTCCCGTGCCGTCGGGATTAGCCGTCCAAAGATGATGATAATCGACTTGCGAGCGGTCGATGTATTCCCAACGCTGGTAGAGCACCCGCCCGTCGGGCAGCGGCCACGGGGTGTTGTCGTGCTCGATGTTCGCCGAAATCGGGCGGATGTTTCGCCCATCGGCATCGCAACGGTGCAGCACCGCCACCTGCGTCAGCCAGCAGTTCACCCAACGCCGACAACGGCTGGAAACAAAGACGATCGAATCGTCGGGCAAGTAGCACGGCTCGATATCGTCGTATTCGCCGTCGGTCAGTTGCCGCAGATTTCGGCCGTCGACGTCGATCTCGTACAGATGAAAATGCTTGCCTTTCCCCTTGCGATACGAAAAGAGAATCTTCTTCGCGTCGTAATGCACCACGGGATCGCGGACTGCTCCATCGGCGTCGTCGACGAGCACCGTAACCTCGCGCGTCGCCACATTCATACGGCAAAGCTTGCCGCCGGGGCCGTAGGTTAGCCGTTCCTCGCTGTCGGCGTAGTAAGCGAAGTTGGCGTACCAATGCCCATCTTTGCCCGGTTGCCGCAGGGCGAACACAATCTCTTCAACGCCCTGCCGCTTCATCGTGTCGAGCACGCGACGGGCGGCCTCGGCCTGTTTTGCTTCGATCTGTCGCCGCACATCGGCCAGTAGGCGGCCGGCCTCGCCGCCTAGTTCGAGTTCCCAAATCGAGAACAGCCCGTGCGGACCCGGCTTCAGGCAAAGAATGCGGAGGAACCGCCCGTGGGCATCAAGCCCGGCGATTGCCTCGCGACCGCCCTTGCCGGCCCGTTGCTGATGAACAGACCGCCACGCTTTGCCGTCGTCAGAAACTTCGATATCGTACTCTGCGGCGTAGGCGGCCTCCCAATGAATCACCAGCGAGGGGACCGAAACCGAACGCCCCAGATCGATCTGAAGCCATTCGGGTTTAGCTCGGAAGCCGTTGCTGGCCCACCGCGTTTGCCGATCGGCATCGAGCGCATATTCAGCGGCGTAGTCCTTCGAGTGAACCGACGAGGCCTTCACCTGCATCTCTGCACCGCGAGCGACATCGGCGGCAAGCAGACACGGTCCACCGACCGAATCGCTGTTTCCAGCCGCAATAGCGCACCCCAAGACAACTACCACTCGCAGAATCATGCCAACGCCCCGCTCGGATTGTTCGACGGTAGGACAACTTCGGGAGGGAAGACAACTATTCGATCTTGGTTGCGCCGGCGGCAACTGTCAAGAGAGTCTTCGCATGGGGCCAGTCTAGCAAAAAGCCGCCCGCGCAGAAACGGGAATGCACCCTTCGCATGGGCGTGTTCGTTCGCCTGCCGCATCGCTGGCGGCGTCTATAAACCGACTCGTCCTCGACGCCGATTACATCTACAACCTCGACGCCGGAAACGCGCCCGAGTAGCATGGCATCGAGAAATCGCTTCGCTCGGCGAACGGCTTCGCGACATAGTCGCATGAAATTGAGGAATCAGTCGCCGTCGCAGCAAAGCGGCATAATCGCGCGCAGTCTCCCTTTGAGCCTCTTTCCGTTCTTCACGAAATGATCTCACGCCATCCAGGATGAGTAGCTTCCGTACAAGATGGAAAACGTAGAGCAATCGATCTTGTTGCGTCCGATCGGCGTTGGATGCCGCGAGGGCCGACTGATCATCGCGCTACCGGCGCTTTCGCTCGCCGATGTCTGAAGATAATCTGATAACGAACCTGCCGCACGCCCGACCCACCGTTTTCAGCCGCGATGTTTGCCGGCGAGCACCGCGGCGATGAATCGATGTCGGCGGTTGTCACCTTGACGAGGAACCCGCGATGAAACGTGCTATTACGTTGGCCCTGATGCTGCTGGTCAGCGCCCGCGCTGACGCAACGGAACAATCGGCCGAGTCGCCCTTGCCGAACATGCCGACGGAGGACCGCCCGCTGGCCGAGCGTTTTGCGCTGCCGCCGCCTTCCGCCCGCATTTTGCCGATCATCCACGCTCAGAGAGACAACCCCGCCGAGCAGGATCGGCAGCTTCAACGGTTGGCGGCGCGGGGTTTCGGCGGATTCGCCGGCAATGTCGCCTTTGAAGGCTACGTCGAAGATGAGACGAAGTGGCCCGCCTTCCTCCGCGGGGTTCGGATGGCTCGGGCCGCGGGCATGTCGCTTTGGCTGTACGACGAGTGCGGATATCCTTCGGGCAGTGCCGGCGGGATCACGCTGCGCGACCATCCCCAGTGGGCGGCGCGCGGACTGTTGACGGCCGAAGCGACCAGCCGCGGCGGTACGGTGTCGATTGCCGCTCCACCGGGCCGATTGGTCTTGGCCGCTGCCCTGCCGAGGCGCGACGGCGCGATTGTGCTTGGTGAACTGCACGATTTGACCGAATCCGTCCGCGACGGGCGGCTTCTGTGGGAGGCTCCGGCCGGTGATTGGTTTGTGGTCGTGATGACCGACGATTTGATCTACGAAGGAACGCACGCGGCGGTCAGCCTGGCGTATAAGAAGCCATGTATCGACCTGTTGACCCCGGAACCGACGGCGAGATTCCTGGAGGTTACCCATGCGCGCTACGCCGAGAAATTGGGCCCTGATCTCGGGCGATACTTCGTCGCCACCTTTACCGACGAGCCCTCGCTGCAGAATCTTTGGTTTCGGCCGATGCCGTACCGCGTACTGCCTTGGTCGCTGACCATCGAGCAAGAGTACCGCAAACGCTACGGCCGAGAGTTGCGCCCCTTGCTGCCCGCCCTGGTGGCCGAAGCCGGCGCCGCCGGCGCGCAAGCCCGCTACGACTTCTGGAACATGATCGGCGACTTGGTGGCCGAGAACTACTTCGGTCAGATTCAATCGTGGTGCCGGAAGCACAATATCCTTTCCGGCGGCCATCTTCTGATGGAGGAAACGCTTGTTGCTCACGTGCCGCTTTACGGTCACTTTGTGCGCTGCGCGCGTCGGTTAGATGCTCCGAGCATCGATTGCCTGACCAGCGTGCCGGCGGAAGTGCCGTGGCACATTGCTCGGCTGATCGGCAGCGTTGCCGACCTTGAAGGCCGCACGATTACCATGTGCGAAGTGTCCGATCACAGCCAGCGTTATCGACCGCCGGGCGACACCCGCCCGAAACGCATCGTCAGCGAAGAAGAGATTCGCGGCACTTGCAATCGGCTCATTTGGGGCGGAATCAACACGTTGACCAGTTACTATTCCTTCCAAGACTTGAGCGACGAGCAGTTGCAGCGGATCAATACGCACGTGGGCCGGTGCCAAACCATGCTGCGCGGCGGTCATCAAGTGGCCGATGTTGCGGTGCTCTATCCAATCGAGAGCATCTGGCCGCGGTTTGTGCCGGCCTATCGCGGCGCGACGGATGTGCCTGGCGCGCGGCGGATCGAGTCGGTGTTCGACGCCGTGTCCACCTCACTGTATGCGGCCAATCGTGATTTCCGCTATGTCGATGCCCAGGCCTTGCTTTCATCAACTGCTGCCGATGGCGCGATGCGTCACGGCCAGTTGCAATGGCGCGCGCTGATTCTGCCGGCCGTGGACACGCTGCCGATCGAGGCTTGGGAAAAGATTGCCGCGTTCTGGCACAGCGGCGGAGTGGTGATCGCCGTCGGCACGCGGCCCGCCAATGCTCCGCCGGAGTTCCCGTCGCCGCGGGTACAAGCGATAGCTCGGGAGTTGTTCGGAACCGACGAAGCACCGTCCGTAACGACCAATGCAGCCGGCGGCGTAGGAATCTATCTGCCGCAGCCGATGACAGCCCTGGTTCCGAGGCTGCTCGACGCCTTGTTCGAGCGCGATGCCGACTGCCTCGGCGCAAGCGCGCCGATCAAGATTACGCGGCGACGAATCGATGGGCACGATGTGTACTTCGCCATCAACGACGGCAAGGCGGCCTGGGAAGGCGCGATTCGTTTCCACGGACGCGGGGTGACGGAACAATGGGATCCGGCAACCGGCGGCGTCACGTCGCTGGCCGAGCAGTCGCACGTTTCGGTTCGGCTCGAACCGTACGGAGCAATCCTGTTTCGTGGGCCGCCAGGCGATCTTCCAAAACGCCGCAAGGGAGATGTGAAGTCGGCTTTGGCGATTTCCTGTTCGCCCCTGCCGGCCGTGCCGAAACCGACCGTCGGGCAAGGCACTTTCGTCCAGTCGGAATTGACCGGCGATGACCACTCGGGATGGCGGGCCGCAGCCAAGTTGACCAAAGGGGATGTCGATACGTTCCTCTTTCTTCAATTCGCTTACGGTGGGCCGCTCGATCTTTCGCCCGCCCATGGACTGGCCATTGATGTGGACGTGCCCGAGGGACAGACCGCGCCGGCCGAACTGCTCGTTTTTGTCAACACGGTGGGCGGCAATCGCTTTCTCGCCGGAACGGGGCGCTATTTGAACACAGCCGGCCCGGGCCGAGCCTACGTAATGTTCAGTCAATTCAAGCCGTTCGGCTCGACGAGTGGGCCGCTCGATCTGACCAAAGTTGCCTCAATCAGCGTCGGCTGGGGCGGCTATTTCGGAAAGGCGGATGAACAAATCGTCTTCACGGCGAAAGCTCCGCTGCAATTCCGTTGCGGCGGGCAATGATGATCGCCGCATTCAAGCCGTTGTGCTCCATCGAACCGGTCTCGGCGGCGCAAGAGAAGATTTCGGGCCGGGCTGCCCTCGCTAATTCGTATCGCTTTGCGTTTGCGGCGGCCAAGAGAGCACCTGTCCTCGTTTGAGCAATCGCGCCTGCAATGTCGCCACGTTGACCGATTGCACCGACGACTGCCCCTTGATCGCTTGTGCGGCGGCCACCCCCGAGGATTCGCCGAGAATGCAAAACACCGGCTCCATGCGGGCAGAGGCATAGGCGATGTAGCTGGCCGAGAAGCATACGGGCACCAGCAAATTGGTGCATTGGTCGGCCTTGGGAGTGATCGCGCGATAGGGAACCGGGTACGGTTTGCCGGTGCCGCGCGCGCCGCCGAGGAACATGTTGCCTTCGGTCGCGATTCCCAACGCACCCGTAGCGGGGTCTTTCGCCGCGACACGCCGTACGGGATACGTATCGACCCCGTAAAGCGCCAGCCCGACGGAGTCGTCCACCTGGGTTCGGTTCAAGACATCGGCATGCGTAAGCGTGTATGGGCCGTTCATCCGACGGGTGATCCGCACGTAAAGCTGATGCGGCCAGCCGTGTGTCTCGGGATGCATGCGTTTGTCGAGCCACAGCGAAGCGGTCTTGCGGCGGAACGGCTCGGGCACGCGTGGATCGGTGCTCAAAAAGTGGCGGATGCCGCGAAGATAGTCGATGTGCGTCCGCCAAATCTTCGAGCGGGTCGGCCAGTCGCCGTCTTGATAGAATCGGCTCAGGCCGAGCGGCGCGATCGAAACCAGCGACTCACGCTGATAGTTGTAGTCGCCGCTGTTGCGCCATCCGGGGAAGATGCTCGCGAGTTTCGGCATGGCTTTTTCAACATCGCCCTCGGCCCAACGAAGGATATGCTCGACGTAGCGGCCGACGATTTCGTAATCCTCCGCCTGGTAATCGGTCGGTGGGGAAAACTCGGCCCGATGCTCCGGGTCGCGCGTTACGTAGAAACGGAAGTTATACGCCTGCGTGTAGTCGTCTCCGGAGCCAATTGGCTTGCAGTGGTCGGCCTCGACCCACCGAAGTAGCCCGCTTGCCGAATCGCCCGGCACACGGAACGGATCGATCGGGCGCCAGTTGGTCCAGGGACCGACGCCGGCGGGCTTTTCGCCGTATTGATCTGCCGGCTCGCGTCCGATCGAGTATGGCACACCGGCCGCGGCCATCAGGTCGCCTTCGTAACTGGCGTCTATGAACATCTTGGCAACGACCGTCTTTCCCGGGCCGGGCTTTGCCTGCGGCGCGGGTACGCCCCAAGCATCGGGCGGTGCATGCTCCAAATGCAATCGCACGATTTTCGCTCCTTCTTTTTCGACCCGGGCCACTCGGTGCTCGTAAACAACATCGATCTTCTCGTCGTTGATCCAACGGGCAAAGCTTTCCCGGATCGTCGGCGGATCGTTGCCGGCGGTAAACACTCGGGTTTTCGTCAGTCCGCCCACCGCGCGCGGTTCCGGGCAGTCTTGCATCGGCTTGATGCCCGCGCCCAAAACACCGCCGATCCAGCGGCTGGGCTCGACGATCACCACCGAGCAGCCTTCCTGTTTGGCGGCGACGGCGGCGCAAAGGCCGCTCGGCGTGGCGGCGTAAATACAAACGTCGGCCGTCAGCGGCTCGGTGCCGGTGGAAACGTCGGCCCGCGATTCGACCGCAAGCCCGATGGCGAGCAGCAGCAGAGCGAAACGGCATAGCCAACCGCATGGCGACGAAGGCAAATCCCACTTGAACGATGCTGCATGGCAGTCGCGGCAACTCATCGCGATCAACTCCGTTGGTTGGTGCCGTCGTTCGAAGACATCGATCAAGATTATACACCAATGGGATTGCGGTGGCGGGTGCTTAACCGTGAGCCTTGCGGTTGCCCGTCTCTCGGCCGGTCGGAACGGTGCTGCCGGTAGATTCGAGAGTCGGACTTCTTTGGCCGGCGTTTTTCGCACGCTGGGAAAAATTGCTTCGAAAACCGGAAAAAAGAGTGTTGCATCGTTGGAAAACGGCAGCGATAATGACGGGTAGCTGGTAAACTACGATGAGTTGACCGGAAATCGGGGACGTTCCGGCCGAGTTGCCTGCCAAACGGTGCATCATCAGCACATCGGACATCGAGTCGCCTCTGCCGCTCAGCGGTCGAGCGACAGTTGAGCTGATGTGTGCGGGTTGGTCGTGCCGCTTTGGCGCTCGGCGCTTCCTCGCTCGGTCCGTCCCGCCTCCGATTTGCGTACCCCACCAACAACCACCCTACCTCGCAAGCTTCACGGCCGGTGAAGGAGCTTGGGAGTAGCAATCAAACAAAGTCGCCGGTCTTTATTGCAGGCGTAATCTCCGCGACTGGTTTTAGTGGCCGTGCGGTTCAGTGCGCAGCGATTTCGTTTTCAACAGCAAACCAGAGCAGACCGCTGTGCTCGATGCGGTCCGGCAGCTTCGACGCAAAGAGTTGATTGAGGTCCATCGAGATGAGAACAACGGCAATCCTTCTTCTGACGCTCGTTCCGGCATCGTGGGGCTTGTTGTCGGCGGGAGCTGAGTCCGATGTGAGCGAAGAGGCTAAGGCGCAGGCCGCGTACGAGGCGGCAGAGAAGGCCGCCAAGGAAGCAGAGGCCGCGGTCGCACCGTTGAAAGCGGCCTTGCAAAAAGCGGACGCCGAATACGGCAACGCGAGAAACAACGCCGTGTCGAAACGGCAACAGGCCACTGAAGCGAAAAACCTGGCGGGTGAGGGGGGCGTCAAGGAACTTCAGCAGGCCGAAGCGGCGTTGGCCGCGGCCGTCAAGGCATTGGAGGAGGCGACTGCCGCCAAGCCGAAGCTGGAACAGGAATTGGCCGACGCCCGAGCCGCCGTTGCCCCATTGCAGCAGGCGTATGAAGAAGCGGAACAGGCGGTCAAAGCAGCCGATGCCGCAGCCAAAGCGGCGTCTGATGCCGCAGACAAGTGGGCCATTGAGGCGAGGGCGGCAGCAACTCAAGCAATCGTTGCGCGAAACGCCGCCAATGCGGCCAAAGCGGCTTTGGCCGCAGCCGTGCAGAAAGAGCAAGAAGCAACGGCTCAGGCACAGACGGCTGCGCAGAAGCTCACCGAGGCCGAGGCCCAGAAAAAGGCGGCGGACGAGGCGCTTGCCAACGCGAAGAACAAAGTAGCTTCGGCTCAAGCGGCTGTGGAGGAGGCGGAGAAGGCGGCGAAGGAAGCGGCTCGCAAGGCCGCACAAATCGCCGCCGACGTCGGCAAACCGGACCCGGAAAAAAAGCAGGCTGCCGACGAGGCGGCCGCGAAACGAAAGGTAGCCGATGAGGCGAAGGCTGCCGTCGGAAACGCGAGACAAGCGGAGAAGGCGGCAGAGGCCCAGGTTGCCGCTGCCGCGAAAACGTTGGCCGCCGCGGCGGCTGCGAAGAAGACTGCCGACGAGGCACTTGCAGCCGCTCGGAACCAACTGGCTGCCGCGCCCCAAGCAGTCAAAGAAGCCGAAGAAGCGGCAGCGGCAGCGGAGAAGTTGGCAGAAGAGAAGAAGCCGGCAGCCGCTCAGGCTGCCGCGAAACGCCAAGCGGCCGCCGCGACGAAGGCGGCCTTGGTTCAGGCACAACAGGCCGAACGGGCGGCCCAGGCGCAAGCAGACGCCGCAGCCAAGAGCTTTGCCGAAGCCGAATCACAGAAACAGGCGGCGGACGCAGCGCTGGCCAATGCGAAGAACCAAACGGCCGCTGCTCAGGCGGCTGCGGAAGCTGCGGAGAAGGCTGCCAAGGAAGCGGCGGAAAAAGCGGCTCAGTTCGCCGCCGATGCCGCGAAACCGGAACCGGAAAAGAAACAGGCCGCGGACGATGCGGCCGCCAAACGCAAGGCGGCAGACGAGGCGAAGGCGGCCTTGGCCAAAGCCCAGCAGAACGAACAAGCCACACAAGCTCAGGCTGCGGCTGCCGCGAAGAAACGGTCGGAATGCGAATCGCGGAAGAAGGCGGCTGACGACGCATTGGCGAACGCAAAGAAACAGACGGCTGCGGCTGTGGCAGCGAACCAAGCGGCCGAGGAAGCCGCCAAAGAGCTGCTTGCGCTGGATGCGGCTCGTCAACAGGCGATCGACGACGCAATGGCCAAACGCAGAGCGGCTGATCAAGCACGGGCGAAGCTGCTTCCAGTGCGTCAGAAGTTTGAACAAGCGGCCATCCGAGTGAACAACAGCGTACAGGAATTGGCCCGAGCCGAGTCGCGCAAGAAGGCCGCCGAAGAAGCCTTGGAGAACTTGAAAAAGCGAATCGCGGCGGCCAAAGAGTCGTATGCTGCCGATGAGAAAGCCGCCGATGAGGCGGAAGCGGCGGCTGCTCCGTTGAAAGCCGAGGCGGAGAAAGCACGGGCGGCATTCCTGGAAGCGATGAAGGTGGCCGAACAGAAACGCGACGAGGCCAAGAAGGCCCGAGCAACTGTCTATCGTTTGGCGGCGGCCAAGGAATTGTCCAAGATCATGGAAAGTCCCGAACCGCCCAAGCCCGCCGGACGCATCGACGAGATCGTCTTCGCCAAGTTGAACGCGATGGGGATCAAGCCGGCCCTGTGTTCCGACGCCGTCTTTCTCCGCCGCGCCTATTTGGATTTGACGGGCAAACTGCCGACGGCGGAAGAAGCCAAGTCGTTTCTCGCAAGTTCGGATCCGAACAAGCGCGTCGCTCTGATCGATCGCTTGCTCGACCAAACGTCTCATGCCGACTACTGGGCCATGCGATGGAGCGACGTGCTGCGCGTGAAGGCGGAGTTCCCTGTGAAGGTTTGGCCCAATGCCGCGCAGGCCTATCACCGTTGGATTTGGGAATCGATTGCGAAGAACAAACCGTATGACCAGTTCGCCCGAGAGCTGCTCACCTCGAACGGGAGCAATTTCCGCGTCGGCCCGGTGAATTTCTATCGTGCCATTCAAGACAAAACCCCAGAGGGAATTGCCGCGGCCGTCGGACTGGCGATGATGGGAACGCGAGTTCACGCCTGGCCCGAAGATCGCCGGGCGGGCATGGCCGCGTTCTTCTCGCAAATCGGCTACAAACCGACCAGCGAATGGAAGGAAGAAATCGTTTTTTGGGATCCGCTGAAATCGGTTGCCGTGCCGGGCAGCACGGCATCGGGCATTGACGATGTGGCCAAGTCGGTAACGGCAACCAATCAGATTCCTCAAGCGTTGGCCGAACCGATCAGTCCCAACGGTCCGCTGAATGCCGTTTTTCCCGATGGCACGAAGGTCGCCATTCCCCCCGACCGCGATCCGCGCGAGGTGTTTGCCGATTGGTTGATTCGGGCGGAGAATCCCTGGTTTGCCAAGAACATTGCCAATCGCACTTGGGCGTGGGCAGTGGGGCGGGGGATCATTCACGAACCGGATGATATCCGCGATGACAACCCGCCGAGCAATCCGGAGCTCTTGGCGTATTTAGAGAAGGAACTGGTTTCCAGTGGATACAACCTGAAACACCTGAAACGGCTTATCTTCACTTCAACCACGTATCAGTTCTCGTCGATTGTGCGCTATAACACGCCTGAGGCGCGGGCCAACTTCGCCAGTTATCCCCTCAGACGGGTCGAGGCCGAGGTGCTGATCGACGCCGTCAATCGGATCACCGGCAGCTCCGACCTTTACACCAGCGCGGTGCCGGAGCCGTTTACCTACATTCCGAAAGACATGCCCGCAGTCGCGTTGGCCGACGGCAGCGTTACCGATTCGTTCCTGACGTTGTTCGGTCGTTCGGCCCGCGCAACGGGCACGGAGAGCGAGCGCGTCAACGAATTGGCTTCGCCCCAGTGGTTGCATTTGCTCAACTCGGGCCAGATTCAGAACAAGCTGCAAACGGGTCCGAAACTGGGGGCGCTGATTGCCGCGGCGCCGAACAATCCGAAGGAAACACTGAACTTGCTCTACCTGACGATCCTTTCCCGTTACCCGACGGAAAGAGATGTGCAAGTCGCCGAGCAGTTCCTCAAGTCGAGCCCGGTAAAGGGACGTGATGCGTGGATCGACATCACTTGGGCGCTGATCAACAACCCCGAGTTCCTGCTGCGGCATTGATCAGCGTGCGATTCGGCGAATAAGCAAAGCAGCGAATGTTACGAGTGAAGCAGTGTCACCGAATCAGCAAGGGGCCAATCCGACAAAGCCGCGAGAGACGGAAAACGATTCGAACGGGATCGCACACAATCGCTCGCGTCGTTGCGACCGCGGCGGATTGCGCCATTAGGTGGAACAATTCAGTGCGGGTGTCGAGATATTATGGTGCGGATGAACGGTTCAGTGGGTGATCGTCGCGGCAGTTCGCAAAGCGGCCGCATTTCCGGCATGGCGCTCCGTAGGGAGTAACAGGAGGACGAAGACATGAGGACGAATCAGAACCCCGATCATCACGAACAGATGCCTCGGCGCGAGGCGGTTCGTCGCGGCGCGTTGGGCGCGGCAGGGTTGATCGCGGTCGGCGAGCTCGGTTCGAAGGTTTTTGCGGCCGAACCGGCCAAGAAGCCCGAGGATAAGCTTGCCGAAGAAAAGGCCGTTCGCGACGAAGCGGCCAAGGCTAAGGCCAAGAAAGGCCAAACAAAATCGATCATTCAGATCTTTCTTTGGGGCGGGATGTCGCAGAACGACACCTGGGATCCAAAGCCGGGCACGGGCAACGAATATTTGGGCGAGTTCGACAAGGTCATTCCGACGAACGTCGATGGAATCCAGTTGAGCAGCCTGTTTCCCTTGTTGGCCAAACAGGCCGACAAGTTCTCGCTCATTCGCAGCATGACGCACGGCAACAACGGCCACGAAACGGCCGCCTATCTGATGCAAACCGGCCATGCCCCCGGCGGCCGATTGGCATTCCCCAGCGTGGGCGCGGTGTTCACCTATTTCAAGCGGAACCAGTATCAGGGCCTGCTGCCGCCGTATATTGTCATGCTTCAGGCTGCGGGCCGATTCTCGGAAGAAGGCTTTCTCGGACCCGCCTACAAGCCCTTTGCCACCGGCGGCGATCCGAATGCCGAACGGTTCGAGGTGCAGGGCATCGTCAATCGCGGCATCAACGACGCCCGGCAAGGCGCCCGCCGCGATTTGCTCGATAAAGTCAATCTGATGGGCTTCGGCTTGGCAGACGCCGCCGAAATCGCCGAGGCCGAGGCGGCCAAAGAGAAGGCCTACGGCTTGATCATGGGTTCGGGCAAGGAAGTCTTCAACCTCGATAACGAGTCGAAGGCGACCCGAGATCGCTATGGGCGCCACACGTTCGGCCAAGAGTGCCTGGCCGCCCGGCGCATGGTCGAGGCCGGCGTGCCCTACATCACCATTAGCTTCCCCGGCGGTTGGGATACGCATTCCAATCACTTCGCGACGATGAAGCGGCAGTGCCCGATGCTCGATCAGGGATTGGCGACGCTGTTGGCCGATCTGAGCGAGCGCGGCCTGCTCGATACCACGCTGGTTTGGTGTACCGGAGAGTTCGGCCGCACGCCGAAGATCTCGTGGGAACCGCCGTGGAACGGCGGGCGGCACCACCACGGCAATGTCTTCACGGTGCTGGTGGCGGGCGGCGGCTTCAAGGGCGGCCGCGTGGTCGGGTCGTCGGATGAGACGGGCGGCCTGCCCAAAGAACGACCGGTTTATCCCGCCGACTTGTTGGGCAGCATCTATTTGCTGGGCGGCATCGACCCGGCGGCTCCGTTGCCCAATCCGGAAGGGCTGGACGTTCACGTGCTCGACACGGAAAAGGAAGGAATGAAATCAGCCGGCTTGCTGGAGGAAATCCTGTAACGGTCGGCTGACGAACGCTGAGCGGCGAGGGAAACGCTCACGAGCGTTTCCCTCGGCCCGTCGGCTACTCAGGCAAGTGGTTTTCGGCGGCGCTGAAACGCCGGAGAATGGAGGATTCGTATGCGTCGGTTGACAAGGCTGCTGTTGTTCGCCGCGGTCGTTTGGGCGGCGATGGCTTCCGCGGGGCATGCGCAGAATCAGTACATCGGGTACGTCTATCCCGCCGGCGGACAGCAAGGCACAACGTTTCCGATTCGCCTCGGCGGGCAGCAACTGCTGTACGTTTCCGACTTGGTCGTCACCGGCGAAGGGGTGTCGGTCCGCTTGGTGGACTATTACCGAGTTCTCGACAATCAAGAGCAAGGGCTGCTCCGGCAGCAGCTCGCCCAACTGAAGAAGCCTGAGACCGTTCTTTCCGACGCCATGACCGAGCGAATGCTCTGGTACGAGTTCCCCGCGCCCATCGGTCCCGATACCGGGCCCAACGCTGTGCCGACCCTGGTCTGCTCGGTGTGCGGCGCCGCCAATCCGCCCGATGCAACGGTCTGTCTGGCGTGTAATGCGAAACTGGAGAAGTTCCCTGCGGCGAAAACAGCGCCAGCAAAGGACGGTCAGCCTCTCTCGGCCAAAGACATCGCCAAACAAAAACTGATCGAACGCATCGAACGCATGTTTGCCGAAGACGAGCGCGATCCGGCGGTGCGCGCTCAAACCGAGCTGGTCTTCGCCGAAGTCACCATTGCCCCCGACGCCAAGCCGGGCCGCCGGGAGATTCGGGTGGTCACCAAGCGAGGCATCTCCAACGCACTGCCGTTCTATGTGGGACAAGTGCCCGAAGTCGCTCGCAAACCGATGAAAACCATGAAGCTCCCGGTGTTGGGCAAAGAGCATTTGGCCCAGCGCAAACGACCGGTTTCCGAGGAGGAATTGCGAATCGTCGTTCCCTGTACGATGAACGGCCAGATCGCCCCCGGTGAGGTAAACCGCTATCGTTTCTCAGCGACCAAAGGCCAGCGGTTGGTGATCTCGGTTAAAGCCCGCGACCTCATCCCCTATGTTCCCGACGGTGTTCCCGGCTGGCTTCAAGCGGTGTTGCGGCTGTACGATTCCCACGGAAATGAGGTGGCCTACAACGACGATTTCCGGTTCAACCCCGACCCATTGATCTACTACGAAGTTCCGGCCGACGGCGAATATGTTCTGACCATCAACGAGGCGCTGTTCCGCGGGCGCGAGAGCTTCGTCTATCGGATCACCATCGGCGAGTTGCCGTTTGTGAGCGGAATTTTCCCCTTGGGTGCCCGCGTGGGCGAACCGGTGAAGATCGAAATGGACGGATGGAACTTGGCCAATGCAACGATCTCGCCGCCGAAAGACGCCGTGCCGGGCCGCCATCTGATCGCCGCGACCAACGGAAAGTACTCGTCCAACGAAGTGCCCTTCGCTTTGGACACCCTTCCGGAGTGCCTCGATACGGAAGCGAATGACGACGCGGCGAAGGCCCAGAAGGTTTCGCTTCCGGTAATCGTCAACGGCCGGATCGACCGCCCGGGCGATTGGGATGTCTTCGAGGTAGATGGCAAGGCAGGACAGACGATTGTTGCAGAGGTCAATGCTCGACGGCTGGCCTCTCCGCTCGACTCGTTCGTCAAGATTACCGCGCCTGACGGGAAGATCATCGCCCTCAACGACGATCATTACGACGCGGCTTCAGGGCTGAACACGGATCATGCCGACTCATACGTCATGGTCAAGCTGCCGGCTGATGGCAAGTATTGCGTCCACTTGGGCGATACGCAGCGGCGCGGCGGAAAGGAATACGCCTATCGCATTCGGATCAGTGAGCCGCGGCCCGATTTCGAGCTGCGCGTCGTTCCGTCGCGGATTGTCGTCCGGGGCAACAGTGCCACCGCTGTGACGGTGTTTGCCATGCGCAAGGACGGATTCGACGGCCCGATTGCGCTGAGCTTCCGCGAACTGCCGCCGGGATTCGAGTCGTCTCCGATTTCCATCCCGGCCGGCAAAGAAAGCGCTCGTCTCAGCTTGAAAACTACTTTGCCGACAACGGACAAGCCGATCTACTTCACGGTTGTCGGCAAGGCGAAGGTGGGCAGCGAAGAGCTCGTCCGCGAGGCCGTGCCGGCCGAAGACCGAATGCAGGCGTTTCTCTGGCGCCATCTGTTGCCCGCCGAAGACTTGCCGGTGTTGGTTGTCGATCCGAATTATCAGCCGCGGCCGGAGCGCATCCGTCCGCCGATCCGCGACGAAGACCGCCCGAAGGACGCTCAGCAGAATCTTACCCGATCGTCGGTGGATTTCTATATCCGCCAGATCGAGCGGCTCTATCAAGAGTGGCTGCTCACCGACGAATTCGTCAACCGCGAAATCGCCAATATCGAAGCGCGGCTGATCAAGTAGCCGCAGCGATTCAGGAAGACGAAGACGACGCCGCCCGAGTAGCAGGCCCGCGCGCCCACAAGGGCGAAGCCGGGCGGAACCAATCGCTGCTCGGTTCAATCGGGTGCGCCCGTGCGAAAGCCCGGGCCCGGCAGAGTGCGCTTTGCCGAACACTCCCCTACGCGCCGTGGTACGGAACCCAGGACGGCGTCCTGCATCGTGTCGGCAGGTGCTCTGAGCGAATTGCACCGCGTCTGGGCGACACTCGTGCGTTTCGCGCGGCTTAGCCCGGATTGCGCACCTGGGAGGGAATTCTTGAGCCTCTTGAAGCGTCTAAGT
>CAZVZX010000057.1:0-22532 GCA_964631235.1 uncultured Planctomycetaceae bacterium | reverse complement strand
ACTTAGACGCTTCAAGAGGCTCAAGAATTCCCTCCCAGGTGCGCAATCCGGGTTAATAGATTGCGTCGGCCCCAACGGGCAACGATCGACCGACCGGCGGCCTGACCAACGGCTGCTGCCCGACTGACCGACTCACCGCCTGACTAACAGCCGCTGCCCGACGGAACGACTGACCAACAGTCGTGTCCCGGCGGCCAATCGCCCCACTGCCGCCTTCCTTTGGCGTCCGCCAGTTGTGAGCCATCGCACGAGACGGCCGTCATCCGGTTCGCGTTCTTTGGAGCCGGGCTTGGCCCAACTTGATTCCTGCCCCGACTCGTGACGGCGCATTTGCCCTCGCACAACCTCATGCCGGGGTCAATCGACGACTCGCACTTCATAGGAACAGAATATACCGGGCGGACAGAATAACGCGATCGGCCGCGAGGCCGGGAAATGCCGGCGACGCGGCCGATGGTAAATGCGAATTGAAACAAGGATCGTTTCGACGGGCATTGCACCGCGAGTTTGTGTCGCTTGTACAAACCCGATTGGCTCGTCCTACGACGCCGCGCGGTGCCACTTCCTCACGCGGTGCGTGTAGAGAGCTTATTGTTTGAGCTCCCAAACAAAACCGCACCGAACGGAAGACCGTTCTAATCGGGGCGACACGCAAGAGAGCTGTTTCGCTTCGCCCGCGGCCGCTTTCGCAATCGTGAGGGATTGTTAATGCGGAAGGCGGAGACCATCGCCGACACCGCAAGGGGTACGGTTGAGCCGAACCGCTTCGCGCCGGTTTTCATGAGAAGCGGCGACTACTCCTCTTCTTCGTCCTCTTCGTCGAAGTCATCGTCTTCCCAATCTTCGTCATCGTCTTCCCAGTCTTCGTCATCATCCCAGTCGTCGTCGAGGTCTTCGTCGTCCTCGTCGTCTTCGTCTAGATCGTCCTCGTCGTCTTCGACTTCTTCCCAGGTGTCGTCGTCTTCTTCTTCGTCGTCAAAGTCGTCGTAGTCGTCTTCTTCGTCGTCGTAGTCTTCGTCTTCGTCGTCGTCTTCATCCTCGAGATCATCGTCGTCGTAGGTGTCGTCGCGCTTCGCGGCCCGTTCCGCCAACGCGACTGTCTGTTCGGCCGTTGCGTCGAACGGGTCAAACGGTTGGTTTCGCAGGGTGTGTTTCACGTCAGTCTCCTCTTCCGCTAAATAGGAATCCTGTACGGTCAATGACTGATTATCGGCCGCAGGCACGTGTTCGGACAATTTCGAGGTCCGAAAAACCTCGACCTGCGGAAGCTCTCCGAGATGCCGCAACCCGAACAACTGTAGAAACCTTCGCGTTGTCCCGTAAAGCAACGGTCGTCCGAGTTCCTCGGCACGGCCGACAACCCGCACCAAATCGCGTTCGATCAGTTGTCGCAGCACTTCGTCGCACTGAACGCCGCGAATCGCTTCGATATCCACCCGGAGCACCGGTTGACGATATGCGATGACTGCCAATGTTTCCAGTACCGGGGCGGAAAACCGCAGGTCTTCGGCAGGGCACAGCCGTTGCAGCCAGGGCGCAAACTTCGCCCGGGAAAGCAACTGGAACCCGCCGGCGACCTCCTCGACTCGAAACGCAGAACCTTGCTGATCGTAAAACCGATTCAACGTCCGCACTAGTGTACGCGCTTTTGTGCCGTCCGCCAAGCCGGCCAGTTGAGCCAACTTGCGACTACTCAACGGCGATCGCGCAAGCAACAGAACGGCTTCAATGCTCGATAGTTCCGCCGAGCGGTAGTACGGGCCGTTTCCCGTTGCCGACTTCAATCGGTCATCATCGGCGACGCCTGTTTCCGCAACGCCGGCGAAAAACCACCGCATCGGCTGGGCTTGCCCCCCCAAGCCCGCCATTGGAGAGACGAACCGCGTCGCCGCACTGATCGACCACAGCGGATTCCCCCACGGCAGTTGCTTCATTGCCTTGCGCCGAACATCCCTGCGCGTTATCTCCAAGGGCCCCCTGGCCAACACTATCCATTATGAGAAACAGCCGGCAGAGTCAACAAGGCAGGCGCCATGAAATCGGGCTCATTTTTTATTGACGCTTGTTTTCCGTCAACATTGGCACGCTGTGTTCGGTCACCGGGAAGTCGGCGCAGCCGCCGTTGATCCTTTCCAGCCGTCCCGCTACGATGATGCCAATGCCGCATGTTGCGACAGGCGACGGCCGGTGGCAGTTGGCCTGTTCCGTCATCGCCAAACTGGCGTCGCGTGCGGCAGCGATTGCGGCCTTTCGCGCAAGGCCCCTCTGTGCCGCGGGACGTGAATTGCGTTCGTCGCAGAGGCGATTGACTTCCATCTGCCGGCCGCAAGTTGTCTGTGCTACCGCGGAGGGTTTTTCATGCGCCGATGCCGGGGGGCATGAATCGGCGTTCGTTCGCTGCCGTTGCGTCCCTGATCGCGGGAGAAATCTATTAGGCTTTTGGATTGTCTATGGGCTACTGGACCGACAAAGTGGCGGTGGTCACCGGCGGATCGAGCGGTTTGGGACGCCACATCGCCGATGCCTTTGCCGCCGCCGGCTCGCGGTTGGCAGTCGTTGGGCTCGAAGAAGAGGCCGTGCGGCGGACGGAAGATGAGCTGCGTCGCACCGGCGCCGATGCTCTCGGCATTGCCGCTGACATCACGCAGCAGCCTCATGTCGATCGGTGCTTTTCCGAAGTGATCGCCCGCTTTGGTCGAATCGATGCGTTGGTCAACAATGCCGGACGATCGATGCGAGGCAAGATTCTCGATACGTCGCCCGAGCAGTTCCGCGATTTGCTGGAGCTCAATTTCCTCTCGTTGGTTCGATGCACGCGGGCGGCCGCCGAACAGTTGATTGCCGCGCGCGGGCATGTAGTGAACATCGGGTCGCTGGCGGCGAAAGCGGCTTCGCGATGGGTGGGCGCCTATCCGGCCAGCAAGCATGCCGTGGCGGCTTATTCTCAGCAACTGCGTTTGGAACTGGGCCCGGCGGGCCTGCATGTATTGCTGGTGTGTCCTGGGCCGATTGCGCGAAAGGACGAGCGACTTTATCCGCTGGAAGGGCTGGAAGATGTTCCCGATCGAGCGCGGCGACCCGGCGGCGGTGTGAAGACCTCGGCAATCGATCCGCAAAGGCTCGCGCGATTGATCCTCAACGCCTGTGAGAAGCGAAAGCCGGAACTCGTTTTGCCGGCCCGAGCGAGACTGTTGTTTGCCGTGAGTCAGCTTTGGCCCCGATTGGGCGATTGGCTCATTCTGCGATTCACCTGAGCATCGGTTCTCGGCGGCGGAACGGTGCCGTTCCCTATTGTCGCCGTGCGAAGTGCCCCGGCCGATGGAATTGCTCGGGAGCTGTTACCCTGGCAATCGTGCGGGCAGAGCGGAGGTAGCCGTCGCCGATGCGGCGCGGTATTCTGAAGGAACGGCAGACGGTCGGCGGCACTGCAAGGAAACCGCGAGGGCCTTTCAGCGTTCAGTAGCGGATTCGGGGTTCATACCATGCGATCTCTTATTGGTTGCCTCTGCGCGGCGGCGGTTGTTTTGGGCATGTCGGCCGGCTGTCGGCCGAAGCCTGTGTTTGACGAGTCGGAGGTCGAGAGCTTCCGTCCGCAACTCGATCCGGTTGAAGAGGTGGAAACGATCGGCGAAATGCGAATGTGGACTCCCGCTTCGCCCGGCAGCAAACAGATCGAAGGCGCATTGATCAAGGTGGAAGACGGCAAGATTTTCATTAAGAAGAAGGATGGGCACATTCTGGGCGTTCCCATGAATCGGTTGAGCCCGGAGGATCAGAGTTACGCCAGCCAAGCGGCTGCGGCGGCACGGTAGCGTCGGGCGGCGCGAGGAGACGGCATCCGCTATGGCGTGCGTTGCGAAAGTCGCGCTGTTGATCGAGACTGCCCGCGGCTACGGTCGCGGCCTTCTTCGGGGAATTGTTCGCTATGCGCGGTTGCACGGTCCGTGGGCGTTCTACGTTACTCCGGGCGACTTCGAACAAGAGCTGCCCAAGATGGAGCGATGGGGCGGCACGGGCATCATCGCTCGAATCGAGAACCAGAGGATCGCTGAAGCGATTCTTGCGACGAAACTGCCGCTCGTCGCCCTCGATCTGAGTGACATGCAGCTTCAACCGGGCCACCCCCTGGCCGACGTCAGCGAGGTTCGCTCCGATTCGCACGGCGCTGCGGCAATGGCCGCCGAGCATCTGCTCGACCGCGGATTTCGACACTACGCCTTTGTCGGTATTCCGCGCCGCGTTTGGTCAAGGCGGCGGGAAGAAGGCTTCTGCCGGCGCATTGCCGAGGCGGGCTTCTCCGTGCATCTTTATCCGGCGACCGTGCGAAACTATCAGAATTGGGGCAAGGAGCAAGCGGTCTTGGCCCGCTGGCTCAAAGAGTTGCCCAAGCCGGTGGGGGTAATGGCCTGCAACGACGACCGCGGGCGCGAGGTTTTGGCCGCGTGCCGTCTGGCCGAATTGCAGGTGCCGGAACAAGTCGCTGTCGTCGGCGTTGATAATGACTCGCTGCTGTGCGAGCTTTCCGACCCGCCGCTATCGAGCGTGGCGTTGAACACCGAACGCGGCGGCTACGAAGCCGCCGCGCTGCTCGACGAAATGATGCGCGGTTGCGGCCCGCACTCGCCGAAACGGATCGTCGTGCCTCCGCTGCATGTAGTAACGCGACGTTCCACCGACATCTTGGCGCTTGACGACCCGGAGATCGCCGCAGCGCTGAGGTTCATCCACGACAATGCCGGCCGCCCGATCCAAGTTGAAGATGTCGTCCGCCAGATGAACTGGGCGCGGCGCACGTTGGAGATGCGGTTTCACCGGGTCGTCGGACGCTCGATCCGTGCAGAAATCGAACGTGTCCGACTCGATCGCGCCAAACGCCTCCTCCAAGAGACGGACCTCACCGTGCCAAAGATCGCCTCCGCCGCGGGCTTCAACAACCCGAACTACTTCGGGCTTGTGTTCCGCCGGATCGTGGGCATGTCGCCGTCGCACTACCGCCGCCAAATCCGCGGCAATTCGTGATCCTCGTCATCGACGTTCGACCGCGGTTGCGAGTTCATCGCACTGGTCCGGACTAGTGTCTTTTTGTTCACTTTTCTTCGTTCTGTGGCGGTTGCGGGAGTTCAAGATCATTTTCGCGTCGAAAAATGATTGCGTTGTTTTTTCGATAAGCGTATTCTGTGGGCAAGATCGAGCCGCGACCATTGTCGGCTGACCGGCCTCTCTGTGCCGGCCGGCACTGTCTGGAGCATCATCATGTTGCCCGACCGTGCTGTACTGTTTCGCGCAATCTTGGGTGCGTGGATCGCGGCGTTGGGCATGGGCCCCGCGTGCGCCGTTGCAGATTTGATCGAGTCTGCGACGATGCTTGGCTGGATCAAGGCCACGTTCTACTACTCAGATTACTATGACGTAGAACTTCGCCGGCCGGGCACTGTGTCTTTAGACGTAGCGCATTCCGGCGGTGGCCAGTTCGTCGGTTCAATGACGTTTGCGGGCGGAAAACGCTCGCTGATCGATATTGCGTGCCACGCGAGCGGGCCGTCTTTTCGATATTCCGAGTTTAAGGCGGGGATTCAGTATTACTTTCGGGTCGTGCGTGCCGACCCGGACGCCCCGCTGATGCCGGTGTGGGTGACGATCGACGCCAAGACCGAAGCTTCGGTAACCGCGGCGTCGGGCTATGCGCCTCCGGTGGCCACGGCCGTTGTAGAATTTCGGTCCTCGCCCTCCGACTCGTGGAGGTTGTTGTGTTCTGCTTTCGCCTCGCAGGCGAAACCGCATTCGATCGAGTTGTTCGAAGACAGCAGGATCGTGCCGGTTGGCTCCGTCGCTTCGTTGTACCTGGGAGCCAGCGGCTACTACTTGGAACGCAACCCGACACAACGCGGCGAGTTGCAGGTGGTGGCCGACCCGATCATCGCGATCGACCGCACCCAAACCGTGCTGGTCCGCGGCGTGGAAGTGCCGGCCTATCAGGTTTACGACATCGAGATGAGCGACGGATTTCTGCCTGCCTACGGCACGCCGTTTCGGTGGATCAACCCGGTCGGCGGCAGCTTTTCAGTGGCCGAGAATTGGGAGGGCCCTGCCGGCCCGGCTGTGCCCCCGGCCGACGCAGATGTTGAGTTCACCTCGCTTAGCGGTGGCCGGGTGTTTTTGGTAACGCTCGACCAGCCGCGCACCTTGGCCGGCATAAGCATCGTTGACGCTGATGTAACGCTGGAACTAGCAGGACACCAGCTCGATAATGCCGGGCCGATATTCATCGGGCAGACCGGCCCAGAACGCGGTTTACTCCGCCTAAGCAACGGCCGATTGACAACCCTTGGACCTGTTCGGATCGGCACCACTGCCGACGTGGACGGCGTGCTGCAAATCGATCCCGGTGCGACATTAGATGCCGGAACGATCAACGCAGGCGGAAGCGGGCTGAGCGGCCGAGGCACGATCGTCCTCAACGGCGGCACCCTCCGCGCCCTGGGTGTGCAACTGCAAAGCAATCGTGCGGCGTTGAACTTCGATTCCGGCAACATGGTCCTCGACGGTGGCTTCTCCGATTTTGCCACAGGCAGCACCATCGTTGTGGGAAACGGAACTGACCCGGCGCGGCTGGATATCGTTTCCGGCTCGGTTTCGTTTTCCGACGGACTGCGGCTGTCGGCCAACGCCACGCTGGCTTTTGGCGGAGGCTCGCTTCGCACCGCGTCGCTGGCTGCCGACCCGGGCAGCACCATCGTATGGACCGCCGGCCAATGGGCCCACGAAGCGCCGCTGACCCTGGGGCCCGGTCAACCGTTGGGCGAGCACTTGTTGCTGGATGCTGGCAAAGGGCTTCGGGCCGAGGGGGGCCTGCACCTGGGTTCCTCCGCCTCGCTCTCGCTGACCGGCGGAGAGCTTT
Organism: uncultured Planctomycetaceae bacterium; assembly: GCA_964631235.1. Lineage (GTDB taxonomy): Bacteria > Planctomycetota > Planctomycetia > Pirellulales > Thermoguttaceae > JARKPK01. The sequence continues at coordinate 15,634 of CAZVZX010000057.1, read as the reverse complement.
TTGCCGAAACGCTTACCTCCGATGCCGGTGCCCAACTTCAATACTCGAGCGGAACGCTGACGCTCAATCAAGGCGATATCGTGGTTGGCAGACCGGTAAGCGGCCCGGGCGGCTCGCCGGTCGCCACGTTGGCCAACACAGCCGATAGCTGGACTGCCGGCAATTGGGATACACCGGGCAGTTTGAAGATCGAGGAAGGCTACACGCTTCGTCAAGCTGCCGGATCGATCCGTAGCACCGGACTGTTGGTCGAGGGAACGTTCGACTACGGAGGCCTGGGCGTCGATGAGGCGGGCCAGGGGAAACTCGAGTTAATCCTGTTCGGGAATCCGCTGAACACAATCGTTATCGGCAATGGGCCCGGGCCGGCCATCAACGGCCGGACGCTGGCGAAGATCGGTTCAGAAGGCCATATTCACCTGTACGGCGGCAGCCTGCGCGTCGATCCCGGTTTCAGTGTGAATCTCTTACCGAAATCGAACCCTTGGGAAGCCTCTGATCCCGCTATTTATGCCGAAAGCATCAGCCTGGCAGGCACGCTTCGGCTGGAAGAGGGGGCGTATCTTTCGGCAGGGCAATTGTCGATAGAAGAGACCGGCACGCTCTCAGGCACGGGGATCGTCTTCGGCTTGGTCGTGAATCAGGGCCTGGTTTCGCCGGGCAGTTCTCCGGGAACACTGGAGATTTCGGGCGACTATCAGCAGACTCCCGAAGGCACTTTGGTGCTGGAAATCGCCGGCCCGGAACAATTCGATTCCTTGATCGTTTACGGGGGGGTCACTGCCGCCGGAACACTTCACATCGTGTTGCGCGACGGCTACGTGCCCGGGCCATCCGATAGCTTCCCGTTAATCAAAAGCGGATGGATGGACGGCGATTTTGAGCATGTTCTTATTAGCGGCGGCGATCTTCTTCTCCAGATGTCGCCCGGCGGGCTAGTCGTCCAAGGTGTGCCCGAGCCAAGCACCGCCGTCCTTCTGCTATTGCCTGCCGCACTGATGGGGATGAGATTGGTGCGGCGTCGTCGAGACGATGAAAGAGCTCTCGGAAAAACAGACCGCACAACGGCGTAAACGCGGCGTCGAGAACACTGCGATTGCATTGGGCACGCTCAACGACAAATCGAACAGCCGCGATTCTCTTTGGAAGGCGATTGCTCTGTTTTCGGGACTCTGCCTTCATCGGGGACATACGCTGGGGCATATCAATCAGCCGGCGGCATTGAGAACCGCATTCCGCAGGCGTTGAGCGAAGGTGCCGAATGTCCGGCTTCAGGCGATTGACCGCTCGGTCTTTTGGAACAATGCGATGTTTCAGCCGAATGGAGTAGCATGAACAATCGCTCGGCTAGGTCATTGGCGCAAGCGATGAATAGGGCTTGATGACGCGATTCGTTTCGCCCGCCGGTCGTGTCGAATTGTCGTTGGAGGGACGCGCTCTGTCGGATCCGCCCTCTCTGAGTTCGTCGCGGCCGTTTTGCCGATTCCCGGCCGCAACCCAGCGTGGCCCTCCAGGGCTTCAGACGGCTGATGAGATACGAAACAACGAGTGTCAGCGGCCCAGTGCGTTGGCTTTCTGCGACCGGTGGATTACGATTGAAAAAACCGGAGCGGCCTCAGGCCAAACGAAGGCGGACGCTGGCGAAAGCCGGTCGCCGCAATTGCCAGGGCGAGACGAATCTGCGACTTCGGCAGTTCGCGCAGAGCTCACCAAGCAATGAGGTTCTTGCTTACGTTACCCCCGGTTTCATGCCCGATCGGTTGAAACGAGAGATGTGATAGCAATAGCAGTAACGCGCTAGGCAGAGAGACCTCAGGCATGCCCCACCACCGTATGAGACAGTCTCTGCTTGCTTTTGTGCTCGTTCTCGTTTCGGCGGAGTGGATGACCGACGCTGAAGCGGCAGACTCGGGAATCACGTTTCCTAAAAACGGCGGCGTCATCGATGTTCGTGACTTCGGCGGCACGCCCAATGATGACCGCGACGACACCCTTGCCATCCAGAAAGCGCTCGATGCGCATCCGAATGGCAACCGGATCATCTATTTGTCCGCTGGACGATGGATGGCCAGTGAAACGCTCCGTTGGCCCGAGGGCAAAAGCGGAAGTGAGCAAAAGCGAACGATCTTGCAGGGGGCCGGAACCGAGTTGACGACGATTCGGCTGCCGGACAACTCCCCCTCGTTTGCAGGCGACACCCCGAAAGCGCTGATCTGGACCGGCAATCGGCCGGCTCAACGGTTCCGCAACGCAGTCCGCGATCTCACCATCGAAATCGGAACGGGCCATCCCCATGCGATCGGACTGCAATTCAATGCGAGCAATCAGGGCTGCGTCCGCAATGTAAGGATCCTCGCGGCAAGAGACTCGGGCAGTATCGGACTGGACATGGGATTCACCGACGAGATCGGCCCGCTATTAGTACGAAACTTGGAGGTTGAAGGATTCGACGTCGGCATCAGCACGAAATGGCCGGTCAACTCGATCACCTTCGAGCATGTGCGACTCAGTGGTCAGCGGAAATGGGGGTGGCACAACTACCATCAGATGGTCTTCGTGCGCGGCCTGGTAAGCGAGAACTCCGTCACGGCAATCTACAACGAGAAAGATTCTTGGGGGCATGTGACGCTGGTCGATTCCCGGCTGCGCGGGATTGGAGCGGGCCCCAACACCCCTGGGGTGCTCAATCAGCGGCAGATGTACCTGCGGCAAGTTGAAATCAGCGGATATCCGGTCTCGGTGGATCATGCCGACAAGGGCCGGGATAAGGGAGACATTATCGCCGCGGGCGTCGTCCCCGAGGACACGTCGCACGCCAACGTCCGGTCGCTGTTCCGCAAGATCCCGGATGGAACCTTTGCCTCGGCAGGCGAGGTGCGACACCTTGCAGTGAAGGATCCTCCGCCGGTTCGGTGGGGCAATCCCGACGGGGATTGGGTGAACCTGCTTTCCTTCGGCGCTGATCCGGAGGGGAAGAGAGACTCCAGCGGTGCTCTGCAAGCGGCGATCGACTCCGGAGCCAAGACGGTCTTCTTGCCCGCCGGGGCCAACTTCCGTTTCGAGGGCGAGATACAAATTCGCGGGCCGGTCGAGCGGATCATCGGACTGGAAGGCCGGTTTGTCACTGAAGGGACCGCGGTGTGGCGACTGGTGGACGGCCGTCATCCGCGAAATCTTCCCGATGCGCCGGCCGTGATCCTCGAACGCTGCACTAGCGCGAGCGGCGGTCACGGTATTGTTCTGAAGCACGAATCGCGCCGCACGCTCATCGTCAGCTCGTGGACGGGGATGGCCGTGGAGGGATGGGGGAGCGGCGACATCTTTCTGGACGATTACTGCGGCCGATTGGATCTCAACCAGCCGGGGCAAAGCGCGTGGTGCCGCCAACTCAATACAGAACATCAAGGCGTCATGTGCCGCAACCGCGGCGGACGGTTATGGATTCTCGGCATGAAGACGGAGAAAATCGGCACGATTATCGAGACAACCCAAGGCGGCATTACGGATGCGGCCGGCATTTTCGTTTATTCAAATCGGGGTTGGGATGAGAAGGTGCCCGCGTTCGTCATCGACAACAGCACCGCCACACTCGCCGGCATTTCGGAACGCAACTTCAACCGTCGTCCCGTGTCTTTCTGGGTACGGGAAACGCAGGGTGGAGAAACTCGTGAATTGCGCGAGCGCCCCTCCGTCTTTCTAAGCCGATAGTCCGCTAATGCGGGAGCGGCGCGACAAATGGACTGCAACGGCTCATAATTCATTTCGGCGGCTGATAGACCGCCGGCGGTAGGACAGGTCGATAGAGGCTGTTTTCTCGGCAGAACACCGAGCCATCGAGGCGAACGGAGCTTGTGCAACGGCCAAGCGGTCGGAGTTGAACGCGGCGGAACGGCGGGAGGCGGCGTTGGCGATGCTTCGTCTCGGAAAGAGCCGACGACGAGTGCCGGGGCGTCGGTTCAATATTGCGAAACAAACGCTTCCCAGGTGAAGTCCGTTCGACGTTCTAAGCCTTGGACGAAACGCCCGCGGTCACAGAAAGACTGCCGACTCTGCAAAAGCGGACGTGACCCGATAGATGGTCGCCTGTTGAACACAATGATGAGCAGATGGGCAATGGCTCGCAGGTAGGCGGCAAATGCGGACGCCGGGAGTTGAACCCGGACCCCTTGCGGGACAAGATCCTAAGTCTTGCGTGTCTGCCGATTCCACCACGTCCGCAACCGTGAGTTCTCAACAGCGGAGATCACTCGCGGCACTGTCGAACAAGCGTGTTTCTATGCCGGATTCTGCGATCGCGTATTGCTTGCCGCCGACAACACCAGCACGAAGCCTCGTATTGTTCGACCAAATAGCTCCACACAGTTGCCACAGCGCCGCTGGCGCAGCAAGGCGGCCGACTGCGTGTTGCCCCCGTTTGAACCGCCTTGCGTTTCTTGCGGTGTTATTTGGGCCATCACTCGTACGCGATGCGGCTCGATAGTCTCGCTCCGCATACTACCTTCCGCCCCCGCGCAACACCCTGCTTTGAGTGTCTGAAACGTCATGCACTCGGCTGCTCCAATCCGCCTGCGCACAGGGAAACGAGTGTGCCGGGCAGTGGTCGCAATTGCCGTGGGTGCCCTGATCGGGACGCAAAACATGCAACCGCCGAACCAGGGAAGTCGTTTCGGTGCCGGATCCGTCATATGCCACTGTCTGGGCAACCGGCTCGTTCTCGACCGCCACCATCACGTACCAATTCAGCCCGGGCCGAGCCATGCATTGGTTGTTTAGCGCGATTACGGTGTTTTCGGCCTGCTGGTAATTCTCGGCAGGCTCGGCAGGAGCACCCTGCGATTTCCACACACAGTTGGGCACATCGCGGGCCGAGGCCGGCTCCCAACCTTCCGGCCACCAGATCGAAGTGACTTTGTAGGCAATCGGCGTACACAACCGCGCGTTGGGCCAAATCCGCCCTGTCTGATCGATATCGACAACGACGGCCCACTGCCCGCCGACCGAAGACGATCGGTTATATTCGATCGCCCGCCGCAGCGATTCGAATAGGTCGAGGGACTCGCAGAGCACCTCGCCCAGGGGGCCGGGCCGAGGTGGAACGTCGTCGAGCGATTCCGGCTGCCATCCGTCGGGACGGGCAACCAAGGCAACGCGATATCGGGTCATACGCATATCCTCCAGGCTCATCCTAGCATTAGCATGCGTACTGGGCAAGCAGACGGAATTACGTGTTCCGCGCCTCGATACGCAGCAAACACAGTGGAGAACGAAAACCCGTCACCGCCGGCGAGCCGCCGCTGCAATTCACACGAACCGAATGGGCGAGCGAGTCGAATGTCATTCGATCGATCTTCAAAGAACTCAGCGACTCGCTCGTGTTACAATTCGGCACAACCCGGCACTGCCGCAACTCGCGAAGATCAACAAAGCCGGCGGACCATCGGCTTCGCAGGGGCCGCTGACCCGATCCGCCCGGCGGCCACAGCGGGTGGTGCCGGGGCGAAACTTCCCGTCACGGCGTTTCCACAACGTCGCGGACCGTACAGCCGGGCAACAACGCCCGCAGCCGCGCGGCCCCAGCCGGCGTCATTTTCGTGCGCGTAACATGGATTTCTTTCAGTTTCGTCAGTTTGCCCAACGACTCCGCGCCGGCATCGGTGACGGCCGTGCGACCCAAATGCAGGAACTCCAAGTCGCTCAAGGATGCCAGCGGCGGAAGTGCCGCATCGGTTACCGCCGTGGCGTCGAGGTTCAACCATTTGAGTTTCGGCATTTTGGCGAGGTCGGCCGCTGCTGCATCGCCAACTTGCGTCGAATAGAGATTCAACTTTACCAAGGCCGGCAATGCGGCCAGCTCCTTGACGCCCGCGGACGAAATCTGTGTTTTGCTTAAGTCCAGGTCGGCCAGCGTGGCCAGCGGCGCGAGGGCTTTCAGCCCTTCGTTCCCCACCTGGGTGTCGCTGATGCGCAATCGCTTCAGCCTCTTGAGGCCGGCAAGGTGTTTGAGCCCGGAATCGGTAATCTTCGTGCCGGTAAGCAACAACTCCTCCAGGTTGACCATCGTTCCGGCCACTTTCAGAACGGCATCGTCCGCTGCGGTATTGTCGAGTCCGAGAACTTTCAGCGATTCGAGCCCAGCCAGGCGCTGGATACCGATTGCTGAGACTGCGCAGCCGGTCAACTTGACGCTCTTCAGCCCCTTCAACTGTGCGACCAGTTCCAAATCCTCATCGGTCAGCTTGGCGTTCCCGGCTTCGAGCGCCGATGGTTTCTCGGCCGAAGGCTTGAGGACCGCGCCGCGGGCCGCCAGACGTTCGGCCGGCGAGGCCTCCGTCGCTGCGGCGGCCTGTACCGCCACGGCGGCGACGATCCACCGCCCGGCTGCATCGCCCCGCGCGCCGTCGCTTGGTGTTGCCGGCAGCTTCGCTTCTGTGCCTGGCGCCTCGGCCGATGCCGTGCGCGCATTGTGGCCCGAGTCCACCGCCGAGGAACACATCAAAAGGTCATCGGCACACGCCGATGCGATGCCCGAACCGATCGTCGCCGCTGATGCCGCGATACACGACAAAATTACCGCCGTTCGCCGGACCATAGACAAAACTCCATCGGTGAAATACGTGATTACGCTTGGCAACTGAAAAAACACTCGATGCCTCAGTGATCGGCAATCGCGGGTTTATTTTCCCTTGCCTGCCTGAGACCATTTGCTCAACTCGCTAAGCGGGGGCGGAGAGATCGGCCCGCTGCTGCCGGGCGTAAACGTGATGGCGAGCGTCGTTTTGCCCGGCCGGCGAGGCAATCGCACGACGAGTTTGGTGACGTCGTCGTTGGATCGTTGCGGCGACGGCGCCTTGGCCGAGGCCGTCTCGAACTTAGCTCCGGCAGGTGCGATGATTTCGGCGCGAAGCCGAGCATCCTTGATCTTCAATTGTGCGGCATTATCCCTCACGGATATTTCCGCACGCGTGTGCATTTGCCATACGACCGAATCAATCGGATCGGTGATTTCGTCTTGAATCAGAATCTGCTGTCGTCGATGCAAGGCGACGCCGCGCGAAATGGCCTTTGCTTGGCCCTGATACGCCGCAGACAAATCAGCAACGGCAAAAGCCCAATCGGGTTTGCTTTGGAAGGCCGTGATTGGAGCAACAGCTCGGGGGTCTTGGTTGCGGCCGCCGATAATCAGGGTGTTTTGCCCCTCGGTTCCCAAACGATAATACGTCCAACGCTGTTTTCCGAAGTATCCCGGCAGGTTGTAGTCGTCGCCGCCCAAATCGAGCGCCCAGCGCTGACCATCGGCATCGAGCACGAACATGCCCAACTCCAAATGGCTGTGATTCGCTTTGTTGTCGCCACCCTTGAATCCGACATACACGGCCGACGCGGACCAGTTGCCGCGAAGTGTGGCCACTTCGGCATGTCGAAAATAGCGATCGAGCGGCGCTTCGCTGGGCGGCGTGCTGCGCGAGTCGAACCACCATAGGCCTTGTGCCGAGGTGCTTTTCACCACCTCGCGCTCGTGCCAACTATAAAGTGGGTTGTTGAACTTTCGAGCCAGCCAGAACATTTGCCACGCGCTGCCGGTGCGTTCGCCTCCGTCGGCATAGTTGAACGACAAACCCGTCGGGCCGATCATTTGAATGCGGAAGTCGCCGGTAATCGCAAACCCCGGCATACCGGCCAATCCGAAGTCGTTGCCCAATGCGCTTTCCAACGCGGCGAGCATATAACAGTTGTAGCTGGTGGCGTAGTTCCAGTAGCCGGGGCCTTCGTCCCACGCTCCGTCAGGAGCAAAGGAGGCCATTGCCCTCGGCACGCTGCGCAAGGCCGCTGACACGATGAAGCCGGAGATGGCGGGCTCTTCGTCGCCGATGGCCAGCGCGCCCATCGTCATCCCGCCATTGCATACCTGATTCCAATTGTGGCTGCACTTGGCCCACCAGCCATCGCGCGCATAGATTTTCTCGCCCTCGCGCAATCCCTTGACGACGATCGCCTCGCGAATCGTTTTCCGCTGTTCGGGCGTCATGTCGTGATAAAGCCAGTCGTAGCCGATGGCCAGCGCGTTGGTCATTTCGGCTGTGTCGAGGAAATGCGAAGGGTTCCAGTCTTTGAAACCGGCGGCTGTCAACATCTCGGCAATCGCCCGATCGCGGCATCGTTTGTCGCCGTCGATTCGATAGACCGTGGCCAGCGTGAATACATGATCGAGGCATTTTCGGCTCTCGTTCAACAGCCGCGGGCCGATGATTTTGTATTCCACCTGCCGATCACGGAGACACCGCTCGGCATGTTGTTTCACCGCCGAATAGTAACGCGCCGTGGCCGGATCCGACTGAATCTGTTGTTTCAGCCGCGCCAAATCGGCATTGGTGGCCAACAGCCGCGGATGTTCGCGGCGCAAGGTCTTCAGCGATGCTTCAGGCGACGGAAGACTGCCGGGAGAGGCCGCGACAATCGACAGCACAAGGCAGATCGGGGCGAGTGTCATGGAGGGCAAATCCTTGGGCAAGGGGGGAAGATCAACAATCCGCACAATGGTCGGCATTTCGTCGTTGCATGCAGCAACGGAACGAAGCAACGGGCGAGACAAATAGCCTAACCCCGACGGCAGCGACATGCAACGGCCGGCCGCAGCTTGCCCGACGCTGCCTCATTCTTCCCGCGCGGCAACTCCCGCCCTGTTGCGACCTTTATCGGCAGGACGCGGCATGGGCATTCGCCGATCTTCGAGAACGCCTTCACGCTCCCCATGCCAACTGCGCAATCCCGCTGGGAGCAGAAGACTCGTTTTCCGTTGCAGAAGAGACCGCAGGCGGCTGCCGGCCTTAGTCCGTATCTCGCGGGCGTTCCAACGGCTGGAACTGACGATCAGCGCGCTGGGCCGCCCGCACTGCCGCTACCGCTTCACGATAGAAACGTTCCTGGGCGCGAACCTTCGGCCCCTGGCGTTCGGGCGAACGATACTGTCCGTCCGGCCCGAGAACGCGCGCCTTGACGTTGTCGGCAAAGTAGGTTTCCAAGATATTGATTGCGCGGCGTCTCAGCCCCGGATCGACCAAGGGGAACATCGTTTCCAATCGTTTGTGCAGGTTCCGCGTCATCAAGTCGGCACTGCTGAGGTACACCTCTTCGTGGCCGCCGTTGCCGAAGTAATAGATTCGGGCGTGCTCCAGGAACCGATCGACGATCGATCGTACTTCGATCGTTTCCGAAACACCCTTGACGCCGGGACGCAGACAACAAATGCCGCGGATGTTCAACAACACGCGGACGCCCGCCTGCGACGCCCGATAGAGCGCCCGAATCACCTCCGGCTCTTGCAGCGAATTGGCCTTGGCCATGATCAACCCGGGCCGATCGGGAGTCGAAACCTCGATTTCGCGTTCGATCAATTCAATGATCCGCCGGTGCAGGCCCGTCGGGGCAATCACCAATTTCGCCCAGCCGACGGCCTCGGAATAGCCGGTCAGCAAGTTGAAAAAGGCCGATGTGTCGTTGGCGATATCGCGGTCGGCCGTCAACAAGCCGAGATCGGAGTAGAGTCGGGCGGTGCGATCGTTATAGTTGCCTGTGGCCAAATGAACATAACGCTGAATCCGCGACCCTTCGCGCCGGACGATCAACAGCGCTTTGGCATGTGTTTTCAAGCCGGCCACGCCGTAAATCACATGACATCCAGCATCTTCGAGCCGCCGGGCCCAGGCCACGTTACGCGCCTCGTCGAACCGCGCGCGCAGTTCCACCAGCACGGTCACTTCTTTTCCGTTCTCGCCGGCGCGTTGCAGCGCGCGAACGATCGGCGAATTGCCGCTCGTGCGGTAAAGCGTTTGCTTGATGGCCAGAACATGGGGGTCTTCCGCTGCTTTTTCCAAAAGGTTGATCACCGGATCGAAGCTTTCGTAAGGATGGAAAAGCAGGATATCGCGGTCTTTGATCGCGGCCCAAAGATCGTCGGTGCCCAATAGGTCGCGCGGCGTTTGCGGCGGCCAGTCGTCGCTGCGAAGGTGGTCGAACCCGGGCCAATTCGCCAGCTCCATGAGCAGCCCGGCATCGTTGGCCACCGGCAATTCGTACACTTCTTCACTGCGCAATTTCAACCAGTCGGTCAAGAACCGCAAGATTCGCCCGTCGGCACCGGCCGAAATCGTCAGTCGCACGGCATTGCGCCGCCTGCGCGACCGCACCGCCTGCTCGACCGTGCCCAACAGATCCGTTGCGTCGTCGTCGCTGATGATCACATCGGCGTCGCGCGCAATTCGAAAGACGGCCGTTGCCAACACGGCCCGCTCGACGAACAGCTTCGGAAGGAAGACCCGGATCACATCTTCCAACCGCGTCACATCCGTCCCTTCATCAGCCGGCAATTCGACCAACCGGCGAAACTGAGTGGGTACCGGCACGACAACGATCTTCGGATCGCTCGTCTCGGTGTCGCCGGAAGCGCCCAACACCGCGGCCACATGCAACTGCAAATTGGGCAGCACCGGAGCGGGCCGCAACTCCTCGACCGCCAGCGGCGTCAGCACGGGTTGCAGTTCTTTTTGGAAATAGCCGCGCAAGAACCGTTGATGCTCTTCGCTCCATTCATGCGGTTCGAGCAGCCGCATGCCGTGGCGACGCAGGCCGGAACAACAGTTGACGATGCCGTCGGACTGCTCTTGAATCATCCGACGCACCCGGGCATGGATTGCCGAAAGTTGCTGTGCCGGCGTCATTCCCGATGGGTCGCGGCGGCGAACTCCGGCGTCGCGCGCGCGGCGCAAGCCGGCCACGCGAACGAGGAAAAACTCATCTAAGTTCGAACTGACGATCCCCAGAAACTTGAGCCGCTCCATCAACGGCAGCTCGGCGTTCAACCCTTCGCGCAGAACCCGGTCGTTGAACTCGAGCCAACTGAGTTCTCGATTGATGTAGAGCTTCGGGTCTTTCAGGGGGTCTTTTGCCATGACTCAATCGCAGTTGTCTTCCCGCCGACTTGCCCGACGGCGGAGGCGTTCGATCGAACCGCTCATTGATCGCTTCGGCGCATCCGCCGAACGAACTACCCGGTTTCCAAACGAATGTGCATACCGAACACTTCTTCGAACAAATCGCTTTTCGCCGCCAGCGAGTGCTGTTCGAGAGCCAAATCGTATTCGCCCGGAACGGTGAGGACGAGGTCGTCTCCGTCGCGTTCCATGACGATTTGCCGCATCTTTCGCGAATGGCCGCGCGCCAAGGCGTCTGCCACCCGCAGCAGCGCGGCCAGCTTGTTGACCGCCACTCGGTCTTCACGTTTCAACGCCATATACGCCGTGTGCGATGCGCGGGGAAGGCTGCGCCGATGGTACCGCGCGATTTGAGAAACTACGGCGATCTCCGAGCGGCTCAGCCCGAAAATCTCGGAATTGGCGATCAAATACTCGCTGTGCTTGTGGTGCGACCGGTTGCTGACGAATCCCCCGACCTCGTGAAGCAGGCCCGCAACGCGAAGCAACAACCGATGTCGAGCGTTGAGCCCGTGGTCGCGTTGGAGAAAGTCGAAGAGTTTGACGCACAATTCGGCGACATTGGTGCCGTGGTCGAGGTCAACGCGGTATTTTTCGGCCAACGTCGTTGCCGAATGGATCACCCCGGCCAGCAGGGCTTCGTCTTCGCTGCCGGTGACGCGCCGGGCAAGTTCCAACAACAGCCCATCGCGCATCGAAACATGCGACACAACGATTCGCTCCGCCTTGCCGCGATGCAGCAGCGCCTGGTACACGAGCAGCGCCGGCACGATCGTTTCAGCCTCGGCGAAGGGAAGTCCGAACTGCTTGGCCAACTCGTCGGCCGAGAGTTTTTCGCAACGGTCCACCAAGCGATCGAACCGGTCGATCGCCACTTCGGCTAGGCCGCTGTCGCCGATCGGATGGCCGACCTGCCGTGCGGCGAATCGGGCGTCGCCGCCGACAGCCACGAAGACTTCGATCTGATCGAGCGCCAACGATCCGTGCAGGGCGATCACCGCATTGTTGATGTGGGTGCGAAGCATCTCGGCCGCGCGGCGCGGCGGCAAGTTGTCGCCGATAAGCAGTTCTTGCAGCCGCACCGAGCCGAGCCGCAGGCTTTGCGAGGTAACGATTTCGCCACCGCGAAGGATCGTCAAAAGCGTGCTGCCGCCGCCCACATCGGCGATCAGCGTCTCCCGCGCGCGGTCGGCGAAGAGACTGCCCATTCCCTGCCGCACCGCCGACACGGTCAACCTGCTTTCCTCCGAGGTGTCGATCACATCGATCGAAAGCCCCGTCGTCAAATACACGCGGTCGAGAAACATATCGGCGTTCGTGGCCTCGCGGACGGCGCTGGTGGCCACGGCGCGCATCTGATCGACGCGATAGAGATCGAGCAGCTCGCGGAAATCGCGGAGCACGTCCACTGCCGCGCGCATGCTTCGCCCGCCCAACCGCCCACGGCGGAACGCATCTTGTCCGAGACGGACGGCTCGTTGCAACCGTTCGATCACCTCGACTTGCCCGTCGGGCAGAACTTCGGCGATCTCCATTCTCACGGCGTTGGAACCGATGTCGATTGCGGCGACGATGCGGCTTTCGGCGCTGGGGAGGGGGCTTTGCGTGCTGGCGTCCATGGCAAACGTTCAGGTTCTAACGGCTCAACGGTTGGCGAGTCGCTCGGCCCGCCCGCCGACTAGGCCATGGGGGCAGCGTTTGATCGTCCCTCTTCAGCGGAAGGCCGCAATTGCCGTTGCCGGGCGCCCGCGCTGCGTCTTCGGCCGTCGTTGGGCTCGGCGTCGGGGCGGCTTGACTCGTTTCGGCTGGGCCGTTCCCGCCGGGCGAAAGCAACAGAGGATGCGAATCGGGAGGACGGCCCGTCTCGACGACACTCTCGATGATCTGAGCCAGTTCGCTCCAAATGCGCTGCTCGACCAACGCGATCCAATATTGCCGCAGCGCGGCAAACAACTGGCCTCGCACCGCCCGACGTTCGTTTCGCAACCAATGCAGCCCCGGCTCGATCGAAAGAAAAGGCCGTTCGTGCCCGTACGCGCGGACAACCGCCTGCCGCGCGCGCTCCGCGAATTGATCGACAATGCCGACCCAAACGTCGCAGTCGTGAATATCGCCGAGATAGGTTTGCAGCTCTTTGACCATTTCGATCAGCAGCCCGAGCTGCTTGCGGTACACCGGCTGAGCGATTTCCAGCAGATAGCGGAGGCGCTTGGCGGCGATCCGCATTTCGTGATGCCGCTGCGAATCCTCGGCATCGTCGAGGCTGTCTTGGAACGAGAGCACCTCGTTCATCGCCCGGCGAATCTGTTTTGCGGTTCGTCGGCAAGAACGGACCGAAGCGACATCGGCGGTCTCGACGTTGATCTTGCCGAGAATGCGTTTGGTGACCGCCTGCATTTCATCCAGCACCCCGCTGCGCTCTAGGCGGGCAACGGCTTTGCATATTTTCGGCTGCATCCGGTCGCGACGGCGCTGGCAGTCCGCCGCCAACCGGCTAAGCGCCAAACACACTTGCGGATCGTGCTGTTTGGCCAACGTATCGCTAAGAAACTCGATCTGAACATCCAAATCGCGAGCATCGCCGAGTCGCCGCGCCAAGCGGCGCAACGCCCTCCGCCATCGACGCCCCGCACGCCCGCCGAAGCAATCCGAAAACAACCGCAGCGCCGCGCGCAACCGGCGAGTCGCCACCCGCGCACGATGGACGTATTCGATGTCGTCGCCTGTTTCGATCCCGCGACACTGCTCGGCCAGTTGCTTGGCCTGACGACGCACGTATTTCGCCGCCAACGTGAGATAGCCGCGATCAATGTTCATCGTTGGCTTCTCCACATGCGTGCCCGTACCGCCTCGGAGCCCGACATTCGCCTTTACCCCGCAGGCCAACGCCTTGCCGTCAAGCAACCAAACTATCGTCTGCTAACAAAACAAACCTTGCCATCGGGGCCTCGCGTCCGTTTAGCTGCGACGACCTCTCCCCCGTGCCACCAGTCAGCCGCGCGCAATAAACCAGCGGCCGACGGGCCGCTCACCGAACGGTCAGCTCTATTAGCGGCCGGCCCAATAGGGCAGTGCAAGGTCGAACGGGAGGAGAATTAACCCCCAAACAACGGGTATGAAGGCATACTGGCATTGTACGAAAATGCCTCGTATTTCACCATCGTTCCACCTATTGTGGGGGCATTTACCCAGTTCCGAGTACCGGTTGCGACCGAAGGTGGGGACACAGCAGCAATCGCTGTCGGCACGCCGAATTCTTATGCGCTAACTTCCGGCTAACATTCAGCTAACAACCGAACGCCCGAAATGAGAAAATAGGAGACCTGGGGAGGAAGGCCGGCGATTTTTGAAACGTGTATCACTTCCTCGATGGAGCTGTCGCAGGGACAAATAACGGCTTGCCTCCGACGAATCGCACCAAGTGCGGATGTTCGGGCAACGATTCCCCAAAAACACGACATAAGCGGTCGATGGGGAAAAAGTGTTGACCGTTTTTGCCTTCCCGCACACGAAGAAGATGCGTTCCGCCAACTGAGACGCATTTTTTCGCCATGCAAGCGACCGGTCAACGGTGCTGCCGGCAGCGAGTCGGGCGGTCGCCTCGATGCGATCTATTAGGTGGTGGCCCGCCGGCGGGCGATTTCATCTCGGATTCTGGCGGCGCGTTCGTATTCTTCTGCGGCGACGGCATCGGCCAGTTGCTCGGTCAGAGTCGGCCCGACTGCGTACTCGCGACGCAACGATTCCTTCAATTCTTTCAGATGTCCGACCAACTCCTCATATTCTCCGCCCTGACCGTCGCTCAATTCGCGGCACACATGCCGCATCACATGCAGCCCCGAATCTAACTCCTCGATGGCCGCTTCCGCCGAAAGTTCATCGAGCGCCACCATGGTGGCCGCCTGCGTGCGATGAAAAAGCACGAAAGGCCGATACTGCTCGTGCGAAAGGGTCCACTGCTCGTTGGGCGAGTGCTCTGCAACGAAATCCATCAATCGCAACGTGTGGTCGGCGTCGTTCATCGCGCGACGAAACTCGCGCAGTGCCAAAAAACAGATTCGACGGTGATAGAACTGAAGAAACTCGCGATCGATTTCGAAACACTCTTCATCGCTCAGCACATAGGAGCCCGGCTGGGCTGCCGCCTTTTTTACGAGAACGTCGAGATACGTCGGCTGGCCTTCCGGGCGCATGCCGTCCGGTCGCCCATCGAGTTCCATTTGCAAAACGCCCAGCTCGATCCGCATTTGCAGAACCTCGCGTCCCCGTCCCGCCGGAACGATTCGGGCGCTGATCGTGCCGGGACGATAATCCCAGTTCTTCAGAATACCGTCGATATCGCGCCTTCTGCTCATTCCTTCCTCTCAGGGCGGCAGGGCCGCCGGCCAACCGGTGCTACCGCACCCGGCTGAAAACCCGCTCCCGTTGGTCGCTGGAATCCTTTTACCGACCGAACAACAACGCTCGTTTCCTTATCATGGGCGGCAGGGCCGCCGGCCAACCGGTGCTACCGCACCCGGCTGAAAACCCGCTCCCGTTGGTCGCTGGAATCCTTTTACCGACCGAACAACAACGCTCGTTTCCTTATCATGGGCGGCAGGGCCGCCGGCCAACCGGTGCTACCGCACCCGGCTGAAAACCCGCTC
>CAZVZX010000056.1:0-23376 GCA_964631235.1 uncultured Planctomycetaceae bacterium | reverse complement strand
CCGTACGCACGGTGGTGTGACAGGGACAGCCCGCGAGGGCTTACCTATGTCGATTCCGTAACCGAGGGACACGCGAGTTCTTTCGTACCCAATCCACTAAGCCGAACGGCTGGAGATTCAAACGCTCTGCGATCAAGGCGGGCTCGCCGCGATTCGATTGAGTCGGCGATCCGTCTCGTTCGGAGAAACGAAGAACGGTTGTTTTCGCGAGGGCGTTGATTCGCCGAGTGTTCTCGATTCGGGGAAGAAACGGGAACAACCGCCGGCGACAACGCGATTTCAGGTGAGCAAGCGGATGACTCGACGCATCGAACTGTACGACACGACATTGCGCGACGGCTCGCAGGCCGAAGGGCTGAGCTTCTCGCTGGCCGATAAGCTGCAATTGACCGCCCGGCTCGACGAATTGGGCTTCGATTTCGTCGAGGGCGGTTATCCGGCCTCGAACGAGAAGGATGCGCAGTACTTCATTCGGGCGGCCGAGTTGCCGTTGAAGACGGCGCGCGTTACGGCGTTCGGCATGACCCGTCGCAAGAACACGCGACCGGAAGACGACACCGGCCTGGCTGCCCTGCTGGCCGCTCCGACTCGCTGGGTGACGATTGTGGGCAAGGCGTCGGCCTTTCAGGCGACGGAAGTGCTTCGCACGACGCGCGAAGAAAACTTGGCGATGATCCGCGATACGATCGCCTGCTTGAAAGCGGCCGGGCGCGAGGTGATCTTCGACGCCGAGCACTTCTTCGACGGTTGCAAGCTCGACCGCGACTATTCGCTGATGTGCCTCCGCACGGCCGCCGAGGCCGGGGCGGCCAAGGTCGTTCTTTGCGACACCAACGGCGGCTCGATGCCCGAGGAGGTGGCTGCGCTAACCCGGGCGGCGGTCAATGCCGTGGCGGTGCCCGTGGGAATCCATTGCCACAATGATTGCGAACTGGCGGTGGCCAATTCGCTGGCGGCGGTCGATGCGGGCGCCTCGCAGGTGCAGGGGACGATCAACGGATTCGGCGAGCGGTGCGGCAATGCCGATCTGATCTCGGTGGCCGCCAACTTGGCGCTGAAAAAGGGATACTCCGTCCTTCAACCGGAAAGCATTCGCCGGCTTACCGAGCTTTCGCGCTACGTCTATGAGATGGTGAACATGAACTTCCGTCCGCATCAGCCGTTTGTGGGCAAAAGCGCATTCGCCCACAAAGGCGGCATGCACGTCAGCGGGGTGGCGCGGACGGCGCAAAGCTACGAGCACATCGATCCGGCCTTGGTGGGCAACGAACGCCGCGTGCTGGTCAGCGAGCTTTCGGGCCGATCTAACATCGCCGCCTTGGCCGAGCGGCACGGGATCGCTCTGGACCCGAAGCTGATGGACGGCATCTTGGCCCGAGTGGTTTCGATGGAGAACGCCGGCTATCAGTTCGAGGCGGCCGACGGTTCGTTCCACCTGCTGGTGCAACGGTCGATGGGCACGTTTCGTCCGCACTTCGAGAGGGTGTCGTATCGCGTCAACGTGGAAACGGAGCGCGACGGAACGACGGTAACCGAGGCGACGGTCAAGCTGCGGATCGGCGATCAGATTCGCCACGAGGTGGCCGAGGGCGACGGCCCGGTCAATGCCCTCGATGCCGCGATGCGAAAGGCGTTGAACGGTTCGTTTCCGAATCTGGCCAAGATGCGTTTGGTCGATTATAAAGTTCGCGTGATCAACTCCGAGGCAGCCACGGCCGCCGGCGTCCGCGTCATCATCGAGAGCCAAGACGAAGACGACGTGTGGGGCACGGTCGGCGTGAGCGAAAACATAATCGAGGCCAGTTGGATCGCCCTGGTTGATGCCATCGAGTACAAACTGAGCAAGGATGAACAACGGTGCGGCCGACCGGCCGCGGATGCAACGTCATGAGCACTTCTCCCGTCGAAAAACAGTCGGAGCTTCCCAAACAATACGACCACACCGCGGCGCAGCGCCGCTGGTACGAGTTCTGGGAACAGCGGGGGTGTTTTCAGAGCAACCCCGATCCGAAGAAACGGCCCTATACCATCGTCATTCCACCGCCCAACGTTACCGGGGCGTTGCATTTGGGCCACGCGCTGAACAACACCCTGCAAGACATTTGCATCCGCCGCAAGCGAATGCAGGGATTCGAGGCCCTGTGGGTGCCGGGGACAGATCATGCGGGGATCGCCACGCAGGCGGTCGTCGAACGCCGCCTGCTTCAAGAGGAAGGGCTGTCGCGGCATCAATTGGGCCGCCAAGGGCTGGTCGATCGCATCTGGCAGTGGAAGAACGAATACGAGGCGCGGATCATCAGCCAATTGAAACAGATGGGCTGTAGCTGCGACTGGCGGCGGACGCGCTTCACGCTCGACCCGGTTTGCGCCCGTGCCGTCCGCCATACGTTTTTCAGCCTCTTCAAAGAGCGGCTGATCTACCGCGGCAAACGGTTGGTGAATTGGGATACGATGCTGCAAACGGCCGTCAGCGACGACGAGGTGTTCCACGAAACGGTGGACGGCCATTTCTGGTACATCAACTATCCGTTGATCGATCCGCGTCCGGACGAGCCGTTGTATGTGACCGTGGCGACGACGCGGCCCGAAACGATGCTCGGCGATACGGCCGTGGCGGTGCATCCCGGCCCGGCCGCGGCCTTAGATCGGGCGGAGCGCGAACTGCTGGCCAAAATTGACGACGCCCCGGCCAAAGACCGTCCGGAGTTGGAAGCCCAACTCGAACAGCTTCGGCAGCGCCGCACCGAGATGTTGCCGCTGTTGGTCAAGCTGCGCGACATGGCCCGTCGCGGCGCAATGGTATTGTTGCCGTTGCAGAATCGGCCGATTCCTCTGATTGCCGACGAATGGGCGAAGCCCGAGTTGGGCACCGGATGCGTGAAGATCACTCCGGCCCACGACCCGAACGATTACGAGGTGGGCAAGCGTCACGGGCTGCCGATGCCCAGCATCCTCAATCCCGACGGCACGTTGAGCGACGAGGCCGGCGCCTATCGCGGAAAGACGATTGCCGAGGCCCGCGCACAGGTTGTCGCCGACTTGGAATCGCTCGGGCTGCTGGCCAAGGTGGAAGACCGAAAGATCGAGCTGGCCCACAGCGATCGGTCGAAGACGCCGATCGAGCCGTTGCTGACCGATCAATGGTTTGTAATGATGGACCATCTGGCCCAAACGGCAATGGATGCCGTAATCGAGGGCCGCGTGAAGATCATTCCGCCGCGTTACGCCAAGGGCTACCTCGATTGGCTCGGCGAGAAGCGCGACTGGCCGATCAGCCGCCAGTTGTGGTGGGGCCATCAGATTCCGGTGTGGAGCAAGGCCGTCGCCGATCGTGATGCGCTTGGCGACGCGTTGGCCGTGCCGGTCGAGCTGGCGCGGCGTTTTTCGGACCTGATCACGTACCAAGTGGAGGAACTGGAGCGGACCGGCGAGGAAGCGGCCGGTGCCGCCGTTGTTCATGTGTGTTTGTTGGAAGATCAGCCGGAAGCGGTCGCCGCGTTGGAATCGGCCGGTTTCGCCCGCTCGCCCGATGTGCTCGACACCTGGTTCAGCTCGGCCCTGTGGCCTCATTCCACGCTCGGCTGGCCCGAACCGACGCCGGAACTGCGCTACTACTACCCCACCAGCACGCTGATCACCAGCCGCGATATCATCACCTTGTGGGTGGCGCGGATGGTGCTGGCCGGGCTGCACAATGTCGGCGAAGTGCCCTTCCGCGAGGTGTATATCCACCCGAAGATCCTCGACGCCTACGGCGAAGGGATGTCGAAGAGCAAAGGGAACGGGGTCGATCCGATCGACGTGATCGAGAAGTTCGGGGCCGACGCCCTGCGATTCGGGTTGGCCTATCTGACCACTGAAACGCAAGACATCCGCATGCCGGTCGAGTTCGAGTGCCCGCATTGCGGCAAGCTCGTCGAACAAACCCGCGAGAACCGGATTTTGCCGCGGATCAAGTGCCCGCATTGCGGCAAGGCGTTTTCCACGCAGTGGGCGAAGAAGCCCGACGATGTCGCTCTGCCGCGCGGCGCGGTGGTTAGCGAGCGCTTCGAGCTGGCCCGCAACTTCTGCAACAAATTGTGGAACGCCTCGCGGTTCGTGATGATGAACTTGGAAGATTATCGGCCGGCGGCGGTGTCGGCGGACGAGCTGCGCGTGGAAGACCGCTGGGTGCTCAGCCGGTTGTTCACGGTGACGGAGGCGGTTTCGTCGGCGCTGGACGAATACCGTTTTGCCGACGCGGTTCGCACGCTGTACGACTTTGCGTGGGACGAGTTTTGCAGCTTTTACGTGGAGATGGTGAAAACCCGCCTGCAAAACCCGGCCGAGCGGCCCGTCGCCCAGCGCGTGCTCGCCCACGCGCTCGATGTTCTGCTGCGATTGCTGCATCCGGTGACGCCGTTCGTTACCGAAGAGGTGTGGCAGCGGCTGGCGGGCATTGCGCCGGTTCGCGGGCTCGACGATCCGCAACCGGCGGCCGACTCGATCATGGTCGCCCCCTGGCCGATGGCGCGCGGCGAACACCGCGACGAGCAGATTGAATCCCTGTTCGCCCGTTTTCAAGAGGTGCTGCGCGGCGTGCGCGACATTCGGGCGCGGCAGAATGTGCCGCCGCGAACCACGGTCCGGTTCTCCATCCGCGCGCAGGCTGAGTTGGCCGAGGCCTTGCGCCCGATGTCGCCGTATTTCGCTTCGATGGCCGGCGCCGAGCTGACGGAGATCGGTCCCGAGGTGAACGCGCCGCCGTTGTGTGCGGGCATCACGCTTCCGGCGATGGAAGTGTTTGTCAACTTGGCCGGCGTGATCGATGTCGAAGCCGAGTGCGCCCGAAAACGCAAGGAACTGGCCGATCTGGAGAAGTTCATCGCCGCGAAGCAGAACAAACTGAAGAACCAGTCGTTCGTCGAGCGCGCTCCGGCCGAGGTTGTGCAGAAAGAGCGCGACTCGCTGGCCGAGCTGATCGCTCAACGCGACGCCGCCCAACGCGCACTGGAACAATTGCTCGCGGCTGCGAAAGGATAAGTTGCGCCCGGCGATTCGACAGACGATGGGCTGTCGCTTACGGGTCGCCAAGCGGCACGATATTTGAGGCGGGACGATTGTGCCGTTGAAACATGCCGGTTGCTTGAAAACAGTGTGCCGCCGAGCACAGTCTGGTCGAAGCGCAGCCAGCGGCACGGAAAAAGACGCCGTTGGAGGCCAAAGAACGTCCATCGAGGGGAGGATCACGAATCATGGCCCATGCGCTCCTGTTCTGTTGCGAAAGCGTGGCGGCGGCGATTCGCCGAGTTGCCGGACCGGCGGTTTGGCTCTGGACGTTGACAATGGCGACCTTGTTGTCGGCAGCAGGGCCGGCAGGCAACGGCAATGCAAAATCGCCCGCCTTGGCCGCGGTGCCCGATGGGGCGGCGCAAATCCGCTCGGCGCCGGGGCCGTCGCAAATTGTCATCACCACCACGGCGCGGCTGGCCGGCGCGATCGATTCGCTCCGCTGGAACGGCCGCGAGTTCATCGATTCGTTCGATCATGGCCGCCAATTGCAGTCGGCCTCGAATCTCGACTGCGGCACGCCGATCAAGGGCGAGACGTTCAATCCCACCGAGGCCGGTTCGCGCCGCGACGGCGTTGGGCCGACAAGCTCGAGCCGTCTGCTCCACATGCGGGTTGAGCCCGACGCCCTGCAAACCCTCACGCAAATGGCCTTTTGGCTGGCCCCGGGCGAGAAGTCGGGCCCCAATCCGGCCAAGAACACCACCGTGTTGTCCGACCACTTGTTGCTCAAGCGTCTTCGCATCGGCTACAAGCAGATGCCGCAAGTGATTCCCTACGAGGTCGTCTTCAGCCTGCCGATCGGCGAGCATCACACCGAGGCCGTCTTCGAAGCCCTGACCGGCTACATGCCGCCCGAGTTCTCGCAATTCCTTCAATACGACCCGCGCGAAAAGGAACTGCGGCCGCTTTCCGACGGGCCGGGCGAAATCCCGCATCCGGTGGTGCTTTCGCTGCCCGAGGGTACCCACGCGATGGGCATTTATGCCCCGCCGCAACCGGCGCCGCATACCACTGGGCCCAGCTACGGCCGATGGCGTTTTCAGGCGGAAAAAGTGGTGAAATGGAATTGCGTCTTTCGCGTGCGCCGCGCCGAGGGGATTCCGCCGGGCGAGTATTCCTTCCGCATGTTCGTTTTGGTCGGCGATCGGAACACGGTGCGGGAGAACCTGGCCGCGCTTCACGCCGAGTTCGCCGCCAAGCCTGCGCCCTAACGGTTTATTCGTCCTTTACGCCGCCGCTGGGGCTTGGTAGAAACCCGCTGATGAATACCGAAGCTGCCAATGCCGTGCGGATCGTGGGGATCGACCCGGGCTTGAACCTGACCGGCTACGGGGTGATCGACGTTCACCTGGGCCGGCCCCGTTTGGTCGAGGCGGGCGTGGTTCGCGGGCGCGGCCGTTCGCTGGTCGGACGGCTGGAACAGCTTTACGACGGGGTGGTCGAACTGATCGAAGCCTTCCGGCCGCGAGAGATGGCCATTGAAGAACTCTACTCGCATTACGCGCGGCCGCGAACTGCGATTCTGATGGGCCATGCCCGTGGCGTGATTTGCTTGGCCGCCCGGCAACGGGGACTGACGATCAAGCCCTATGCCGCCACGCAGATCAAAAAGATACTCACCGGGGCAGGCCGCGCGCCGAAGTCGCAGGTGCAGCGGGCCGTGCAACGCGAATTGGGGCTGCTTCAACTGCCCGATCCGCCCGATGTGGCCGACGCGCTGGCCATCGCCCTGTGCCACGCATATCTGCGAGATCGGCCCTGCGAGCAGGCAAAGGAATGATCGACCGCCGACGGCTTTGCTCGATCGGCAAGATGTCGCGTAAGATCAATCGTCCGGAATCCCGCGGTCGAAAAGATAGGCACGAAGGAGCGCGCTGGTGAATGCGTGGGTAGTCGAAGGCTCCGGGCCATTGTGCGGCACGGTTCGAGCGGCCGGCGCGAAGAATGCCGTGCTTCCGATGATGGCCGCGGCCATCTTGAGCGATCGGCCCGTGGTGCTGGGCCGCGCGCCGCAGCTTCGGGATGTTCATTGGATGAGCGGGCTGCTCAGGCAGTTGGGCGTTTGCGTTCATCGCGACGGCGACTCGCTGGTGCTCGACGCGCACGGCATGAGCCGCTACGCGGCCCCGTGGTCGGCCGTGCGGCGGATGCGGGCGGGCTTTTGCGTGCTCGCGCCGCTCTTGGCCCGCTTCGGCCGCGCGGTGGTTCCCTTGCCCGGCGGTTGCCGGCTCGGCGATCGACCGGTGGATCTTCACTTGGCCGGACTGCGGGCACTGGGGGCGAAGATCGAGATTCTCGCCGGCTGCGTGTTTGCCGAAGCGCGGCGGCTGCGCGGCGCAGAAGTGGTGATGAGCGGGCGATTCGGGCCCTCGGTAACAGGCACCGCGCAATTGATGTGTGCGGCGGCCGTCGCCGAGGGGGAAACGGTCATCCGCGGCGCCGCCCGCGAGCCTGAAATCACCGATATTGCCCGGCTGCTCTCGGGCATGGGCGTGGCGATCGAAGGTGCCGGCCAGTCGATCATCCGCATTCGCGGGAGCAATGGTCTTGTCGGCGCAAAGCATCGCGTGATCGCCGATCGGATCGAGGCGGCCACGTACCTGTTTGCCGCGGCCGTTACCGGCGGCGAAGTGCTCGTCGAAGATGTCGAGCCGGCCGACGTTGAGGCCCCGCTGGCGGCATTGTCGGCCGCTGGTTGTTCCGTGGAGATCGGGGCAAACGCCGTTCGCTTGGCCGGTCCCGAACGACTCTTGCCGGTGGACGTTTGCGCCCGGCCCCACCCGGGCTTTCCCACCGATTTGCAAGCACCTTGGGCCGCGCTGATGGCAACGGCCGACGGCCGATCGCGGGTCGTCGATGAGGTATTCCCGCAACGGTTCTCGCATGTGGCCGAACTGCGGCGGTTGGGAGCGAACATTCGCGTCGAGGGCAATGCGGCCGAGATCGTCGGTCGAAAACGGCTTGACGGTGCGCCGGTTTCCGCCGGCGATCTTCGCGCCGGAGCGGCCATGGTGTTGGCCGCGCTGGCCGCGCGGGGAACCACGACGATCCTCGGCGTACACCATATCGAACGCGGCTACGAACGGCCGATTGAAAAGCTTCGGGCACTGGGGGCGAAGATTCACGCGGAATCGGCCTTGCCGCGGCCTTCGGTCCACGTTCGATTGCCGTAGCGCAGGCCGACGAGCGATTCGGCCTGTTTCCGCTCTTCGGCCGAAAGCGGCTGCTCGGCGCATTGCAGACCGATCGCCGCCGCCAACAGCGGCTGCCAACGCTCGATCAATTCGAGCGGCGAAAGCTCGACGCCCGAGAGCTCGATGATGCCGGGCAATTCGGGCGCGGCCGACGAGCGGGCCAAGAGCACGCTGCCGTGCTGCAACACCGCCCCGCGGCGGCGGCGCTGCGCACTGCCGGCGATCTTCATTCCGCCGAGAATCACGTCGCCGGGCGTGCGCCGCTGGAAGCAAAGGAAGTCTTCCTCGCGCTGGCCCGACTGCTCGCAGGGGCAAAACACCTCGGCGCGAAGCCCTTTTTCGGCCAAGGCGGCCAGCAGGCTGCGATGGGCCAACGAGTAGAGCCGATCGCGGTCGTCTGCCGCTGTGTGTCCGCGCGGCAGCGCCAGCGAGTAGGTCAGCTCGCGGTCGTGGACGATAGCCCCGCCGCCGGTGAGCCGCCGCACTGCCGCGCAGCACCGGCTGGCGCTGTGTTGTTTTCGCTCGTCGAACTGTTGAAAGTAGCCGAGCGATAACGTCGCTTCATTCCACTGGTAGAAGCGGAGCGAAGCCCGGCCCTCGGCGGCCGATTCGAGCAACAGCTCGTCCACCGCCATATTCCAAGCGCCGGCCGCGGGCGGATCGATCAGCAATCGGCAGCGAAGGTTCTTTTCGGTCATCGTCGCATCGATTTCGAATTGCCCGGCAACCCGGCGGCTATTTCGGCTCGATCGGCGCGGTCGAGGTCGCTTGCCAGCGGAGCACGGGTTTTCGGGCGGCCAGCACGTCGTCGGGCCGGCAGACCGGCGTCGTCTGCGGCGCTTGATGCAGCACGTCGACCGGCTCGGCGATGATCGCCCGCAACGCCTCGACGAACGCATCGAGCGTTTGCTTGCTTTCCGTCTCGGTCGGCTCGATCATCAGGGCCTCGGGCACGATCAGGGGGAAATACACCGTCGGTGCGTGAAAGCCGTAGTCGAGCAGCCGCTTGGCGATGTCCATGGCCGAAATCCCCCGTTCCGCCTTCAGCCGCGAGGCGGTGGCCACGAATTCGTGCATGCACCGCGGGCCTTGCGGCACGGGCAACAACGACTGGACTTGAGACAGCAAATAGTTCGCGTTGAGCACGGCCTGCTCGGCCACGCGGCGCAGGCCGTCGGGCCCATGGGTGAGGATGTAGGCATACATTCGCACCAGCACGCCCACGTTGCCGAAGAAGCTCCGCACGCGGCCGATCGACTTGGGGCGATCGAAATCGAGCCGATACCGGCCGTCTTGCCGCACGACCAACGGCGCCGGCAAGAAGGGGGCCAGCGCCTCGGCCACGGCGATTGGGCCGGCGCCGGGACCGCCGCCGCCGTGCGGGCCGCTGAAGGTTTTGTGCGGGTTGAAGTGCATCAGGTCGGCGCCGAAGTCGCCCGGGCGGGTGATCCCCAAAATGGCGTTCATATTCGCCCCGTCGAGATAAACCAGCGCGCCGGCGCGATGCACCGCCTCGGCAATTCGCGCGATGTTCGGCTCGAACATCCCCAGCGTGCTCGGATTGGTGATCATGAAGACGGCCGTTCGTTCGTCGAGCCGGGCGCGAAGGGCGTCGAGATCGACATAGCCGGCCGGCGTGCTCTTGATGTTCACCGCTTCGAAGCCCGCCAATGCCGCGCTGGCCGGGTTGGTGCCGTGGGCGGCGTCGGGGATGATCACCGTGGTTCGCCGCTCACCGCGTTCGCGGAAGTAGGCGGCCGCCACCAGCAATGCCGTAAGTTCGCCGTGGGCCCCGGCCGCCGGTTGCAGCGAAACGGCGGGCAGCCCGGCGATCTCGGCCAAAAACTGCTGGCCTTCGTAAAGCAGCCGCAACATGCCTTGGACGGTTTCGTCGGGCTGATAGGGATGCAATTCGGCAAAGCCGGAAAGCGACGCCAGCCGTTCGTTCCGCTTCGGGTTGTACTTCATCGTGCATGAGCCGAGCGGGTAGTAGTGCGTATCGACCGACATGTTCAGCGTCGAAAGATTCACGTAATGGCGGACGATGTCCGGCTCGCTCAACTCGGGCAGCGGCGGCGGTGCGGTCGCACGCGCACCGGCGGGCAACAACTCGGCCACGGCCGCTTCGGGGACATCCGTCGCGGGCCAGCCGACGGCCTCCGCCCCGGGCTTCGACAGTTCGAACAACAGTTGCACCGCTTGCCGATTACGCATCACCACCGCTCCTCAATCGATTTCCCTCATAACCGCGACGAAAAGGGGAAATGAGCCTTTTCTCACTCTCTCACGCGCGGCCAATCGCCTTCGTAGCTCCACCCGCGCCGCATCGCCGCACATCGCTTCCCCGGCAATCGCTTCAGCACCACCTCGGCTAACCCGCCGATTCGTCGAGCAACTCCGCCAAGGCTTCGATTTCCGCCCGGGTGCGTTTTTCCGTTACCGCCACGAGCAGGCAGTCGCTCAGTTCCGGGAACCAGCGTTTCAGCGGCACTCCGGCATAGATGCCGCGGGCCGCCGCGGTCGATAGAAACTGATCGACGGACCAACCCTTCAGCCGCAGGGCGAATTCTTTGAACACCGGCGCATCGAACAACAATTTCGCCCGACCGCTGGCGGTAAGCCGCTGCCGCGCGTAGTGCGCCTTTTGCAGGCACAGTTCGGCCACGCGTTTCAGGCCATTCGGGCCGAGGGCCGAAAGATACACGGCCGCCCGCAGCGCCAGCAGGCCCTGGTTCGTGCAGATGTTGCTCGTGGCCTTTTCGCGGCGGATGTGTTGCTCGCGGGTTTGAAGGGTGAGCGTCCAGCACCTCCGGCCGGCGCGATCGACGGTTTGCCCGACAAGCCGGCCCGGCATCCGACGCACGAACGGCTCGCGGCAGGCCAAAATGCCCAGGTACGGTCCGCCGTAGCTCAACGGGTTGCCCAGCGATTGACCTTCGGCTACGACGATGTCGGCCCCGAAATCGCCCGGCCGTTTGAGAACGCCCAAACTGATCGGGTCGAACACGACAATCACCAGCGCGCCGGCCCGATGGGCTTGCTCGACCAACGACTCCAACTCGGCTACCGTGCCGAAGAACCCCGGCTGCGAAAGCACCAAGCAGGCCGCGGTGGAATCAAGCTCTGGCAAGGCCGCGGTCGCATCGACTGCGTAACCGCCCGCCTCGACCACCTCGGCCGACAGGTTCCGCAAGAACGTGGCCAACACCTGCCGGTATTCGGGATGGACGCAGCGGTGAACCACCACCCGCCGGCGTTGCGGGCCGCCCGTCTGCAAGGCCATGAGCACGGCCTCGGACAGCGCGGTCGCCCCGTCGTACATGCTCGCGTTGGAAACGTCCATTCCCGTCAGTTGGGTAATGAGCGTTTGATATTCGAACATCGCCTGGAGCGTGCCTTGGCTGGCCTCGGCCTGATAGGGCGTGTAGGCCGTGTAGAATTCGCTGCGCGCGGCGACGAAATCGACCACCGCGGGGACGAAATGGTCGTACGCGCCTGCCCCCAAGAAACACGCGCGCTTGCCGGCCGGCGCGTTCGAATCAGCTAACGCGGCCAACTGGGCCGTCAGTTCGAGCTCGCCCATCGCCGACGGCAGGTTCAATGGGCGAGTCAGTCGCAATTCTTTGGGAACTTGCTCGAATAGGGCCTCGATCGATCCAACGCCGATCGCATCGAGCATCGCCCGCTGATCATCGGGAGTATTCGGAAAATACGGCATGCGCAAATGGCCCTCGCTGATGCTTGTTCGACGCGCAATCGCCCGGTAGCGATTCGTCCGCTACGGAGACGATTCCAGTCGCTTGACGTGAGCACGTCCCACGACACGTGCCTTGCGGCGACACGCGATTCAGGAATCGGAAAGTAGAATTGTAGCAGAAGGCCGCGCGGAGTGAATCGGGCACCAGCGCGGAGGGATTGGGCCCGGCCGCAACGCGCGACAGCCCGCTGCGCGAAGACGCGAGGGGAAACTCGATTGCAGCGATGCCTCAGGGCGAGGCTGGGCGGATCGTCAGTCGGATGGTCGCCTCGGCGGCCGGTTTGGCCGTGGCAATGCCGATGCGCCGCGGCACGCGATTTTGCGGCAGGTTCTCTTTGATTTCGACGGCCTCGATCTTCGGCGGACCGGCGGACACCTCGATGGCGACCTCCACCGCCTCCGATTCCGGACCAATCCTCAACAGGCTCTCGCCTTGCTGCCGCCAGGCAAGCAGGGTGATCAATGCGGTTTCGAAGGCCTCGGGCCGGTCGAAGCGGGCGCGGTCTTCCACCGTGAGGCTGCCGCGGCCTTCGCGCGAAAACGTGAACGTCCGCGTCAGTTCGCGGAGCGAAGGTACTTCGTAGCAGGCCGACAGGTCCAACTGAAACACATCTTTTTGGTCCGACCACTCCGTGCGCATCACCTTGGCGGCCGCCGCACGGCCGCTCCGCTGCAACTGACCAGCGACCCGCGGCACCGGATGGCCGAACGAATTGAGCACATTGCTCACGTAGCGCTGCTTGCTGAAGGTTCGCGCGGTGTACGTTTCCAATCCCGGATCGAGCAATGGCGTAGTTCGGCCCAAGGCGACAACGAACGACCCGACGTCGTTATGATTGTGGTGCTCGGCGTTGTGTCCGCCCTTGAGTGCCGCGCCGAACGCAGCCGATGTGCCCGCGCCGCGGCAAATCACAATACCGGCCTGGTCGAAAACGCTGCGGAGCGGTCGGTCGGAATCGTTCTTCGCTGCCGCCTTTTCCGGCTGTGCGGTGGCCGAGCTAGGCAGGCAGTAGATTGCCACCGCCGGCAAAACACGATGCGGTCCGGCGGCCGGCCCCAACGCGCCGATCTGATCGGGCGGAAGCGGCAGTCCCAGTCGCCGCAGCATGAACGCTTCGATCAGCCGGTCGGGCTTCGAGCCGATGGTGCAGTCGGCGAAGGCCGGATAAACCTCCGGCAAGATTTCCAGATTCCGACCGAATTGAGCCACCGCCCGAACCTTTGGCAACGCGAACAGATCGACCTTGCCGCCGGTCGCCTGATGCAGCGTTTCGGCAAGGTAGAGGAAGTGGCCGAACCCATAGTTCCAGTAGCCGACGCCTTCAGAGCAATAGCCGTCGTCGGTGAACCCGGAGAGAAACTTCTGCGTGTTTCGTTCGGCGGCCGCGACATATCGGGCGCGAACTTCACGTGATTCGATCATCACCAGGGCCGCGCCGGTAACGCCCGCGGTGCAGACCGCATTCCAATTGTGATCCGCCTCGGCCCAGTGGACCCGCGGCTTGCCGCGTTCGAGATACCCTTCGTAAATGTCGAAGACTCGAGTGCGGAGGGTCTTCCGCACCAGGGCGCGAACCTCGGCCGGCAACCGATCGCCGAGCCAGTAGTCGGCAGTGGCCAGGTTCCACGCCAGCGCGGCGGTGCGCAGATCAATCGTGTATTCGATCCCTTTGAAGTTTCGCAAGTCGGCGTCGTGGGCGGGCAAGGTCCACGATTTTTCCTCGCAAATCGATCGCAGCGCGGCGGCGATGTCGGGCAGAAATCGCCCCTGAGCCTCCAGGCACTCGGCCAACACGAGATCGGAGAAACGAGTTTCCCGAAGGCTGATCGCCTTTTGGCCTCGCTGGCGGCTGCCGGTACGCGAATAGTCGAGGTAGTCGTCGTCGGTGATCGGCGGCATCGGCTTGCCGACCTCTTTCTTCATTCGCGCCAACAAATCGGCGAAGGGACGGGCGGCCGCCAACTTCTGCCACGGTTCGCGCTGGTCAATGGTCGGTCCCAGGCCGCGGGGCTTGGCCGGCAGCGCAGCGGCAATCTCGGCCACGCGTTGCGGATCGAGCGGCACGCCTGCGGGCTGGGCCGCGGCAGCGACCCCGAGGACGCCTGCGAGCACTAAGGTGAAGACACCAATGCCGATCGCTGCAAAACATCGTTCAACACCGGCGGCATGTTTGCGGTCGGAATGCGTGAGGCGGGGAAATCTCATCGGCGAAGTCCTTTGTTCTTATCGGCGGGAAAGAGCGTCCCCCGTGGGGCGGACCGCTCTCGATGCGGGCGGGATTCGCCGGGACGATCGACGGCAGCCGCCCGGCACACAATCCCGCGAACATACGCGAGGGAGCTTCTATTCTGCTCGCCTCCTTCAGGCGCGTCAACCGGCAATTGCCTTGGGCATGACGCACGGCAAGCCAGAGGCAACGTGCGGCAACGCGTATCTCGGGGAACGGTCGGCAGGCGAGAGATTTATCCGGCGCGGCCGAGCGAGGTCTTCTCCGCGGATGATCGGAAATCGTCAGCCGATCGGCGCGGCGAGCAGCTCATGGAGCGGACGGGCGATTTGCCGGAACGTGCCCGCCGACATCGCCACGGTTTGCCATCGCGGCGAGATCAGCCGTGCCGCCGGGGCGTAGTCGGCCAAGGGGGCGGCCACGAATCCGTACAGCCGATCGCGAAACGCAAAGAGTTGTGCGGCCGGCAGCGGCGTGCGATTGCCCACGATCAGGTAGGCGAAGACGAACATCGCGCGAAAGCCCGGTCCGAAGATCGCCTCCCAACGGGCCAAGCCTTCGAGATCGTCGCGGGTGGACCAGTTCTTCCAATACTGCCGATGACGGCAGCCGCTGGGAAACCGTCGCCCCTTGACATCGATCAGCCAATTGACGCCGCCCGGCGCCGCGACGATGAAATCGAGATTCTTGAGCGATTGCCCGTCGGTCGCCAGACTCCGTCGGCCTTCATCAACGGCCACATAGGGCAAGCCGTGAACGCGAAGATACTCCTCGAAGGCGGATTCGTAGTGGTTGTCGCGGTTGGCCATCGCCGATTCCGTTCGCCACTTCGAAAGAGTCGCCGTCGGGCGCGCGAGTGCTCGCGGCTCAACGCTTCTTCATCTTTTCAGCGGACAACTGACGGTGATTATATCCGCCGGCCGCCAGAAGACCAAGCCGAACGCGCCGGCCGCATGCGGCGAACGAAAGGCCGAATCGATCGCGCCGGCGGCGCTTAGCGCCGTTCGGGCGACCAAGAGGGGCGTTTTACCGCGGTCTTGGGCCGCGGCGAGACTTCCGCGGGCTTGGTCAAGTCGTTTTCTCGGGCGTTCTCTCGCGGCGCGGCATCGCCGGCGGTTGCGCGGGGCTCGGCCGAAGATCCAGCACCGAGTGTTTTTTCCCCTTCGGCGGCATTCGCAGCGGCAGTTGGCGCAGGACGCGGCACGAGAGGCGTGGGAGTGCCCGCGGTCGCTGAGGCGGGCGTCGATTGGTCGCTCGGCTCGCCGGTAAGCATCGGACCGACCGGAGACGGCCGGGCGGTTCGCGGTGCGGGATCGGCTAGCTCGATTTTGATCGGCCGATCGGTCTGAAGTTTCCGCCCATCGGCGGTGATGTAACGGACGAACAGATGCAGGTCTTCATTTTGCGGCGGTTCGGCCGGCCAGGGTAGCTCCAAGTGCAGTCCCGGTGCGGGCCCGTCGGTGACAAGCAGCGTTTCGGCCTCTTCGGCGGCGAAGTCCCAGCGCGCAATTCGGCCGATATCGCCGGGCAGCGACGGATCGACGACGACAACACTGATTTGCCCGGCGGCGGCGACGATCCGCCCCTGAGCGTCGCGCGGCTCGATGACGACCATCACGCCCTCATGTCCGGCGGCTCGCCCGCGCCGGAAGCCGCCCGTGGCCAAACGGTTCAACTCGATGGCGGCCACCTGCCGGCTGCTTCCGCCGACAACGGCCGGTTTACGTTGCAGGCCGACGCCGCGGACCGGAAATCCCGGACCCGACGATCCTGCTGGCGCTGCGCCGGCCGCGGGGTTGGCGCTGTCCGACTCGGGCGGCATCACCACCGAAGGGATGGCCTCGGGCACCAGCGCACCGGGATTTGCTTCGGCCGGGGCGCTGCGGACATCTGTCGGCCGGACGACGCTCGATGCTGCCGCGGGTCGCTCAATTTGGGCGAGCTTGCGGCGGGCCTCTTGCAGCTCATCGCTGCACAGCTCCAACTCGTCCTCGAGTTGATAGATTCTGTCTTCCTGCAAACGCAGTTCGCGCTCGAGCAGCGCAATGTTCGGATCGCTGCGGCAAGCAGCGGCGCCTAAGCAAAGAGCCAGAACGACGGAGGGCTTCCATGCCTTCATAACGCACCTGATTGGGCAAGGCGTTGATTTCGTTGCGGCAACGCATCCTTGCATTGCCTTATACTCGGCGACGCCGGCTGCGGCCGCATCCGAGTTTCTCCCCCCTGCCGCGCGCCGCTGGTCAGCCAGACGCCGGCGCGTGTTCAATCACGCTGTCGATGATTCCGTAAGCGAGGGCTTCCTCGGCGCTCATGAAACGATCGCGGTCGGTATCGCGCTGGATTTGCTCCAGCGGCCGGCCGGTGTGCTTCAACAGGATTTGGTTGAGGCGGTCTTTGATTTTCACGAACTCGCGGGCGTGGATGAGAATGTCTTCGGCCGTGCCCTCCATCCCCGCCAGCGGCTGATGGATCATAATCCGCGAGTTGGGCAGCGCCCGACGCTTGCCCGGCGTTCCGGCGGCCAGCAAGATGGCGCCCATCGACGCGCACTGCCCGACGCAGTAGGTGGCCACATCGCAGTTGATGAACTGCATCGTGTCGTAAATCGCCAAGCCTGCCGAGATGCTGCCGCCGGGCGAGTTGATATACATATGCACGTCGGCCTTCGGGTCTTCGGCCTGAAGGAAAAGCAATTGGGCGACGATGGCATTTGCCACTTCGTCGTTGATTTGCGAGCCGAGGAAGATGATGCGGTCTTTCAGCAGGCGACTGTAAATGTCCATCGCCCGCTCTTCGCGGCCGCTTTTCTCGATCACAAAAGGCACCAAAGGCATGGCACGCTCCGCGGTATGGGTCGATCCGTGACTGATTCGCTTGCGTCGCAAACAGGCAGCCGGCGGGAACGGTGCGCCGGCCCGGCTACTCGTCGTCTTCGCTCTCCTTGCCGCCGGGGACTTGGTGCTTTTGCAGCACCTCGTCAACCACCCCGTACTCTTTGGCCTGTTGGGCGGTCATGTAGAAATCTCGATCGGTGTCTTTCGCAATGCGTTCGATCGGCTGCCCGGTGTGCGTCGCCAATATTTCGTTGATCGTCGTGCGGCTGCGGAGGATTTCCTCAGCCTGAATCTCGATATCCGAAACCTGGCCGCCCACCGCGCCGTACGGCTGGTGGATCATCACTTTCGCGTGAGGCAGGGCGAATCGCTTCCCCTTGGCACCACCGGCCAAAAGCACGGCGCCGCCGCTGGCCGCCAGCCCGAAACAATACGTGTTCACCGGGCAACTGAGAATCTGCATCGTGTCGTAGATCGCCAACGTGGCCGTCACGCTGCCGCCCGGCGAGTTGATGTAAAAGTGGATGTCTTTCCGCCGGTTCTCGCTTTGCAGATAGAGCAGTTTCATCACGACCTCGCTGGCGTTCAGGTCGTGGATTTCGCCCTGCAAGACGATGATGCGATTCTCCAGCAACAAGTCGCCGAGGGTCATCTGGCGCTGCCGCTGATAATCGCGGTAGGAAAGCTGCGGCACGGCGCTTGTCAGCCGATGCGAATCGCTCATGAATCAACCTCCGTGTTCAAAGTTGCTCGCCGCGCATTTCGCCCCCGGCCGACTATCGAGCACCGCCGCGGACCGGGGGCCTCGGCCCAACGCTCGCCCATCGACTCCCTCCGCCGTCCACCGCACCGCCAGCGTCCGACACGCCGCCGCAAACCGAACCGCGCCTATCAAGCGGAACATCGCTGCCAGCCGAACGTCGCTTTCAACCGTAGCGACGCGGTTCGCCCGGGCGGCCGGCTTCGGCGGGCGCTGCCTCTGCCGAGGTGGCTTCGGGGATGTCGCTTGTTACGGTTCCGCACACCGAAAGGTTCGCCGCCACTTCATCGAGCTTCTTGGGGAACTCGAAGGGGGTGTACTCGTACTCGGCGCTCTCCATAATCAAATCGACTACCTTCCGCTCGACGATCTGATTGGCCAGCACATCCATTGCGCCGCTCTTCTCCAATTGCGCGCGCATTCGTCGCGGGCTCACGTTTTGTCGCTGAGCGATGGCGCGGATTTCGTCTTCGAAATCCTCTTCGTTGACCGTGATCTTCTCTTCCTCCGCCACCCGCTCGAGGATGAAATGCTCTTTCAAGGCTGCGGCGACCATCTCGCTGGCGTTGCGGCGGAGTCTGTTCTCGTGGGCCTGAATTTCCTCTTCGCTGAAACCGCTGGCCTGCAAATCAAGCACCGCGCGACGTAGCTCGCGCTCGGTTTGCCGTGCCAACAATTGCGGCGGCAGCTCCCAGTCGGCCGCCTCGGTGAGCAGCGACGAAATCTGTTCGCGCGCCGCCTGACGCTGCCGGTACTTCAACTGATCGGTCAGAGAATCGCGCACCGCGTCGCGCAATTCGGCCTCGCTGGCGAACCCTCCGAGACTATAGAGAAACTCGGGCGTCAGCTCCGGCATCTCGATCCGTTTCACCTCGTGTACGTGGAACTCGGCCTCCACTTGCTTTCCGCGAATCGCTTCGTTCGCGGCCGTGGCCGCCACAACAACCGGCAAAGTCCGCGATTCACCGGCCTTCACGCCCTCGAGGCCCGAACCGAACGCCTCAATTTCACCGTCCACCAGGCTCAGCTTCGGCCGCAGTCGCAACTGGCAGTCCTTGTACCGCGCAAGCTCTTTGCCCTCGTGACGGAAGACAACGTCGCAAACGATGCTATTCTCGAGCTGAGCGGGGCCATCGCACGGAACAAGCCGACCGTGGTTCTCGAGCAATCGCATCAAATAGTATTCCACGTCGGCATCGGAGACCTCGCGCTGCGGCACGCGGAGCTTCAAGCCTTTCCATTGAGGCAAGTCGAACTCGGGACGAACCTCGATCTCAAATTCGTACACCATCTCGCCTTCGTCGGGCAGCTCCACGGCATCGATGTCGATCGACGGCTCGCTGATCGGCGTCAACTGGAAATCGGCATTGATCTGCTCGACGCTATCGTAAAGCAATTGGGCCTTGACCTTTTCGCCGATCTGTTTGCGAAAATGCTTTTCGACCAGCCGTCGCGGCGCTCGGCCCGGACGAAAGCCGGGAACCTGAGCCTCGGGCATCAACTCGGAAAACTCCTTGTTGAAGTACCGCTCGATGTCCTCGCGCGAAACCCGCACCGTGATCCGCCGCTCGCAGGCCGAGGGCTTTTCGATCTCGACGTGCAGATTCAACTTGGGCTGCTTCTCTGCGTTCTCTTGTTCCTGCGGCATTTCCGTCGAAACCGTTTCCGGAAGCGGTTCGCCGGGTTGGCCAGTCAGGTTGTCGTCAGGTCGGTCGGTCTGGTCTGACATGATTCTCGCCGTCGATATTCCATTCCTGGGCCTTGGGACAAGGCCAAACGTATGTTTCAGCCGCACACGACGCAAACCCATGCGCCGCAGGGGCGACGGGCGCTACACGTCCGCTGCCCGGTCGTCGCCTCAGCCTACAGTCTTAATCTCTATTCCACCAAAAAGACGGGCTGGAACCCGAAGCCACTTATCCCCGTCGCTCCACCCGGGATATCGTAGCTATAAGTGCATTTAGTGCATAACGTTACGAAAAAACGCAAACGCCTCGCGTCGTTGCGAACCAGCAGACGCGAAGCATCTTTCGTTACGAGCACGTCTCCCGTTGCCCGAGCCGGGCGCAGCGAGCAACCGCTCTTCCGCAAAGGAGTTAAAATCCCACCGCCCGAGACGACGCCTCGTTAAGCCGAGCAATGCGGGCTGATTGTACTCCGGCACGGTTGACGCAACAAGGGGGAATTGGCACGGCGCCGAAAGGGGCGGGGCGGATGCCTTTTTGAATTTCGGCAACTTTTCAGCCGGATGGAGTACCAGGGAAAATCGCTCGGCGGGGCGAATGGCGCAAGCGATGAAACATTTTTGATGACGCTAGTCGTTTTACCCGCTGGTCGTGTCGAGTCGTCGTTGGAGGGACGCGCTCTGTTGTGTCGTCGCTCTGTCGTGTTCGCCCTTCGTCGCGCACGCCCTATCGGGCTCCGTCGCGGTCGTTTCGCCGGTTCCCGGCCATGGCGGAGCGAGGCCCTCTAGGGCTTTAGACGCGTGAGTCGTATAACGGCGCAAAGTCGTGGCGATTGGTAATCTGGGAAGAATAGTGGCTTTCCTACGTTTCGCGGCCTGAATACCCAGATTCTCTAATTTCACTTTTTTGGGCGAGCTAGCGTTGTCGTGTTAGATTCGAGTTTCGAATCGATCGAGCCCGACTATTCCTCTCGCGGAACGCCCGTGGGCCCAAGCACCACGGCCCGCTGAATCAGTAAATAGTTCGCCCCGCGATACTCGCTCACCACGCCGCGGATGCTCCATTGCAGCTCGACGGGACTGCGTTCCAGCGTTTGCAGAACCCGCTCCAAGGCCAGGTTTTCAAGCACGATCATCCGCTGCGGCACCCCCGAGACAAAACACAATGTTCGATCGCCCGCCGGTCGAAACACGGCCAGCCGGTCCTTTATTTCTGTTCCTTCGCGGAGGCGAACGGAGTTGTCCTTCGCGGCGTCTCGGATTTCCTTGTCCGGTGGCACCGGGCCAGTGCCGCGAGGCGATCGCGCCGACGAATACCCAAGCGACGATGCCCCCGATGCCGTCGCTGATGCAGAAGAATCGCCCGCGGGCTTCGATCTCTCGGAATTGGGCGGCGGCAAGGTGCCCGTGCCCATCAGGCTGCTTGAAACCCAGGGGAAGTTGCGCGGACGTTCGGCCTCGGTCGATGGCGACTTTGCGGACGGTCCGCTTTCAGTTGGCACATCAGCCCAACTCGACCGCGACACAACTGCGGATAACGCACAAACGGCAAGAGCTGCAAGTAACATTCTCAACGGAGTCGGTATTCTCGTCATTTGCTTATCCTCGCAGATCGCCTTCTGCACATTCGGCCGCCAGCCGAGTCTGACCAAACGGTCCTCCGGCTGTTCTGTTGCGACTCGATTCTTGGTTCTCGCAACTCGATGTACGCTGCTTCGGCACCGTTGTGGGCCAGCCCGACGGGTTGCGGCCCCAATCTCGATCCGTTCTTCGGCCTCGATCAACCATACCTTGCGTTCCTCTCTACTGACGGGAACTGATCGGCCTCGAAAAGCTGCTTGTGGCAACTGTCGCTCTACCGAAAGCACCGACGTTGCGACCGCACCACGACCACGTTGACTTTCGGCAACGCGATCGAACTTGCCCAATGCCGCGGTGTGCGGCCGGTGGAGCCGCGTTCTTCACGCCGCGTTGCACGGAAGCTGTTGCGGGCTTCGACGTTCGGGAATCAATTCTCACGGCCGCCGCGCCGGCAATCGGCCCAGCGGCATGTTCTTTGCGACCGCCAGTCATGTGAGTCTGAACGTCGAGTAAATTGCGGCAATCGGAAACGCGGTCGAACGCTGCGAAACAAACAGCGCGCGGGCGGGAGAGGATCAAGAAGTGAAGCGTTGGCTTGTCGTGGCGATTCTGGTCTTCGCACTGCCGACCGCGGCGATTGGCGGCGAAGGTGCGGCGGCTGACACCAAGTCCGGTACGATCATCGTGACCGAAGCCGACGGTGTCGTGCGTCGGGGCGAACTATCGCCGACGAGCGACGGCCAATCGTTGCGTTTGTCGAACAGTCGGCCGGGCATGACGATCACGCGGGCCGTTGCCTGGAACCGGATCGCGCAGGTGGAGGTTGCCGGGCAGGTGCTTTCCGCCGAGGAAGCCCGAACGATCATCCTTCGCGCCGTGTCGGAATTGCCGCCGCAGCGCCGTCGGCCCGGCCCGGCGATTCCCTCCGATGAGTCTCCCGACAATTCTGCGTCGCGCCGGCCGAGTCGCGTGGGCGACGATTCTCGCGAACATCTTCGGGACGAGCCGATTGCTTGGATCGCCGTCGAGGCCGCTGCCGCGCAATGGGACTCCGACGTCGAGTACGATGGAATCCGCCTGAGCATCACGGCCTACGATCGCGCGGGCCGTGCCCGACCCGTCGACGGCACGCTGCAAGCGGAACTCTGGGGCGAAGATGTGGGAACACCGCGTCGGGCCGAACGAATCGGACAGATCGGTTCGTGGCAGCAACGGATACGGGCCAATGACTTCCGGCCGGAGGCGGCCGTCGTGCGGCTACCCTTCCAGGCGGTTCATCCCGAGTTCGAGCGGTCGCTTCGTCCCTACGGCACCCTGCATGTGCGGCTTAGCGTGCCCGGCCAAGGCACCTTCGAAAGCTCGGTAGA
Source organism: uncultured Planctomycetaceae bacterium (assembly GCA_964631235.1). Lineage (GTDB taxonomy): Bacteria > Planctomycetota > Planctomycetia > Pirellulales > Thermoguttaceae > JARKPK01. The sequence goes on along the minus strand of CAZVZX010000056.1, from coordinate 919 downwards.
GATGATCCGCCTCAGACCGTTCAGCGCGGCACGCGATCGGCTGCAAATGGCCACCGGCCGGCGCTTCTTCGAGGGCGAGACAATCGACGACGGCTGACGCTAATGCGCCGGACAGACTTCGTGAACGGCCTTGTCGAACAATTCAGTCTTTCTACCAAGTCTTGGGATAGCAATCGGAACGCTCGCACACGATATGTGCAAGAAGTGCCAATTGCTCGACAAGGTCCTCGTGAACCGTGAGACTCCGAGGCAATTCGCGAAAATCAATCCCCGAGAAATCGCGAATCGGGCGAACGCGAAAACGTTCCGGCAAGTGCTTGCTGGAAGAAAGGTATCAAATCAGCCGTCTGATGCTTTGGAGGGCCACGCTCTGTCGTGGCCGGGAATCGGCGAAACGGCCGCGACGGAGACCCAGCGGGCGGACGCGATAGAGGACGGACGCGATAGAGGATGGACGCGGCAGAGAATGGACGCGGCAGAGAATGGACGCGGCAGAGAATGGACGCGGCAGATCGCGTCCCGCCAATGACGGCTCGACACGACGAGCGAGCAAGACGACTCGCGTCATCAAGCCCTTTGCATCGCGTCCGCCAATCGCCCCGCCGAGCGATTGTCCCTGCTACTCCACTCGGCTGAAATGTTACGAAAAAAAGAAAAGACCCGCTGACAACTGTTGTCAACGGGCCTTTGAAGCGAGGGCGACGGGGCTCGAACCCGCAACCACCGGATCGACAGTCCGGTACTCTGACCACCAAGCGGTAGGGTTGGACGCGGGTTGTCCGTCCCGCGATGGAGGGGACGGCTGTGGTGGTGGAAAATGGCGGCATCAGCCGCCTCGGCGCCGCGCACGGCCACGGATTCCGCGTTGACACTGCTGGTGGGACGGTTTAGAGTTCAACGTAAGGCGTTATTGGCCCTG
>CAZVZX010000055.1:0-24372 GCA_964631235.1 uncultured Planctomycetaceae bacterium | reverse complement strand
TTTGTTGCGACCGGCGGCGGGCGGGGAGCTACGGGCCGCCCGGCCGACCGATCGCTGAGTACCTGGTTCCGCTCCCGCGCGTCTCCGCGGGCCCTCATGGCCACCACGCGCGCCCGCCTCACCTCACACCGGCAGTGTCACCTGCACGAAAAAACCCCGGACAGGCTCGTGGGGCTGCCATGCTCACGAGCCCGCCGGGGCGGGATTCCGATAGTCTAGTCGCCACTGGCAGCCTCACGACTGACCGCTATTGTAACGATTGGACGATTTGCGTCAATAGTTTTCTGGACGTTTTTCGTCCATTTGTCGCAAGTTATTTCTCTGCCAATACATTGCGAGGCGACTTCAACCCAAGGATCGCGGCGATTTGTGGAAGCAACTCGAACGGAGGATCGGATTCGCCGCCCTCCCATCGATAAATCGCACGGTAGGAGACGCCGAGAGCGCTCGCGATTTCTTCCGCCGTCAGTCCCTTTCGTTCCCGCAGCGCACGCAGCCGCGCGCCGCATCGGCCCGGGTAAGTGCTCAAGTCCGGTTCTTTGCGTTTTGGCGTCATTCTCTCGTAGCTCCGCTTGATTCGTTTCATCATCACCGAATCCTCTAATATACGTTGCGGAAACGACTTGCGGCAGCCTCATTCCAGCAATGGCGGCAAACAGTCCAGAAGATCGGCGATGCTTCGCGGATCGACGTAATGATCGCGCAGCGTATCGCCGCATGAATGACCAGCAATCAATCTGGCGATTAGCGGATTGACGCCGGCAGCCCAGTTGAGCGTCGTCCGGCGAATCGCGTGGAATCCCCAGCGCCGATTGACAGGCAGCACGCGGTTCCAGACGCGCTGCCTCGCGCAGTGCAGCGAATGCGGGGACGCCCTCCACGGCAATACATGCTCGTCGCCATAGTCTCGCAATGATTGCAATGCACAACGGCACTCTGCATTCGCGTAAAGAAGCAGCGGCTGTCCCGTCTTCGTCGCGTCCGGCGGTAAGAGAGCCCACCGGCAGTCGTCGAAATGATCCCAACGTAATGCCAGTATCGAACCAATACGCAGCGCCGTGTTGTATGCGATGAGCACCGCACATCGCCACCAGACCGACGCAGGTATCGGATATGTCGCGGATGACCGCGTGGTCGCATCGGCTGCCGTGAGGATTGCCCGTAATTCCTCGTGAGAAAACGCTTTGATCGCGAGCGATTTTTTTGGCCGCGGCCCAACGAGCAAAGGCGGCACATCGAGCAATCCCGCTGCATTCCGCAGTCGCTGACCTGGCGGACCAAGCCGATCGAGGATTGGCTGGAGTGTGCGAATGTGCTTGCGAATCGTCTCCACACTGATCGACCTGCCTCTGACTCTCCTGGCAGCCAATCCCGCGACAAACGTAGCAGTTGTCTCTGAGGTGATTTCCTGCACTGGTGGGTCGCCCGTGTACGCTGCCCAAAGCCGCAGCGATTCGGCCTCCTGAGCGATGGTCGCTGGCCGGCGCAGTCTGCCCACCATCGCAGGCAGAAACCAAGTACAGTAGAACTCGGTGAGGCTCGTCGCCGGAGATAGCGACGACGCCGGACTTTCCGGTTCTTCTGGCCAGACTACTTCTTCCGGCCAAACTACTCGGAGTAATGTGGACACGGCGTGCCCCTTGCGAGCCGCCCTCCGTGGACAATACCGTTCCTAATCTGTAATAGAGCATTAATCGCCGCTCCGTGACGGTAGCAGAAATCCACGGTACAACCCGAGCCGACTTGGCCGTCAGGTTGACGCGCATCGCACAGCGGAGCGAGTGCCCCAAGCAGACGGTCTTGGGACCGATACGGGCACCAGAGCGCCGCCGACGGCCTTCCGGCCATCAGCGGTAGATTGTATATCAAGGCATACAGTTGTCAAGCGGATCGCGAGTTCGCCATTTCCGCGACCTGGCGTAGGCTATCGGTAGAGACGCTGAGGCTGTCGGCGATGGAGAATAAGACCGCAGCGCTGGGGAGGCTTTCTTCGGTCTCAATTTTGGCGATCGTAATGCGTGCTATACCAGCACGTTCCGCCAATTTCTGTTGCGACAATCCGCGTTCTTTTCGCAATCGCGTTATGTTCGCGGCGATAACCTTGCGCAGCATGGCGTCGTCGATCATGACTTCCATGCTCCTAGTGTACCATGTATATCCCTAGAATCAAGCGAAGCGAGGGCGACGGGGCTCGAACCCGCAACCACCGGATCGACAGTCCGGTACTCTAACCAATTGAGCTACGCCCCCCAACTGCCGATTACGATCATCGGCAAATAGGTCGTTATCGCTGAAGCGAGAACTGGCCGACGAGCGATTGCTCACCGGCTGTTCTGCCGCCGCGACTCTCTATCGCGCTGTGCGAAATGGCGTCTTTCTCGCAGACGAGAACCGCTCATTTCAAATCGCCGCGGCACATTGTGCCGCAACCGGCACGCCAGAGGCAAGGCCGAACGCAAATCCCTTCGATTCGGTGCCGACCAAGCTCTCTGTGCCGATCCATTACGGCACGGCCGATCAATTACGCTCAAGACGATTGATTATAGCCCGACTGCCCAAGCCCCGCAAGGCCCCGCCTGTCGGCATTCACCCCGTGTTGAATGAAGCGCAAATGCCCTACAGAAAACGACATTCGGTGGTCACCGGGCTTGTGCCCCGGCTGCTGCCGGTGATAGGGCATGCCCCGGTCGGGCGCAAGCTGGGTTCGGTGATCAAATACAGCCGGATGCCTTGAGTCGCCGTTAGTTCGTGCCAGCCGCTGAGCCCCGACAGTTTCAACTCTGGGTGAACTCCAGCCCGCATTGAACGGGCCAAAAATAGAACCAGGGAAAACGGAAATCGATTCGCTCGGGAACAACGCGCAACAAAACCCGTTTCGCTGCACCCGCGGCCGTTTTCGCAAATGTGTGGGACTATTCGAGCGGAAGTATGCTTTCTTTCGCGGTGTCCCATCAACCGGAATCGGTCGATTCTTCTGCGTGTGCGTTTCGAAGGCATGAGAATGTCGGTTGGCCGCGGTTGGCGGGAATCGGCGGCGGAAGATCGCAGCGGTTTTTTCGGTTCCCGTCGGCCGTTCGGGGTTGCCGGGGCGAAGGGATCCATCTTCGACGGCGCGCTGCTCGTTAGTCGCAGACCTTCGGGCGCACCACGCGGCAACCGATTTCGCCAAGCGATTGCTGCAAGCGGGAAAAAAGGGCGTCGTTGTCGCAAATGCCCAAAATCGCCCCACCTGAACCGGTGAAGTGGGCCGACGCCCCGGCCGCCCGCGCCCGCTCAACCATCTCGACATGCAGCGGGGCCAGGCGGCAGATCGAGCGGCGGATGTCGAAGTTTTCGTCGATCAATTGGCCAAGCTTCGTTCGGTCGCTGGCAAGCAGCGCCGTTCGTGCTTCACTGGCCAAGTCAGCCAGTCGGCGCATCGCCTCGACGACCGCCCGTTCGCCGGCCTGATATCTGGCCCGGAGGTTGTTGTGGATCACTTCGGTCGGTTCACCGGCCTCGGCGTTGTAGGCAAGATACAGCGGCGGCAACAGCCGCGGATCGAGCGGCTCGTAGCGTCCGCAGGCCAGACCCATGAGGTTCTCGCTGCACTCGGGGCTGAAGTCCATGAAAACCAATCCTTCGTAGCATTGGATCACGCGATCTTGCAAGCCGGCTGCAATGCCCAACTCGTCGGTTTCCACCGAAAGCACAAGCGACGGCTGGACGCGCAGCGGAATCTCGACCCCGAAGAACTCCATCAAGCAGCGCAACGTGGCGACAATGATGGCGCTGCTGCCGGCCAATCCGACCTGTCGCGGAATATCGCTTGCATAGCGAACCGAGAAGTTGCGGTCGTGAAGAGGCAACCGGTGCGCGCGGCAGAACTCGACGAACTTCTTGATCGTCGCCTTGACCAGCCGCACGCCGCCGTAATAGCCATGCAGGCGGACATCGCGGACCAATTCGTCGATCGAGTCGAAGCGGCTGCGGTCTTCCTGGCTCCAGACGACCTCGATTTGGTCCCACTCGTAGAGCGTTACTGTGGCCGCGAAGTTGCGCACCGAGAGCGAGATGGTTCGGCCTTGGTAGCCGTCGGACGGGTTGCCTGCCAACCCCGCCCGCGCAAATGCTTGGCGACGGATCAATCGCATAGCATCCTCTTGAGGTGCTCGCGAAGCGCCGGGCCGTCTTGGGCGTCGGCCAAGGCGAACGCGGCAAAGGCCTCGAAGTAGCTGGCGAAATTGCCGATGTCGAAACGCCGTTCGCCCGACGGCAGCGGCACGCCCAGCACTTTCCCTCCTTGGCGAATGAGCAATCGCACCGCGTCGGTCAATTGAATCTCGTCGGCCTTGCCCGGCTTCGTCTGCCGCAGGCACTCGAAGATCGCCGGGCTGAACACATATCGGGCGGCAACGGCCCAATGGCTGGGGGCCTGGTCGGCCGCGGGCTTCTCGATCAGGTCGGCCAGCTCGAACACCTCGGCTACCGGCCCGCGCGGGGCAGCGATGCCGTAGTGAATCACGTCCTCGGGCGGCACCGACTCGAAGGCGATCACCGCGTCGGCCCGGCGCGTTTCGAACACCTCCACCATCCGCCGCACCACTTGCGATTGCGCGTGCAATCCGATAATCGAATCGCCCAAGGCCACGGCGAACGGCTGGCCGCCCACCACCGGCGCCGCGCAAAGCACCGCATGGCCCAAGCCCAACTGGCGCCGCTGACGGGTGTAGAAGTACTCGACGTTCTCGCGCTCGAAGGCCAGCTCTTCGAGCAGTTCTTCCTTGCCCGTCTCGCGCAGGTGGGCGATCAGTTCGCCGTCGATGTCGAAATGGTTCTCGATGGCCGTTTTGCCCGGCCCGGTGACGAACAACACTTTCGTCAGCCCGCAGCGGGTCAACTCCTCAACGACATACTGCACCACGGGCTTGCGGCCCACCGGCAGCATCTCCTTCGGCTGACTCTTGGTCAACGGAAGCAATCGCGTGCCGCGACCGGCCACCGGCACCACCGCCAACTCGATCGCCATCGATATTCCCCCGGATCATTCGCTTGGAATCAATCGTATCGCTCGGCAACCCGCGTTGAATCACGCACTAACCGCTCCGAACAATTGCCGAACATCATATCATAGCTTATTCCTGCCGGCCAACGCACACGTGGCGCGTTGAGTGACCGATTGTATGGATCGATGGCGTGGAAAGGCCGCGCCCCGACCGGCTGATCGCCGCCTCAGTAGTCTTGTGATCGATATTCGGGCGGATGGCGGGCGGTTCGGCTATAATGAACCGAATGAGCAATTGCACCGATCAGCCGCCGACCGATGCCTCGCAAGCCCAGCCTGGGCCGACGCTCTCGGTGATCATTCCCGTGTTCAACGAGGCGGGCACGCTGCCCGAGTTGATCGCCCGCATCCGTGCCGTGCCGATCGACAAGGAAATCATCGCCATCGACGACGGCAGTACCGACGGCTCGTTCGAGGTGCTCAGCCGGCTGGCGGCCGAGGGCGACATGCGGCTGTTGCGTCACCCGATCAACGCTGGGAAAGGGGCGGCCGTGCGCAATGGGCTGGCTCATGTGCGGGGACGGGTCGTTGTCATTCAAGACGCCGATTTGGAGTACGACCCGGCCGAATATCCCGCACTGATCGGTCCGATTCTCGCCGATCAGGCCGACGTGGTGTACGGCTCGCGGTTCATCTCGGCCGGCCCGCGGCGCGTGCTCTATTTTTGGCACTATGCCGCGAATCGAGTCCTGACGCTGCTCTCCGATGCGTTGACCGGATTGAACCTCAGCGACATTGAAACGTGCTACAAGGCGATGCGCCGCGAGGTGGCCGCCGCGATCGCTCCGACACTGAAAGAAGACGGCTTCGGCTTCGATCCGGAACTGACGGCCAAAGTGGCCCGCCGCGGCTGCCGCGTGTACGAGGTGGGCATTTCATACCACGGACGGACGTACGCCCAGGGAAAGAAGATCGGCTTTCTCGATGGGCTGCGCGTGCTGTGGTCGATCCTTCGCTATGCCGTGGCCGACTGACGACCGAGGCAAACGGATCGACGAACCGCCCGCTGCACGTCTCAAGGGCTTCTTTTTGTTTGCATAGATCGGCCGCCCCGTCCCCGGCACGGCGGCGGCTTGCCCGATGGCACGCGGGCTTAGCCTATGGCGTGCGGGGGGCGACGGCGTCCGATCATCGTACCAACTGCGTGCGGGCTCGCAGGCCCTGTTCCTCGAAGGTTACTCCGAAGTTGCCCACTTGCACCTGTTCGAGCAGCGGCGGCGTGGCCGGACCTTCCTTCGGTTCGCCCGGATGGCCATACACGGTCGATTCCATCGTCTGCCATTGCGGATTCCACACGTACTTGCCTCCGCCTGGGCAAATGAGTTCTTCGTGCCAGAACTTGGCGTGGATGGCCAACGGATCTTGCTCGGGATATCGCCGCTTCCACTCGTTGAGGATCGGCAGGTTGCCCCAAGCACGCTGCTGCATCATCGCTTGATACTCGCGCCGCGACAGGGCCGCGACGATCTTCACCGCCTTCTGCCGGGCCTGCAAACCCACGCTTTCGCCCAGCCAAGGACATTCGACGGACGGCGGTGTTTCGTTCTTCGTTTCGCCCTTCGCCTCGTTCTTCCCCTCGCCTTTCGCTTTGGACTCGTCGCGGGCGATTTGCCGGTCGATCGCCCGCTTCAGCAGCGGCTCGCTCAGGGTAACCAACAGCGATTCGCCCGAGACAACGTAGTAGATCGCCAAGTTCTGAAGCTCCTCGGTATTGCGGGCCGCCCGCGGCGTCGGCGTGATCTTCACATACGGCTGATCGCGGTAGGTGAGCGATTCCCAAGCGGTCATGCCGGGGGCGGTCTGATCCACGTACGCCCGCAATGCCGCGAGGAACGCCGTGAGCTTCAGCCCGCTGCTGACCTCGGCGCGGAACGCCACCGGCAGGCGGTGCAGGTTCTTTTCGATGAACCTGTCGCGATCGCTGGGATCGAGCTTGGCGGCCTCATCCCACAGCGGATCGTCTTCGACGTAAAGGCCGATGTTGTCGCCCAACCACGAAAGCGGATCGACGCGGACGCCCTGGGCCATCATTCGGGCGAAGTTGGCCGCTTCGCGCATCGGGTCCGATTCTTTGTTGATGGCGAGGATGAAATGGACGAGCGTGTCGTGCGGGTCGCCCGCGGTGGGGGCCAATCGCCCGCCGCGCGAGACGGCGATCAACTCGCGGTACTGCGAACCGGCGATCAGCGGCATGACGGTCAGATCGGCCCCGAGGCGTTTCTTGCCGATCTCCAGCCTTAGCCCGATCGGATCGAACGCCCACTGCCAATTCGATTGATAGCCGTCGCGCCAGCGGCGATAGGCCTCGGCCTCAGCCTTTGTCACCCGATCGAGCGGCATCTCCGAAATCGGCGTGAGGAACTCGAGCGAACCCAGCCCAGACGATGAAACGCCCGTGGCCAGCAACTGCAACTCGCCCGCCTGCGCAACCGCTAAGTCGGTGTAGATCGGTCCGGGCGCGGCCTTGCCGGCGACCAACCGGTCGAGATGGGCGGCCTGAAGCTCGGCCAGCACGGCGGCGTCGCGGGTTCGCCGGCTGTTGGCGATGCGCCATCGAGGGCTGCACCAGCGGCGAATGGTGGCGTCGCTAAGGAACAAGAAGGCCGTTTCGTCGGCATCGCCCAACGGGTAGCGATGGCGGAAGAAGCGATATTCGTCCAATGAAGAGATCGAAGGCTGTTTTCCCTGTGCGACCAGGGCCAGCCGTTCGAGCTGTGCGAGTGAATTGGTGACAATCACGGCATCGCCCACTTGGGCCACGAGCGAACACACCTGCCGATCGGGCGAACGGTAGCCTTTGTAGCCGACACCGGCCACCTCGCCCGAAACAGCTTGCGCCCCCGCCCGCCCCTGAGCCTTCATCGCCGACTGAGCCAGAATCAACTGCTTGAGCACGGCCGGCTCGGGGCTTTCGAAAAGCACGGCCACATCGGTGCCCGAGGGGAAGTACGGATCGCCGCCGGTCAGCGCGACGCTTTTGGCCACCTTCGGGCCCAGCACTCGCGCCAACCCGCTGACGCTCAAGCAAAGCTGCCGCTGGTAGCGCTCGAGCACCTTGGCGTCGGTCGAGCGCGGCTGGGCCATTTGGAAGATCAAGTCGCCCGCCTCCGCCGTTTCGTCCGACATTGCCAGCGCCGCCCGAAACGTGGGAAAGAATACCACATGCTGATCGAAGGGAACCGACGCAGCCAACGGATCGAGCTTCGGCTCCTTGCCGGCCAAGAGCGGCTTCCAATCGATTTCGCGCACGGTAATGCCTTCGATGGAATCGATAGGCACAGTCTCTTGGTTTGTTTGGCCGGGCAGCAGCGCGCGGTCGAGCTGGAGGTTTTCGCTGATCGCTCGCCCGCCGGTGAACAACTCGAAGGTGGCGTCGGGCGAATCGAACAACCATTGCCGGCCGCGCCAGGGATTGCCGACCCGCTCGATCGGTTCCTTCTCGCCCAACTCGCGGTAGGTTTCGCGTAGTTGATGGCGGAACCAGGCGCCGCCGGGCAAACCGCGATCGAGCAGCCGCGAGTAGTGATCTGCCTTGATGCGGAGGAAGCGGTTCTTGGCATCCGGTTCGGCCGCCGACGCCGGCACGCGAAACTTTACGGCCGTCATGCCGCTCAAGTCGCCCTTGGGCAGGTAGAGTTTGCCGGTAAGGTCGCGGCCCCGCGGGGCACGCACCGCCAGATGATCGAGTTCCGCCTCGGCCCGGCCCGGCCCCGGCGTGCGCCACGGCACGGGCGCATCGTATCGCAGATAGGCCTCGCCATCGCCGTCGAGAACTACGTAGGCCTGAAGGCTTTCGCCCCAAAGATAGAAGTTTCGCCAATCCGGGTTTTCGGCTGCCTTGGGCAAACTGCCTTCGAGAAGCTCCAGCTTGCTCAGCGCGACGCAATAGAAGGCGTCGTTGTCTGCCGCCAACGATGCGCTCGGCGAAATCGCAAACAAACACGCCGGCAACAGTCCCACCACCAACCAACGTACAGCGTCCATGAGTGTTTTACTCCAGTGTGATGATCCCAAGGCGTAGGGCGCCCCATCGCTCCATTCAACCAACGCGGCAGGGCCGAAAGGCCAATCGGTGCTTCCGCACCCGACTGAAAACCCGCTCCCGTTGGTCGCTGGCATTCTTGCCAGGTGAACAAACCCCAGGGCTGGTGTCACACGGAGGCAGGGCCGCCTGACGATGGTCGTCGTAACACAACGGTAGTCGCCGGTCAATGAATGCGCTGCTTTTTGGCGGGAATATCATCAGAACGGTTTGACATTGTTCCCGAGGCCATCGACGATGTTCGATATGAGGTCCGCGCCGTCTTCGCCTGATTCATTGTGAAGGGCGTGCGCAGGGGGGTACAATGCTCGTTGAAGTCGTCTGTCGCACAGCGCACACCGCGGCCCGACGGCCGATGCCGGCCGTATACGAGCCGAAAACGCGGAGCATTCCTGCACCGGAGGATAACCACGATGGTCCGTTCAGCCGTTCGCGCCGCTTTGCTCCTGGGATTGGTGTGCGGATTTGGTTGCGCGGCCGAGCCGGCGGCCCAGCGGCCGGAGAAGTGGGCCCAAGCGATCAAGGCCGAGGGTGTGCCGAATCTCTTTCGGGTGAGCGACGACCTTTATCGCAGTGCCCAGCCCACGGCCGAGGGAATGCGCAACCTGAAACGGCTTGGGGTTACAACCATCGTCAGTCTGCGGTCGTTCCATTCCGATCGCGATGAGATTGGCGATACCGGCCTCGCCTACGAGCATATCTACATGAAGGCCTGGCATCCCGAGCGAAAGGAAGTCGTTCGGTTCCTGCAAATCGTTAGCGACCCGAAACGCACGCCGGTCTTGGTCCATTGCCAACACGGCGCGGATCGAACCGGCACGATGGTGGCCATCTACCGAGTGGCGGTGCAAGAGTGGACCAAAGAAGAAGCGATTCGTGAAATGACCGAAGGCGGCTACGGCTTCCATGCGATTTGGACCAACCTGCCCGCTTGGATTCAAGACCTCGACATCGATGCGGTGGCCGAAGAGGCCGGCTTGAAGAAGGCCGATGCGAAGAGTTCGGGCGAGGGCAAACGCTAGCCGTTTGGTCCCGGCGATCGTCCGAACCCGCCGATGTTCTCTACGTAACCCAGAAAGGCGCAAACTGATGAAAGAGCAAACGATCGTCTCGCGCGTTCTTTTGGGATGGGCCGCGGCAGCCGTCGTTGCATCCGCGTTGCAAGGCGCGTTACAGGGTGCGGAATCGCGCCCTGCCGAAACCGTCACCGTCAAGCAGCGCGTCGTCGATCTTCCCTTGAGGGGAAATCGCGTTTGGCCGTCGCAGCCGCCGAAGGATTGCCCGTTCGAGCCGTCGAAAGAACTGGTGGGCGTCTTGTTCACCGGCGTTCACAGCGACTACCGTTGCGGCGACACGTTTTATCCGTCGTGGGCCTCCGACGGGAATCTCTATTCGCCGTGGACCGATGGTGCAACCGACGGCGTTCGGTCGAGCTCCGGGGGCGAGAAGGCGACCACGGGCAACGCGGTGATGATCGGCGACGATCCGCTGGCTCTTGAAATCAAGAACACCTCGCCGCCCCAGCCGGCCAGCCCGAAACCGTACCAGGGCCGTTACCCGGCCGGCAGCTTGGTTCACAACGGCGTATGGTACTACGGAACCTACTGTCTGGGCCCGGCCGGCTCCGTCAAGCACGAAGGCTTCACCTACAACTGGCCCGTGCTGGGCCCGATGCCGGGCTTTCGCATCTCGACCGACTACGGCAAGACGTGGACTCCTTCGCCGCTTTCGCCGGAGAAGCCGCTTTTCCCTGAGCCCGCGAAGTTCATGGGCCCGGTGAAGATGGGCGCGCCGCATTTCGTGGATTTCGGCAAGAACATGGAGCACTCGCCCGACGGCAAGGCCTACCTGCTCGGCATGGGCGCCGAAGAGAACGACCCGAAACCGCGCTACGCCAACCTGAGCTGGATTTCCGCCGACCAAATCTACATGGCCCGCGTTACCCCCAGCCCGCAAACGATCAACGACATCAACGCCTACGAGTTCTTCGCCGGGCACGATGCTGCGGGCAACCCGCTTTGGACCAGCGATTTCTCGAAGATCAAGCCGTTGCTCGACTGGAACAACAACATGGGTTGCGCCACGGCCACGTATGTGCCGGGCTTGAAGAAGTATTTGATGTGCGTCACCGACGGCTGGCCGACGTGCGCCAAAATGAACTCGTACATCCTCGAAGCCGATCGCCTCACCGGTCCGTGGCGACTGGTCGTTTACATGAAGGACTTCGGCGAGCAGGCCTACTTTCTCAATTTCCCCTCGAAGTTCATCAGCGCCGACGGCAAGACCCTTTGGCTTTGTTATTCGGCCAATTTCGCCCCGAACTGGAACGGGCAGAAGTTGAAGATCGATCCGCCCGGCGGGCGTTATGGGCTGTGTTTGCACGAGGTTCGTCTGCTGGGCCCCGGCGAAACGGCCGCACCGAAGCCCAACCCGTTCGCTTCGCCTGCCAACATCGCCCGAGCAGCGAAGGCCGAAGCCAGTTCCACCTTCCCCGACTATCGCGCCGAAGGTGCGATTGACGGCCAAGCGGGCGGTTATCCCGGCGAAATCGCTGAGGAATGGGCCTCGCATGGCGGACGCGAGGGAACCTCGCTTACGCTTTCGTGGGAGAAGCCGCAGCGTGTTTCCCGCCTTATGCTGGTCGATCGCCCGAACCATCTCGATCAGATTACCGGCGCAACGATCCAGTTTAGCGACGGCTCGGAAATCGAAATCGACACGCCGCTTCCGGATAACGGCACGAAAGCGTTGGAGATCGCCTTCGCGCCGAAAACCATCACGTCGCTGACCGTCAAAGTGACCAAGGTCAAGCCCGGCACCTGCAATATCGGCCTGTCCGAAATCGGGGTGTTCGGCCCGAACGATCAATGATTCCCCTTGCGGACGAAAACCGCCTACTGCGGTGATCCTGATCCCTATCGGCGCACGGAGAACACTCCATGAAGAACCTCCACTTGGCTTGCGCAGCGTTGGTTGCGTCGATCGTCTCGGGCGTTTTCGCTGCCGAAGGGTCGCAGAACGGTCGGTTTGTGCTGGTCGAGGCCGAGGGGTTTAAGCACCACGGCGGCTGGGTCGTCGATCCGCAGTTCATGGACCAGATGGGCTCGCCTTATCTGCTGGCCCACGGGCTGGGCCGGCCGGTGGCCGACGCGGTGACCGAAGTGGATTTTCCCGCTGCGGGAATGTACCGCGTTTGGGTCCGCACGATGGATTGGGTTGCGCGCTGGAATGCGCCGGGGGCGCCGGGCAAGTTCCAAGTCGTACTGGGCGACCGGGCGTTGGCAACCACCTTCGGCACAAAAGGGGCCCAATGGCATTGGCAAGACGGCGGTTTGGTGGAGATCAAGGAGCGGCGGGTGCGATTGGCGCTGCGCGACCTGACGGGGTTCGAAGGGCGCTGCGATGCGATTCTCTTTGCGCGCGATCCCGATTTCGCGCCGCCCAACAGCGATCCGGCGATGGCAGCGTTTCGCCGGGCGTGTTTGGGGCTTCCCGAGCAGCCCGAGCCGGCCGGTTCGTTCGACCTGGTGGTTGTCGGCGGCGGAATTGCCGGCACCTGCGCGGCCGTGTCGGCGGCTCGGCTTGGGCTGAGCGTTGCATTGGTTCAAGACCGCCCGGTACTCGGCGGCAACAACAGTTCCGAGGTGCGTGTTTGGCTGCAAGGCGCGAGGAATAAAGAGCCTTGGCCCCGCATCGGCGATGTCGTAGCGGAATTGGAACAGGAACGCCGCGCGCACTACGGACCAGCGAACACGGCCGAACTGTATGAAGACGAAAAGAAGCTCGCCGTCGTCCGCGCCGAGCCGAACATCCGCCTCTTTCTCGACCATCGCGCCAACGCGGTGGAAACCGCCGACGGGGCGATTCAGGCGGTGGTTGCCCAAGAGATCGGCACCGGACGGCGGTGGCGGATCGCCGGCCGATGGTTCGCCGACTGCACAGGCGACGCCGCGATCGGGGCGTTGGCCGGGGCTGATTTCGAAATCGAACCGAAAGGCCGCATGGGCGCGTGCAATCTGTGGAATGTGATCGAAACACCCGATCCGCAGCCCTTTCCGCGATACCCTTGGGCGCTCGACCTCGCGGACAAGCCGTTTCCCGGTCGAAGCAAAACGAATCCGAACCCCAACCAGCTCGGCGGTTGGTTTTGGGAAAGCGGCTACGATCGGCACCCGATCGACGAAATGGAATACGTTCGCGACTGGAACTTCCGCGCGATGTATGGCGCGTGGGATGCGATGAAGAACGTGGACAAGGTTCTGCCCAATTATCGGTTGAATTGGGCCGCGCATATCATGGGCAAGCGCGAGTCGCGGCGTCTGTTGGGCGATGTGGTGTTGCGGTTCGAAGATTTGGAAAAGGATGTGCAATTTCCCGACGGCTGCGCCCCGACCGGCTGGAGCAACGACCTGCACGAGCCGGATCCCCGTTATCTCAAGGGCTTCGAAGGCGACGCCTTCATCGCCAAGGCGAACTTCGGAGAGTTCCCTGCACACAAAGAGCGCCGGCCGTTTTGGATTCCGTATCGCTGCCTCTATTCGCGCAACATTGCGAATCTGTTCATGGCCGGGCGAAACATCAGCACGAAGCACGAGGCCCTCGGCGCCGTGCGCGTGATGCGCACCGGCGGCTGCATGGGCGAAGTGGTGGGGATGGCGGCCGCCGTCTGCAAGAGGCGCAAAACCACGCCGCGCGGCGTGTACGAGCGGCATCTGAGCGAGCTTCAAGAGTTGATGCGCCGAGGCGTGAGCAAATCGCCCGAGGCCGTGCCCGACTACGAAAACCAAGGCGAGGGCAAGCGTCAACAAGGCCGGCGAGCGGCCGCTACGGTTCCCCGCCTGCCGTTCGATGTCGGGCGAAACCTGGCGACGGAGGCGACCGTTTCGGCGACGGACGGCCGACCGCTCGAAAACGCGCAACTGCTCAATGACGGCAAGGCGAACATCAGCGACAACGGCGCCCGCTGGCTGGGCCGCGGACAACTGCCGCACGAAGTGGAGTTCTCTTGGAAACAGCCGGTGACGATTGCTGCCGCGCGGATCATCTCGGGCTACTTCGACGGAGCGACGGTGGTCGGCCCGATCGCCGAGTTCAATCTTCAGTGGCACGATGGAACTCAATGGAACGACATCGAGGGAGTTGCAGCCACCGAAAACGCCGATCCGTTCTGGGCGCGATCGTTTCGGCCGATTACCGCATCGAAGCTCCGCGTGCGAATCACGAAAACGAAGGACGACATCGCCCGCATCTGGGAAGTCGAGTTCTTCGCCCCGCGGCCCTGAAGTCGGCATTCCGCTGAATTGGTTGACATCACCCGAAAGAAATAATTACAATGTAGTTACATCAATTCGAGATGAAGAGAGAAGAGAATGAGCGCCATTCACAAGGCACGCATCGTGCGAATCGGCAACTCGTACGGCGTTCGCATTCCTAAGGTATGGCTCGAACAGCTTGCCTTCGGCGAAGAAGTCGAGATGGCCATGCAGTCCGACCAAGTCATCATCCGTGGCACGCGACGGCCCCGCCGCAATTGGAGCGAGCAATTCGAAGCCATGGCCGCTCGCGGCGATGATCGCTTGCTTGACGGAACGATCGCCACCGGTTGGGACAAGGAAGAGTGGGAATGGTAGTCCGACGCTTCGAAGTCTACTTGGTCAATCTCGATCCGACGGTCGGCAGCGAAATCAAGAAGACTCGGCCGTGCTTGATCATCTCTCCGGATGAAATGAACCGCTACATCCGCACCGTCATCGTGGCACCGATGACGACAAAGGGCCGCGACTATCCCTCGCGCGTGACATGCCGCTTCCAAGGCAAAACCGGGCAGGTCGTATTGGACCAGATCCGAACCGTGGACAAAACTCGGTTGGTCCGCCGGCTCGGGCGGATCAGCCCTGCCGCGCAGAAAACCGTTCTCGAAGTGCTTTGCGAGATGTTTGCGCCGTAAGGCGGTGCGTTCCCCCGCGCAACGGCCGCAATCGCTCCGCGGATCGCCCATTCGGCGGACGCTGTGCCGCGAACCACGGAGTTCTTGTTCTCGCGTGAAGCAACCCTGCGCCCAACGAGAGCGGGTCTTGGCCGGGGGCGGCGGCACCGTTCGGTGGACGGCACCGCGGCCCCGTGCGGCTATGGTGGGCGACCCGCGATACGAGGTGTTTCGCTCGCTGCGTTTTCTCCCACTCCCGCACGAGCGTAATCCGTTCTACTTCGGTGATCAGTAGTTCAATACTCGCGGTCGGTGACTAGGCCGGGTTGCGGAATGGGGTACTTCCCATCGGCGTCGGCCCGAACCGGGGGCGGCGAGTCGGCGGTCCATTGATCCAAACCCGGGGCGTATTCGACGGGGCTGTTGAGCATGGCTTCGAAGGTGACTTCCGTGGCCGTGTGGGCCGCCTTGCGCCCCATCGAGCCGGCAACACTGGCCATCACCCCTTGCTCGACTTCGTTGAACGGCTTGTCGTTGCAGATCGCATCGATCAATTCGTTCCAATGGTTCTGGTAGGGATTGGCTTCGCTGGGCGGCACCGACGATTGCCAAAGCTGCTTCGCATTTTCGGGCAGCTGACCTTGGAAAATGGCCGAAGGCCCGCCGCAATCATTGATCCGAGATGCAATGGCAGATCCCTTCGTTCCGTTGAGGTAGCTCGAAAAGTGCGTCAAGGCGCCGGGCATGCATCGACCGTTAAAAAAGAGCTTAGCGCCGTCGGCGAACGTGTATTCGACTGCGTAAGAGTCGAAGTTCTGATCGACGTAATCGTTGCGGTAATGGCGACCGCCCAACCCGTGGGCCTTCACCGGCCAACTGCCCTTGAGCCAGCAGCAATGATCGATCAGATGGATGTAGAAGTCGCTGAACACCCCACCGCTGGCCCAAATGAACGAGTGGAATCGCTGAATCTGCCAAAGCAACTCGCTGGGGGTGCCGGGCCACTTCTGCGAGAAGGCCGATCCGCCCGGGCCGTGCATGCGGTAGGCCCGCATGAGAAAGATATCGCCGAGTTCCCCGTCGCGAACACGCTGGTGAAGCTGTTGCAGGTTGCGCGCATGGCGCGACATGAGTCCAACGCCGACCTTGAGGTTCTTTTCGGCGGCCTTCTTACCCAGTTCGAGCATGCGGCGCGAGGTCGGCCCGTCGGTTGTCAGCGGTTTTTCCATGAACACGTTGAGGCCTTTTTCGATGGCGTAACCGAAATGCAGCCAGCGAAACGCCGGCGGTGTGGTTAAGATGACGACATCGCCCGGCCTGAGGCAGTCCATGGCCTTTTTGTACCCGTCAAAACCAATGAATTGGTGATCCTTCGGCACGTCGATCTGCCGCGCGTAGCCTTCGTGGGCATTGCGGTCGTACTTCTCCTCGACGGCTCGCGTCAGGCTTTGCAGGCTTGCGCTGAGCCGGGTCTCGAACACGTCGGCTGCCGCCACCAGTTTCATCGGTTGCTTGGGAACCGCCAGCGCATTGGCGACCGCGCCGGTGCCGCGAAAACCGCATCCGACCAATGCCACGCGAATCGTGTTGTCCTCGGCGGCATGGACGCGCGGCACAAGTCCTGCGGTTAGGCCCGCCGCGACCGCCACATGGCCGGTCTTCCTCAAGAAATCGCGACGCGACGAGCCGTTTTGGGAACATTCGCTCATGACAAAGCTCCGCTAGGTAGGTAGAAGACTGTTTGGAAAAAAGCAATGGCGCCTGCGCTATGAGACAGCGCGTTTCATCCCGGAATGCAGGCTGCCGAAAACGCGCGATGCAAGTGACATCGAGTACTGCCGCTTCTGATGTGCAAGGCCCCGGCACCAGACGCCCGCCGTCGCCGCCACCGCAATGGCCACGGACGAAGCGACGGGCTATGCAATGGACTATTGCGACGGCCGCCGCAGCGACCCCGGCGCAAACTCAGAACTTACCATAAGTCGGACGGGCTCGCCCGTCAAGCAAAAGGCACGTGGGCGGGTGCGCCGGCGCGCGCGAAAAACCGTGTGCGCGAAGACCCCGATGCCCAAACGCGCCGCCCCGCGCATGAGAGGCCGCTGGTCCTCGCGTTCCAACGGCAGAAGGACTATCGATCGAGAGTGATCCGGTCGCCAATGCGGAAATAATCGAAGTCGGCCCACCCGCCGGGCTTCTCCGTCGCAAAATGGAATAAGGCGAAGCGATAGCCCATAAAGTGGGGCAAGGTGTATTTCATGCGGAGCGGCCGGCCGAGGGCGGACCATTGGCGGCCGTCGAAGCTGTAGAAGAATTGCGCGCGATCGGCCTGGTTGCGAAAGTCGCACTCCGCCTTCAAGTGAACGATTTGCTCCGGGCACGGCACGGCCTCCGCTTCGACCGGTTCGCCCGACTCGGCGCTGACCATCACGATCCACCGCTTGCCGCCGCGTTTCGCAACGGCCGCCAGGCCATAGTGTTTTTGCAGCAGGCCGAGCCCGGCTAGGTCGCCGTCGTTCAGCCCGGCCGTGTCCAGCCGCACCTCGCCGCGACAGACCGGCCCAAAGGTGCGCTGCGTCAGCGTATTTCGGGCGGAAAGGAAGTCGCGATCGATCCGTCCGGCCGTGATCCGCAAGAAGCCGGGGCGTTGGGCCAGCGACCAATGATCGTTGTCGGGATTGTGGTTCCATTGCCACACCGGCTTCAGCGGCGGCTCTCCGTCGCGGCGATCGAATTCATCCGATGCGACAATCCCCGGCGACAGCCCGCGGCTTGGCGGAAGTTCGAGCGACTCCGGCACCTTGCCTGCCTCGCCCAACACCGGCCAGCCGTCTTCCCACCGGACGGGCACCAGGTACGGCACGCGCCCCACCGCCCCGAAGTCGCGGAACAAATAGGCGTACCAGTCGCCTCGGGGTGTGTCGATCAACCCGCCCTGCGCCACGCCTTTGTCTTGCAGGCCGACGCGCCCTTCGTAGGGTCCGGTGATTTTTTCCGCGCGATGGATCACGACGGTCCGCATCCCGCCGCGCGGCCAGGCGATGTTGAACAAGTAGTACTTCCCCTTGATCTTGAACAACTGCGAACCCTCGGCGGGCAGCCCGGCGCTGGCTCCGGTGGGACGCCCGGCGTCTTCGATAATCACCTGATCGACCCCGCCGCGTTTGAGCCCGGAGAGATCCTCGTTCAATTCGACAAGCCGAAGTTTTCCGCCGCCGAAGATCATGTACACCCGCCCATCGTCGTCGAAGAACAGCGTGTGATCGTGCAGCGCGGGCCGGAACGAGTTTTCGGTCCAAGGGCCGTTTTCGATGTCGGGCGTGCGAAAGACATGCGTTCGGCCGGTGGTGCTCGAAAAGGTCGTCGCGTAGTACGCGCCGTTGTGATAGCGGAGGCTGCTGGCCCACGAGCCTGCCCCGTACGCATTGCGCCCGTTGCGCAGCGTCAGCGCGTCGTTGTCGGCCAACGTGGAATAGGCATAGCCGGCGATGCGCCAGTTGACCAGGTCGTCCGACTTCATGATCGGCAGCCCCGGGCTGAGGTGCATCGTCGTGCTGCTCATGTAGTACCTTGAGCCGACACGAACGATCGACATGTCGGGCACGTCGGCCCAAATGATGGGATTGCAAGCGCGCGGGGCGCCGGCGTTCTCAGGCTCGCCCGATCGAGCAGCGGCCGCTGCCAGAACGGCCGCCAAGGCCGAAAGAAAAGCAACCGTCCGATACATCACCTCGGTTTCTCCTTATTGCCCTCAGTCTTGCCGGACTATTTCCGGTCGAGAAAGACCTTTGCGACCACTTCTTCCATCACTTGCAGCGTCACGTAGTTCCGCAGCGCGTAGCCGCAGTTCTTCAGGTTGTCGTCCGAGAAGTCGAGGTTCTTCCCACCGGTGGGGTGAACGTCGTTCTTACCCAACAGGGTGCCGTTCCACGAGTCCCCGGGGCGACGGGCGACAATGGCCGCATGAAAGTCCACCAGCGGCAGCTTTCGGTCGCGGGCGAGCTTGCCGACCACTTCGTTGATCGCCTCGGCCTTGCCCGGCCGGTTGGGGTAAGGCGGAATTGTCGAGAGAATCGGCACACAGCCGGCCGCCAAGCAGGCATCGATGATTGCCGCCATGTTCTTCTCGTACTCTTCGAGGCTCACGCCTTTGGTGATCTCGTTGGTGCCGTACATGATGACGGCCAGTTCCGGCTTCTCCGCCGCGAGCACGGCCGCGACCTTCTCGCGGCCTTGGCCCGCCGTCCATCCCGAGTAGTTGCCGAACTCGGGCCCCTTGCGTTGATTGATCAGGCGGAAGTCGATTCGTTCCGCCACCGCCGGAAAACCCTCGGGCTTCTCCCATGCCGCCGGCGCCAGAAAGGCCTTGGTGTAAGTGATCGAATCGCCAATCTGGCTAACGCTTCCCTTCGTCCAGCCGCCTCGCACATGAACGGCCCGCATGGCATCGACCCACTCGGGGGCAGCGGCTTCCGCGCATCGGCCCACCAGCGGCCCCGCCAAACAGGCCGCTACGGCCGTCAGCGCGAAAACACCGAGCCGAACGACTTGGCGTGTGATGAACCTGCTTTTTCGGGCGACTGGCATGGCGATACCCGTCCTTTCTCATTCAATGGAAACCGTCAGTTGCCGTGGCGCGAACAAAACGTCGATAGCCGCTTCACTGCGCCGCCGGCCTGTTTCCTTGTTGCGTGGACCTCTCTAAATGGAACGGCGAAAAACGGAAAACGGTCCAAATGGCGATTGCACGCAATCGGCCGCGTCGTTTCGACCACAGCCGCGTTCGCAATGGTGTGGAACTATAGTTCGCCGGGCTTCAGCAGCCGCCAGTAAACCGCGTAACGTTGATGATGGACCTGATAAAACGGAACCAAGCGGACGGGCTGCGATCGTCCGTCGGAAGGATGCACGCCGTTCGCCGTGAACGCCGGTCCGGCGCCGGCGACGGGCCGGAGCCATGCGGATAAGTCCTCGGGCGTTTCACTCACAAAAACAGGCGTCGGGAAAGCGGGAACCTTGCTAAAGGTTCGGTTGCCCGCGATGTCTGAGTCGGGCATGTCGGCGCGGCCTAGTTCTCCGGCAAGCAGCAGCGGACCGTAAAACACGGAAACCGTTCGGGTGTCGTCCATGCTGCGCCGCAATCGCGGGGCCATCGGGAGAATGAGTTCGATTTGATCGTCCGACTTCCAAGTGTCGGTCAGGTTGAAGTAGCCTTTGTCGTCGGACGGGTTGCGCGGCGTACCATTGACCTTCACTACAGGCGGCGAGGTACACCACGGGGGCACGCGCAGCTTCAAGGTGGCGCGCGTTGGGGTCGCGGCTTGCAGGGTAAAGATGACTCGGTTGTCTTCCGGAAATCGCGACTCCTGCCGCACCCGCAACCCTTGTTCGCGCCAATCGAGCGAGGAGGGGATGTAAAGGTTGACCCAGAGCGTGTCGTCGCGATGGAAGTAGATCGCATCGCCGAAGCGGGCAGTGTTCTCGATGCCGGTGCCGACGCAACAGTAGGGCGAATCGAGATACGTCCGAAAGTCGCCCGGGCGCAACGGAGTGAAGTACACCATCCGTCCGCTTTCCGGATCGATCGTCGTCAAGATGTGATTCCAGAGGGCGTGTTCGATGTAGTCGGCGAACTCGCGTCGAGGCTCGCGCTGGAAAAGATGCCTGCTCAATTTCAGCATGTTGTGGGTGTTGCAGCTCTCGGCGGTTTCGGGCGAAAGCGCGGCGTCTCCCGTGCCGGCCGTTTCGACCCGCGCGGTCCGAAATTTTTCGTCGAACGAATTGCCGCCGTTGACGAAGCAATGGTCGTGGCAGACGAACTTCCAGAAGTTCTCGGCCGCTTTGAAGGCGCGGTTGTCGCCCGTGACAACCGCGTATCGAGCCAGCCCGACCGCCTGCGCAATGTGCGTATTGCCGTGAAGACCGGCGAGACGATCCTCACCGCGAACGAGCGGATCGATGAACCAGTCGCGTTGAAAAACGGCAGCCAGCTTCAAATGGCGCTCGGCATCGCTCTGGCCCGCAGCTTTGGCGTACAAATACAGATCGACGAGCGATTCGGCCATGCCGCCGAACTCGTTGGCGGGATTTCCCGTATAGTCGGTGCGAAGCATGGCCTCGATTTGCCCGGGACTGAGCTTGGCGATGCGCGCGGCGAAATAGTCGGACATCCGCGCGGCCGCGTCGAGCGCCTCGCGGTGATCGCAAAGCGAATAAACATCGAGCAGCCCGGCAAGAATTTTGTGGATCGTATAATAGGGCACCGAAGCCTGAGTTGGAGTGCGCTCCAGCACATCGAATTTCGAACTCGGGAAGGCGGCCAAATAGCCGTCGCCCAGTTGCGATTGGCACTGGGCCAGCACCCGGACCATATAAACGGCTTTGTCGCGGAACGAGGCGTCGCCCGTGGCGGCATACATCCGCGCAGCGGCAGAAAGGTAGTGGCCCGCGTAGTGACCGGCAATAAACCCGCTATCCCAACCGCCGTAGCCGGCGGCAACGCCCGGCGGTTGCGGCATCTTGGCGGTTCTGCGGAACTCGAAAAGCAGCCGGTCGGGTTCGAGCGATCCGACATACCCAGTGCGGTGCCGTTCCTGCAATTGTTTGAACGGGCCGTCGAGCAGCCGCACTCTTGAGGGCTCGAAAGGCTCGACCGAGGCCCCGGGGAGACGCTCTTTGTCAGCCGCGCCGATCGGCAAGCAGAGCAGCGCCGCCATCAGCAGGCCTATCGCCGTACATCTGGCAGGTGAACACGTCATCGATCACGTCCCCGTTTCCTTTGACATCCCTCGATTCTTTTAATCGAAACGGACTTCACCGCACGCGGTCGTTCGAACGGTCCGTTGCGATCAGCGGCTCGCCGCCGCGGGCCCGCTCGAACGCTTCGCCTGTTCAACCACGGCCCAGAAGGCCGATTTGGGGCGGCACTCGGCATCGAAAAGCAGCGGGTGCTGGCCGTAGCGCCAAGTGCGGCGATCGTTCAATCCCCAGAAGGTAACGCGATCGATCACTTCTTTGTGCTTGATGAAGATGGCGAACAGCTTCGTGTAGGCGTCGGCCTGGGTCTGCAACTCCTCGGCCGTTGGGGGACGAACCTCGCGCCGGCCGCCGCCCGGGCCGCCGAGCTGACCGCCCGAGGCGCCGGCAATCGTCACGTCCAATTCCGAAATAGCAACTTTGAGTCCCAGGGAGGCATAGTCGGCAATAGATCGGTCGAGGGCATCATAGGGAATGCCCCTGGTGCTCCAATGCCCCTGAATGCCCACGCCGTAAATCGGTGCCTTTTCCTTCAATAATCGGCGCAACAGAACCATCGAGCTGGCATGCTTCGGGCCGGCCTCGATGCCGTAGTCGTTGTAGTAAAGCTGTGCGGCCGGATCGGCCTGATGGGCGAATTGGAATGCCAGCGTGAGGTACTCGGGGCCGACGGTGCGCCACCAGCCGGTCTTGCGCAGGTTTTCGGTTTCGGCCGTTCGGGCGTCGCCGCGGTCGTCGATGGCTTCGTTGACCACGTCCCAACTGTGGATCTTCCCTTTGTATCGTCCCACCAGCCCGTCGATGTGGCTCTTCATTCGCTGAACGACCGTCGCCTTATCATCCCCTTGGAAGAACCAGTCGCCCGTCTGGTGATGCCACAGCAAGGTGTGTCCGTGGACGACGGCGATCTTGTTCGCCATGCACCAGTTCACGAAGGCGTCGGTCCGCTCGAAACGCCATTGGTTTTCGCTGGGATGCACCGGCGATGGCTTCATGCAATTCTCCGGCGTGGCCGCGTTGAATTGCTCGCGAACCAGGGCCAGCTCGCGTTCGGAGTAGTTGCCGGGCAGGTCGCCCGCCATGCCGATCGCAAAGTGGTTTCGGAACACGTCTTTCAAGAGCGGTGCACCGCGGTCGGTCGAAGCGGGATCGCTCGCCGCCGCTGTCGGCCGGGCCGGCAGCTCGGCACCGAGCCCGACGCCGGTCGTCCAACAACTCGCTCCACTCGAAAGCAAAAGAGCCAATGCGTCTCGCCGCCGCAGACGGAAGTCGGGCTTCTCGTGCATGGTGCTTCTCCCTGGGAAGGAATATGGTCGTGAAGGTTTCGGTCGTGCGACAAAAAGGGGCTCGCCCGTCGCCGCTTGTTCTGCCGATGCTGCGTCGAAGCAGCGACCGATCGCGTATGCGAGCTGCGAGAGAGTGCCGGCGTTTTACTGGAACACGATGGCAAATGCCCGCCCCGCTGGGCATTCGACCCAAATGTTTTACCATCCGGCGCATGGCGACAACAGCATTGGCGTCCGCCGAGAGCGCTACGCGATCGATGCCGTTCGGCCGACGAAAAACAGCCATTTCCGCCGTGCTTTTCGACCGGCAAGCGCCGTTGGTTGCTCGCTTTGCCCTATCGGCGGCTGCGCAGTTATCGAGAAAGAATTGCGCACTTTTTGCGCCGACGAACTTCGCCGGGCCGGGTGTTCGCCGGGGGCTGGTTCGCGCTGTCGGCCGTGGTTCTCTTCGCGCAGCCGCTCGTAGAAGCCGAGTTGCTTACGATCGACACTTCGACCGATTCGGCGATAAGCGACAACCGCCGCGGCAAAGCGGCCGATTGCGTGGAGTCCCTGTTGGAACTGCTTTCCGTTCTCTTCGCGGTTTTGTTTAGAATTCCCGCCGAGAGAACATGAACTCCGGAGATAGCGATGAAGAAAGCGTCGGCGAGGCAGCTTGTCGCGGACGGGATTCTCGAATCGGCGACAGAAGCCGAGCCCGCGCGGCCAGCCAAATGCTCTCGTCGATTTCCGACCACCGCGCCGTTGCAAATCCCGAAGATAGTACCTCGCGATTGAGCGACGCTGGTTCATGCCCAGTGTTCGGGAACGGCAAACGAATCGCCCGAGCAGAAACGGCACCACTCTGTGTCGCCGAAAGCTCGTTGGATCGCAGCTCGGCGAGCCAGTCGGTGTCGGCCGAGAGTGCGGCCGAGCGTTCTTTTCCGTGGCTGCCCGAAAGCTGCACATCGTTGCTGAAGCTCGGCGTTGCGGGCTGCATCTCGCCAGCCGGCGAAATCGCTTCGCCAAGCGGTGTCGCCTCGGCCAGCGCGATGGGATCAGCCAGCGGCAGCGCATCGGTTAGCGGCATCGCATCAGCCAGCGGGATGGCGCCGCCGGCCCACAACGGTCCGGCCGGCAGCGGCGCCGAGAGCTCCGTCAACGTCGCCCCCACGTTCCGCCGTGCCAAGAGCACGTCCGTGGCGTTGACCACCCCGTCGCCGTTGATGTCGAACGTCGAACTCGCCCCGACCGCCGACAGCCCGACCGCCGCCCCAATCGCCGCCACGTCGGCCGCCGTCACCGCGAAGTCGCCGTTCACGTCGCCCACCAGGTTGCCCAC
>CAZVZX010000054.1:0-25400 GCA_964631235.1 uncultured Planctomycetaceae bacterium | reverse complement strand
GGCCCAACCCTATCAGCCGGTGGTTCCCGCGGGCGAGCCGGGCCGCGACAACTACGGCCCGGTGATCCGCGAACGGATGCCGAAGATCCGCCAGACGATCGCCGCGCAGATGGTCAAGTCGGCGACGACCATTCCGCATGTTACCAACTTCGACGATGCCGATGTAACCGAGTTGGACAGCCTGCGGCGCGGCGTGCCGCAGGGGTTCTTGCCCGAGGGCGTCAAGTTGACCCTCATGCCGTTTGTGGTGCGGGCGTGCGCGTTGGCCCTGCGGCGGCATCCGGTGATCAACGCCTCGATCGACGAAGAGACCCAGTCGATCGTGTACAAACAGTACGTCAACATCGGCATTGCCGTCGATACGCCGCGGGGATTGGTGGTGCCGGCGATGCGCGACGCCGATCGGTTGACCATCGTGCAGATTGCCGCTCAGTTGGGGCAGATTGCCGCGCGGGCCCGGGCGGCGCAGTTCGCCGTCGAGGAGTTGCGCGGCGGCACGTTCACCATTAGCAACTTAGGCGCGGTCGGCGGCACGTACAGCACGCCGATCATCAATCATCCCGAAACGGCCATCTTGCTCTTGGGCCGCAGCCGCATGCTGCCGGTGGTCCGCGAGGGCCGGATCGAGCCGCGGTTGATGCTGCCGCTGAGCTTCTCGTACGATCATCGCGTGATCGACGGCGCGGCGGCCGCCCGCTTCCTCGGCGAGGTGATCGACTGGTTGCAGTCGCCGGCCAAGCTGCTGCTGGTGTAATCGAAACTTGCCGGCGAGGGCGCAATCGCTCGGCGGTGATTCCCGGCCTCCATGCCGCAAATAGCCGGCGCAGTCAAAACTCATGCGCGAGGGCGAAATACAGTGTTCGAGCACTCGATTGTGACGCGGCGGGCGGCTTCAACGATCCTCGCGGCCGTTGCGGGCTTGGCGGTTGCGGCGGCCACATGCTGCCCATCGGCGCCTGCGGCGGAACCAGCGGCCGGGCCGACAATCGACGCAGACTTTCCCGGCGGGAACATCATCGTCGAGCGGATCGAGGGCGACACGGTTTATCTCCGCCAAGACCTTCGCGATACGCAAGGCCATTGGTTCTACTGGTCGATGCGCGTTCGCGGCGCGGCCGGGCGGACGCTGACTTTTCAATTCACTAACGGCGATGTGCTCACCCGCCGCGGGCCGGCCTACAGCCTCGACGGCGGTCGCTCCTGGGCTTGGCTGGCCGACGATCATCCCGAGACGCGCCGCTTTCAGTTCGCCTTCCCGCCGCAGGCCGACGAGGTCCGCTTCTGCACGGCGATTCCCTATGTTGAGGACGACCTGAAGCGATTCCTCCGCAAGTACGAAGGCAAAAAGCATCTGGCGGTCGAAGAGCTGACCCGCTCGCGCAAGGGCCGGTCGGTCGAGCGGCTTCGCGTCGGCCGCCTCGACGGCGCGCCGGACGTGCGCGTGCTGCTCACCTGCCGGCATCACGCCTGCGAGATGATGGCCAGTTGGGTGCTCGAGGGAATCCTTGATGCCGCGTTGGCAGACGACGAGCTCGGCCGCTGGTATCGACAGCACGTCGAGTTACTGGCGGTGCCGTTTATGGACAAGGACGGCGTGGAAGACGGCGACCAGGGAAAGAACCGCAAACCGTACGATCACAACCGCGACTACATGGATAAGCCGATCTACCCGGAGGTGGCGGCCCTGAAGTTGTTCGTGCCCGAGTGGTCGAAGGGCAAGCTTCGCGCGGCCTTCGATCTGCATTGCCCGGTGCTCCGCGGCGGCGGGAACGAGCAGTTGGTTTTCGTGGGCAACCGCCATTCGGCCGTATGGGAAGAGCAGAAGAAGTTCGCCGAGATCGTCGCGCGGATCAATCGCGGGCCGCTACCCTACGATCCGAAGAACAACATGCCCTTCGGCGTCGGGTGGAACAATCTGGCCGAACCGCGAAGCTCGTCGGCCTGGACGGGCGGATTGGAAGGCGTGCGGCTGGCCGGCACCTGGGAAATCCCCTACGGCAACGCCGGCGGCAAGCCGGTGACGGTCGAATCGGCGCACAGCTTCGGCCGCACGCTGGCCGAGGCCCTCCGCGAGTATCTCGGCGGCACGACGAAGCCCTGAGCCATGCGGCGGCGGCATCAGTGCCGCGGCCGCGGGCGGAGCGAACCGGCCGATCGCGTATTATCGGTGTTCGAGCCGCTTCGCGTGGTTCGCGACCCTATCTCGGGTTCTATTTCGGCTCGGCCAGGGGCTGTTCGCCAAGCGGTGACGATTGTTCGCTCATCGGGCTCCGCGGCTCGCCATCGTGCAGCGGTTGTTCGCGCACATCGAGCGGGCCATCGGAGGGCGGCGCCAGCGGCGAGGGTTTGCCGCCGGAACTGAGCGCCATCGCAAAGCGCAGCAGGGCGAAGTAGGCGTCGAATCGGGCGCGGACCTCGCGCGACGGTTCTTCCATCCACGTTTCGCCCATCATCGAATCTTGGAACAGCTCGCCGCAGCCGATGGCCAGCACCGCGCCGCGACCGTGGCGGGCAAAGGCCGCCACCGGTTGCCCGCCGGCGCGAAGCACCGTCGTTCCGCCCTCGACGCGCCGGCCTTGCGCCAACCGATCGGCGGGCCAAACGGGCAGGGGCGACGCCTCGCCGGGCGTCAGCTCGCCGGTCTGTGCCGGAGCGTTGGGCATCGACAGCCCGAAGGGCCACAGCAGGCTATTGGCCGTCGAATCCGTATTGTCGGCCGAGTCGATCACCACCAGCACGCCGCCCTCGCTGACGTAATCGCGCAGGCGATCGATGTAGGCATCGTCGGGCGCACGGCCCGGGTGGAATACGATGACGATATTCGAATCGAACACATCGCGACCGTGCCGCCGTGCGACGAACCATCCGAGCCGTTGCACCCACTGCTCGGCCAGGCCGAATCCGCGGCCCTCGCCGGTGGTGTAGGGGCCTTTGGAAAGGGCGGCTTCGCTGATGCCGCGGTCGATGGCCGCCAGCGTCAGCGGCCGCTGCGGCTGCGGGGGCGGCATCTGCGCGCGTTGAGCCGCCGCAACCGCTTCGACGCCGACGGCCCAACCGCTGACAGCCGCGGCCAAGAGCAGCGGCCGAAGCGCCGCGTGCTGCCCACCGGCCGGCGCAATCGCCCCGGCGGCCAACGCTGCGGCCGCGATCAGCAATCCCAAACGAAAGGCCCAGCGGCCCAGCGGTCCCCACGGCTCGCTGCGATTGAGCCATTCGACCATGCCGAACATGATGTCGGCCTTGCCTTCTTGCGGCAGGCAGAAGTTCGAGAAGATCGTCGAATCCGTAAAGGCCGTCACCCGTCCGCGGCCGAAGGTGGTTGTCCAAACTTGGATGAACGCGCCGTAGCGCATTTCCGGCACGTGTTGAGGCACGGGATGGAAGTTGTCGGAGTGGTAGTGGTCGGGGCCCATGCTGAACAGCCCGCCCGAGCGAATCGCCGCCCGACCGAGGCTCCAGCCCGGGTCGATCGAACACGAAACGGCGAAATCCATCGGCGGCAGGTGTTGCACGATCGGATGGGCCGCCCACGACGGCTCGAACCGTTGTTCGTAGGCCGAGTCGCCCAGGCTGAAGAGCAAGTCGGGCCGGAAGACGAAGCCCATCGGGCGAACGATGTCGTTGATGACCGTGCCGGTGCGGGCGTAGTTGGTGTGGTCACCAACAAGCAGCAGCCCGCCCCCGTCGCGCACGAACTGATGAACGGCGGCGATTTCTTCGGGCGTGTAGCGCTGGGTGGGCGTTTTGATCACCAGCACGTCGCAGTTGGCCAGCGCGGCCCGATCGATCTTCTGCTCGGGCATCAGCCGCGACGTTTCGTAGTAGCGGGAGAGCCAGTCGTAGATCACGTAGTAGTTGTAGCCCGAGCCTTCCTCGAACACGCGCGGCTCGACGTACCATCGGGTGTCGTAGGGCCGATCGGTCGGCTCCCATTCGCTCTTGCGTTCGACGAACATCACGCGGCCGGCTTTGCGCGGGCCCGGCGGCGCGTAGTGCAACGCCCAAGCCGCGGCGAATCCGGCCGCGGCGATCAGCGCCGCCGACAGGGCCGATCGCAACGGCGAGGGAACCGTCGCGGCAAGGGGCAACACGGCCGAGGCAGGCGGCGTCGGCAGGCTTCTTTGGGCAACGTCGGCCGACGGAACACCGCCGACCATTCGGCCCGAACCGCGCCGCGCAACAACGACCGCCCAGCCGGCCAGCAGGGCCAAGGCGATTGTCGTCGCCAGTCCGACCCAAAGGCTGAAATAATGGTTCATCGTGTGCAAGTGCCACTGGGGCGGGAATCGTACGACGCGATCGAGATACACGGCCGTTAACAGCAACCACCGAATCGGCTGCCAGACGAGCCACACGACCGCCAGCGGCACGAGGAAACGCTGCCACGGCTCGCCACTGCGGTGGCGAGTCGATCCGTCGAGCCAAGTCCATCCGACCCACGCGGCCGCCCCGGCCACCAGCAGTACCGACATCGGATCGAATAGCGCATCCCAGGTGGCTGCCAGCGGGTGCATCTGCCGGTAGGAATGCAAGTGGATCGTTGCGCCGTCCGCGTCGGCCGACAACCCTACCGCCCGCAGCAGCAGGCAAAGCAGGTAGGCGAGGGGGCCGGGCAGGTCGTGGTTTCGCGCTGTGAACGCCGCGTAGGCGGCCAGAACTAAAAGCATCACCGCCAAGGTCCAGCCTGCGGCGGCCAAGCGACGGCCGATCTGCGTCAGCGGTCGGCTGCCCTCGCGGCCGATTGCCTGCACGAGCCAGCCGGCTAACAACATCAGAAGCGCCGCGCGGCCCGGCCACGGCACGAGCATGGCCGCGGGCAGCAGCACCAGCGCCGCCCAGCCGATCGAAGCGGCCGAGGCCGTGCTACGGGCCGCGCTGTCGGAGGTTGCGTCGATGCCGGCTGCGATCTTGTCTTCCGAACCGAAAACGGCGCACCCCGCCCGCCGCGCTGCGAAAACCAGCAGCACGGTGGCCGCGCCGCCCAACAGAATACTGACAACCGGCTGCGTCGGCTCGTACAGGCCCGAGGCCGCCATCGCGGCGCCGGCCATCAATGCTAATCCGATCAATGCGGTAATCATGGGCGTTTGACATCCTCCGGCTCGATCGGAACACGGCTTTCCACCGGCTCGGCCGGGATCGAATCAGCCGGCTTCCGACCCGTCAGTCCGACGAGCCACCGCCAAAAGGCATCGTTGGAAACCGTTTGCTGAGCATCGGGCCGCATGTTGTCGTCGGCAATGAAATACGTGTCGGCCACCACGATCATCAGCCCGCGACCGATCGCCCGTTGACCGATCACCGGGCGTTCTTCGCCTTGCGGGCCGACCCACAAGACCAGCGGTTCGGCGCCTTGGCCCAGATCGATCGGCCAGCCGGCATAGAACTGCACGTAATCGTTGGGGCGGTCGTCGCGATAGACCTGTCGGAAGGCGCTCAGCGGCCACGGTTCGGCCGGCGCCCGGCCCGGCGGCTGCGGCGTCGGAGTGATGTGAAAACCCCATTGCTCCAAAGTCGGCAGCACGGGCCGCACTTCTTCCGCGCCGATCGTGCAGACAAAGATGCCGCCGCCGGACACGAATGCCTCGATCGCCGCAATCTCGTCCGACGAAAACCCCCGCTGCGGCGCCGGGCTGACCAAGAGCTGCGCCTTTTCCAACCGTTCGGGCGTGATGCGGTCGAGCCACAGCGGCAGCATTCCGGCGGTCATCAACGCGCGCTGAAACTGCGTGATCGAGAAGGGTTGGCCCGGCGCATCGCTCACCGCGTTGGCGTGGCCCAAATCAATATAGGCCAGCGCCGGCGGGCGAACCGCTGCGCCCTCGGGGACGCCCGCGGAGCCGAACCGCATCATCAACGAAAGCACGATGCTAAACACGGCGATTGCCGCCGCGGCCGATCCCATCGCAACGGCCTCGGGCCGGACGATCAGCAGCGCAACCAGCACGGCCAACGCCGCCAATGCCAACGCCTGTCGCCACGGCGCGTGCTGGTCGCTTTGTTCTGGGGCCGCTGCCCGGGCCAGCAATCGCGAGACGAACTCCCACGCACCGGGCAGTCCGTCGTTGGTCAGCGCGGCCGCATCGCCGAGCACGATCACCCGCCCGCGACCGAAGCGGCATTCGGCCGCCAAACAAAGGTCGCCCAAGCGGTTGCCGGCGGCATATTCGCCTTGGCCGGTTGCCGCCGCCTCGCTGCCGGGAACGGCCGCCCCGTAACGCCCCGACAAAACGCAGTGCGCCGAACCAGCGGTGCGGATCGGTGCCGCGACGGTCATCCCGAACCGATTGCCTCGCCCCGGTGGAACCGCCGCGGCCGGTTGTGCCAACGGGCGAAGCGAATGTTCCCAGCCATCGACTGCGGGAATGGCAACGGCGCGGCGAACTTCGATTCCAAAACGATCGAGCAGCTCGTTGTAGCTGCTCCGCCGTTCGCCTTCGACGATCATCGGCTCGGCTGCCACGAGCAACCCGCCCCCTTGGCGAACGAATTGCTCGATCCGATCCAGTGTGTCGGCCTCCCAAGGCCGATCCGGATGAATCACCAGCAACAGATCGCACGACTTGAGTTCCTCGTCGCCAAGCGATGGCGATCGGGCGAACTTCCCGCCGAGCATTTCGACCAGGGTTGAAAGCATGCCATAACTGCGCACCGGCGGATCGCGGCGGGCCGGCTCGGGCCGCGACCAATGCAGGTAGCCCGACTCGTAGGCGAGCACCTTTTTCTCGGCCAACGACGCCGCCCGCGAGCCCAGCATCGCCGCCAGCAAAACAATCGTCGCCAACACGGCCGGACCGAAGCGGAACAGCTCGTCGAATTGCCCCGCCCGCGTCGAAGATTCGGCAGGGGGCGAAGCATTGCTTTCGGTCCGACGCGACGTTCCCGCCAAAATCGCCGCGGCCGCCAACGCCTGCAACACGACGGCCAGCGCCGGCAGGTTCCACGGCAACAAGGCGTGCAATGCGTTGCCCCAAGTCCATTGGCCGATGAAGTTGATTTCGTTCTCCGGCGGTTCGACTCGCGGCGGCAACAAGTCGATCAGACGATCGGCATGGGCCATCACGTACAAAAAGAGGAAGTGAGCGACGGCAATGCCCAGTGCCGTCCAAAGGATCGTCCGCAGCTTCGGACCAGACGCGACGCGCACGGCCGCAATTGCCAGGCAAACGACCGTCGCCAGCGGCTCGAAGCCGGAGAACGTCGGTCCCAGGTCGATCGGCCGACCGGTAATCGCTCCCAACAAGCGGCTTTGCGCCGCGGCGCACGCATCCATCGCGGAAGCGAACAAAGGAACCCACTGGTAGGCGGCATGATAGGCCGCCAGTCCGACGAAGCCGAAGGCCAGCGGCCGCATCACCGCCGCAGAGGCAGGGCAAACTGCGGCGACGACTGCGGGAACAATCGCGCCGGCTGCGGCGGCCACCATCGGGTCGCCCCAACTAGTCAAAAGGATGCAGCCGACAACCGCGGGCGCAACAGCCCACCAAATGCCGCGTCCGAATCCAATCGCACCGCCGCGCGCCGCCGACAACACCGCCGCCAGAGCGAGCAGCCAAAAAAGCGCGCCGCCCGTGTGCCGCAGGGCGGGCGAACTCAGCCCGATCGCTCCGGTTGCCCACCATACGGCCGTCAAGGCGGCCAAGGCGGCCATCATCCATCCGAGAGAATCGGAACTTCGGCCTTCCGCCCGTTCCTGTTGGCTCATCGAACCGACTTCCTTGTTCGCCTAAAGACTATTCGCCGCCTGCCCGGCGGGTCACCGTCGCACGTACAGACACGCGACGGACCGCCGCGAGGAGCCATGCCGCGCAATGGCAGGCCCCGTTCGCAGCAAGTGCTTCCCGCGCGCGACGAGGGTTTTGAAAAATAGAACGAACCCATCGCGCGCCCTCCAAGAGAAAGACCATTTCGGCGCGTGATTCGTGTTCTCAGTATGCCTGCCGCGCCGGTGCGCAACAAGCCCCAAATACACGGGAAAGCCCGCGAATACGCGGCGACAACGGCAAAGTGTCGCCCTGTGATGTGCAACTGGGAAGAATCGGCAAACTCTGCGGGCATATCGGCCGCGCAGATCGATTTCGTTCGTCGGTCGCAGGCCGCGGGCCGATGGTTGCGGCGCCGTTGCGGCGGCCTAAAGAACTCCACACATCGACGCAAGCGGCCGCGGTCGCAACGGCGCGGCTTTCGTGCGTGCGATCCGCGTTTGAACCGTTTTCCGTCTCTTGCGGTACCGTTTAGTTACTCGGGCCGGCGAAGCATGATGCGGCTGTCGGCCACCGAGCAGCCCTGGCCCAGCGGATGCACGATCAACGGGTTGATGTCCAACTCAGAGATCTCGGGATGGTTGCAGACCATCGCCGAGAGCCGCAGCAGGGTATCGACGATCGAAGGCACGTCGGCCGGCGGGGCACCGCGGAAACCGTCGAGCACTTTGAACGAACGAATTTCGTGGATCATGCGTTCGGCGGAAATCTGCCACATGGGTGCCAGGCGGAACGACACGTCTTTGAGCACCTCGACCAATGTGCCGCCCAAGCCGAACATCATCAGCGGACCGAATCGCGCGTCGCGGCTGGCTCCGAGGATCACCTCGACCCCCTTGGGCGCCATCTGCTCGATCAAGATGCCGTCGATCCGCGCGTTCGGCACATGACGTTTCACGTTTTCGACGATTCGCGCGAAGGCGGCTTTCGCCTCGTCGGGGCCCTGAACGTTGAGCACTACGCCGCCGGCGTCGAACTTGTGGACGACGTCGGCCGACATCACCTTCATCGCCACGGCGCTGCCGATGGCGGCTGCCGCCTGCGCCGCTTCTTCCGCCGATTGCACCAGCCGGCTTTTCAGCAGCGGAAGCCGGTAACATTCGAGAATCTCGCGGCATTGGGCCTGCGTCAGGTAGCGGCTGTCGGCCCCGTCGAGCGCTTTGCCGATCAACGCCGACGCCCGCGGCAAATCCAAATCATCGAACACCGGCACATGGCGCCGCGGGATTTCATGGAGCGACACCAAGCGGTGGGCGGCCGCCAAGCTGCGGATGCCGTCTTCGGGGAACGGGTAGTTGGGAATCTTCGCGTCGCGAAGGATGGCCACGCCCGGGGCCACGTCCTTCGCGCCCATAAACGAGCAGATCACCGGTTTGTCGATGCCGCGGGTTACCTCGGGCACGACGGCGGCCGTTTCTTCGATCTCGGTCATCGATTGCGGCGTGAGGATCACGATGCCCATATCGACGTTTTCATCCGAAAGCACCGCATGAACAGCCGCTTTGTAGCGGTCGCTTCGCGCGTCGCCGATCACGTCGATCGGGTTGCGCAGCGAGGCCGTCTCGGGCAGCGAGGGCTTCAACTTCTCGCGCGTGGCGTCGCTCAGCTCGGCCAACTTCAAACCGTAGCGCACGGCGGCATCGGTGGCCATGATGCCCGGCCCGCCGGCGTTGGTGATGATTGCCACGCGGTTGCCCTTAGGAAGCGGTTGCGTGGTGTAGAGCAAGGCGTAGTCGAACAACTCGGCGATCGTATCGACGCGCTGCACGCCGCTTTGCGCGAACAGGGCGTCGTACACCGAGTCTGAGCCGGCCAGCGACCCCGTGTGGCTGCTGACGGCCTTGGCGCCCTCGGGCGAGCGGCCCGACTTGAGGCAGAGCATCGGCTTGTGCGTTTCCCAGAAGATCTTATGCACCGTCTCGATGAAGTCGCGCCCGTGGCTGACATCTTCCAAATACATGGCGATGACGTCGGTCTTCGGGTCGTTGGCCAAGTACTCGAGCAATTCGATTTCGTTGACGTCGGCCTTGTTGCCGAAGCTGATGAACTTGCTGAAGCCCATGTGCCGTTCTTCGGCATAGTCGAGCCGCGCCGCCGAACGCGCGCCGCTTTGCGAGATGAAGGCCAAATTGCCGGCGTCGGGCATCTTCCGCCCGAAGGCCGCATTCATGCTGATCTTCGGGTCGGTGTTGATTACGCCCAGGCAATTCGGGCCGATCAACGGAATGCCGGCGTTGCGCACCTTATCGCGCAATCGCAATTCGAGCTCGGCGCCCGCCTTGCCGGTTTCTTTAAAGCCGGCGGAGATCACCACCAAGCCTTTCACTCCGATCTCAATTGCTTCGTCCACCGTGTCGAGCACGGCCGAAGCCGGAACGATGATCACTGCCAAGTCCACTGGCCCCGGCACGGCGCGAAGCGTCGGATAGGCGTGAACGCCCATCACCGAGGGGCTTTTGGGATTGATCGGATAGACGGCTCCGGTGTACTCGTTGAACAACAGGTTGCGAAAGATATCGTTGCCCACCGTGCCGGCGCGGCGCGAGGCCCCGACGACGGCAATCGACTGCGGATAAAAGATGGCGTTTAGCTTCTCAACGCGACCATTCGACGACATGCAAACCTCCAGAAACAGATCCACCCAAGGGCAAAAGCGGCGGCAAACCGCCCCGAAGCGGCTCTCGTGCGAGTGGTCGGCGTCGAGGCCGCTTTCCGTTCATTCGCGGTTTGATCGAGAGAAACGAGAATCGTAAGTCGTTGGCTACAAAGCCGCAAGGGTGTTGTGGCCGAAACGTCCTGCCGGGGGGGAGTATTTGCCGTTTGCTGGCCGCTTCCGCAAGGAAAATGTTCGTAAACAAGCCGGGCGGCGCACAATCTGACAGACAGAAATGACAGTGTTCACCGCAAAGCCACCCGGCATGCAACCGTTTTGAAGCTCGTTGAAATTGCCGTACATGGCTTCGAGGCCGGCGTTCTTCTTGGGACGTTCGCAGTCGGCCGTCGCCAGAGCCGAGTATTGCGACGGGCTGATCGAGAATCGGGCCGGACTACGACTCTTTTCGAAGGCGGAGGATCAGTTCGACCTCGCCGATCGGCATGCCCGTGCGATGGGCGATCTCGGCCGGACCGAAGCCGTAATCGGCCAGCAGATAAATCTCTTCATGCCGTCGCGACTCGCTCGGCGGCATACTGCTTAGATCGAGTCCGCTGCGGTCGCCGGCCGTTCGCAGCCCGTCGGCCTGATCGGCTTGCAGCGTGCCGGGTTCGCGCCCTGCGGGGGCGAGTTCCCGCAGTTCGTCCGAAACCGCCGAAGAGGGCGGCATTTCGGCCCGCGGTCGCGCCGCCGCATCGTTGGGAATGCCAACACCGGAGTCAGGCTGCGGGGCGTTGCGCGCCGCGGCGGCCAATGCTTGTTCGAGCCTGGCGGCCGCCCGATCCGCTTCATGGGTCAATGCTTGCAACGCGGCCAGCTTGGCATCAATGCGTCCGATGAGTTCCCGAGCCGTTTCGTGCATCCGCACCTCCCAATCGTCGAAGGCCGGCGACCGTTCGGGCCGCTGCTGCGCGGCAACCGCCGGAGACGAGTGTTCCGAAAAGGCATCCCTCGCGACCGCTTCGCCGAAGCGTCGCGAACTGCCGGCACTGCCGCGCGATCCGTCACCTTTGTCGCCGGCGGCTAATCCGCGGACGATTCGCAACAGGACGAACACGGCCGCGATCGTCGCCGCCGCGATCAGCAGCGTACGCATCTTCGGATCGTCGATCAGTGCGAGCAGGTCCATACGTTTTCCGCGGGTTGACGGTTAGCGGCCCGTTGAAAAAGGCCCGACGGGTCCAATCCGAGCATCAAAATCCTCGATGAAAAATCGCGACAAAGCAATCAAGACTGACTCCTTCAACGGGCCGTTACTTGGAGCTGCCGTCGGCCGAGGCCTCGCCCAACTGCAACCGAGCGACGGCATTCGGATCGAACGCCCGCACCGCCGCCTCGAACACCTCGCGCAGCGGCACGCCGAGTTTTTGAGCCACCGCGCGGCACGATTCGTACTCGGGCGCGAACCGCGGTCCGGCGGCGGCAAACGCCACCTTGCCGACGATCGCGCCCCACGGCGTTGTCACCTGATGTTCGCCGCGAGGAAGCACGCTCCGTTGAGCCGGTCGGCGACGGATGCCCAAGGTGGTGGTTTCGGCAAAGAGGATCCCTTCCATCGCGTCCGAATCTTGCGGACGGCAGATTACCGAAAGCATCACGCCCGGCCGGTTCTTCTTCATTCCGATCGGCGTGGTGAACACGTCCAACGCGCCGGCCGCCAGAAGCCGCTCGGTCGCATAGCCGATCCACTGACCGCTGATGTCGTCAAGATTCGTTTCGAGCACGACGACCTGATCGATCGTGCCCGGAACCGCCGGGCCCGCATCAACCAGTTCGCCGACATAGAGCCGCAGTACGTTGGGCTGTTGTTCAAAGTCGCGCTGGCCCGCCCCGTAGCCGATCCGCTCGATGGTCATCGGCGGCAGCGGCCCGAATCGCTCGGCCACGGTGGTCAGCACGGCCGCCCCGGTCGGCGTGGCTAGTTCGGCCTGAATCGACGACGGCGCGATCGGCACGCCACGCAGCAGTTCAGCCGTGGCCGGCGCCGGCACGCTCACCTCGCCGTGGGCGATCTTGATCCGCCCGCCGCCCACGGCCACCGGCGACGCCCAAACCTGATCCACTCCCAGCAAATCGAGCCCCACGGCCGCGCCGACGATGTCGGCAATCGAGTCGGCGGCCCCAACCTCGTGAAAATGAACCTTCTCGATCGTTGTGCCGTGAACGCGGGCCTCGGCCTCGGCCAGGCGGGTGAAGATCTTCGCGGCCAGTGCCTTCTGCCGTTCGCTCAGGCTGCTCCGCTCGATCATCGCCGTGATGTGATGCAGGTGGCGATGGGCATGTTCGTGCGGGTGTTCGACGACGACCTGCGCCGCGCGAAACCCCATCTTCTTTACCTCGCGGAGCGCAAGCCGCACCTCGGGCAGCCCCAACGAACCGACCGCTCGATTCAGCGCGGCGAG
The DNA here is from genome assembly GCA_964631235.1 of uncultured Planctomycetaceae bacterium. Taxonomy (GTDB): domain Bacteria; phylum Planctomycetota; class Planctomycetia; order Pirellulales; family Thermoguttaceae; genus JARKPK01. The sequence continues at coordinate 12,582 of CAZVZX010000054.1, read as the reverse complement.
CTCTACGCCGGCGTCGATCAATGCGGCCAAGATCATGTCGCCGCTGATGCCGCTCTGACAATCGAAGTACGCGATTCTCGTCATCGGTGCCGTCGTCTTTCTGCGCGGGGAATCGTTGAGCAGTTCACTTTGCCGCCGGGCGATTGGCGACTTCGCCGCCGGGCGGTCGGCGCGGCCGATCGGGGCCGAACCGGTAGGCCGTGGGGCCGGCCAAAGTCGTCTGGCCCCTATTGTTGCATTTTCGCCGATCGCCTGCCAGCGCCGCGGCTGCGGTGAAGCGCGCAAGGACTGATCCCGATTCGGCCGATACCCACCGCGCAACTGCCGAGTCGTTTGTTGCTTTCGCTGCCGATTCGAGCGTTCTCCTTCTCTTCGTCGATACGCCGGCGGTCTTGACGGTTGGTTGACGGGCAAGCATGATGGTTCATTCATGCCGTACATCTCGCCGTTGCTTTCCGTCCTCGGGCAAGAGAATGAAGAGCGCGCCTTTCGCCAAAAGAGTAATGCTTTCCGGCATTCTGTCGGTTGCCGTCTTTGCGTCAAGCGGCCTGGGCGCCGAATGGCCGCAATGGGGCGGCACTCCGTCGCGGAACATGGTTTCCGTCGAAGAACGGCTGCCGTCGAGTTTCGAGCCGGGCAAGAAACGTCCCGACGGCTCGGGCATCGATATGAGCACGACGCACAATGTGCGTTGGGCGGTGCGATTGGGCACGGAGACCTATTCGAGCCCGGTGATCTGCCGCAATCGGGTTTTGATCGGCACGAACGACAATATCGAGGACGATCGAGTCGAACCGACCGGCGGCGGCGCGCTGCTATGTTTCGATGAACGCACCGGCGCGTTGATCTGGGAGTTTCTTTCGCCGCGCCGCGAAGACGTTCAGGGGCGGGCCAGCGCCGACTTCGAACGGATGAACTTGGGCATTTGCTCCACGCCGTGCGTCGAGGGCGACCGCGTGTATGTTGTTACGAATCGCGCGGAGGTCGTTTGCCTCGATCTTGATGGCTTGGTCGACGGGAATGACGGCGCGGCGGATGAGGCCGTTCGCAGTGTCCCCAGCGGACATGCCCCGCTTGTGCTTGGCGAACACGATGCCGACGTGGTGTGGCGCTTCGACCTGCTGGGGCTGCCCAGCTTTCCGCATGATGCCGCCTGCGGATCGCCGTTGATTTGGGGCGATTATCTGTATGTGCCCACCAGCAACGGCATCAACGGCACCGAGGGCGTTGCCGCTGCCCACGAGGATGCCGCCGTTTATCCCGAGGCTCCGTCGCTCGTGGCTCTCGACAAGCGAACCGGCAGGCTCGCGGCCGTCGATGACGCAAAGATCGGATGCCGGGTGTTTCATGGGCAATGGTCGTCGCCGGCGGCAGCCGAGGTGCAAGGCGAACCGTTGATCTTCTTCGGCGGCGGCGACGGTTTCTGTTACGCCTTCTCGGCCTATCGTCCGGGGCAAAGCGTCGATGGGCTGTTGCGCACTGTTTGGAAGTTCGACTGCAACCCGCACGACTATCGTTTTCGCGATGGCAAGCCGATGTACTACTGGCTCGGCGACAAGCGTTTCAACAAAGAGATGCCCGATGACGGCTCGTTTGCCAGCGCGTGCGAAATCATCGCCACGCCGGTGTTCGCCGATAATCGCGTCTATGTGGCGATCGGCCAAGATCCGATGCACGGCCGCGGCCGCGGCGCGCTGCATTGCATCGACGCAACACAGAAGGGCGATGTCACGCAAACCGCGCGACGATGGGTTTATACGGGGGTGGAACGCAGCCTTTCGACGGTGGCGGTCGATCAGGGATTCGTCTATTGCGCCGATTATCCCGGACGGCTGCATTGTCTCGACGCCGACACAGGCCGGCTGCTTTGGATTCACGATGCTAAAGCTCCCACGTGGACTTCGCCGCTAATCGCCGACGGCAAGATATTCCTCGGAACGCGAAAGAGCTTGTGGATTCTCAAGGCAGGCCCTCAGCTCGAAGTGCTCAGCCAAGTCAACCTCGGCTCCGCCATTCGCTCTTCGCCCGCGGCCGCCCACAACACCCTGTACGTCGCTTCGCAACGCTATCTTTGGGCAGTCGAGCAAACCGGCCGTTGAACGCTTCGCCGCGCCGCGTTGACAAGCAAGGCGGCGACTACTGCTCCGAATGCACTTCTCTTGGCAAAGACTCAGCGACCAACGGGGGCGGCTTTTCGGCCGGTTGCGGCAGTACCGATTGGCTGGCGGCCCTGCCGCCCTTTCCCGCTATCCTCAGATTTCCAAATAGTTCCACACGATTACGGAAGCGGCCGCCAGCGCAGCGAAGCGGCCGATTGCGGGGATACGATTTGAGCCGCTTTCTGTTTTCCGCGGTTTTATTTGGTTCTCTCGGCAAAGACTCAGCGACCAACGGGAGCGGCTTTTCGGCCGGGTGCGGCAGCACCGATTGGCTGGCGGCCCTGCCGCCCTGTGAGAATGCTGGTAATTCGGCCGAAGTTTAGCGGTTGTGCGGGCGCGATTTGTCCGGGCGGGCAAAAGATGCGGCCGGGGCCGACGGATTTCGCGGGCGTCGCTCCAAACTGCGCCGAAGCTACTAAAGAGTTCCACCGAACTTCGCACATCCCGCCTTCTGCGCGCCGGGACGGATGCGTAGAGGCGCTGAATATCCTGATTAAGTTGGCTGCACACGATTGCGAAGCGGCTGCCGGCCGCGGGGAGACGAGCCGATGCGTCGAGTTTGCTGGGCGGTGTTTGTCGGGGTCGCGGCGTGTTTCGTCGGGCACGGCCGATCATCGGTCGTGGCGGCCGACCATAATCTCACGCTGGAAAACGCCCCGGCGATCATGCGGCAGATGACCCTCAGCATCGAGGAGTTCCAAAGCATTCTCAATGAAAAGGAGAAGCAATACGTCCACTATATTCCGGGCGACAGCACCTGCGCCGGGCTGGTCGATCGAAGGATGGGGCAGGCCGACGGCCGGCTCTTCGTCTGGGGGCAGTGGAATCGGGTCGGGAAGGGCTCGACCGGCCCGTTGGACTTGCAATATCGGCCCGCGCCCTCGGCGGCCACGGGCAATCCGAGCTATGCCCATTCGAACATGGCCTTGCGCACCGCCCCGCCCGAACAGTTGCAGCCGCGGCCGACCCCGCCCGGCCGCGAGCCGTTTCGCCGCATCGATCTTCAGATTCGCGGTTCGATCAATACCGTCTTCTCGCAGCCCGAAAACTTCCGCCGCGACATGGAACAATCGGCCGACATGGCCGCTAAAAGTGTGGAGAGCACCGCCCATCTGAAGAACAAGTACGTGGCCGATCTGGGGTTCGGGCTCGACCGCAACGACATGTACGTGTATCTGCCCAAGCCCGACTACACCGCCGGCACATGCCAGGTGATCATCAAGCTGGCCGATCGAAAGAAGTGCGCCACCGTTCAAGTTCAACTGTTCAGTTGCGGACAGGCCACTAGCAACCAGCGCGCCATGCTCATCGCCAAGAATGCCGCGGCGATCGTCGCGCGGAAGGTGTTCGGCGTCGATGCCCGCGTCGAGCGTTCGGGCGGCGAGGCGGGCATCCTCGACGCCTACCTCGCCAGCTCGTTGGGCCGCACACCCATGGAAGACGTGCGCGAAAACAAGCACCGCCTGGGCGAACCCTTCATCCTCGCCGTGGTCTATCGACCCACGCAGCCGAACACCCGGGTGTTGATTTCGGCCAAGATGCGGCCCGGCCCCGACGCCTTGGCGGCCAGCGAGTCGCGGGCGGCACTGATCAAGCCCGGGCTGCGAAAGTGGCATCCGCCACGGCCCCTCAGCGGAGAGAAAACCTACCACGAGCACGTCGCCTGCATCGACCCGCAGGGCCGCATCGACGACGAATACTCGTGGCACTCGGAAATTCCCGACTCGCAACTCGAGACCCGCCCTTACGACGGCGATACACGGGTGCTCTACATCACGATCCCCACGGGCCGAACCGACAACCTCGATAAGTTCTTCCTCGGCGTCGGCCGGTGGGATATCGAGCTGTCGATGAAAGAGTTCCGCGGAAGCGAGGCGGCATTCAAAAAAGGCGGCGGCTCGGGCGACACGACCGAAGTATCGACCGAGAAGATTTCGCTGTTCATTCAAGACGATCGCGAGGCCGCGTCGCGCTACCTCGATCTGCCGGCCGAATTGCCCCGAGGCACTCCGTAGCAGCCCGTTGAAAAACGCGATTCCCGCTGATTCGTCGCACACATTCTGCGGAGACTGCACACGGCCGCGAATCCAAGAGCGACTTTCTCAAGGGGCCGCTCGCGCGAATGTCGGCCGCAACCGCACAGCATCCGCCAAGCCCGCGCACCGCGCCTGAACCGCGCCGGCCGCAGAGCAGCAATCTTCATGCTCAATCAGTCCCGCGATTGCCGGATGGCGGGCAGGCGGGCCTGCGGCTCGGCCGGCACTGCGGCGCTTATCCGCGCGACCCGAAGCGTTCGGCTGGCGCCGCGGCACGCACGCAGGGGCTGCCGAGGCCGCGCCTGTAACTCGATTGATGATGGGCGTGAAAAGGACAGGCGCAATGCGAACTGTGTCTTGTCTGACCTGTTTACCGTGCGGAGAACAATCCGAGGGCGATCATCCTCCCGCGATTCCGAAGTTGTCTCGAATCTGAGCCAGGACTCTTTCAGGCACCGGCAACCCTGGAACTGCCGCCCGGATGCTCGTCCAATCTTGCGACTCGGGCGCCAGCCTGTTGAGGAATTCGGCCAAGTCGTTTCTCAGTTGCGATGGCAGTTCGAAGCGGTCGGCAGGGGCCAGCGTCCGATAGAGCCTGAACACGTCATAGCGATGCTTGGTGATTTTGCTGCTGTCAATGTGTTCGCCACCGGCCCTTCGGGCAACAAGATCGAGGTAGGCGCGTGCTTTCAGCGGGATCAGGCATTGGACCGGAACAGTTGGCACATCGCCGATGGTGACGCGCGAACTGACGATGTAACTGAAGTAGTCGTCTCCGAGGAGAATGGCTGAGAGACTTGAAATGTCGTCGCCCGCCGGAATCGGAGTCAAGTGGAAGCCTTCGGGAACTGGAAGGAAATTCCGAGCGAACAGCTCGATCATGAACGGGTGCCGAGAATCAGCGGGCTTCGTGAAGCGGTAGAACGACGGCCTTGTTTCACTTCGCTCAAGACTCTGATACCGCCCCTCGCGGATGAAGGCCCAAAACCGCTCGAAGAATGCCGTTGGAAGCGTGTCGGCCACGAGAACAATGTCCAAGTCTTTCGTGGCCCGAAATGGCAGCCCGAACTTGCCCATCCAGAGATCGCATGCCGTTCCGCCGATGAGGATAAAGCGGTCCTTGAATTCGGCAAGGTGCGACAGAAAATAGTTCAGGCCGTTTACCATTGCATCTGCTCCAGCAATTCTGCCAGCGCAGCTTGAGTTCGTTCGTCCGGCTCGTCTTGCAGAGATAAGAACAAAGACAATCGATCAACCAACCGGCTGTTAGGGGATAGGAGCCCAGGCGCATACTTCCAGCGTTCGATTCGGACGGTGTCCTCATTCGGGAAATCGCTCTGCACGAGCCTGCGATTCTCTCGTGCCGCTTCGAATGCGGCGGACGACATGGCAAATACGGGATCGTGCCCCGGGCCGATCATCGTCAATTTGGCGAGCGCTGTCATTCCCGCTTCGTGCAGCGGAAGATTCTTGTCTTGTATGATGGCCCACTCGCGTGTTCGCACTGGGCTTGTCAGATAGGGGCGAGCGGACTCCCACAACTTCCGTCGCTCATGCGGGAATACCAGCGTCACATGGCGACCCCTTGCCACCGTCCTGCAAAGCGAAACGCTTGATAGTTCTTTGCAGACGCGGGTGAGCGTAGTGCGCGAGTATCCCAGCACGTCCGCCCATTTGCCCAAGGGCCAATCGGCGGAGTCCGTCTTCACCTGCAAGTGATAAAGGATGAGAACCTGCGATGGCGCGGAGAGACGCTCTTTCGGCCCGCTGGGCGATCTCTGACCTCCCGTCGGGCTTTCGCGAAGGTCAATCACTGCGATCGGAAGGTAGGCTTGTCTGCCCGGCACAACGAACGGAATCCGCCGCTGGATCAGCCGCTTTCGATCAAACGTGGGCAGCGTCAGGAAGACAAACGCTATGTTTCCGCCCAGAGCTGCCCGTGCTACCTCGAAATGCTTCTCAATCTCGGCGGGAGTCGCTTGGTTCAGACCTCGGCTTACGAGAAACGAGTAATCTCGGTTAAACAGGTTGGCCCGGAAGACCTCGTACAACTCGCCAAGAAAAACAGGGAGCAACTTCAGGGCTTCTGGGGCCGGTTTCGGGACGGTAACCCGTGCCCCAATTTCATCTAAATACTTGACGAGTAACGGTATAGAATCTTGCACGCCATCACCTCATCGTCGGGAAATCGACCACTGGCGACCCGTAACACACATTCCCGCGATTTCTCTCTCCTTCGCCTGATCGTAAATATGATTCACGATAATGCACAGTACCATTATTCTTGAAACTGTGCAAGAAAATGGCGTATTTCGAGCGTCAAGCCACTCGAACTGCAATTCGGAAAATGGTTTCAGACATCCGCCTGCAGCAGTAATCGTCGTTCATGGAACCTTCAAGATAGCCGGTCGTGCCGACAATGCTCGCCGTGGCAGCTTTGAGGATTGAGGTACCGTTGCGCTGCTCCAGGGATTATTCAACGGCCTGTTGTGCAAACCTGTTCCCTCGGGCCAATGCCTACCCCCCACCTTACATAAAGTTACCGGCCGCCGGTGATCGGCCTGACCACGGCGGAATCAGTCTGCCGAGGAGAGTGGCCGCAGGCCATCCCGCGTGCGCTGTCAAAGCGGCCTTCGGCAGGGCCGGCCGAAGAGCAGCAATCTTCGTGCTCAATCAGTCCCGGGCTTACCGCATGGCGGGCAAGCGGGCCTGCGGCTCGGCCGGCAGGCGGGGCTGCGGCTTGCCCGCCCGATGATTTGCGGCTTCACTCCGCCGGGCGTTCATAGGCCCCGAGATCCACCGCTTTTCCTTGGGGCCGCTTTGCGCCCGCGCGATCCTCCGGCGGCGCGCCCTCCGACGAAGCGGCGTCGATGGCCGGGCTGCCTTTGCGCAGTCGGAAGTCGTAGGCAGCCGCGTTCTCGAAGAACGCCGCGCGATCCGATGCGATGACGTTATGGTCGGCGGTCATTGCTTCGCCGCGAATATCGAGGGCGGAAGCCAGGTTGTTGCGCACCGTGCAATCGCGCGAAGGCGTTTTATTCTTGTGCGGCCCGACGCGGATGGCCGACGGCCCGGGCCGCTGGTCGTTCGGGTCGATCACCGTATTGTTGACGATTTTGCACCCCCGCGCCCCGGCCAGCGTGATGCCGTGGTAGTGATCGACCGCGACGACGTTGTTCTCGATCACCCAATCGACGAACATTCCGTCGAAGCAGCCGATGCCTTGCAGCGGCCCGCGATGCGGCTGCTTGGGGTCTTCGTAGTTGATGAAGGTGTTGCCGCGGAGCACGATGCCCTTGACTTCGCCGGTGCCGACCCCGCCCGGGCCATTCGACCAGCTTTGGAACCCGTCGTCGTGGTTATCGTTCACGTCGTAGCAATTCTTCACCACGTTGTATTGGAAGACGCTGTAGTCGCCCAGGCCGCGGAGCCCGTCGCCGGCGAAGTTCTCGACCGTGTTGTGTTCGACCAGAGCGTGCGGGCCGCTCATCGAAATGCCGAAGTTGACGTTCTTCAGCCGATTGCGGCGGACGGTGATTCGCGGGCCGTCGCCGCGGATGCCGTCGCGGGCGCGGCGGTTCCAATCGTCGGCCGACCAGCCGGAGCTATCGTCGGTCGAGCTGAGGATGCAATCTTCCACGGTGATCTCTTGCACCGGTCCTCGCCAGCCGTGCGATTCGAGATGCACGAGCGGATGCCGTTTGCCGTCGGCCGAGCGTTCGCCCGAGACGATCAGCCCGCGAAGCACCCAGTTCGACGCCGCGCGGAGGTGAATGCGGCTGAAGCGGGGCTTTTCGCCCGGGGCGGCCTCGATGGTGATCGGCTTTTCGTTGTAGTAGCCGGCGACGACCAAGTCGCCGTAGTCGCCGCTCTTCAGGCGAATCGTGTCGCCGGCGCGGATCGGCCCGCCGGGGTTCTTCGGCTTCTGCGCGGCGCCGGCCTTGTACGGCAGCGATTCCCAGTCGCGGCTTTCGATCTGCCCGCGATCGAACAGCTCTTGAAGGCTTTTCCACGGGCGCTGCTTGCTGCCGTCGTTGCTTGGGTCGCCGTGTTGCGGATCGACGTAGAACTCAGCCGCCGCCGCAGTGCATCGTACCGCGAGCGGACCTCCGCCTGCTGCGACCGCCGCGAGAAGTGCCGAGAAGACCAACACCCCGCGAAACCGTGCGGGCCGGCGATTCAGAAAGCACGTGTTCATCGCTCTGTTCCTCGAAGAAGCTCGTTGGTGGTTTGTGATGGAAAAGCACTGCGCGCGGAGAACAACTGCGGCTCGAACTCAGTGGGGCTATTCCGTGGCGGGCGTTCAATCGGGCAGGGGGCGGCCTTTGGTTTCGGGCGACAACCAAATGACCGCCAAGCCGACGGCATAAATTAGGGTAATCGACGCCCCGGCCGCTGCATAGTTGCCGCCGAGCATTCGCACCAGCTCGCCCATTTGCAGCGCGCCGGCTGCTGCAAGGATTCGTCCGAAGTTGAAGCTCAGTCCCTGGGCGGTGGCGCGGACTCGGGTGGGAAACAGTTCCGGCAGGTAAAGCGGCAGCCAGCCGTAGAAGGCGGCCGTCACCGCGCCGACGAAGCCCACCGTGGCCAAAAAGAGCAGATCGTATTGCGTCAACACGCGAAACAAAAAGGCACACGAGAGCAGCGAAAGCAGGCACAGGCCGAAATACACCGGCCGACGCCCCCAAACGCCGCCGACGATGGGGGCCGCAAAACAGCCGACAATCGCCCCGACGGCCAGCCACACTTGGATGCCCGCCTTCGCTCGGGCGGCGTTGATCATCACCGCCGTTCGATCGGCCGGGCTGAGCTTTTCGCGGGCGGCTTGCAGCGCCTGCGCATCGCTGGGCGAAAACCCATCGACGCCCGCCGCACGGGCCGTCGCCTGCGCCTCGACCAACTGTTCGGCCCAAAGGGGCACCCAGCCGCTGACCGCCGCCCACGTGCCGATCAGCGGAACGGCCGAAAGAACGATCGCCAACGCCAATGTCTTACGCACGCCCGGCGCGAAGATCTCGGCCAGCGGCGAGGCGACGGCCTTCGAGCGCGCCTCGCGCCAGCGTTGCGATTCGGGCACGAAGACGAGGATCAACAGCGCGAGCACCGCCGGCGACGCCCCCAGCAACAGCATCCACCGCCACGAATCGGCCGTCACCGGAAACACATAGGCCACAAAGGCAATCAACAGGAAGCCGAAATTGGCCGCCGCCCCGATCGCGCCGGCCAACTTGGGCCGATGCCGATCGGGCCAGCACTCGACAACCAGCGCCACGGCCACGGCCCACTCGCCGCCCATCCCCAGCGAGGCGATGAACCTGAGCGCGGCCAACTGCCATGCGGCCGTGGCGAACGCCGCCGCCCCGGTGAAAAGCGAGTACGTCAGCGTGGCCGCCGCCATCGCGCGCACCCGCCCCACCCGATCGCCCAGCCAGCCGAACGCCAGTCCTCCGGCGGCTGCCCCCAACAAGAAGCACGCCCCGATAATCCCGTTCCAGCGGCCGACGTCGGCATCGCCCACATCGGCCAGCAACTCTTGCAGCGCGGGCCGGGCGACCAGCGGAAACAGCCCGATCTCCACGCCGTCGAACATCCAGCCCAAAAAGGCGGCGGCCAGAACCAACCACTGCTGCACGCCCAACGGTTTTTCGTTCGTCATGGCGGTTGACTCCCGACTGCCGATGGACCCTGAAAGCGAACGCCTCGGTACAACCTCGTCGATTTTCTCGCCGGCCCCACGCCTGGCCCTGCGCGGTGGTGCGCCGGGTTGGGCGCTCGCTCGGGTTTGATCGCGGCTGATCGTGCCGCAAGGAATCGCCGCGCGGCATCGCCCGCCCTTCTACACCGTGTCGGGTGGCTCGTCAACAATGCGGGGGACGGACGATGTCGGAATGTCAGGAAAAGGTTATTCACAGCCGAAGCATCGCCGCGACAAGCAGCACCGACGGCGAGCCGCACGATGGGGCGGACCACCGAGGCCGGCGGCTGCCGGCGCGGGCCCATCGACTTCGGCTCCGCGGCAATCGGCCGCATCGCGGGCAACCGATCGCGCAGGGGGCATTCCCGTTGTTGCGGGCCTTGTGTCGCGATCGTGCAGAAATGATTGACACGCGCGGTGCGGCGCGGTATCGCTACGCAAAGCGGCCGACCAGGGGGAAGCTTTCGCGGCGCAGAGTCTCCCGCGGCGCACCAGGAGAACTGCAAAGTCAGGCAGACGGGAGAAAACCGAGGCGCGAAAGGATGTGGCGGCATGCTCCGGTAATTGGCGCGATGTTCTAGATTGAGCTACGGAGAACGGAAAGCGGTTCAAACGCGAACAACGCGCACGAGAGCCGCTTTGCTGTGCCCGCGGCCGCTTTCGCAATTGTGCAAGACTTTCTTGGGGGGACCATGCGATGAAGCCGTTCGTTACGTACTCTGGTTGCAGTTGCTGTTCGATGTCGCGACGCGACTTTTTGGCCGCCGCGGGTTGCACCGCGGCCTGCGCCGGGGCGCTGGGCACGCTGGCCGCGCCGGCTCCCGCCCGAGCGTTCCAAGCGGGCGAAAAGTTCCGCGTGAAGATCATCTACTCGCTTCATGCCGACGTTCAACCCAAGCCCGATTGGCCGAACGTGGGGTTCGACTTCCGGCCCGTCATGCAGCAGATGACGGCGGCCTTGCAGCAGGGTTGCCCGCAATTCGAGTTCGTTTCGGCCACGGCCGCCGGCCCCGAGGAGGCGAAGAAGATCGTCGAAGCCGACACGACCGCATGCATCGACGGGTACATCGTCGTTCAGATGAACTGCTGGAACCGCGTCATCCAAACCATCGTGCCCACCGGCAAGCCGGTGCTCTATGCCGATTTCCTCTATGCCGGCAGCGGCGGATTCCTGGTTTACAATGCCGGGTTTTTGCGGGCGGGGGCCGAGAACTACGGATTCGTCGCATCGCAGCGGATCGAGGACTTGGTTGCCGCCGCCCAATGCTTCGACATCGTCCGCAAGGGCGGCACGGTGGCGCAGTTCGCCGCGGCAACGGCCAAGGTGCGGCAAGAGCGCGCGAAGAAGCCCGGCGACATGCAATGCAAGCCCGATACCGTCGATCTGCTCTCGACCGCCGAGTGCTTAGAGAAGATCAAGGGCAGGAAGATCTTGGCCGTCGAGCGCGGATGGCTCGACCTGGCCAAGGTTGCCGACCAATGCGCCGGGATCGAATGCGTCAACATCCCGTTCGCCGAGGTGAACGCCGCTTGGGAGGCCGCCGACCAAGATCAAGCGAAAGAAATCGCCAAGCGGTGGCAAGACACCGCCAAACTGGTTGAGGGCGTCGAGCCGCAAACGCTCGTTCGCTCGGCCGCCATGTACTTGGGGATGAAAGACGTTCTGAAGAAGCACGGCGCAATCGCCATCACGATCAACTGCCTAGGCGGCTTCTACGGCGGCCATATCCACGCCTATCCGTGCCTGGGGTTCCACGAACTGCTCAACGAAGGGCTGATCGGCGCGTGCGAATGCGATACCCGTTCGACGTTCACGATGGCCGTCGTTTCGGCCCTGACCAACGGACGGCCCGGCTACATCTCCGATCCGGTGATCGACACATCGACCAACCAGATTATCTACGCCCATTGCGTCGCGTCGAACAAACCGTTCGGCCCGAAAGGACCGGCCAACCCCTTCGAGATCCTCACGCACTCCGAAGACCGGCAGGGCGCCTCGCTGCGTTCGCTGATGCCCGTGGGCTACATGACCACGACGCTCGAATTCGCGCCCGACCGCAAGCAGATTCTCTTCCATCAGGCCAAAACCGTGGCGAACATTCCCGAAGATCGGGCCTGCCGCACGAAGCTGGCCGCCGAGCCGGTGGGCGACATCGAAAAACTCTTCCGGCACTGGGACCGCTGGGGCTGGCACCGCGTTACCTTCTACGGCGACCTGAAAGACGCGATCTTCGCTTTGGCCGACGCCCTGAAATGGGAGGTCGTCAACGAGGCATAGCGCGGCTGGTTTCAACTCCATCGCCGCCCGATGAACTTAATAAAACCGCGGAAAACAGAAAGCGGCTCAAATCGCATCGTTGCGCAATCGGCCGCTTCGGTAATTTTGTGGAACTATACAGTCGTTGCTCGACTTGCGGCCATGCGTCGTCCCGGAAACATTCCCAATTGCCGGTGCCCTCAAAAGGCGTTGGGCTACCGTTCGCCCGACGAACACGAAGCCGAGTATGAAGCCGACCACTCCCCGCCGGAGCGGCGTGAAAAAGGGACTTTTTGGAGTCCGCCAGTCCTGGGCCATCGCAGAAGGTAAGAGGAACACGGGGTCCACCACATGGTCCATCCGGCGCGGCGCGCGTGGTAAGCGTGACAAGAAGAGGTTGTCATGGCGCAAATAGAAACTTTTGATTCCGAGGCC
>CAZVZX010000053.1:0-25754 GCA_964631235.1 uncultured Planctomycetaceae bacterium | reverse complement strand
CGCGGTTGAGTGATTCAGACTTGCGTCCATTCGCGCACATTCGCGTCCATTCGCGGTTGAGTGATTCAGACTTGCGTCCATTCGCGCACATTCGCGTCCATTCGCGTGCATTTGTGGTTGATTTCCTGAGTGCATCGGCGTCCATTCGCGGTTGATTCAGACGCGAGAGGAACACCGCGGACCGATTCAAACGACGCGGAGCCGGTCGGCCTCGCGCTGCGTGCGTCGGGCGATTGCTTTGCGGCAAGCGGCGACGATGCCGGCCGTGTCGAGTCCCAGTTCGGCCAGTAGTTCGTCGCGTTCGCCGTGTTCGATGTAGCGGTCGGGGATGCCGAGGCGAAGGATGCGCCGCGTATCAAGGCCGGCGTCGTTGGCTGCTTCGAGCACCGCGCTGCCGAAGCCGCCGTGGAGTTGGCCTTCTTCGATCGTCAACGTCCAAGGCGATTCCTCGATCACCGAGAGCAGCGTTTGGACGTCGAGCGGCTTGACGAATCGCGCGTTGACGACGGTGAGCCGTCGGCCGTCGGCTGCCAGACGTTTTGCCGCCTTCAGCGCGGCAGCCGCCAACGTGCCGCAGGCGATCAGCGCGCCGTCGGGCCCGCGACGGAGCACTTCAGCCGAGCCTAGTTCGATCGGCGCGGCATCGGGCCGCAGCATCTCGGCGGCGGCCTTTGGGTAGCGGATGGCTGTGGGATGCGGACAGTCGAAGGCCCACTCGACCATCGCGGCCGCGTCGGCCTTGTCGCCCGGGGCCAGTACGATCAAATTGGGGAACGGCCTCAGGTAGGTCAGGTCGAATACCCCGTGGTGCGTCGGACCGTCGGGGCCGACCAATCCCGCGCGATCGAGCAGGAAGAGGATCGGCAGATCGGCCAGCGAGGCCTCTTGGAAGATCTGATCGTACGCGCGCTGTAAGAATGTGCTGTAGATATCAACCACGGGGCGCAGTCCGGCTTTGGCCAGTCCGGCGGCGAACGCCACGGCATGCGACTCGCATATCCCCACGTCGAAGAACCGCGTGGGGAACTCGTCGCGGATCGGTTCGAGCATGTTCCCTTGACACATCGCGGCCGTGATGACGACCACGCGGGGATCGCGGCGCATCCGTTCGAGCAGGGCGTCGCGGACGACCTCGGTATAGGAAACGGCGCGGACGCTTCGCGCCGAGATCGCTTGACCGTTGTCGGCCGCCAGGGGCGGGGGGGCGTGGAAGCTCGTCGGGTCGGCGGCTGCCGGCTCGTAGCCGTGGCCCTTCTCGGTAACCACGTGAAGAAGCACCGGGCCTTGGAACTGGCGGGTCATGCCGAGGTACTTCTGCAATTGCTTGATGTTGTGTCCGTCCACCGGCCCGATGTAGCGGAACCCGAGTTCCTCGAAGAACATTCCGCCCAGCAAGCCCGCCTTCATCGCGGCCTTGACTTGACTGATGAGCCGTTCGACGGGGTCGCCGAAGACGGGCAACCGGCCGAGGAGCCGTTGCACTTCGGCCTTCAGCCCGGCATAGAACGGGGTCATCCGCAGCCGATCGAGCGATTCGGCCAATCCGCCGACGCGCGGGCAGATCGACATCTTGTTGTCGTTGAGAATGACGACCAGATTCTTCTTCAGGCCGCCGGCATTGTTCATCGCCTCGACGACGATGCCCGACATAAACGACCCGTCGCCGATGACGGCCACCACGTTGCGAGGGCGGTTGGGCTCGACCAGTTCGTCGCCGCAGCGTAAGCCGAGCGCGGTCGACACGCTGCATCCGGCATGGCCGGTAAGGAAAAGGTCGTATTCGCTTTCGGCCGGGTTGGGGTAGCCCATCAGCCCGCCCTTGCTGCGGATCGTGGGGAATTCGTCGTATCGGCCGGTGAGCAGTTTGTGGGGATAGATTTGATGACCGGTGTCCCAGATGAGCCGATCGACGCGGAAATCGAACGACGTGTGCAACGCGATGGCAAGCTCAACCACTCCGAGGTTCGAGGCGAAATGAGCCGACCGCGTGCTCACCAGCGAACAAAGGGCCTCGCGAATTTCATCGGCCAACTGCGCAAGCTCCGCATCGGAGAGCTTTGCGAGATCGGCGGGGGAATGAATCGTCGGGAGAATCTTGTTCATGCAATCAACCTTATTACCGATTCCGCTCGATCACGTAACGCGCCAGCGACTCGAGGCCGTGCGTCGGCCCGGGCAGCAGGGCCAAGGCTTCAACAGCCTGGTCGATCAATTGGCGCGCCTTTCGTTCGGCGGCTTCCGTGCCCAACAAACTCGGATACGTGAGTTTGCCTGCGGTCGAATCCTTGCCCACTCGCTTGCCGGCCGCCTCGCAGCGGCCGCGAACATCGAGCAGATCGTCAACAATTTGGAATGCCAATCCCAATCGGGCGCCGTACCGATCAAGGGCAGCCAGTTGGTCCAAGCGGCGTCGCTCGGCTTCGGCCGTCACGGTCGGTTCCGCTTCCGCCCAATCGACCGTCTCGGCGGCACTGGCGGGCCGGCGATCGTCGGCATCATGGTCGGCATCATGGTCGGTACCGATCGGCGTCGGGCTGCCGAGTTGCGATGCAGCGAGCCAAAACGCCGGCGACACGGCAGCGCCAACGGCGGATAAGGCGGATAAAGCGCCCAAACGCAGCGCAGCGCGGATCAATGCGCCGGTTTTGCGTTGGTGAATCGATTGCAGCGTTTGCAGATCAGTGGTACGGGCGGGATCAAGGTCATCGGCCTGACCGCCGACCAGTCGGCATGGGCCGGCCGCCTGCGCCAGCACGGCGCACGCCGCGCAACCCGCTTCCGGAGGGGTGAATCGGGTGGCGAGCACTTCGAAGGCGGCGGCCAGCAGGCCATCGCCGGCCAAGATGGCGGTTGCTTCGCCGAAGGCCACATGGCAGGTAGGCCGACCGCGGCGCAAATCGTCATTGTCCATTGCCGGCAGATCGTCGTGGATCAGGGAATAGGCGTGAACCATCTCGACGGCCACCGCCGCCGGCAGGGCAGCTTCGGGCATGCCGTTGCAGGCCTCGGCGGCCAAAAGGGCCAGCAGCGGACGCACACGCTTGCCCGGAGCCAACAGACTGTAGCGCATCGCCTCGGAGAGATGAGCCGGGCAACCCTCGCCCCAACGCGACATCTTGTCGAGGGCCGACTCGATCTGCGGCCCCAGTCGCGCGGCATGTTCGGAGAATGCGAGTTCGGCTAGCTCGGGCATGACGAAACGATGGAGCAGCGATAACGGCAAATCGAAGTCAGTCTTGGTTCCCAAGGCACCTGATGTGTCAGGTCCGGCCGCCGATCGGTCGGTGCGACGCTACAGGCACCGTTTCGGCGTTGCGTCTGTTGGATCAGGACCAAGAGCGTCACCCGCCGATCGATCCCGGTTCGCACGGCGCGCCGTTCCGACAGCGCCGCGGCCCGGCGCAAAGCGCGTGCAGACAGCAACCGTTCGCACGCAAGGGCGCTGGCCGCGCGGGGCGACCGAGTAAACCCACGAACTTTTATTCTAAGCCGCCCTGTGCGATTCGTCTATGGCGTTGGCCCCGTCGATGCGGAAGCTCTACACTCTCGTTGATGAAGCGAGGCAATCGACGATGAGCAGGATGACGGCACTGCGTTCGCGGGTGCCCGGCGCGACTGCCGACCGGCGAGGGCGGGCACGCAGTTCGGCGACATTGTGCCCTGCTTTCACACAAGCGCCGGCGGTTCTATAATCGACTTTATCATCGCGGTGATGATCGGCGGAGAGCGGCTGCGGCTGCGATTGGCGGGGAACCTCGGTCGGAGCACACCGTTTGCGTCCGCCGTCGGCTGAGGCGGTGGTCGAATGGGGAGCACGGCGCGGTTGCCGCGAAAGAGAGAACAGTGTGGACGAAGCAATGACGCCATCGGATCGCGACGACGTGCAGGCGGTTGCCCGGCTTCACGACGCTTATCAGCGGATGAAGGCGGAGTTGTCGCGGATCATCGTGGGCCAAACGGCCGTGATCGACGAACTGTTGATCGCCTTGTTTGCCCGCGGGCATTGTCTGCTGGAAGGGGTGCCGGGGCTGGCGAAAACGCTGATGGTGCGAACGCTGGCCGGTGCGCTCCAATTGGATTTTCGGCGGATTCAATTCACGCCCGACTTGATGCCGGCCGACGTTACCGGAACGGAGGTCATTCAAGAGGATCGAGAAACCGGGCGGCGCGAGTTTCGGTTTCTGCGCGGCCCGTTGTTCGGCAACGTGATTTTGGCCGACGAGATTAACCGTGCCCCGCCGAAAACGCAAGCGGCTTTGCTCGAAGCGATGCAAGAATATCAAGTGACCGCGGGCGGGCGGCGGCATGCGTTGTCGCAGCCGTTCTTCGTGCTGGCCACGCAGAACCCGATCGAGCAGGAAGGCACCTACCCGCTGCCCGAGGCCCAGCTCGATCGGTTCATGCTCTACACGTGCATCGACTACCCGGACGAGGATGAGGAACTCGAAGTGGTGCGGCGCACGACGGTCGAGGAGGCGACGGCGATTTCGCCGCTTCTCGATGGCGAAGCGATCCTCCAGATGCAGCGACTGGTGCGCCGCGTTCCGGCGGCTGAACACGTGCTCAGGTTTGCCTTGCGGATGGTGCGGCTGAGCAGGCCGAGCCATCCGCAGGCGCCGGCGATTGTCCGAGAGTTCGTCACGTGGGGAGCGGGGCCGCGGGCGGCGCAAAGCCTGGTGCTGGGGGCCAAGGCCCGCGCCGCGTTGCAGGGACGATTGCATCCGACCGTTGACGATGTGCGCGCCGTGGCGTTGCCGGTGCTGAGGCACCGCATCATCGTCAACTTCAACGCCGAAGCGGAGGGAGTGCGTCCCGAACGGATCGTCGGCGAGTTGATCGAAGTTGCCTCGTCGGCGGAGAGCAGGGCGGCGGACGATCCCGTGCTGCGGCGCTCGTGAGTGGCGCTCCGACGCCGGTTTTGCGGCCGCCCGTACTGATCGAAGCCGCGAAGGGACGAACGGCGGTTCGAGGCGGAACGGCGCGCCGTCAGTCGTCGTGCAGCGTCGGCGGCCGCTTGCGCCGTTCGGATTGCCCGCTTGCCGTGTGAGGATAGCCGTGTCGGGCGTGCGACAAGAGAGGTCGCGGGCAAGGTGAGGGGAGAGATCGCCGATGGGCGGATTGCACGACTACCTCGATCCGCGGTTGCCTCGGGAGCTTGAAGGCCTAAAGCTGCGGGCCCGCCGCATGGTCGAGGGACCGCTTTCGGGGCTGCATCGCGGGCCGTATCGCGGGTTCTCGATCGAGTTTGCCGAGCATCGTGAATATGCCCCGGGCGACGACTATCGCTATCTCGATTGGAAGGTGTTCGCCCGAACCGACAAGTTCTACTTGAAACAGTTCGAGCAAGAGACGAATCTTTCTTGCTATTTGGCGCTCGATGTCAGCGAAAGCATGAGTTATCAAGGACCGAGCGCCGCCGAAAGCAAGTTGTCGTTCGCCCGGCGTGCAGCGGCGGCTTTGGCCTATGTCGTGCTTCGGCAGGGCGATTCGGTGGGGGCGATTGCGTTCGACGACCAATTGCGCGAGTCGGTGCGTCCGGGCGGCTCGGCCGATCAATTGCGCGTGGTGTGCGAGCTGTTGGCGCGTTGCGCTCCGGTCCGTCGCACCGACGCGCGGCGTTGTTTCGAATCGTTGGTTCATCGCTTGACACGGCGAGGCGTGGTGGCCGTGCTGAGCGACTTTTTCGACGACGCGGATCGCGTGGTGTCCGGGCTGAGGCTGTTGCGTCGCCGTCGGCATGAAGTGATCGCCATGCATGTGCTCGATGCGGCGGAGTGTTCGTTCCCGTTTCAAGGGCGCGTCGAGTTTCACGGTTTGGAAGGTTGGGGGAACCGAACGGTCGATGCGGATGCCGTCCGCGAGGCGTATCGGCGCGAGTTCGACGCCCATTGCGATCGGCTTCGTCGCGGCTGCCGAGCCCACGGAATCGATTACGTGTTGCTTCGGACCGATCAACCATTGGGACGAACGTTGTCACGGTTTTTGGCCGGACGCGACAGCTGTTCGACGGTCCGGTGAGCGGCGGCCGGTGCAGAGCGGCCGGGGCCGAAGGCCGCAGGCCGGCCCAGGGGCGGTTTCGGCGGGCGGAGGCAAGGGATTGTGAAGTCATGGTGTTTCTGACGTGGGCCATCGGATTCGCCAACACCGCGATGCTGTGGTGGTTGCTCGCCATTGCCCTGCCAATCGCCCTTCATCTTTGGCGGCGTCCGGCCCGGCATCGCGAGCCTTGGGGAGCGACGGCGCTGCTGGCGGCGGCCATTGAACGGCAGGCTCGGCAATCGCGCCCTTGGAGATTGGCTGTTCTGGCGGCCCGAATTGCGGTCGTGTCGCTGATTGCTATTGCGGCCGCTGAGCCGATGCTCCGTCGCGCGGCGGCGCGTGCGCCGGGGGCCGGTCGGGTGCATCATGTGTTCGTGATCGACAGCTCATTCTCGATGGACTATCGCGCGGAAGAAGGACGCCGGCTGGATCGGGCCATCGCCCTCGCCCGTCAATGGGCTGCCCAGGCCGCGCCGACCGACTTGTTCTCTCTTGTGGTCGCTTCGGCAGCGGCAGAAACGATGGTGACCGAACCGACGGCGGCCGTCGGCGAGTTGACGGCACGGCTCGATGCCGTTAGCGTTCGTCACACGACGTTCGATCTTCCCGCTGCCGTCGCGGCCGCCGAGCGGGCGTTGGAAGCCGGGCATGCCGCGCGGGCCGATGTGGATTCGCAGCAGCTTGTTTTCTTCACCGACTTGCAACGAGGCAGTTGGGCGGCCGAGTCGTTGGGCGAGGCCCTGACGGCCTTGCAACAACGGATGGCGAATGTGAGCCGCCGGGCGACGGTGCGGATGATCGACTTGGGCGAAGCGGCTTCGGCGGAAAATACCGC
Organism: uncultured Planctomycetaceae bacterium; assembly: GCA_964631235.1. Classification (GTDB taxonomy): domain Bacteria; phylum Planctomycetota; class Planctomycetia; order Pirellulales; family Thermoguttaceae; genus JARKPK01. Next base: position 18,880 of record CAZVZX010000053.1, on the reverse strand, counting down.
GGTGATCGGCGTGCATTTGGCCGAGTCGGCGCCGCTGGTCGGCCGCCGCCTTACGGTGCGCGGCGTGCTCAGGCATTTCGGCCGCCGATCGCGCCCGGCGACGGCCGTCGAGCTGTGGGTGGACGGCCGCGTGGTCGATCGCCGGCGTGTTGATCTCGAACCCGGGGCCGAAACGGCGGCGGAATTCACGATTCGTTTCGACACGCCCGGCGATCATCTCATCGAGGTTCGTTCGGCGCCGGACGGCCTGCCGCTCGATGATCAACGCGCGATGGTCGTTCCGGTGCGGGCGGCGATGCGGGTGTTGTGCGTCGAGGGCCGTCCCGACCTGCCGCCGCGACGCCAAGGAGCGGCCTACTTGGCGGCGGCGCTGGCGCCGGGGGCCGAAACGTCGAGCGGCATTGTGGTGGACACGGCCGACGAAACCGCGCTGACAACCCGCGACTTGGACCAGTACGACTGCGTGTTGATTTCGGCCGTGGGACGGTTTTCGCAGGCCGAGGCGGCGCGGGTGGCGCGCTATGTGCGCCGGGGCGGCGGGCTGGCGATTTTCGTCGGCGAGGGAGTCTCGGCCGAGCAGTACAACCGCCGGCTCGGAAGCGGAGGCGAGGACATTTTGCCGATGGAACTTGGCCCGACGGTGCAGCAAACGCCCGGCGCGCTTGATGCGCTGGGGTTTCGGCATCCGATTGTCAAGGCGTTTTCGGGACGCGGTCGAACAGCCCTGCTGACCACGCCGGTGGAGACAAGCACAAAGCTGCTGCCCCTGCCGGGGCGCACCGCCGAGGTCGTGCTGGCGCATGCCGGGGGCGAGCCGTTGGCGGCGGCCGGGGGAGTAGGCCGCGGACGGGTCGTTCTCGTCGGCGCTTCGGCTGATGTCGCCTGGGGCGCGTTGCCCCTTTGGCCGAGCTTCGTGCCTTTGGTGCATGAGATCGTTTGGTACTGTTCGGCGGGCCGCGCGCAGCGACGAAACGTTGTGGTCGGCCAGTCGCTTGTCGGCGAGATGCCCGCCGCCGCCCAGTCGCCGCCGCGCGTCGTCGGACCGGAGAGCAAGCCGGTGGAGGTTCATTTCGTTGCGGGAGACGCGATGAGCTGGTCGAGCGAACCGGTGTGGCGGGCGGGCGAGTACACGGTGCTATTTGCCGACGACGCCGCGCCGTTGCGATACGCGGCAGGGCTCGATCCTCGCGAAAGCGACCTGACGCGGGTTTCCGCCGACGAGGCCGTGCGAGTGCTCGGTTGCGGCGAAGTGGCCGCAGGCGTCGAATCGGCGGACGCCGCAAGCAAAGGAACGGATCGAACCGCTGCCGCCGGTCCGGTCGCGGCGATCGTGTTGGCGGGCGCGTTGTTGTTGTTGAGTGTCGAAGCCTGGCTCACGTGGCGAACGGGACGCCCAACGGTATGAATGTTGCCGAACTCCTCGAACCGGGCCGAACACTGTTCGCCGCGTTGGGCGCCGAAGACGGACTGCAATGGACCCTTCAATGGGGCTGGCCCGGCGCGCTGTGGTTGCCGTTGCTGATGGCGGCCGCGGTCGCGGCGGCGGTTGCGTATTATACGCTTCGCGAGGGCGCGGGCGGGGCGGTGGCCCTTGTGGTCTGCGGGCTTCGTGTGGCGGCGGTGATCGTGGTGGCATTGATGACGCTTCAGCCCGAATTGGCGCTGCGACGCATCGGGACGAGCCATTTGGCCGTGATCATCGACGATTCGCTGAGCATGGCCGCCGCCGACCATTACGGTGGAGAAGCACCGGCCGGTTTGCGCGAGTTGCTTGCCCGTTGGAACGTCGGCAGCGAACCGGAACGCTGGCAGCTCGTTTGTCGCCTGCTCGAAGAGAACAATGCCGAGTGGTTGCGGGAGGTGTCGCAAGGGCGTCGGTTGCGCGTGTACTTGTTGACCGAGTTGGAAGAGATCGGCGGCACGCCTGCGGAGATTGCTCAGCAGGTTGCCTCGCGACGGCCGAAGGGCGAAGCGACACGCCTTGGTTCTGCCGTGTTCAAGGTGATCGAGCGGTTCCAAGGGGTTTCGCTTTCGGCGGTGGTTTTGGTGACCGATGGCGTGAACACGCAAGGACCGCCGTTGGTCGAAGCGGCCGAGGCCGCGCGAAGCCGGGGAGTGGCCGTCTATGCGATTGCAGTCGGCGGCGCGCAACGGAATCGCGACTTGCGGCTTTTCGATCTGCTGGCCGACGAAACCGTGTTTGCCGACGATATGGTCGTCTGTACGGTGCGATTGGCGGGGACAGGTTATGCCGGCAAACGGGTACAGGTGACGGTTCGCGATCTCGATTCGTCGCAGCAACTGGCGCGGGCGCCGGCGGTGGTTGGCGAGGACGAGACGTCGGTCGTGGTTCGTGTGGGGTTTCGGCCGCCCCGAGAAGGCCGCGTCCGGGTGCAATTCGAGGTCGAACCGCAGGCCGATGAAGCCGATGTCGAGAACAACCGCATCGAGCACGTTCTCAATGTGCGGAAACAGAAGGTGCGCGTTCTGCTGGTCGATGAGCTTCCCAGTTGGGAATACCGCTTCCTGCGCGACACGCTGAGCCGCGAGGAGGCCATCGAGTTGCGGACGGTGCTTCAGTCGGCCGACGTTGGGCACGCGGCGCAAGATTCGACCCAATTGCCCGTTTTTCCCGTGCATCGCGAGGAGCTGTTTTCCTACGATGTGCTCATGCTGGGCGACGTGAATCCGGCGGGGCTGGGCGCGGCGGCCTTGCAATCGGCGGCCGAGTTGGTGACGACGCCCGGGCGAGGCGGGGCACTGGTGTTTTGGGCCGGGGCGCGGCGGATGCCCGAGGGCTGGCGCGGCACGCCGTTAGCGCCGCTGTTGCCCTTCGACTTGGCGGCGGTGCGGCGGCGCGAGGCGGAGTCGGCCGGGTTCCGCGCGGCGCCGACTTCGCTGGGGCTGCTCAGCCCCGGCTTGCAACTCGCCGACGATCCCGAGGAGAACGTCGCATTGTGGAATCGACTCGCTCCGCTGCATTGGATGGTCGGAATCGAATCGGTTCGCCGCGGTGCCCGCGTGCTGGCCGAGCATCCGCAGGCGGTTTCCGCCGACGGCCAGCGGCTGCCGCTGATTGTCGTGCAACAGGTCGGTGCCGGTTGGGTGTTGTTCCATGCCACCGATGAAACGCACCGTTGGCGGATCGGTTGGGGCGATCGCTATTTCGCGCGCTACTGGGTGCAAACACTGCGGTTTTTGGCTCGGGGACGACTGCCGATGAGCGGCCGCGCGGTAGCGCTTTCCACCGATCGGCCGGAGTACCAGCACGGCGAGGAAGTGCGGTTCCGCGCCCGTTTCGCCGATCCGAAAGCCGTTCCCCCCGACGGCGAACCGATCGTGCTGACCGTTGGCACTGCGGATGGGCCGGATCGACGGGTCGAACTGTGGCGCTCGCCGTTGAACCCCTTGCTCTTCGAAGGCAGCTACCAACCGGTTGCCCCGGGCGAGCATCGGGCGACGGCCTTGGCGGCGACCATCGGCGGCAACGAAGCTGCTGTGTCGTTTCGCGTGCGTACGCCGCTGGGGGAGCGGACGCCTGCGGCAGTCGATTTGGCGTCGCTGCGGGCAGCGACGGAGGCGGGCCGCGGCCGCGTCTTTCCGTTGGAACAGGCCGAACGCCTGGCCGACGCCTTGCCCAGTCCGCAGGCGGCGACCTTGGAGACGCTGCCTCCGCGGCGTCTATGGAACAGCACGCTGACGGTGGCGCTGTTGACGGCGCTGCTGGCCGCCCAGTGGCTCGTGCGGCGCTATGGGGGCATGATTTAGAAAGCGGGTCACGGGCGCCGCGCAGCGCCCGTCGCCCTCGCTAAGTCCGATTATGAACCGAACGCATCCCTTGGAAGACCGATTGAATCGCTTCACCGCGCGATGGCGACGGTTGTTGTGGGTTCGCGGTTTGGCCGCTTCGGCCGGCTGGTGCGTTGCCCTGCTGACGGCGGCCGCGGTGTGCGATTATCTTTGGCGAAGCGACGACTCGACCGTGCGGATGATGCTGGCGGCCGTTGCAGCCGTGGGAACAAGCGGGGCGGTTTATCGGTTTCTCTATCTGCCGTTGCGCGGCAACTGGTCGCCTTCGGAAGCTGCGGCGGTGATCGAACAACGCGTGCCGGCGCTGCGGAACCGATTGCGCACCGCGGTCGAGTTCCTTACGACACGCGAAAACGAGCCGCATGCCGGTTCCGCGGCATTGCGTCGTGCCGCCGTCGAAGACGCTGCGGCAGCGGCTGCTCGATTCGAGTGGGACGATTTGCTCGATCGGCGGCCGGTGATTCGCGCGGTCGGGTTGTTTGCGGCTGCGGCGGCGGCGGTGTTGGTCTTGGCGGTTCTCTGGCCGCGAACGACAGCGGTGGCGGCCTTGCGACTGCTTCAACCGTGGTCCGGTCCGGCTTGGCCTCGTCAAACCGAATTGCGTTTCGGGGCGGTGCCTTCGCGGGTGGCTCGCGGAGAAACTTTCGAGGTGGAAATCACGGCGGCATCGGGGACGCGGTTGCCTCGTTCGCTGCGGGTGTGGACTCGTGAGTCGGACGGGCGGACGGCCGGAGCCGAATACGACGAAATGCTCTCGGTCGCAGGGAGTACCGCCGTGTGGCGCCGGCCGAACGTGCAGAGCTCGTTCGCATTTCGGATCGAGGGCGGCGACGATCGCTCGATGCCCTGGCACGAGGTTGCGGTGGTTCCTCCGGTTCAAATCACCTCGCTTTCGATCCGTCTCGATCCGCCCGAATACAGCAAGCTGCCGACAAGCGAAGCGACCGCCATGGTGCGGGCGCTGTTCGGGACATCGGTGACGGTTTCGGCGTCGGTCGATCGGCCGGTGTCGAGCGCGACGCTGGTGTGGCCGGGGGTCGGCCCGATTGCCGCGGCCATCGACACGAGCGGCAGGCAGCTTGCCTTTCCGGCACGCGGCCTTGTGCTCCGCGTGCAGGAATCGGGGCCGTATTGGTTCGACCTGATCGATTCCGACGGCGTCGAGTGCCGCAGGCAACAACGGGGCGAAGTGATTGTCGTGCGCGACGAGCCGCCGCAGGTCCGCATCGAACAGCCGCAGATGCCGGCCGCAGTTGTCGCCGGGGCCGTGCTGCCGGTGCGGATTGCCGCACAAGACGATTTAGGGCTCCGTCGCATCGGTTTGCATGCGGAGCGATCGGCCGGCAGCGGCGGCACTACTGCAAATACCGTCGCCCGCGAACCCGGCGATTCGTTGCCGGCCGACGGCGCGGCGGCATCGAGTAACGGCACCAAACCGCAATCAGCGACGTCGCCGCCGGCTCGTGCAATTGAGCCGCGGTGGATTTGGCACGCCGATGGCGACACCGCGATTGACGGAGCGGTTCGGTCGCGGTCGGAACGCATTTCGCAGGGCGATGCGGCGGGCCAGGATCGTCGTCGCACGGTCGAGGTGCGGCTGCCGACGGCCGACTTCCAGCTCGCCCCCGGCGACGAACTGCTGTTGGCCGCCTCGGCCGAAGATTGGCTCGGCCAGCGACAAACCGGCGAAACCGTGCGCGTCGCGGTCATCAGCGAAGAACAATGGGCGCAGCGGATTGGAATCCGCTTGGCGGCGTTGGCCGGCGAGTTGCAGCGAGCATTGCGGATGCAGCAGGCATGTCGTTCCGAGGTATTGGCCCTTCAGCGGCGATTGGCGGCTGATGCGGTCTCGACGGAAACGATCGAGCGATTGGAGGCTGCCGAAGCCGCCCAGCGCCAGGTTCGCCGCGCTCTGGTCGAAGAGAACGACAGCGCGGCAGCGATTGTCCGCGCGCTGCGGGATGATGTCGGCAGTCTCGAACGGAATCGTCCGCCGCTGGCCGATCAATTGCGCGGCGTCGGCGAGGCGATCGATCGAATCGACCGACTCATCGGCGGCCAGATCACGCCCTCGTTGATTGGGGCCGCCAAGTCTCTCGATTCCGGCGGCACGGGCGGGGCCGATGTTCCATCGGCTGTCGGGTTGTTGAGTCGGGCGGCTGATGCTCAGGCGGAAGTCGTCGCTCTGCTTCAATCCGAGATCGAGCGTTTGGCCCGCAATGAACAAACCCGCCGCGCCCAGGCGGAATTGTCGGATTTGTCCGATCGGCAGCGGCGCCTTTGGGAGCGCACGCGGAAACTGGGGGCCGACACGGTGGGCCGATCAACGGCCGAATTGCCGCCGAGCCGCCGTCGCCAGTTGGCTGAACTGAGCGAAGAGCAACAGGAGTTGGCTCGCCGGTTCGAGCAATTGATCGAAACGCTCGATCGATCCGGCGATGTGGGCGACGCCGCGCGACGGGCGAAAGAGACGGTACGCGAGTCGCAGACGCTGGGAACGGCCGATCATCTCCGGCACGCTGCAACGGCCATCAGCGAGAACCGCCTCGGCCAAGCAGCCGAGCGGCAGGAGAAGGCCGCGGCCGACTTGGCGCACCTGGCGGCGCTGTTGGCCGATCGGCCATTGGCTCGACCCGATGCGAATGCCGTGGGGCGCGGCGCGGAGCAAGCAGCGGCACTGAAGCAATGGCTCGTGCGGCTGCGAGAGCGGCAAAGACAATGCACGGAGGCTGCCGAATCGCTGTTTGGCTTGGGCAAAGGGGACGGTTCGGCGACAACAGCCCAGCGCCGCGCGGCGCTGGCGGCGGAGCAGCAGCAGTTGGCCGACGAGCTTCGTCGCGCCGATGGACCAGAAAGATTGTCACCTGCCGCCCGGGCGATTGCCGCGATGCTGGCCGATCGGATGACAGCCATCGCCGAGGCGATCAAGGGCGATCGGCCCGGCGTGTGGATCGTCGCGCGGCAGCGAGAAGTGCTTGAACTGATGTCGCAGTTGATCGATGTGGCCGAGCAGGCTGCCGCCGGCGGCGCGTTCAGCATCGATGCGGCCGAGGGCGGCGCGGTCGAGACGGGCGGGCAGCCGCGACGCACTTCGGCCCTGTCATCGGCCGACGTGCTGATGATCGTCCATTGGCAGCGGGACCTGGCGGCGCGAACCAGCCGCCTCGATCAGGCCATTGCCGGGGGAACACCCACCGCCGAGCAGAAGGCGGAAATGACCGCACTCGCCGCCGAGCAGTCGCGGTTGAATGCCGCAGTGGCAGAGATGCTTCGTCAGGCGGCCGCGACGAGCGCCGCCAACGAATAGCCGAGACGATACAATAGCTGAGAAGGGCGTCCGCGATGACGCACGCGATCAATCGAACAATATCGGTGGTTGACATGCCGCGAATCACACTCCATTTGGCGATCGGATCGCCGGTGATGCCACGACGGCAAGCGAGCGCCGCCAGCGTGCGTGATGCACCGCGGGGCGCGCGGTTCGAGGCGCGGGGCGTTTTATTCTGTGCGGCGGCTGCGGTCGCGGCGATTGTCGCAATCTGCGCGCCGCGGCTCGCTTGTGCGGGCCAGCCGGGTGCTGCGGGCCAATCGCCGCTGGATCGGGAATTGTTCGGCCCCGATGTCCGCCCGTCCGCCCCGCTTGGCTCAGGCGGAACGGAACGCCCGGATCGGTCGTGGGCAGAGCGATTGCGGCAGGAGCTGGGTGCCGCGGCCGAGTCGGAGGACGATCCGCTTTGGCTTCGCGCGATGATTCGGATGGAAGAGGCGGCCGAATCGCTTCAGTCAGGCCGCACCGCAGACGCAGCGGAGAAGCAGCGTGCCGCGGCTGCCTTGTGGGATGAATTGCTCGCAGCGGCGCGGCGGTCGGGTTCGAGCGGCGCGGCGACGGTCGGCGGCGAGGCAGCCTCGAACGCAAACGCGCAGACTTCCGATGCGCCGTCGCAGGGGGGCAATCGCGCGGGAAGCCGCCCAGTGGAACGGCCTGCGGCAGGCGGGGCCGATCCGTCGCAGCCGGGTGGTTCGGCCGAGTCGGGCGAGCCGTTGGTTCAGGTCTTGGCGCGGTTATGGGGAGAGCTGCCGGCACGCCTCCGCCAACAGGTTCAACAGCCCCTGGTGGAGGATTTTGTGCCGAATTACGAGGCCGTTACCGAGCAGTACTTCCGCAGATTGGCCGAGCAGGAGTAATCGCGTTGAAAAAAAGTTTTGTTCGGCACGGTGCGTTGCGATGGATGCACAGGGCGGTCGGGCTGTCGGCGATCTGGCTGGTCGCCTCGGCCCTTGCGGCCGCCGAGGTCTCCCGCGCGGCTGAGGCGTCGAGCGACAGTCCGGCCCAGCGGTGGATCACTCCGGCGACGGCGCGAGCGATTGAACTGGGGCTGGGCTGGCTGGCTTCGCGCCAGAACGACGACGGCAGCTTCGGCGCCGGTCCGTATCAGGGCAATACCGGCGTGGTTTCGCTGTGCGGATTGGCGTTTTTGGCCTCGGGCAGCACGCCGGGCCGCGGACCCTACGGCCGACAGATCGATCGATGCGTTGACTATCTTCTCTCGCGGACGCAGCAGGGCGGCTACATCAACGCAGCCGAGTATGCCGGGCACGGGCCGATGTACGGGCATGGGTTCGCCGTGCTCTTTCTTGCCGAGGTTTACGGCATGTCGGCCCGCGACGACCTCCGCGACAAGCTTTCCGCCGCGGTCCGCTTAATCATCGACAGCCAGAACAAGGAGGGCGGTTGGCGCTACTATCCGCAACGGGCCGATGCCGACATCTCGGTAACCGTTTGCCAAGTGATGGCGCTCCGCGCCGCGCGAAACGCCGGGCTGTTCGTCCCCAACGAAACGATCGATCGATCGATCGACTACGTGAAAAAAAAAAAAAATGCCGACGGAGGCTTCCGCTATATGCTCGACGGCGACGGCGAAAGCGCGCTGGCCCGCAGCGCCGCCGCGCTGACCGCACTGCAAAGCGCGGGCATCTATGATGGGCCTGAGCTGCGCAACGGTGTCGAATACGTGATGAGTTTCCGCCCCGGCGGCGGGCGGACGACGCGCGATCCGAGCTACTACGAATACGCTCACTACTATGCCGCGCAGGCGATGTGGCAGATGGGCGACAAAACGTTCGATCGCTGGTTCGTTGCCGCCCGCGACGACGTGCTCGGCCGGCAGCGGCCCGACGGCTCGTGGCCTTCGGGCTTCGGAGCCGAATATGCCACGGCCATGTGCCTGCTTGTGCTGCAACTTCCCAACCAGGCGCTGCCGATCTTTCAACGATGATCGATTCTCGTTGCGATTTCCGCCGTCGAAACGGGCTCGCACGCCGGCGCGCCGGCGTAAGCGGGTTGTTCGTCGTTGCGATGATCCTCGGCGGCTGGGGCGGCGCGACGGCGCAGAGCCGATCTGCCGAGGCGCTGCCGCGCGAGGTGGCCAACGGCGAGGCTCGGCCGCTGTCGATTGCCGCCGATGGGGCCATTCGATGGCACTTGGTCGATCGCGAGCCATCGGCCGAGAACGCATCTGCAACCGGCGCAGCGGCACCGGGCTTGTCGTCGCAGTCTGCGGGTCGAGTGCAGGCCGAGGGCGCAATTCCGTCGGAGATGCCGAAACCGGCGATTCCCGCTGCCTGGGACGAATTGGTTGTTTGGGGCGCCTTCGTCGAGCCGCGGCGCGGTCCGGTGATCGTTGCGCGTGACGGCGGGTTGTTAGTCGCCGATGTGATCGAGCTGACCGACGCGGCGCTGACGGTCGATCACGATCAGTTCGGCGAGCGAACGCTGCCCATCGGCCAGGTTCGCGCCATCGTGCTGCAATGGCCGGCGGCGCGAGCGGCCCGAGACCGCATCGCGCGTCAGTGTGCTCGTCCGCCGCGGAGCGACGGTCGGGCCGAGGTTCTGCTCGACAATGGCGATCTGCTGCTCGGCCGGCTTTCGTTGAAACGCGACGGACGAATGGAAATGGTCCGCGGCGATCAAAGCGATTCCGTTCCGTTCGACCGCGCGGCGGTGATTCTTCTGCCGGCTCCGCGCGACGGGGAACCGTTGCGGGCCGCGCCCGACGCGCGGCGCGGTTGGTTGGGTTGGGCCGACGGCACCTGCTTGCTGGTCGAAGGGCCGACGATCGATGGTGAAAAGGTTTCGTTTCGGGCGTTCGGCGGCGATTGGACCGGGACGACTCGGCAATTGACCGCGATTCAACCGCTGGGCCGGCGCGTGGTCTATTTGTCGGACCGGCAGCCGAACGCCTATCGCCACGTTCCTTTTCTCGATGTGCCGCGTTCGTACACGTTCGACGCAGCGGTTGCCGGCGGCTGGCCGGTGTGTCGCGGGCGGCTTTATCGAAAGGCGGTCGGCATGCGCAGTGCGGCCCGCTTGGGCTTTGCCGTCGAGCCGCGGGCCGCGGCCTTTGCGGCGGCGGTGGCCATCGACGACACCACCGACGGCGGCGGCAGCGTGCGCGTGCGGGTGTTTGTCGATGGACGCCCTCAATGGGCCAGCGAGATCATCCGCGGCGGACAATCGCCGGTGGACATCTTCATCCAGCTCGATGGCGCCGCGCAGCTTGATCTTGTGGTCGATTACGCCGATCGGGCCGACGTGCTCGATCGCGTTCTCTGGCTCGATCCTCGCTTTCTCCTTCGTGCGGACTGACCGAGCGACGAAATCGTTCCGCACTATTGCGAACGCGGCCGCGGTCGCAACGACGCGGCTTTCTTTCGCGACGTCCCCGTGTGAACCGCTTTCCGTCCGTCGCGGTATTTTTATGGGCCGAGGCAGAGATGTTTTCCGGCCTATCGCTCAGAATGCCAACCAGTTGCGCGTCGAGCGGATTTCTGCGACGAATGCCGCTGCCGACGATTTTTGCGTGCGGGTGTAACCGACGTCCGCCTTTGGGCATCAGAACCTTTGTGCGGCAAGCACCGCCGGCCGAAGCGAAGGCCCGGGTTGCCGCGACGATGCGGCCGATGAATGAGGGAAATATCGGCAGGATGCCTTCAATAAGAGTTCAGGAGGTCGAGATGCACGTGCGAAATGTGGGAACATGGATTGGTTTGATTGGTTCGGCAACGGCCGTTGTAGCGATTGCGGCGGCCGCGTGCTGGCTGACGCCCGGTTGCCTCCGTGCCGAGGCGGCCGATGGGCAAGCGAAAACAAAAAACACGTCCGGGTTTGCGACGAAAGGAGCAGCGAAAATGGTTTCACTCGAACAGACGGAAGCGGGCAAGGTTCATCACGCAACATCGGCGACGTTCGCCGATGTGGTGCTGCGGGCGAAAACGCCGGTGCTGGTGGATTTTTATGCGGATTGGTGCGGGCCCTGCCAGCGGCTGACGCCGATCCTCGAACAGGTGGCGGCCGAGATGCCCGGCGCGCGGGTGGTCAAGGTGAACGTCGATCAGAATCCCGATCTTGCCGCGCATTACAATATCAGTTCGATCCCGGCGATGATGGTCTTCAAGAACGGCCGGGTTGTGGATCAAGCGGTCGGCCTGATGGGCAAGGCGCAGATCAAGGCGATGCTTGACCGGTAGGCCGCAATTTATTGAGGCGAGAGTCGGTCGGTGTAGGGTCTGATATCGGGCGACGAATCAATTTTCGACGCAGATCTCGAATTGCATTTGAATCGGCAATTCGCTTTACGATTCGTTGCAGGCCGCCGGTTCGCTGCGGGTTACGGAGCGGATCGGCGGCCTGCTGCGTTGGAAGAGCGATCTTCAGCGAGCTCTTCGACATTTCGCCGAACGATGGAACAACGGGCGCGATCTCGCGGCATTTCGTCGAGATGCGGCGATTATGAGCCGAAGATGGCGTGTGGCAGCGGGCAGTTGTTGCTTCGAGGACGGAAACGATCACTCGCCGGCGTCTAATCCGTATTCGGCGATCTTTTTGTGCAACGTGTTGCGATTGATGCCCAGCCGTTCAGCGGCGCGGACCTGCACATGGTCGCACTCGGCCAGCACTTGGGCGATCAATTCCCGCTCGACGCGGTTGACGATCGTCGCGTGCAATTGGTCGGACGTTGGGCCGGCGGCCTCGATGCCCGCGGCCACCAGTTCGGCGGCCAGCGAGTCGAAATCGGCGGGCTTGCGGCGGCCGAAGCTTCGCGGCCGTTTGCCGAAGACGGTTTCGGGCAACAGATCCGGCGTCAGTTCGTCGCCGGGCGCGAGCACCACGGCCCGTTCGATGTAGTTTTGCAGTTCGCGCACATTGCCGGGCCAGTCGTATTCCTGCAACGCCTTCATCGCCGCCGGCGCGACATGCGGCACGGGATGGTTGTTCGCTTGCCCGTAAAGCTTTAGGAAGTGATAAACCAGTTCCGGAATGTCTTCGCGCCGTTCGCGGAGCGGCGGCAGGTAGATCAAAAAGACATTGAGGCGGTAGTACAGGTCTTCGCGGAAGCGGCCGGCTTCGACTTCTTCGAACAGATCGCAATTGCTGGCCGCCACCACTCGGGTGTCAACGCGAATGGTCTGCGTGTCACCCACGCGTTCGAACTCATGTTCCTGCAACACGCGGAGCAGCTTGATCTGGAGTTTCGGCGAGGTCGAATTGATTTCGTCGAGGAAGATCGTGCCGGTGTGGGCCGCTTCGAACCGCCCGGTGCGGTTGTCGATGGCGCCGGTGAAGGCTCCGCGCACATGGCCGAATAGTTCGCTTTCCAGCAGGTTTTCGGCCAGCGCGCCGCAATTGACGCGAATGAAGGGACCGGAGTTCCGCGGGCTGAGCCGGTGAATCGCCTTGGCGATCAACTCCTTGCCGGTGCCGGTTTCGCCGAGAAGAACGACCGAGGTATTGCTTGCCGCCACCTTCCGCGTGAGGCGATAGACCTGGCGCATGGCCGAGCCCGAACCGATCAAGCCGGGGATCGGCGGGCCGTCGTTCTCGGTGGCGTGGGCCGACGTGTTCAGCCGCGGTTGTGCGATGGCCATGGGGGGCGTCTCAAACTGCCGACGATGCTCTTTGCGGTGCGAGCGACGGACGATCGCTCAGCCGCCGCTCGTGTCCACGACATTCAATCCTTCGCAGGTGATTGATCAGGCGGCGACGGTTTCTCCGGTTGTGTTTCGGGCGGCGTCTTCTTCTTGACACGCGACTCGATGACATCGAGCACCGCGCCGAGAATCTTCTGCGTTTCGGGCGGCGATGCCGCGCTTTGGTTGTAGCGGTCGTATTGCCGCTGGATCTCGGCGGCGGTAAGCAAGATGCCGAATGCTTTCACGCTTTCGCCGAAACGTTCGACCGCCGCAGAGCGCACCTCTTGCGGCACGGCCTCTTCCGAAGCCAAACGCACCAGCTCTTGCTGCGAGGCCGGGGTGCCCAACATCGCGGCCGGTTCGAGGGCGTGCGGCTGCAGACTCGGCGTCCGCAGGGCCGACAGGATGGCCTGCTCGGCCTTGCGCAGTTCGAACCACGAGGCATCGCTCTTAGCCCAACGGGCGAGCATGTCGATCGCTTCGGTCGCTTGGCGGATGCGCTCGTCGCTGTCCACCGTGTTTTCACCCCAAAGGGCTTCGAGGTTTTGGCTTTGCCATGCGATGGCCTCGTCGCGGTGCGGCCGCGGCAGGGCCAGCGTTCCGCGATAGGTTCGCGCCAGGCGTTCCGCCGCGGGGAACAGTCCGTCGCGGGCCATCAGCCCGATGGGCAATTCGGCCGACCGCGGGTCGCGACGCAATTGCTGCACGACCAGATCGACCGGCGGGCGGGTCAATTGCATATCGAGGACGACGTAAAGGTAATCGGGCGAGCCAATGGCCGAGAGCGTCGCTTCGCTGCCCAAGGCGACCACGTCGGCTTGGATCTTTCGCTCGGCCAGCGCACCGGCGATCGTCCGCAGGTCGTCGGCGATCGGACCGGCCAACAGCACCCGCGGCGTGCCGCGCGTTTGGGCGAACCAAGCCAGGGTCGGTATCAACTGGCCGGCGCCGGGGAAGGGCTGCTTCGGGGCCCATCGCGTGATTGCCCGCGCGGCAGCCAATCGAAGGCGGCGGTCGGTGCTGGTTAGGGCCAACGCCACCGGACCGGGCCGCGGACTGGAAAACAACAATTGGTCCGGTGAGCCGATTTGCGAGAGGATCTCGATGGCGGCTGTGCCGGCGGCCGGGTGGTTGGTGGCCAAGGCGTGCTGCAACACGTCTTCGAGCACCGCCGGGCCGAAGGCCGCGGCACGCCGGGCCGCCGAACCGTCTTCGTTAGGAAGCGGTTGGCCCCGGCCCACGCGATAAGATTCTTCTTCCAACATCGTGGCTACGTGCAGCAACCGGATGCGGGCGTCGTTCGGAGCCAATTGATGAGCGTATCGCGCCACCCGCGCTGCCAGCGAGCGTCGCATCTGAGCTTCCGCAACGGGGCGGCCGACGATCTCTTTCTTCTGCTTATCCCAAATCCATACCGTCGCCTGACCCTCGATCACGCCCGGCGTGGGCCGACTGCCGTCGTGGTACTCGCGGGCGCGTTGGGCCAGCAAGGCGGCGGCATCGCTCGCCGTGGGCAACGATCCCCGCATACGCTGCAAGGCCGAGGTGGCGGCATCGCGCAACGGCTGCGGCGAATCGGCGGCCAGCGCCGGCGTCAGCAACCAGAAAAAGCCGTCCTTGGTTCTCAATTCGCCGAGCAGGCGGGCGGCTTCGGCGGCCGCGGCGGCATCGTCGCTTTCGACGACCGCTGCCAGCGGTGCTTCTGCCTCGGATCCCATGGCGACCAGCACGGCCCGAAGCCGAGAATGCCCCGCCGAGCGGCTTGCGTCGAGCAGGGCAGCCAGCATCGGCCCAATGGCCGCATGACGCGCGGCCAGCAACCCGCGGGCTGCCGCTGCGCGCTTCGCCTCGGACGGATCAGCCAACGACTCGATGTTTCGGGCGATGCGTTGCGGCGATTGAAGCTCGGATTGCCAAGCATCGAGCACGCGTTTGGAAAGCTCGGCGCCCTCGGGCTGAATGTCGGCCTGCGTAGCTAAGCCGACAAACACCGGCGAGCCGAATCGCTCGGCCAAGTCGGCCAACGCGGCGGTGTCGAGTTGGGCGTCGAGCACCCGTTTAAGCATCTGGCGGGCCAAGGCCGGCTGCTCTAGTCCGGCCAAAGTGCGCGCGGCGCGGAGCAGTTCGTCGGGCTTCGTCGGTTTGGCCGCTAACACGGCCTGCACCGCGGCGGGCAGCGGAGGTTCTTCGGCCTCAGCCGCCGCCGCGCCGCCCGGCCTAGGGGTGCCCGCTTCAGCGCCAAAGCCGGGGGCTGCCCCCGCGCAGCAACAAAGCCAGGCGGCGAACAGGGCCGCAGCGGCCGATGTCCTTCCTCGCCAGGCGCGCATGGGCTCGGGGCGAAGGATGGCAACAGTCCGAAACTTGCCGGCGAGAGGATTGTTGTGCATCGGAGCATCCGTCGAAAGACGTGTTTGTTGCCGGTGGTCAGGCCGGGCGGCATCGAGCGGGCAAACGATCAACATAAGGGTGGCCGCACGCATGGTTTCACACGAACGGCGAGAATTCAACGGCGATTTCAAGGAATCAGAACATCTGCGAACAACGCATTCGCGCAGATCGCCGCGGAACGTTGCGCTGCGGTCGTCGCATGCGACGTTGTGCGGGTTACTTCAAGCCGAGTCTTTCTTTCCAATGTTCGATTTGGGCACGAACTTGATCCGGGCCGGTCGAACCGTAGCTCTGCATCGCGGCTACGGCATTGGCCGCCCCGAGAATCTGATAAATCCCTTCGTCGAGTTGGGGATCGATCTGGCGAAACTGCTCGATCGGCAGGGCTGCCAGAGGAACATTGCGCTGCATGGCGCACTTGACCAAATTGCCCACGGCGTGATGGGCGGCTCGTTGCGGCATGCCGCGACGGATGAAGTACTCCATCAGCGTCGTGGCGTCGAGATAGCCGCGGTCGAGCCGGGCGGCGATGGCGTCGCGTTTTAGTTCGGCGCGGGCCACTAGCGGCGCGGCCAGCGTGAGGCAGGCCTCGACCGTGTCGAAGGCGTCGAACAAGGGCAGTTTGTCTTCTTGAAGGTCGCGGTTGTAGGCCAGCGGCAAGCCTTTGACAAGCACCAACAGGGTGTTGAGCGCGCCGACCACCCGCGCCGTCTTGCCGCGGATCAGTTCCAACACGTCGGGGTTGACTTTTTGCGGCATGATCGACGAGCCGGTGCAGAAGTCTTGCGGCAATTCGAGCATGTCGAACTCGACGCCCGACCACAAGATCCATTCTTCGGCCCAGCCGCTCAGGTGCTCGGCGATCATCGCCAGGCAGAAGACGAACTCGATGACGAAATCGCGGTCGCTCGAAATGTCGAGGCTGTTGGCGCCCACGTCGTCGAAGCCGAGTCGGGCGGCGACAAAGCGGCGGTCGATCGGCAGACTGGTTCCGGCCAGCGCCGCGGCCCCCAGCGACAGCACATTGACCCGCTTGCGGCAGTCGGCCAGGCGCGAACGATCGCGCTGCAACTTCTCGCAATAGGCCAACCAGCAATGGGCCGCCAACACCGGCTGCGCGCGGCGCAGGTGGGTATAGGCGGGAATGACGACGTCGAAGTCGCTGGCGCATCGGCCCACAAACGCCTTTTGCAGCTCGATCAGGGCCGCGTCGATCCGATCAATCGCCTCGCGAACCCAGAGACGCAGATCGGTTGAAACCTGGTCGTTGCGGCTTCGGGCCGTGTGCAGCTTCTTGCCTACATCGCCCAGGCGTTCGATCAACGCCCGTTCGATGTGCATGTGAATATCTTCCCACTCGGTGCGGAACTCGAAGCGGCCTTCGTCGATCTCGGTGCCGATCGCCCGGAGGCCCTCGACGATTTGGCGGCATTCGTCGTCGCTGATCAGACCGACGGCGGCCAGCATTTCGGCGTGGGCGATCGAGCCGGCAATGTCGTGTCGGTAGAGACGCCGATCGAAGCTGATGCTTTCGGTGAACTGTTCGACGCGACGGTCGGTGGCTTGTTCGAAGACGCCACCCCACGGTTTCTGTTCCACGGCCGGTTTCCGGATTATTACAAGATGTTTTTCGGTAATTGGTTACGGTTTGCCGTTCGGAGCGGTTGGGCGATTGGTTCCGATGAAAAAACGGGTGCCCGATCGAACACGCTCTCTCGAAAGACCTTAATTGCTTAGAAAAGCGGCTTGAGACTGCCTAAAAATTAGTCTAAGTCGGTTGTCCCCGGTTGTCAACGAGCGTCACGGGCAGCCCGTTTTGCCTGGAAGTTCGGGCCGACACTCGGGGACGAAACAGCCGCGTTCGTTCGGCCAGGTCAGTCTCTGGCGGTCGTGCCGCATGGGCGACAAACACGCGAAATAGGCAACAGAGAAGCTAGGCCCGCCTCGACTTGCCGCACTTTACTCCGCCCCGGCCTCAGGACGAATCAAGAGGGCGCTAGGGTAGCTCGAACGGTCCGCGAGGTCGGGCTGCTGTGTCCGAGCCGGCACGGCATTTTTCGGGACGGGCCGATGCAGTCGGCACACCCGCATTGTTCGAAGGGTCGGCGCGGCCCGACTGTGTCCGATTTGGGCTGCGTAGCGTTCGGTGTCGTTTTGTCCTTCCAATCCCTCCGGCAGGTCTGATGATGGCACATCGCTGGGCGATGGCTGCGGTTCTGTGCGCCTTGGCGGCATGGTCGAGTCACTCGGCGATGGCGCAGGCGACGCCGGCCCATCCGTCGGTCGTCCGGGTGATGGCCTCGGAGAAACGGGGCGTTTCCTTCGGATCGGGCGCGCTGGTGGCCGTCAACCGTCGCTACGGGCTGGTGTTGACCAACTGGCACGTGGTCCGCGACTCGGACGGTTTCGTGCTCGTCACGTTTCCCGATGGGTTCCGTTCGCCGGCGAGCGTTGTTGCGGTCGATCGCGACTGGGACTTGGCGGCCTTGGCCATCTGGCGGCCTCAGGTGCCGCCAGTGCCCATCGCCGAGACCGCCCCGCAAATCGGCGAGTGGCTGGCGATTGCCGGTTATGGCCGCGGCAGCTATCGCATGGCCTACGGGCAATGCACTCAGTATCTTTCGCCCGGCGGTCGAATGCCGTTCGAGATGGTCGAAGTGGGCACTCCGGCCCGCGAAGGCGATTCGGGCGGGCCGATCTTCAACCACCGCGGCGAGTTGGCTGGGGTGCTGTTCGGCACCGGTATGGGGCGAACCATGGGCAGCTACTGCGGACGGGTGCGGGCGTTCGTGGCCCCCTTGTTCGCACAGATGGAACAGATGGATCGCGCGGATGAATCGCTTTGGGCGGCGCAGCAAGGCGCGCCTGCCGCTGGCGCCGAGACGAATGCGAATCAATCGGCCAGCGGTCCGGCCCAAAGCGGTTGGCAGGGCCCGGCCCGTTGGGAGTCGGCGGGGGCTGGCGCGGGCGACGGCGTTGCGCGTTCGGCCGACGCGATGGGCGATGTCCCGCTGGCAACCGCTTGGCCCGGTGCCGAGCAGCCTTCCACCGCAACCGGCGGCCGAAGCGAATCGCCGGGGCCGGCGTCCGGCGTCGGTGCGGAAGCAGTAACGTTGCCCCGCATCGGAGCCGCGGCGCCGAGCACCGCGTTTGCCGGCGTAGAGGCGGGCGGGGCATTCGCCTCGGCGGCGGGCATGCAATCTCAGCCGGCGGTTGATCGCGGACTTGGCGACGGGGCGTTCTCGACCGCACGCCGCGATGATCTAGACTCGATGACGCATCGGGCCGCACCGAGCGCACCGGAGGCCCTTGGGCAATTGACGGCAGGCCCGTCGCCGCCGATCGCCTCGCTGCCTTCGGTCGAGTCGTCGCCCCCTCCGACCTCCGAACGGTTGGCGATGCTTCAGTCGTGGTTGGCCGCCATCGGCGCCCTCTTGTTGGTTTATCATTCGCTCCGCCTGTTGGGCCGCGCCGTGGGCTGATCTGCGGCGGCGACTGATCGGGTTATGTCGCCCTCGGCCGAACACGGCCTGCTCACTCGTTTGCGAATCGCGATTGCGTCGGCCGATGGCGCCGTCGCCCATGCGCCGGCGAGGCCCGGGCTGAGTTCCGCCGGGTGCCTTCCCGTTTTCTGTGGGCCTTGAGTCGCAGTTCCGCCGGGTGCGGCTGAAATCCTGTGGCGCGACAGTGGGGGAGTTGGGTAAAAAGGGGT
>CAZVZX010000052.1:0-27070 GCA_964631235.1 uncultured Planctomycetaceae bacterium | reverse complement strand
AATCGGGGTCTTTGATGCACAGTGTGGCCAGATATTCGCGTGCAGGCTTCGACAAATTCGCGCGGGGCTTACTGAACAGACCGTTAGTAGTATTGTCATTTGGCGCCGTGTCCGTAAAAACAATTCGCATGGGGATGTAGTAGGCGTCGGTGTGGAGGGCATGTTGCATTCCCAACACAGAAGCGAAGGCCATCGGTACTCCCTCCGATGCTGACGCACTCTTACGCCTGGTCATCAGAAACCGATTCCCTGCCCAACATTGCCTTACGAGACTTGGTCGGGTCTCCATCCAAATAGGACGTACTCCGGTGAAGTAACACCATCGCACATCCATTGGACGCATCAGGACACGACGTATGCCAGCCGCTGTGAAAGGTTCTTTCGTCAAGGCTTTTTCGCGTGTTTCCTTTGCCGGAAAACGAGCGTAGTTCCGGGTTAATTCCGGCACAATTGCAGATACTTCGAACCAATCTTTCGAAGGGTCCAGATAAGTTGTCGCACGTTTTTCAACTTCCTCCCGACTAATCCTAATTAGCGCCTCTTGGCGATTGTCCAAGACTCCCAAGGTAGGTGGAAACTCGCTTAATTCTTCAATGGAAGCCCATTGGCGAAACGCAACTGATACGTCTTCCGGCCGGAAGGAATAGCGGTTCTCCGGGCGCGGGTCGGCCAGTTTGTACGCCGCATTGAAGTTCTTGATTGTGAGGCTTTTCAGTAAATCCGTCCGCTTCGTTACGCCCCAAAAATGGCGGAAACGAACCGTCGGTTTCTTCTGACGCGCTAGCTTGCGGACAATGACACAAACCGCCGTTCCTACCCGGATGCCTTCGCGGTTGTAGTCGGTAGAAAAGACGGACGGATCGGGCTTTCCTTCGGGCGTCAACTTGCCGGTCTCTCGGCTGTCGCCGTTCATGCAATCGAACCAGAGCTTGTCAAACTCAGCAAGGAATCGTTGACGCATCACCACAAACGATGGATCGCCCAGGTAGGAGAAATTGGAAATGAACGACACCACGCCGCGGCCGCTCATCTCGGCAATGCGCCGCTCGGCCAACCGGAAGAAACGGACGTAAAGATCGTCCAGATTGAACTTCTTGATCCCCCAGCCGCCGGCGCTGACCGGTTTATTGAGACCGACCTTGTACGGCTCGACTAGGCCCTTCTCTTCTTCCGGGCTGACGCCGGCAAAGGCGTTGTACGGCGGATTGCCCAGCACAACCAGGATCGCCTTGTCGCGTTTGACCTGCTCGGCCGCGTCGCGTTCCTGTTGGAGTTCGGCCCATTGCATGATACTTTGCTTCGCGCCCTTGGGCGGCTCCCAGCCGGTCAGGGCATTGGTGAGATACACGCCGACGCGCTCGCCCCTTGATTGCGACAGCGGAGCGCCTTCGGATTGCAGCAACAGCCCCAATTGCAGGTGCGCCACCACAAAGGGCGCGGGCATGATCTCGAAACCGAACACGCGGTTCATGGCCGCTTGTTTCAAGTCCGACGCTACCAGCGCGTCGCCCCCTTTTTCGCGGAGCGTGGCCGCGATGCTCCGCAGCACTTCGACCAGATATGCGCCGGTGCCGCAGCACGGGTCGAGCACAATGACGTTGGGATCGGCCAGCCCGTCGGGCAGGTCGAGTTCTTCACGCAACACCGTATCTACCCGCGCCACCTGATACTTGACAATTTCCGGCGGGGTGTACCAAACGCCCAAGGCCTTGCGCAACTCGGGATCGTAGGCTTCGAGGAACGGTTCATAGAAGTATTGAACCGCGTGTTCATCTTCGAAGCTCTGGAAAAACTCGGCCCGATTCACGCGGTTGAGCACGCCGGCGGACCAGTCGAGCACCTCGACCAGCCCCAACGGCCCCAACCGGCTCGGCTTGGCTACTTCCTCGTACAGGGTTCGGATGAACGGCACGTGCAGCGACCATTCGGCCGTGCGCCAATCGAACTTCGCCTTGGGACCGGGGTTGTCTTTGTGCCAGCGAACCCATGCCGAGAAGACGCCGTAGAAGAGGGTTTGCACCAGCGTGGACCGAAAGAAATGTTCGCCCCGCTCGCCCGAAAACTTCATCCCCAGCGCCTCTTCCAACGCGGTGCGGACGGTTTGCAGGGCCGGAAGCTCTTTTTGCCGCTCTACGCGGAAGAGGGCGTCGCGGGCATACGACGCCAAGAACCACGCCACGTCTTTCGGGTTGGCCAGCGGCGCGGCATGAAGGCAGGCCCGCTTGATGAACTCGATGAACGGCTCGCCCATCACTTGGGCCGTGGCGCGGGGATGGGCCGCCTTGTGTTGCCAGAAGTCTTGTTCATCGTCGGCCAGGGTGAAGGACTCGCGCCGGACCGGCTCGCCCGCGGGGCCGCGCTCGACAATGACAAACTCTCGCAAGTTCGTAACCAGCACGATGCCATAGGTATTCAGATAGTCGCGGACCTGTTGGCTTGCGGCAATCTTATCAACGTCGGCTCGGGTTCCTTTGACTTCGATGGCTCCGCGGGCCGGAAGTTGCCCGGGCTTGGGCGCGCCGTCGGCTTGGCGTTGAAATTGATCGGCCGTGAATAGGCCGCCGTCGGGAATGCCCGCCCCTTGGTTGCTGATATTGATGATGCAGCGAACCTTGGGCTTGAGGGTGTCCCCCACGGCGTTGAACAGGTTCGACAGGGCGGGATAGTACGATGTTTCCGGCACGCCCGCCCCGGTGGCGCGGACGGCCTTCAGTTCGGAAAGGTAGTTTTCAAGGATTCGCCGAAAGTCGTCGCCTGTTTGGAACCCGCTTGGGGCCGCTCTTTCGCCTTTGGTCGTTCGCTTTGCCATGCCGGGGTTCCTTTGGAGTTCGCTTGCACAACCCCGAGGATTTTATCCAATGGCGGGTTGCTTCGACAGACCGGCCCGCGGCTCATCGGCCGCCCAAGTATTGCCGCTCAGGTATTGCCGCCCAGGTATTCCAGCCGATCTCGCTTGCAGGGTAGCGACCTTGCTTGCCCAATAAGCAATAAGGGCGCTGCTTGCTGGGGAACGGTGCTGCTTGCTGGGGCGCGCCGCCTGCAAGGCAACGTCGCTGCTTGTCGGGTAGCGGCATTGCTTGCTGGGCAGCGGCGTTGGTGGCCCGCCGTGGCCGAGTGCGTTCCGCCAGGTGCGTTCCGCCAGGCGCGTCGTCCCATGTCAGGCAGCCGGGCGAGACAGCCGCCGGAGAACGTTCCTGATGGGCCGTTGGCGAGAAAGCACCATGCCCGCGTGGTGTCGGCCCTGACAAAACCGGGCTGCGGGGTGGCCGCGAAGTAGGCCGCGTTGAACGTTACCAGCCCCGCCCGCGGCCGCCGCGAAAGCTCATTACGAAAGGCCAGTTGCGAAAGGCCCATTGCGATTCGTCGCTTTCGCCCCAGTTCGCCCGCTTTGCTGCCCACTATTGCATGGCGTTAGAAAGAAACTCTCTCTACCCCCGAGACACCCTCGCCACCCCTTTGGGGTGGTTTTCGCTGGGTAGTACCTTTTTTATTTTCGGAAACCCATCTCCAGGGGGAGTTTTGAGAATATTGAGTACGCTTTTGGTGGTTCTCATTTTCCAGAACTGCCGGCACTATCGGCCCGAATCATGGCCAAGATGCCCGCCTTGATTGCCGCGGGCAGGGTGGGCCAAGCATCGACCACGGCCGCCAACTCGGGATCGACCACGTCCGCCGGTTCGTTTTGTGCGATTCGTGCGCCGCATTCTGCGCCGCTTTGGTCAAAAACCCCCGTTTTTCCCGTGTTTTCTCGGGGTGTTCGGTTCCTGTCCTCTCCGCTAAGTCGTGTTGCGACAATCACTTGTGGCGTTTGCGCAACTGCTCAGTCGCCGCGTCCCTCAGGGGGGCTTTGGGTTCATTCTGGTATTTGCGAGGGCTTATCAATCGGGGTCTGCGCCCGATGTATTACAAGAATGCGTCTTGCCTAAAGAGTGGACGCTGATTGGTTTTTCGGGACGCAGGTTTGGCCTTCCCGTCGTCGAGGCCGTGTGATCTAGTTCACATCTATAGGTCACAGCGTTCCTTCGCGGAAGATTCGCTGCACGAAGTGGTAGAGGCTGTTCTTCCAGTGCGTGGGATCGTGGGCGTTGTCGTCCACGTGCCAGATGTGCGGCACGCCGTTCTCCTTCAGGTAGGCGTGAACGCCTTGGCTGACGTGGATCAGTCCATCCTTTTTGCCGCAGGTGATCATTAGCAACTTAATCTTCGCTTTGGCGGCGGCGGGGTCGGGCACGAGTTCCTTGGCCGGTTTGGTGTTCGGCGCGGCGGAGAAGGCGCCGATCCAGGCGAAGGTATCGAGATGCCCGAGCCCGAAGTTCAGCGTTTGCCCGCCGCCCATCGACAGCCCGGCGAGGGCCCGGTGCTCCCGATCGGCCTGAACCGAGTAGCGCGACTCGATGGTCGGAATCACATCCTTGAGCAAGTCGTCTTCGAACGCGGCGAACGCGGGCGCCGACTTGAACACGTCGCCCTCGGGCCGATCGTTCTTCTGTGCTCGGCCGTTGGGCATGACGACGATCATCGCGACGGCTTTCCCGTCGGCAATGAGGTTGTCGAGCAGCACGTCGGGCTTGGCGAACCGCTGCCACTCCCTCTCGTCGCCGCCGATGCCGTGCAGCAGATAGAGCACCGGATACTTCTTGTCGGCCGAATAGCCGGGCGGCGTATAGACCAGCATCGCGCGGGTCGTGCCCACCGATTTCGATTCGTAGTTGATCATTTCCACTTTGCCGTGGGGGATGTCGTCGCGCCGCCGATCGAAGCCTTGCGGCGGTTCGGCAAAGGCCGGCACGTCGTCCGGATTCAACTCGATCGGGCCGCCTCGACCGCGAGGGCCCGGCTGCGCAAGGCCTTCGGAACAAGCACAGGCAAGAACGAGCCATCCACCGATCAATGCCGTACAGAGAGATCGCCATCGGGACATGATGCGTTTCCTTTCGTTCAGCGCAAGCCGTGGTGTGGTCGGCCTTGCCGGGCAACGGTTCATTCCGACTTCAGTTCGACAACTCCACACGACATCGGCGGCATCTCCAATCGCAGTGTTGCGCCGTCTTGCCGCACCTCGGCCGCGGTCGGTTGAACGGCATCTCGGGCAGCGAGAGTATTGCGGGCGGAAAGTTCGCCCGGCGCAACCACCAGGAACTTCGCTTTGCCCGAGATCTCTTCGGGCAGCTTCAGGGCGACGGAAACGGACTGGCGCGAGGGATTGACCGCCTTGAAGACGATCGTCTTTCCGTCGGCCGAGCGCGTGGCCACGGCATTGAGCGGCGCGGCATCGCCCTCGATCTCTACCCGCTGCGGCGCGTAGTGATCGCGCCAGAGCTTCATCACCACATAGTTGGGCGCCGGGAACCATGTGCGATGGTCGAAGTTCACAAAGGCGTTGTCCCAAGCGGTGGCCGAAACATGACGCAGGAACAGCGCCGGCCCGCCGATTTCCACCACATCGCCGCATCGCTCGAAGGCGTTGAGCAGTCCACCGCAATACAACCCGGTTCGCCAGTCGGTGCTTTGCGCGTTCCACTCGGAGACGTAGATCTTGAGATTGGGGTTCTTCGAGGCCGCGATCAGCTCGCCAGTTCTTCGGAAGAACGCCTCGTAGGCTCGGGGGCCTTCAGCGAAACGGTCGGGGTTTTCGTAATGGTGGATGCTCAAATAGTCGATCTTGTCGGCGCAGCGTTCGATCAATGTTCGGTTCCACTCCAAGCCGTTGCGATCGTTGCCGTAGCCGGCGCTGCCGCAGGCGGCCAACTTGATCGAAGGATCGGCCTTTCGCATGGCCGGCGCAAAGCGATTGACCCATTCGGCATACGTTTCGGCGCCCATGCCCCAGGTTTCGTTGTCGATTTCCCAATACTTCACCCGATACGGCTCGGGGTGGCCGTTGGCCGCGCGGACCTTGCCCCATTTCGAGTCGGCCGGACCGTTGCAGTACTCGATCCAATCGAGCACCTCTTGCAGGAAGTCGACATCGCGCACCCCGCGATTCCATTGCGGCGTGCCGATATTGACGACGATCAGCGGCTCGGCCCCCACACGGCGACACATGGCGATGTATTCGTCCGTGCCGAACGAATTGACATCCTTGTCGTCCCAAATCGTAATCGGGTGCGGGCGGCGTTTGTGCTGCGGTCCGATGCCGTCTTTCCAGCGGTAGGGCGAAGCGAAGCAGCCGCCCGGCCAGCGGATCACCGGCGGACGCAGTTGCGCGATGGCGTCGAGCAGGTCGGGACGAAATCCGCCCTGCTGCCGCCACGAGTCGGGCATCAAACTCACCTGGTCGAGCCGAACGGTGCCTGGCCCGCGCAGCCCCACTTGCAATTCGGCGTCGTCGGCCGACGCGGTCGGCTTCAATTCGATGGCGTATTCTTGCCACGAGTCGGAGGGCGCCGGCAGCGTTTGCTCGGCCACCACCCCATCACCGACAACGAATCGCACGGTCAAACCGCCAGGCGCCTCGCCCCGCAACCAAAGCGACCCGCGATAGACCTCGCCGGCGCGAATGGCCATCGGCCGTTGCGCCAACCCGGCCAGTTCTCCGGTTGCGGCGATCAATCGGCACTTGTCGCCGTTGAGTGCCTCGCCGGTAACGGTGCTGACTTTTGCACCGCCAAAGGGGCGCCAAGCGGGTGCGGCGCCCGATGGCTCTTTGGGCAGCGGCGGCAGCCCTTCGTGGAGGATCGTGCCGTCAAGCGATTTGACGGCGAAGTTGCGGAACTGCGCCTGTGTGAGCCATGTGCCGACCCCAACTCGGCCGCGTTTCGGTCCCGGGCCATCGTCGGTGTAGTCGATCACTAGCTGGTCGTCGAGCCAGAACTGGATGCGCGGCCCTTCGCAGCGGGCGCGGATGCGATACCAACGATCGGTTTCGATCCGTCCGTTCTGGCGACGGCCCACCACACCCCACCGCTCTTGTCCCCGGATGCCGCGTTCGAGCGCATGGCCCACGTTGCCCCAGCCGCCGAAGTTTGCCCAATAGAATTCGCGGTTGTTCATTGCCCTGACGATTACCAGGAATCCTTCTTCGCCGCCCGTCTTCTTGGCTTCAAGGGTGAATTCGTAGTCTGTCCATTGAGCGTTGCCGAAGAGCAGTCGCACATTTTCGCCCCCGCCTTCCTGAGCGATCAGGCCGTCGTGCTGCGTCCAAGCAGGGCCGCCGCCCCCGCCCTCGAAACTGCGGTCCCAAACCAGTTCACCCCACAAGCCGCCGTTGCACGAATGGTAGATGTGTTCAAGGAAATGGCCGTACACCTTCTCATCGACGCGATTCAGCACGCGATCGGGCCGAATCGTCAACGCAACCTCGCCTGCGGCAACGTCGCGGCCAAGAAGAGACGAAAGAACCACCAAAGACATGAGCGAAAGCCGGATCATCATCGAGAGTCCTTCGAAAGCAAGTGTCAATCGAGATATAGGGTGTCAATTGAGCCATAGTGAGGTGCGACGGCTGCGGCCGAGCAGCGGCGCGGCTCGGGGCGACCGGCGAGCTGCCCCTGCGGTTGCCGCCAGGCGAACAGGGGTGTTGTTCACCCGAGAGCATAACCGCTTGCCGGTTCGTACCCGAGAGTAGCACGGGCAAGAGGCGTCTTTCAACCAACAACTGCGCAATCATTCTGCAACATTGCGCATCGGGGTTCGCCGACGAAATGAGCGATCGATGTGCGAGCCCACTGCCGCGGTTTCGATTCAAACGCGGAAAACGGAAGGCTGCGAGAATAAACAGGCATTCTCCATTGCGGGGGAACCATCAGGCGGCGATGTGTTTTCTCGCTTGGTTACGGCGCAGTCACCGTTATGCCCCGTACCGACTGTCTGCGATATTCTCAAACTCCGAATACACCCGCACCATTGTGAAAGCGGCTGTGGTCGCAATGGCGCAGCTTTTTTGCGTGCAATTCCCGTTTGAACTGTCCTTCGCCTTTTGCGGCATTACTCAGCGGTGTCGGATCGAGTGCAGCAGTCGAGAAAGAATCGGCCGTTGCGCGCGAATGTGCAGAGCAAGGGCTTTGCGAGCGTGTGCCCAATCCTCTTCGATCAATGCTTCGAGGATTTCGCGATGCTGGGCGGCCATTTCCGCCACGACGTGCGCCTCGGGCGCTGCGTAGTCGAATGCCGAGGTATAGAAGGTTGCCGTGTGCTGGCGAAAAAAGTTGCGGATATATCGATTGCCCGACTTTGCGATCAGGTAGTCGTGAAGGCTGTTGTCTAATCGGGGTGACTGGCCGTGAGCGGCCCGCGCATTGCCTTCGAGCATCGGCACAAGGTCGGCGGGGCGGATGTGCGATCGGGCCAAATCGAGCGCCTTCAATTCGAGAACCTCGCGAACTTCGAGATATGCGACGACGTCGTCTTCTCGAATCGGATGCACCAGCCAGCCGCGGCGCGGGACGTACTCGATCAGGCCGGCGCCCGCCAACCGGCTCAGTGATTGGCGAATGACAGACCGGCCCGCCTGATGCTTCTCGGCAAGGGCTTCCTCGCGGAGATGAACCGGTTCGCGCCCGAGGCTGGCGAACATGACTTCGCGAATGAGGATGCGGTCCCAGTCTTGGGCCGTCGGCGGCGGCGCGACCGCGCGATATTTCGTATTCGACTTCTTCTCTGCCGGTATCACGAGGAGGCGGCCGTTGGGAAGCTTCTTGACGCAGCCATCGGCCAACAGCCGCGCAACCGCTCCGCGGACGGGCGTCAGACTGACACCGTAGTGCTTCGCCAATGCCGGCAGACTCATTGCGCAGGGGAGCCGCGTTCCAGAGGAAATCCGTCGGCGCAAATCCTCGGCAATGAACGCTGTCAACTCCATTGATCGCACCTTGTACGCCGTTGTTCGGGGAAGTTGAGTGCTGCGAGAAGCACTCAATTTGTCCCCGTCTATTGACTTTGGCAATAGGAGTATTATAGTGCGCGTATCGTTTTTGTCTACAAAAGCAAGTTTAGGCCGCCGTCGGCCTATTAGTCCCAAGCGTCTGCGGTGATTTGCGGAGGAGCAACGCATGAATCTTACTCTCGATCCCGGCGTCTTGAAGGCCGCGCGCGCGGCACTGCGATTCCGCACGCAGGCGTTTATCGACGGGAAGTTCACGCCGGCCGCCAACGGAAAGACGTATGCATCGATCAATCCGGCCAATGGGCAACCGCTGGCTGAGATTGCGGACTGCGGTCCGGAGGATGTTGAGACGGCCGTGCGTGCGGCGCGTCGATCCTTTCAAAGCGGCGTCTGGTCGAAAATGAAGCCGGGCGACCGCAAAGCAGTGATGCTGAAGTTCGTCGAGTTGCTTGAACAGAACGCGCTCGAACTTGCACTGCTGGATTGCTTGGATGCCGGCAAGCCGATTTCTGATTGCGTGACGATCGACCTGCCCGACACGATTCACTGCATTCGTTGGCACGCCGAGTTGATCGACAAACTCTACGAGCGCGTCGCCCCTGCGGGGCCGGATGTGGTATCGCTGATTGTCCGCGAGCCGATCGGGGTGGTGGCCTGCATCCTGCCGTGGAACTTTCCGATCCAAATGATGGCTTGGAAGATCGGGCCGGCGCTGGCGGCGGGCAATAGCGTCGTGCTCAAGCCGGCACGACAGACAGCGCTCAGTGCGCTCCGCACGGCCGAGCTTGCCGCCGAGGCGGGCATTCCCAGCGGCGTGTTCAATGTTCTGCCGGGCAATGGTTCGGTTTTGGGGCCGGCCCTTTGCCGGCACATGGACGTTGATATGGCGGCCTTTACCGGATCGACCAGCGTCGGTCGCGACCTGCTCCGCTACTCATCCGAGTCGAATCTCAAGCGGATCATCTTGGAATTGGGCGGCAAGAACCCGCAGGTGGTGCTGGCCGATGCCGACCTCGACAACGCTGCGCCCCATGTCGTAAACGCTGCCTTTTGGAACATGGGGGAGAATTGCAGCGCCGGCTCGCGGCTGATCGTCCATCGCCAAGTGAAAGATGCGCTGCTGGAGAAGGTGCTTGCGCTGACCGCGGCCTGGACGGTGGGCGACCCGCTGGATCCGAACACGCGCGTCGGGCCGCTGATCGAACGGGCCCACATGCAAACGGTGCTGGACTACATCGACAAGGGAAAACGCGAGGGTGCGAGGCTTGTCGTGGGCGGCCGGCAGGTCTTGCAGGAAACCGGCGGCTTTTTCGTCGAGCCGACAATCTTCGACGAAGCGGACAACACGATGACCATCGCGCGCGAGGAGATTTTCGGTCCGGTGCTGGCCGTCATTCCGGTCGACAGTGACGAGGAGGCGATTGCCGTTGCCAACGACACGAACTACGGGCTTGCCGCCTCGCTGCACACCCGCGACATCGGCAAGGCGCACCGCTTCGCCCGCGAGATTCGCGCCGGCGTAGTGGCAGTCAATTGTTTTGGCGAAGGCGATCTGACGACGCCCTTTGGCGGATTCAAGGAATCGGGCTTCTTCGGCCGCGACAAGTCGTCGTATGCGCAGGAACAGTACACCGAACTGAAGACCGTTTGGATGCAACTCTGATCGACGGCTTGTCCGCGAGGAGCTTCTGATGAACGTGCAATCGACAAGCCGGGCCGAACCACCGTTGCGCGGCGTGTTTGCGGCAATGGTGACGCCGATGACGGCGGACGAAGAAATTGACTATCCGAAGTTGGCCGAGGTTGCAGACCGCCTGATTCGCCACGGCGTTCACGGCCTGGTACCGCTGGGCAGCACCGGCGAGTACTACGCTTTGTCGGCCGCCGAGCGAGAACGCGTTTTGCGAACCACCTTGGACGCAGCCGCAGGCCGCGTGCCCGTGGTCGCCGGAACGAATGCGGGATCGACGCGCGAGGTAATCGCCTATTCCACTCAAGCCGAGCAGTTGGGCTGCGCGGGAATCATGCTGGCGGCGCCCTACTACTCGTTGCCCGGGCCGGAGGAACTGTTCGCTCATTTCAAGGCGGTCAACGACGCGATCGGCGTGCCGATCATTATGTACAACTACCCCGGCCGCACCGGGGTCGATATGACGCCCGCGCTGCTGGAGCGATTGGCCGAGTTGCGGAATGTGCGCTACGTGAAAGAAAGCACCGGCGAGATGCCGCGAATTACAGAGTTGTTGCGCCGCTGCGGCGACCGGCTGGGCGTGTTTTGCGGCTGCGACACGATCGCCCTGGAAAGCCTGATGGTCGGTGCGATTGGCTGGATTGGCGGCGTGGCCAACGTTCTGCCGTCTTCTCACGCGAAATTGTACGAATTGGCGGTCGAGAGATCGGAGTACGGCGCGGCCCGCGAGCTGTTTTTCGAAATGTTGCCGCTGCTGGAATTGATGGAAGGGGGCGGGAAGTACACGCAGTGGGTCAAGGCGGCATGCGGGCTAATGGGCTGCGATTGCGGCCCACCGCGACGCCCCCTTGGGCCGGCAACCGCGGCAGAGCTTGCCGACCTGCGCGAAGCCTTGCGTCAGACGGCCGAGGGCCGTCGGGCCGTGATGCAATAGCGTCTGGGCAGGTTATTGGCTTGGGGTAACGGTTATTGGAAGGTGCCCACCACGAAAGGAAGAACACGTGAAACGAGCAGAATCGATGCTGATTTACCGTTTTGGGCCGGCGTTGAGCGGTTTGTTGCTGTCGGTAATCGCAGTGACGA
Source organism: uncultured Planctomycetaceae bacterium (assembly GCA_964631235.1). GTDB lineage: Bacteria > Planctomycetota > Planctomycetia > Pirellulales > Thermoguttaceae > JARKPK01. Next base: position 15,473 of record CAZVZX010000052.1, on the reverse strand, counting down.
CTGTCGCCGCAGAGCGTGTCCCCGTTCCGGATTTTACGAAGGGCGACTCGATCCCGCAGGGCTTCACCCATGACTGGAATCTTGGCGCCACAGGCGCGCGCGGTTGGATGTACTCCGACAAACTCGTGACGAGCGATGCGCGACAGATCAAGATCACCAAGGTTGAGAAAGGTTCGCCCGCCGACGGCGTGTTGGCCGTGGGCGATGTGATACTCGGCGTTGGCGGACAGCCGTTTTCGTATGATCCGCGGACCGAGTTCGGCAAGGCACTGACGGCGGCAGAATCGGAAAAGGGCGGAGGGAGACTCGTAGTAACCCGTTGGCGAGACGGTCGTTCGCAAGAGGTAACGATCAGGCTGCCGGTGCTCGGAACGTATAGCGCAACCGCCCCGTACGACTGCCCGAAATCGAACCGCGTATTCGAACAAGGGTGCGCAGTGCTGGCGACGCGCGCCGCGGCTCCTTCGTACAATCCCAATCCGATTGTTCGTTCGCTCAATGCGCTTGCGCTGTTGGCCAGCGGCAAGCCGGAATACCGTCCGATATTGCGCCGCGAAGCGAAATGGGCCTCCAACTTCTCCGCCAAGGGCATGGCGACCTGGTACTACGGCTATGTCACTATGTTTCTGGCCGAGTACAAGATGGCCACCGGCGATGAGTCGGCGATGCCCGGGCTGCGCCGACTGGCGCTGGAAGCGGCTCGGGGCCAAAGCGCCGTCGGCTCGTGGGGGCACGCCTTCGCACGGCCGGATGGGCGGCTTAACGGCTACGGCATGATGAATTCGCCGGGTGTGCCGTTGACGATTTCGCTGGTGATGGCCCGCGCCGCCGGGGTTGACGACCCGGAAGTCGCCCTCGCCATCGATCGCAGCGCACGGCTTCTCCGGTTCTACGTCGGCAAGGGATGTGTCCCGTACGGCGACCACGCTCCGTGGATGCAAACCCACGAAGATAACGGCAAGTGCGGGATGGCCGCGGTGTTGTTCAATCTGATCGATGAGCCCAAAGGGGCCGAGTTTTTCGCGCGAATGAGCCTGTGTTCGCACGGCTCCGAACGCGATACCGGCCACACGGGCAACTATTTCAACATTCTTTGGGCCATGCCGGGCGTTGCGCTTTCCGGCCCGCATGCCACCGGTGCTTGGATGAAGGAATTTGGCGCTTGGTATTACGACCTTGCGCGGCAATGGGATGGCGGCTTCGCCCATCAGGGGCCACCGCAACCGACGAATGACAGCTACGGCGGTTGGGACAGCACCGGCGCGATTTTGCTGGCCTACGCGATGCTGAAGAAAAGCCTGTGGCTTACGGGGAAACGGCCCGGTAAGGTTGCGCAAATCGATGCCGCAACTGCTGAGCAGTTCATCCGCACCGGTCGGGGCTGGAACAACAAAGACCGCTACAGTTTCTACGACAGTCTGAATGATGATGAGCTTTTGGCTCGACTTGGCAGTTGGTCGCCGATTGTTCGCGAGCGCGCCGGGATTGCGATAGGTCGCCGCAAAGAGCCGCCGGTATCGCGCGTCATCGAGTTGCTCAACGCACCTTCCCTCGATGCTCGCCTCGGCGCGTGTCAGGCGATTGCCCACCTGAAGGGCCAAGCCGCATCGGCTGTCCCGTTGCTGCGCAAATCGCTTCGCGCCGATGATCTCTGGCTGCGGATCAAGGCCGCTGATGCCCTTGCTGCGATTGGCAAACCCGCGATGGAAGCGGTGCCGGAGATGCTTGAGATGCTGGCCCATTTCGACCCGGAAAAAGATCCTCGCGGCATGCAGCAACGTTATTTGACATTCGCCCTGTTCAACTCCCGCGAAGGGTTGCTCGGCCGTTCACTTGAAGGTGTGGACCAGCAGGCGCTTTATCGGGCGGTGCGAGCCGGGCTGAAGAACGAGGACGGTCGTGCTCGGAGCGATTTCGTTTCGGTGTATCGGAATCTTTCGCCGGAGGCGATTAAGCCCCTGCTGCCCGCCGTTTTGCAGGCGGTCGTCGAACCTGCTCCCAGCGGTGAGATGTTCGCCGACGGAATCCGCGTCGAAGGGCTTCGCGTTTTGGCGAAGTATCACGTTGAAGAAGGGATGCGTGCTTGTGTCGACTATATCCGCGACCAGAATCGTTGGGGCAGTCAACGCCGCACCCCGGAACTGACTCAAATCCTGGTCAGCTACGGCGCAAACGCCAAGGTTTTCGTTCCCGAGCTCGAACGCATCGCGGCCGACTTTGCCGACGGCGAGCCGGATTTTCCCAAGAACCTGAGCGTGCAGAAGGCTGAGGCCGTCCGCGCAGCGATTCGCGATATCCTTGCCTCAACCGACCGTCCGACGCTGATCCGCATCAAGTAAGATCGATTCGATCTCCCGCTCGACGCACGGCAACTACACCGGCGTTGGTTCTTGGTGTGCGTCGGTTGCGTTTCGAAGGATACTCGCACGCGAAACGAGGCTGTGGGAAGGATGATGTTGGTGCCGTAACAGGCGAAGTTGTTTCGGAAGTGCAACAAAGCGCCAAACGTTGCGCCGCCGACTGCCCGCTCGGGAAACCGTTGTGCAACAGCGACCTAGCCGAGCGTCAATGACAATCGCAAAATCATCGCCCGGATCAAAGAAAGGATGGCGTTCCGTATGAAACTCAAGCGTTCGTTGAAGTGTGCGTCGTCGCTGAATGAAACAGCAGAACCCGAAAAGCGATCTGCGCGGGCGAATAGCTCGACTGGCCGCTTCGCTGCTTGGGCGGGCGCTTTGCTGATTGCGTGGACATATGCCGCCGGCTTGCATGGCATTGTCGCAGCCGCCGCAGAGAAGAAGGAGATGCCGAGAGAGGATGTGGTCGATGTTCCCGCCATTGGTCCGGGACTGTGCGTTGCCAACGTCTTTCAGTCGAACATGGTCCTCCAACGCGACAAACCGTTGAATATTTGGGGATGGGCCGAGCCGGGCAATGAGGTTGTTGTCTCTTTCGCCGGCCAACAGGCCCAAACCCGCGCAGCGGCCGACCGATCTTGGCAGGTAACGCTGACACCGATTCCCGCGAATGCAAGCCCGCAAATCATGACCGTCAAGAGCGGGAGTTCCACACTGACGCTCGAGAATATCCTCGTGGGCGATGTCTGGATTCTGGGCGGCCAAAGCAATATGGGATTCCCCATCAGCAACGTTGACGATGGCGAGTTGGAGATCGCATCGGCCAACTTTCCGCAAGTCAGGCTCTTGACCATGCCCTCAGGCAAAGGCTTCGCATCGGTCCGCAGCTTCGAACGCCTCTACGAATGGAGCGATTGGTCGAAAAGGCATTACCGCAGAGGCGACTGGGAGATCTGTTCGCCCGAAACCGTCAGGGAATTCTCCGCCATCGGTTACATCTTTGGGCGACGATTATCCATGGCAACCCGGGTGCCGATCGGGTTGATTGAAACCTCGATCGGTGGAACGACCGTCGAGGCCTGGACGCCGGAGGATGTGTTACAGAAGATCGACGGCGCCGAAACCCAAGCCATGCTCAAGCAATGGGCCGACCGAATCGCCGCCTACGATCCGCAGGCCGATCTGGCGGCGCGCGTGGCCGCCTATGAAAACCGAATCAAGAGCCTGCGGGCCAAGGGCGAAGCGATTCCTGCCGACAGCAAACCGCCAACCGACCTGCGGCCCGGCCCCGCCGCCGACCGAAACCGGCCGGGGTATTGTTTTGCCGGCGTTATCAGGCCATTACGGGGATTGACCGTTGCTGGGGTCCTCTTTCATCAAGGGTTCAACAACTGTTTCAACGGTTCCGCCGGCGCGAGGATGTATTACCAGGTGTTCGGAAAGATGATCGCGGCATGGCGAGGGAACTTCGACGATCCGCAACTGCCGTTCTGTATCATCTCGCTATGCACTGCCGGCGAACCGCAAACATGGGAGAACTTTCTCGAACCGATGTACGATGCGGGCGCCTACATTCGCGAGGCACAATACCAGACGTTTCGCGACTTGCGTGCCGCCGGCGACAAGAACATCGGCTTCGTCAGCAGTTCTGATTTGCGCAAGTCCTGGTATCACCCGCAGATCAAGATCCCCGTCGGCGAGCGGGCCGCCAAATGGGCGTTGGTAACGCGCTATGGGCTGCTCAAAGGCAGGAACGCCGACGAGTACTGGCTCCCGCCCACGATCGAAAAGGTTGAGATTGTCGACGGCACGATCCGGCTGACGATGAGCACGGAGGTCAAAACGCGAGACGACAGCGATGGCAAGCTGCTCGGCTTCGCCATTGCCGGGGAAGACCGGCGATTCTTCCCTGCCGATGTCAATTGGTTTACCAAAGAAGAAAAAGACAATCGCAACCGACCGCAATACGACCGCAAGATCCTTGTCCTGAGCAGCCGCTTTGTGCCCAAGCCAGCCCACTACCGATACGCCTGGGCGCGAAACCCGATGGGGAACATCGTCAACAATCACGGGGTTCCTTTGCCTGGCCAGCGCAGCGACGATTGGATCCTTGAAGAGACCCCGGTGAAGATTGCCGCCCCGGCGGGCACGCCGGAAGAAGGCGTTCAACGGCTGGCGGCCGGCGTCAATCGCAAGGAACTGAAACTGGCTGACCTCGAACGCCGCATCAAAGAGGCCGAAGCGGTCGTGGCGGAGCTGAAGCCCATCCTCGAAAAAGCACAAGCGGACGCAAACAAGAAGGCGGCCGCCGCGGAGAAGAAATGAGTTGCCGGCGCTGCGGCACGCCGACGGCGCATCGCCGACTGTGGCGCGGGCTCCGTCCCGCTGCTCAAACAGATGCGCACGCGGAGGGCCGGCCGTGCGCAGACAATAAGGCCGGGATTTCGTGTTTGACCGCCCCTGGAAGCGACAAGGGCAAAGGCTCGCGATGAATACGATAAGCGAATCGACTCCTCGGGCGAGGCGAGCCGTCAAGTACGAGTTGTTGCTATTGCTGGTCTCGATGATCTGGGGCTCGGCATTTGTGGCTCAACAGATCGGTATGCAAAGGGGCCTCGGCCCGATGACCTTCAACGCGCTTCGCTTCGCGCTTGGCTGTATTTCCCTTGTGCCCATCGTCCTCTGGAGGAAGAAGAACCGGGCGCCTGACGATGGGGTGCAGAAGCTGCCGACGCTGAGTAGTGTGGGCGCCGGGGTGTTTCTGTTTGCCGCCGCCGGCTTTCAGCAGATCGGCCTACAGTACACTTCCAGCGCCCACTCTGGGTTCATTACCGGGTTCTATATCCTCTTTGTCCCGATTTCGGGCTGGTTCTTCGGCAACAAGACGCCAAGGAGCCTGTGGGCCGCCATCGCGGTCTGCCTCATCGGCTTCTATTTGCTGAGTGTTACCGGCGACTTCACGGTATCTAAAGGCGATTGGCTGACCTTGATTTGTGCTGTCCTTTGGGCGTGTCAAATCCTGGCCATCGACCGCGCGTCCGGCAAAGGCGATCCCGTTGAGATCGCCTGCCTTCAATTTGCGGTTTGCGCATTGTTGAGCGCGCTGTGCGGCTTGCTGTTCGAGCATTGTTCCCTGAGTCAGGTCAAGGCGGCATCCGGCGCGATTGCCTATGCCGGCTTTCTGTCGGTTGGGATCGCCTACACGTTTCAAGTCGTCTGCCAGAAGCGTTGTCCTCCAGCACCGGCCGCCATCATCATGAGTTTGGAAGCGGTCTTTGCCGCAATTGCCGGATACCTTGTGCTCAATCAAACGCTCACCGGCCGCGCGATTGCCGGCTGCTTCCTGATCCTGCTGGGCGTGCTGATGGTGCAAATAAACAGTCCAACACAATCGCGGAAGCTGCCGCTGGCGCAGCAGAACGGCTGATTGCATGCAATCCCCCTTTCGTACCGCTTTCCGTTTTTCGCGGTTTTACTCAGTTGCGATAATAAAGACGACCCGAATGCCGGCGTAACCATCAACTCGATGAACCACACAAACATGATCATGAGACCAACCATTCTGGCGTGTCTCGTCCTGTTCGGACTTCCATCGTTTCTCTTGTCCGCCGACATCCAAGAAGGCGAAATGGCCGGCTACCTTTTCGGCCCGGCAGAGAAGGTGCCTGAGGAGTTCAATGGCGGCTTCTCGCTTTACGCCGCAGCCTGGCCGTTGGTGAAAACCTATCCCGGGCACCGATTTCAAACCGGGCTGTGGGGCACCTGGATGCATCCACAGTATGAACCCGACAGAAAGCCCGCAGGCAAATGCTACACCGACGTCGAGGGCGGGCTGGGTTGGTGGCGCGACACGCACTTTCCGACCACCACGCCGAAGTTCATCATGGGCGGCGTGGGGCCGAATTTCAAATGGATCGCCAATGGCCCCGGCTACGGCGCGGGCACGTGGGAGAAACCGCGGGGTCAATACGGCGTCGCGCAGCTCAGCCCGTGGTTGTTGTTTCCGCTCGACGGATTGAATTTGAAACAAGGCACCTGCGGCGAACTCTTCGGATACGGTTATCTTCCTTTGCCGCTTACCGACCCTAAGCCAACGACGGCGGGTAAAAACGTGCCGACCGGCAACCAGTGCTGGACGCTGTTCCTCAACACGGCCAACTTCAAAGGGCCGGTGGCCTTCTTCACGCCCTTCTTTTGGTCGCAGGCGACGCTCGAAAATCCGGAATGGGCCGGGCTGATGCTAGACGCTCGGCCGGTCGGACCGAACAAGGCGATTCAAATGGAAACCCAATACATTCCGGCCATTCTGAGCACCAGCGCCGAAGGCAGGGTTTACGCCCGAGTCGCTCCGACCTCGTTTCCCGTTACTCGCGAGGGCTACTCTATCGTGCTGCACCGCATTACCGCCTATAAGAAAGCGGCGCTGTGGGACGACGTGCAGCGGTGGTTTGAAGGCGGCCCTGTGGCGGACGGATTGATCAAGTCCGAAGCTTCGGCTGTGCATACCTTCCGGCAGGGCGGCGGATCGAGTTGGAGCATTTATCGGCCCCGAACCCAACGCGAAGACCGGGTGCCGCTTGCTTGGAAATCCTTTGCCACCTCGTTCACGCCGGATCCCGTCACCTTCGGCTATCGCTGGAACGAGCAACTGACGCGGAGGAACGGTTCGCTCGTCACCTTGCCCGAATACTACCGGCTTGATTCAGACGGGAAGAAAGGTCAATGGACGGTCGTCTCGCCCAAAGAGGTGCCGCCGGAGCTCGGGCTCACTGAATACCGCTTCGAGACTCCGAGGGAAAAGCCGCAGGAGCCCCGCACCACCCCCGACGATCCGGCAAGTTGCTGGAAGAAACCCGGCCCCGCGGCCGGCCCGTTCAAGGCACGCCTCGGCGACGGCAGCGTTGTGACCTACTATTGGTATCGGTTCGCGGATCAACCCGCGATGCTCAATGCCGATCTCACCCCCGAAGAACGCGAAGTGGTGCAGAAACGCGTGGAGAAGCTCCATCGCGTCTGGACCAAGGATCGTAACTACCTCGCCCCGCCCGAGGTCGGCACGCTGGCGAGTTTGGACCCGGCTCTGATTGTAACTCCGCCGCGCGGCCTGGAGGTGGGCTATGTTCCCATTGCCACCCGGCAGGAACTGGCTGACGCAGTATCTCAACCGAACGATCAAGAAAGGGCGCGACAATGAAACGCATGATGAGCGAAGAGCTCTGCCTGTTGCTTGCCGTCGCGGCAATCGGAGTTGCGACCGCCAACGCGGCGGAGCAGGCCGGCGTCGTCACCGCGCATTCTCGAGGTTTGCACGGCTACATCAGCTTCGGCCACGAGAAACTTCCGGCCGATGGCGGCTATACGGCGGGCATGGGCTTCTATGCCGCAGTCTGGCCGCTGGTCGATCAGCCGTTGGCGGGCTTCCAGATCGGGTTGCCCAGTTCATGGATTCAACCGGACAACTCCGACAACAAGGACAAGCCCCTCGCGCCGGAAGGCACTCGCGCCCGAGCGTGGAAGCCGCGCGGCCCGACGTGGAGCAGCGTGTTCCAGACGATCGAGGGCGGGTTGGGCTATTGGGCAGGGAATCATTTCCGCTACGGCCCGCCCAAGTTCAGCATGAACGGTACGCCTCAATGTTACGACTACGAAATCGGATCGCCCGGGTGGTCGTTCTTCTATAGCAACGAAGCGCTGCCGGATGATCGGCTCGGAATTGCGCAACTGAGCAACCGTTTGCTGATTCCGCCCGACGGGCTGCCGTTCCAGGGCAATCCGAACGGCGAGTTTCTCGGCTACTCGTGGATGGCGCTGCCGTTTACCGATCCGACCAACGGCGACCCGCCGACCGGCGACCAGAGTTGGACATGCTTCCTCAGCGCCGCCAACTTCAAAGGGCCGATCGCTTTTTATATTCCGGAAACCTGGAGCAAGATCGGGAAGCTGTTCAACTATCCCTTCCTCTACGGCCGGGGACTGGACGCGCGGCCCGGCATCATGGGCGGCGGCGCGATGGAGATCAACACCGTGCCGTGTTTCGAGGCCACCGACGCCCAAGGGAACGTCTATTCGAGAATTCCGAAGCTTCAATTTCCGGTGGACGCACAGGGCCGAGCTTATCTGGTGCAGGATGTCGCTTATTATTCGAAGGCTGCACTCTACGACGCCATCAAATCGTGGCGCGACGGCGGCCCGGCTTGCTCCGGACGATTCAACGAAAACGGCTGCTTCAAGCCAAAGCTCAACACGCGAACCACCCGCTACGACCAAGCGGGCAAGAAGATCGAGGGCATCGAGCGATCGTTCGATACGCGCATTTTCGAGGGCAATGTGTGGGGAGTGCAGTGGCTAACTGAAGACCTTGGCGGAAAAGGCGTCTTTCCGCAGTATTTCAAAGACGAGGGCCAGCAGCGCGTTGCCGTGGCCGAAGCGGAAGTGCCGGCGGAAACCAAGCTGCCCGTTCAAAAGTTCAAGCTCGCGAAAAAGGGCGTGCCGTACACTTCGCCCACGGTCGGCGCGTGGGCGAATCCCGGCCCGAAACTCGGCCCGTTTACCGTGGAGCTGGCCGATGGTTCGGTGGTGACCTACTCGTGGTATCGCTTTATCGATCAGCCGTCGTTTCAACAGTATCGTTGGAGCGAGGAAAAGAAGGCGAAGCTTCAAGCTTTTGTGGAGAAACTGCACGCCTCGTGGTCTATCGACCGCGACTACATGCCGCCGCCCACGCGCGGCCGGCTCGTCGCCCTCGATCCGGCGTTGTTGGTCACGCCGCCCAAGGGCCTAGAGGTCGGCTACGTTCCGATCGTAACGGGCCAAGCGGCGCGGTAACTGAATGGTTCCGCACAATTGCGAACGCCGTCGCGCGTGCAGCGAAGCGGCCGATGAGTGTTGTTTGCGTTTGAACCGCCATTCGTTCTTCGCGGGTTCGTTGAGAAAGACATTGCCATCGGCAACAACAGGACGATCCGATGTTCCGAATCTTATTTCACTTCTTCGTTGGTGTCGCCGTGCGGAGCGCTTGGCAGCCTGCAAGACGAACGGCATGCGTCGTCGCGCTATTCGCCATGTTCTGCGGCATTGCCCAAGCTGCCGGCACGAACCCGAACATTGTTCTCATCTTGGCCGACGATCTCGGCTATGGCGACGTATCGTGCTACAACGCGCAATCGAAGGTGCCGACTCCCCGCATCGACCAGCTTGCGCGCGAGGGCATGCGGTTCACCGACGCCCATTCGCCGAGCACGGTATGCACGCCCTCACGGTACAGTCTACTCACCGGCGCGATGCCGTTTCGCGCCGGCCGCGTGCCGGTGTTCGTCGGGCCGGGTGGGCCGTGTGTCATCAAGCAAGGGCAGCTCACGCTGCCGCAAATGCTGCGCGATCGCGGCTATACGACCGCGATGACGGGCAAATGGCATGTGGGGTTGAGCTTCTTCGATGTCAACGGCCGACCGATCACACAGGGCGATCTCGATAGTGTGAAACGAGTTGATTTCACCCGCGCGATTCCAGACGCGCCGATTCACCGCGGCTTCGACCGCTTCTTCGGCACCGCCTGCTGTCCGGGCACGGATACGCTGTATGCCTACATCGTCGGCGATCGAATTCCGACACCGCCGACGCAACTGCTCGATAAGAGCAAGCTGCCCAAACATCCGTATGCGAACGACAATCGGATGGGCATGATTGCGCCCGACTACGACATCGAGCAGGTCGATATGGTCTTTCTCCAGAAGAGCAAAGAGTTTCTGGAGGAACACGTGAAGCGAAACCCGGGCAAACCGTTCTTCCTGTATCATGCCGCCGCGGCCGTGCATCTGCCGTCTTTCGCGGCCCCCCAGTTTTGCGGGACAACCGCGGCAGGACCGCACGGCGATTTCATCCGCCAGTTCGATTCAATCGTCGGGGAATTGCTCGACACGCTGGAGAGGCTCGGGGTTGCAGACAACACGCTGGTCATGTTATCGAGCGACAACGGACCGGAAGTAACGTCGGTGGTGCGCATGCGTGCAGACTACGGACACGACGGCGCGCGGCCATGGCGCGGCATGAAACGCGACGACTGGGAAGGCGGCCACCGTGTGCCGTTTATTGTTCGTTGGCCCGGCAAGGTGAAGCCAGGGAGCACCAGCACCCAAACGGTGTCGCTCACCGACGTGATGGCCACGTGTGCCGCGGTATGCGGCGCGACGTTGCCGGCAGATGCCGCGCCGGATAGTTGCAGTCTGCTCCCGGTTCTGCTGAACGGCGATGGAATCAAGCCGGTCCGCGAATTCACGCTGCAACAGTCAGTCACCGGATTCTCGATCAGGCAAGGCCCGTGGAAATACCTGGATCATCGTGGTTCCGGCGGGAACAACTACAATAGCCCCGAACTGAGGCCCTTCGCGCTGCCCGACACCGCGCCCGAGGCGCCCGGCCAGCTCTATAACCTTGCTGACGATCCGGGCGAAACCACCAACCTCTACTTCAAACACCCCGAGATTGTGCGAGAGCTGAAGTCTCTTTTGGAGTCAAGCAAGACACAGGGCGGCAGGGCCGCCGGCCGATCGGTGCTGCCGCACCCGATGTAGAACCCGCTCCCGTTGGTCGCTGGAATCTTTGCCGAGAGAACGATCACTCCGAAGTTCGTGATGAAAGACGGCAGGGCCGCCGGCAATTCCGTGTCTGATACTGCGGTCGCTCAAGAACACGGTTGGAGGCTGAGAAAATGATCGTCAGCATCTTCAATGATGTGATCGGCCCGGTGATGCGCGGGCCGTCGAGTTCCCATTGTGCGGCCGCGCTGCGGATTGGCCGAGTTGCCCGCGATTTGATGGACGGTCGCATCGACGCGGTATTGGTGGAGTTCGATCGGCGGGGCTCGCTGCCCACCACGCACACGAGCCAGGGCTCCGATATGGGCCTCTTCGGCGGGTTGCTGGGTTGGGACGCCGCCGACGAACGCTTGCCGGATTCGCCGCGCGCGATTCGCGAAGCGGGAGTCCGCGTTTCGATTGCGACCGTCGATACGGGCGACCCCCACCCGAACACTTACCGCCTCACGCTGCAAAACGGCCAAGAGCGACATTCCTTGATCGCGATCTCAACCGGCGGTGGGATGATCGAAGTGGTGGCCGTCGATGGGTTCCCCGTGTCGATGGCCGGGGATTATTTTGAGACGCTGGTTTGGGTTGATGACGGCGGCGAGACTGTCGCTCAAACGCTCCGCGAGTCGATCGAGGCCGACGAAATTCTGGTGCATTGCGCGGAGCATGGCCAACTCGTACAGGTCAAGGCAGCCAGCTTCGTGAACGAGGAGATCGTTGCCCGACTCCCGGGCGTGCGTTGCGTGAAGCGCCTGGCGCCGGTGTTGCCCGTGTTGTCGCGGAAGGGAATGAGCGTGCCGTTTGCGACGTGCGCGGAGATGCTGCGATTCGATGCCGGCCGAAACATGCCGCTGTGGCGATTGGCGATCGAATACGAAATGGCCCGCGGCAATCTGACCGAAGCAGAGGTTCTCGCCAAAATGGTCGAGATTGTCCGAATCCTCCGCAACTCGATTCGGCAAGGCATCGCCGGAACCCAATATGCCGACCGAATCCTCGGTCATCAATCGGGTGCGTTCCGCAGCAAGATGGACGCCGGGCAATTGCTCTTTGGCGGTGTTTTGAATCGGGCCATCCTCTACGTCACCGCGCTGATGGAGGTCAAAAGTGCGATGGGCGTGATCGTGGCTGCGCCTACCGCCGGCGCCTGCGCCGCACTACCCGGCGCGTGCATTGCGGTTGCCGAGGAGCTCGGCTTGCCCGACGAGGCCACGGCCCGGGCCATGCTGGCCGCCGGCTTGATTGGTGTGTTCATCGCTTCGCAATGGACGTTTGCCGCGGAAGTCGGCGGCTGTCAGGCCGAGGGGGGCGCTGCCGCGTGCATGGCGGCCGGCGCCTTGACGACACTGGCCGACGGCACATTGGCCCAAGCGGTCGCCGCGGCATCGATGGCGATGCAGAACATGCTCGGCCTGATTTGCGACCCGGTAGCCAATCGCGTGGAGGTCCCGTGCCTCGGCAAGAACGTGATGGCGGCCGCCAACGCCATCGCCTGCGCAAACATGGCCTTGGCGGATTACGACCCAGTGATTCCGCTCGACGAAGTCATCCACTCTGCCCGCCGTGTCGGCGAACAGTTGCCGCGCGAGCTCCGTTGCACGGCACTTGGCGGACTTTCGATCACGCCCACATCGCAAGAGATCGAACGGAGGCTGGCCGAAAACGGAGCGAGTCGTCGCGTTCAGTGAACAACGGTCGTTTCTTCGTTTCTCAATGAAACCGCGAAAGATGGAAAGCGGCTTGAATGGGATTTGTGCGCAAAAAAGCCGTGGGACGGCTCCGTGTGCTCAATCACCGCTCTTCGTCGTCTGCCGCTGCAAGTACCCAATCGACACCAGGAACTCATCCATCCGCTGCGTCGTCTTCTCCTGCCAAGGTGGCCGGTTGAAGAATCCGTGGGGCTGACCCTCGGCGGTGAACAACTCGGCCCGGTGCCCCAAATCCTTCGACTTTTTCATGAACTCGTCGCCCATGATCGCCAGCCGGTCGGCCGTGCCGAAGAGGATCAATGTCGGCGGGCTGTCTTTCGTCAGGTGGAGCGTAGGCGAGATTGCCTTGCCCAAGGCTTCATCGTTGCCGATCCGCTCCATCAATTGCGGGATATCAGCGAACCGCAGCACCGGGTTGAACAGAACCAAGGCGTTAGGCTTGGACGAAACGTTGATGTCTTCACCTTCTGCCTCCAGGCCGGGAGTAAACGCCGTACAGGCGGCGATGTGACCGCCCGCTGATCCGCCGGCAGCCACGATCCGGTTCGGATCGACGCCGAGCTTGGCGGCGTTGGCTCGCATCCAGCGCACGGCGCTTTTGGCATCTTCAACGCATTCCTTCGGCGTCACCCCATGCCGTGTCTTCACTCGGTAGTCGGCCCTGGCGGCAACCATGCCCCGACTAGCGAGGTGGCTTGCTTGGGGCTCGAACTGCGTGAGCTTGCCGCTTGTCCAGCCGCCGCCGAAGAAGAAGACGATGCCGGGCCGCTGATCGGTCTCTTTCCAGCCGGGTGGGTAGTGGACCACAATCTCCAGGTCGGCCTGTTTGGTTTTCTTGTAAACAAAGGATTTCGTGTCTTGCGACTCGGCGGCTTGGGCGGCGTCCAAGACAACCATCACAACGGCGGCGAGAAACATGGTGAATCGGATCATGGCTTGTGCTCCGAGATTGGTGTGGCAGCGGCCGATTGTACCGAACCCATGGCTGGTTCGCAGCTTGCCGGCGATGGACATGGGATTCTCTTATTGGGGATGGGGCGAATGCCGTCATCTTAGCATACAATGGGTAACTACGCACGGAGAAAACGGTGATGGGAACACGTCATCACTGGCTCGTCATAATACTACTGATCGTGCTCTGCTTCGCCGTTGCCGGGCTGGGCGGGCTAGCGACGACGCCGAACATTCCCAACTGGTACGCCGCCTTGGCGAAACCATCGTGGACGCCGCCGGGTTGGCTCTTCGGCCCGGTGTGGTCGGCTCTCTACCTGAGCATGGCCATAGCGGCTTGGTTGGTGTGGCGGAAGGGGAATGCCTCCGTCCCAATGATCTTGTTCGCTGTGCAGTTGGCGTTCAATGCGGCATGGTCTTGGTTATTCTTCGGCCTGCAAAGCCCCGGCATGGCCTTTATCGACATCGTTCTGCTCTGGGCTGCCATTGTCGCCACGATGGTCGTCTTCTGGCAGCGGTCGCCAGCGGCGGGCCTGCTGTTCGTTCCGTACTTGGCCTGGGTGAGCTTCGCCGCCGTGCTGAACTGGGCCATCTGGCGGTTGAATGGGTGAGGGAAAGAAGTCAAAAAGTCCAGGGGTTTTCAGGTTGCACACAGAAGATCGTTCCGAAGGCTAGAGCCTCTACCCGATGACGCACTACCAGCTTGAGCCTGATCTCAGTCCTGATGAGTTCATCGACGTGCTTGTTCGGTCCACATTGGCCGAACGTCGCCCGGTTTCAGATCGAGAGACGATTCAGCAGATGCTCGCCCATGCGGACATTGTTCTTACGGCCCGTCAGGAAGGGCGGCTGGTTGGCGTTTCTCGAGCCATCACCGATTTCAGTTACTGCACTTATTTGTCCGACCTTGCCGTTGATGAAGCCTGTCAGGGCCAGGGCATCGGACGGGAACTGATTCGCCGCACACACGAAGCGGCTGGTCTGAAGACGACTCTGATTCTGCTTGCGGCTCCGAAGGCCGAGACGTACTATCCACACATTGGTTTGACCAAGCATCAATCGTGCTGGATCATTCCTTCTCAGTGAGCGGATGGAAATCATCTCCGCGCAATCCGACGCCGACATCACTGCCGCTCGCACGCTGTTGATTGATAAAGTACGCCGACGGCCCCGGCGTTGACCTTTGCTTTTAGAACGCTCAGTAGGAACTCGACAGGCTCCCCGGCGGATACGCTCCGCCGAACAAGCAATTGCCGTCAGCCATCGCAGAACAAACGATTCGCTGCGCGGCCGTCAGGAACTTGGGCGACGGCATCTGCGAAATGAAGCGGCTCGATATTCGGCTCGGTCATCGCAGCAAAGGACTGGGCCACCGATTAACGAACGCAATCATCGCAAAGGCACGGGGCCGATCGTCCAGCCCTCATGCCCCGAAATGCATGCGATGTGAATATTCGATAGGCGTGTTCGGCCCTAATCGGGCTGCTGTAGGCAGGGCTTTATCGGACGTGATGCGCGGCTTTTGTTGGATTATTTGCGGTTTCTGCCCGGAAATGGACGAACTTTGGGACGCAGAGAGAGTCCGAAAGTAAAGACGCAGAGAGAGTCCGAAAGTCAAAAGGCTTTGTCGAACAATTCGATTTTACCACCAAGTTTTGCGGCAGAACTCGGAATGCTTGCACAAGGAATGGGCAAGCGGGGCCAACTGCTCGACAAGGCCAAGTCGAAAAAAACGGAGCCAGTTGCGTCAATGACACAACTGGCTCTGAAGCGGAGGGCATGGGATTCGATACGGTTTCCGTAAGTGATTGCGACGAAAAGAATTGCGATCAGTCTATCAAAGAGGGTGGCGCGCAAAGCGGCGCACAGGG
>CAZVZX010000051.1:0-27075 GCA_964631235.1 uncultured Planctomycetaceae bacterium | reverse complement strand
GCGATGGCCCAGGACTGGCGGACTCCAAAGGAAGGCGGCAGTGGGTCGATTGGCCGATCGGGCACGACTGTCGGTCAGGCGGCCGTTTGGGCAGCGGCCTTTGGTCAGGAGGGCGTTGGCCAGTCGGCCACTCGGGGGTGTGCTTCCGTTTCCGCACGCGAGCACCGGTTTTCGCCGTCGATCTGCGACAACGGCTTCCAAATCGCCATTTTTTCACTCGTTTTCCTAGGCTTTTGCGGGGGCACGCGGAAACGGGAATGCGCCCGAGGGAAGAGGGTGCATTCCCGTTTTTGTGGGCCTTATGTCGCGTGGGCAAGCCGTCCTGGGCCTACTGCGCGGCGGTGCGGGCGAGAGAACGTTGACTTCTCCTTCCGATTTGAGCGAAAATAATGTTGGCGTTGTGCTTGGCGTCGAGGCCGCCGGTGCGCGCCTGGTTGGCTCGGGCCGATGGGACGCCGATGGAGGGCCGACCGAGTGCCAACGGAGGCCGGCAAAATGCGGGCAGATGCGGGGGCTGTCAGTGTTTGTTGCACGTTCGTCGGGCGTTTGGATGCGCCGTTGGGCTTATAAGCGGCGGTGTGCCCAGTACGAAGACCGTATTCGCGTTCGGGACGCAGTCGGCGCGCTCGGCGTTGATTGATTCGGTTTGCGCGGATCGGTAGGCGAAGATCATCGGGGCGGCGGAACAGACTTATCGTTGGTCGATAAGTAGAGGCAGTTGAGGAGGAGGCCGGTCTATGATTCCCGCGGCTGAGGCCATCGTACAGCGTTTAGATGCCGTTCGGCAGAAATGGTGGTTCTTCACCGTACTGTCGTCGATTTCCCTGGCGGTGTGCGTTTGCCTGGCGGTGCTGCTGCTTTTATTGGCGATCGACTCCCTGGTACGGTTGCCCCAATATGCGCTGGGCGTGTCGCTGTTGCTGTGGCTGGGGGTGATCGGCGGAATGATTTGGGCCGTCGTGCGGCGGGCGGCCCGTGCGCGCCGCAGTCTCGAGGGCGCAGCGCGCCGGGTTGAGGCCGAGTTTCCCGAACTCGACAGCGAATTGATCAATCTGGTTCAGCTTAGCGAAGACACGCGAAACGAGAACCGGGCATTCTGCGAGGCGGCGGTACGGCAAGCGGCAAGCCGAATCGGCGCGATGTCGTTCGAGGCGGCGGCCGAGCGCGAGAATCGCTGGCGCCGTTTCCTGTATTGCATGCAAACGCCGCGCGATTTCGCCGAGTCGCTGGGGCTGCTCGGGCTGTTGGTCGGCATCATGATCGCATGCAACGCGCTGGTTCCCAATTGGGGATCGGCTGCGAACCGACTGCTCAGCCCGTGGGAGTTTGTCCCCTCGGTCGGAAAGACGGGAACAATCGAGGTCGAGCCGAAGAACAAAGAAGTTCTCATCGGCAGCAGTGTGGAAATCGTCGGCCGGATTGATAACGCCAACGGCGAACCGAAACGAGCCGTTTTGTTGATTACCGACGAAGCGGGTCGCGAAACAGAATCGCCGATGCAGGGCGATCGAGAGCAGCAGAGGTTCACCTTCACCGTTCCGTCGGTGATGAAAGGGTTCAAGTATCGATTAGAGATCGGCGACTCGCAGTCGGCAATATATCAGATCACCGTGCAGGAGAAGCCGACGATCGAGTCGGTCGAGGTGGTGTATCGTTTTCCGCCCTATATGGAACGGAAGGACGAAACGCTGACCATGCGCACGCCCGATCTCGATGCGCCGCAGTTCACCGTCGTGGATATGAGAATCCGCAGCTCGGTGCCCTTGAGCAAGGGCGTGGTGCAAATGGGGAGCATGAGCCGGTCGGGGCGGGTTCTATCGGAAGATCCCCGAGTGCTCGTGGTGGAACGCATTCCGTTGCTCGAAGACGGCTCGTTCACCATCCACCTTACGACAGAAGCCGGACTGACCGACCCGTCGCCGCGTGTCAACCGTGTTCGCGTGGTGAAGGATAAGCCGCCGACCGTCGAATTGCTCAAGCCGGGCAGGCAGAGCAACGCAGCGGTCGAGTCGGAAGTTCAAGTGTCGATTCGCGCGGCAGATGACTACGGAATTGGGCGATTGCGGCTCGAGATGAAGATCGATGCCTCGGCCCGTGAGAACGACGAGGCACAGTCTCCGTCCGAAGCGGAGGCGGACGACGGCTCGTCGGCCAACGCCAACGGGGCCGATAACGTTCCGGCCGAACGATTGGAGCAATGGGTGGACTTCGGCCGCGGCACGACCGCCGTGAGGAATTTCGCGCTGAAGCTGGATCCGCAGCGGTTCAAGCCGGGGCAAGTTGTGCGAGTTCGCGCCGTTGTATGGGATAAACGGGTATTCAATGGTTTCGGCGTCGAGCTTGGCCCGCAAGAGGCCGCAAGCGGCTGGCACGCGATTCGTTTGGATTCTTCCGCGGAGAAAGCGCAAGCAGCGGCGGAAAAACTCGACAATCTGCGCAGCACCCTGTGGCGGATTCTCGAGCGGCAGATTCGGGCTCGAGCCAAGGCGGCGCAAGTGGCGAGCCGAGAGACCCCGCTGGACGGTCGGAGGCGGTGGAGCGAAGAAATCCGCATTGACCAGGTGGAGATCCAAAAACAGACGCAAGAAACCGTCCGCTCGATCGGCGATGCCGACAAGGAAGAGCGGTTGGAGATCAAGCGGGCACTGAACAAGCTCGCCTTCGACGAAATGCTCAAGGCGGTTGCCGTCGGCGACCGTTTGGGACAGGCCGCGACGGTCGAAGCGTTCGATGGTCCGATTGGGGAACTGATTCCGCTCCAGGAACGCATCATCGAGGCGCTGCGGCGGCTGCTGGATGTTACCCGAACGGCCGAAAGCGAGGCCATCGCCGAGATGAAACGCCGACAGCAGGGCGATTTGCCCGACGAGACGAAGAAGAAATTCGAAGAGGCGCGGGCCAAGTTGGAAGAGTTCCTCCGTCAACAGAAAAAGGTGATCGAAGCCTCGGAAAGCCTGGCCAAGAAGCCGGTAGAAGACTTCACCGAAGCCGACGAAGAATTACTCAAGGGCATGGCGGCCAAGCAAGACGACTTCGCGAAGATGATGCAAGAGCTCCACAGCGATCTGAGCAAGCTGCCGGAGCAGGATTTCGCCAACGCTTCGATGCTCAAGGAATTAGTTGAAATTCAAACCGAGCTGAAGATGGCGGAAGACGCCCTGCTGAAAAAGTCGGCCGACATTGCCGTGCCTTTGGAACAGTTGGGCTACGAACGGGCGGAAGAGATCAAGACGAACATGGAGAAGTGGTTGCCCGACACGCCCGACCGCGAAAAATGGAGCCAAGAGGAAGCGCTGACCGACCAAGATAAAGAAGCCCCGATGGCCGAGTTGCCCGGCGAGCTTGAAGACCTGATCGGCGAGTTGATGGAGGAAGAGGAAGACCTGTTCGACGAGATGGAAGACGTAACCAGCAGCGCGATCGATTCGCTTGACAAGGGCGCCGGCTGGGACGTGGCCGACGGCCCGATTTCGAACAATTCGGCCAAAGGCGCCACGGGCAACCGTTTGCCGAATACCAGCGAGATCGGAGGACGAGCCGGCGAAGGCCGCACCGGCAAGAGCAGCGGCGAGTTTGTCGGCGACGAGGCGGTTGGCAAGGGCGGACGGAAGACCCCGGCGCGGCTGACGCCCGATCCCTACGTCAAAGGGCAGATCAAAGACCACGAAAAGGATGGCCAAGGCGGCGCCACCGGAGGCGGAAAGGAAAGCGGGCAGGGGAGCGAGGGCCTCGAAGGACCTCAGCGAGCCAATGTGGGACCGCGCGACTTGCAGCGTTTGGCCGAAAAGCAGGCCGCCCTGCGCAACAAGGCCGAGGGCGTTGACCTCCAGTTCGGCGTGATGAACTATCATCGCACCGATTTGAAGCGATTGATCGACATGATGAAGCAGGTCGAGTTGGACCTTTTTGCCGGACGGTATGAAAGCGCATTGCGCGAGCGGAAGGTCGTTTTGGAAAAAATGGGCGACGTCAAGCAGTATCTCGAGGGCGAGTTTACGGTCAAACAAGACGCGACGGCCAACTTGCCGACCGACATTCAAAAAGAGATTCTCGGCAGCATGCAAGACGTTTCACCGCCGGGTTGGGATGAGCTAAATCGGCAGTATTTCGAGCGATTGTCGTCCGGCGGACGGTAGTTCCCTTGGGAGCGGCGAGAAGATCGCCCAAGTGCGCTCCGAACGCCGACGAAATCCCCAACAATTGCAGCAAGCGGCTGCCGGCGCACCGAAGCGGCTTTCTTGCGTGCCGCCCCAATTTGAACCGCTTTCCATTTTCTGCGGTTTTGTTGAGAGCGACGGGCCATTCGACCATTGGCTTCACGGAGCAAGAGGAGCGTGTAATCATGCAAGTCGGTACGCGACGATGGAACCCTTCGGCGTTGTTGTGCGGCCTGATCGCTTGTTGGGGAGCAGCGGCTTTGGGCGGCGAGTCGCCTGTGCCGCCCGATTCGAGGAAGGTCGTGATTCCTTTCGATTTCGTGTCGCGATTCGATAAGGGACGCTACGGCCAGATGGTCGGCGAGATGATCTGGAAGAAACTGACCCGGGAGACCGGCTTCATTGTGCCCGAAACGATGCTCGATGTTCGTGATACGTGCAAGACGAACAATATCAAGATCGGTCCCGATACGCCGCTCGCCGAAGTGAAACGATATGTAACCGACGACTTCGGCGCTCAGATCGGCATTTGGGGCAGTGTGGAACTCGCACCTGGGCACGACGGCGAAGTGTACGACTTGGTGATCAAGTGCGTCGATTTTTCGACCGGCTCCGAGCCGCGGGTGATTTACGAGGTGTCGGCCCGCACCAATTCCGTAAGTGAAATCCCGCACAAGTATGTCAAAGAGATGCTCGACAAACTGTACGAGCGCGTCGAGGGCGCCCCGCCAAAACCCGACGCCATTGCCGAAGAGTTCTGGCGTAAAAACCCCAACCTCGTGATCGGCGATTTCGAGCAAGGCGCCCGCGGGGTTCCCAAAGGTTGGGAATCGACCGGCGGGCAAGATCGACAGCCGCTAGGCGGGATCGTCGCGTGGACAGCCGAGGCCGGCAACCCGGGCAACAAAGTCATTCGCTTTACGCTCGACAAGGGATTGGCCGAGGGTACCGGCGTGCTCTATTACAGCGACTTGTTTCCGATCGAGGCGGGGGCGAAGTATCGTTTCCAATGCCGCTACCGAACCAATGGACCGTCGCCCAAAGTGTTCATCAAATGCTACGACGAAATCGGCACCGAGTATCGCACCGGCAGCAACGTAACCTCGCCGGCCAAGACGAAAAAGGACTATATCCCTGAAGAGAAGCAATTGCGCGAAGTCTATCGCAGTCAGCAGAACCTGAAGGGGGCGGTCAACCAATGGAACGTGCAAACCGAAGATTTCACGCCGAAACATACGAAATACGTCCCTCGCTGGGGACGCGTGATGCTTTACGCATATCTCCAGCCCGGAGTCGTCGAGTGGGATGACGTGATCGTCAAGCAGATATTGCCGGCCTCGCCGGGCGAGTTGCCGTCCGAGGACCAAAAGAAGCATTCCATCGGGACGAAGGTCACCATCAAGGAAATGGAGGAGAACCAGCGGCGCAGCGAAGAGTTGAAATCGCAGCAGCGCAATCGGCAGACGCCGCCGAAGCGATAAGAAAGCGATAAGAAGTGGAAACGGAGGCTGAGTACGAGCCAGATGCTGGCGGGCTCGGGATCGTTCGCGGCTGGCTGGTTCGAGGCGTGAATAACACGGCAAGAATTGGAAGACGGTTCAGATGGGGGCTGCACTCAGTCGGCCGCTGCGCTGCGTCGGCGGTCGCTTCCGCAAGGGTGCGAGACGATATAATTCCCGTTGCGATGTCGGCCGGGCAATGCGAAGAAGGCCGGCTCAAGTCTCGGCAGTTCTTGCGGTTCGGTCGCAGTCTCGTCCATCTCAAGCGACAGCCGATTTGACGGCCCGCGTATCATCAATTAGTTCCAACCGGCGATCGTTCGAGGGCTTTTTGCATCTAGGGCCGGTTTTTCGTGTTCAATGAACCCAATTTCACCGCGTTTTCTCCGAGACGTGTTGAAACAACGCGAGGCGGTCCCGCATTCGATCGGGGGCCGATGACGATGCCTCATCACGATTACACGCTGCGCGAGCTTCCCCTAAGCCCGTTGATGTTCTACTACGAGGTGACGCAGGCCTGCGATCTTGTGTGCAAGCATTGCCGCGCCTCGGCGCAAGAGACGGCGCATGCCGAACAGCTTTCAACGGCAGAGTCGTTGGCGTTGATCGAACAAGTGGCCTCTTTTCCGCGGAAGCCGACGCTGGTGTTCACCGGCGGCGATCCGCTGAAACGGCCCGATCTGTTCGAATTGATCGGCCGGGCGGCGGCACTGGGTATCGAGTGCGCACTGACCCCTTCGGCGACTCCGCTGGCCACTGCGGCCGCGTTCGAGAAAGCCAAAGAGGCCGGCGTCCGTTGTCTGGGCATTAGCCTCGACGGCGCCGAGGCGGCCGTCCACGACGCCTTTCGCGGTTGGGAAGGCAGCTTCCAACGCACGCTGGAAATGTTGGATGCCGCGCGGCGATTGGAATTGCCCGTTCAAGTGAACACCAGCATCACGCAACGCAACGTCGATCAGGTCGATCGCATCGCCGAGCTTCTGGTCGAGTACGGCATTATGATGTGGTCGGTGTTCTTCTTGGTCCCAGTGGGTCGCGGACTGCTCGAACAGCGAATTGCACCGGAAGACTACGAACGAGTGTTCGCGCGGCTATGGCATCACGCGCAAACGAAGCCGTATGCGGTGAAGACGACCGAAGCGCCCCACTACCGTCGATTTGTGCTTCAACAGGGCGGCAATCCGCTGGCCGGCCCTCGGGCTGCTCAGGCTGCTCACGTTGGCGGGCGGCACGGCGGGCATCGCGGGCCGTTGGGCATCGGCGACGGCAAGGGGGTGATGTTCGTCAATCACCTCGGAGAGATCTATCCGGCCGGATTCCTGCCCTATTTGTGCGGGCGTTTTCCCAAAGACTCGGTGGTGGACGTGTATCAGAACAATCCGGTGTTTCGCGCGCTGCGCAATCCCGACGGCTTTCGCGGTCGCTGCGGCGTCTGCGAATACCGGCAGGCGTGCGGGGGAAGCCGATCGCGCGCCTACGCACTGACCGGCGACTACCTCGAATCCGATCCGGATTGCGTGTATATTCCCAAAGGATGGTCCGAGAACTGAGTCCGTCCGCTGCAATCCGCTCTGTTTGCTCACTTCGCCAATGAATCGCCCTTCGAGTTTGATACAGGCGCGCGCTCCACTTTATGGCGTGGAAGCCGACGATCCGCTTGATGGGCCGTCGTTCCTCCTCGCCTTCGAAACGGCATTGGGATGGATGGCGCTTTGCGGCGGCTCGCGGGGAATCGCGGCACTTTCGTTCGGGCATCGCAGCGCCGACGCCGCACGGCAGTCGGCCGCGCGGTCTTTCCGTTGCAAGGGGGCTGTTTGCCGGCCTGCGGCGAGCGAGTCGGCCCCGATTCGGCAGCAGCCCGAAATTGCCGAGTTGATGCGAGATTGTTCCCCAAAGAGGGTTTCGCTCGGCTCCCAGTTCGGCGCCGATCGCTTGATCGCGCGTTTACAGGCCTTCGCCCGCGGCGTTCCAGACGACTTCCTCGATGTGCCCGTTGATTTCGGCGGTGCGACGGAGTTCACGTGCCGGGTTTGGACGGCCTGCCGAGCGATCGGCTATGGAAAGGTTGCGACCTACGCCGAATTGGCGGCTCGTGTCGGTGCGCCCCGCGCCGCTCGGGCCGTCGGCAATGCCCTGGCGGCGAATCGCGTGCCGTTGATCATCCCCTGCCATCGCGTGATCCCGCTTGGCGGACGGTTCGGGCGTTACTCGGCGCCGGGGGGCGCGTTGATGAAACGGCGGCTGCTCGAACTTGAAGCGGCCGCCGGGCGCGTCGGGCCGCGCGATGGCGGCTGACGGCGGCGGCCCGTTGGAATACCGTAGTGGGTTACTCGAATTCCAAGGGATAGTCGCTGTCGGGATCGGCCACTCGAACCGCACGGCGTCCCGAGAGCAGCTCGTCGAAGAGATCGCCGATGAACTGCTTGCGCCAACCGCGTGCGAGCTTCGGCGGATGAGCGGCGCGGCCCGCATCGGTTCGGGCGGCCAGCAGATCGCGAATGTCGTTCGGGCCGCCGACCAAATTGGGCGCGAGTTCCGCCTTGCGAGCGACGCTTCCCAAGGCGGCAAAGAGAAACTGACCCAACACGCTCATCTCTTGGTTTCGTTGCGAGGGGGCCTTCTTGGGACGCTGCTCGATGGGCAGCTCCAGCCCGCGTTCGATGCACTGGGCCAATTCGCCGATATAGATCGACACGCCGCGCCAATTCATTCCCCGTACGGCCCGAATCCTGGCGGGATCGGCCGTCTTGCGTCGGGCCAGTTCCACGATCAGGTCGTCACGCAGCACCCGTCGCGGCGGTTGGTTGCGTCGGCGGGCCTCTTGTTCGCGCCAGAAGAAAAGCTCTCGCACCACCGCCAGCGATTGCGGATCGAGGCCGGAAATACCGGGCAAGCGCCGCCACCGCTCACCGGAAACGGCGTGTTCCACCTGCCGAATGATCTCCTCCATTTCCTCCGCGAGCCAGGCCGAACGGCCCAACCGCCGCAGATGAGCATCGATCTTCTCGTACATCGCATGCAGGTGCGACACATCGTCCAATGCATATTCGATCTGCCGGGTGGACAGCGGCCGGCGGCGCCAATCAGTGCGAGTTTCCTCCTTTTTCGGTTTATGGCCCAACAACCGCTCGATCAACGCAGCGTAGGCGGCAGGATATGCGAACCCAGCCAAGCCCGCGGCGATCTGCGTATCGACCAGCCCGCCGGGTGGTCGGCCCACGGCCGCAATGGAGAACTCCAGTTCGACTCGGCAGGCGTGAACGATTGTCCGGGGCGCGTCGGCCAGCGTTTGCCAAAACGGCTCTAGGTCATCAATCCGCAAGGGATCGATCAGCGCCAACTCGTCGCCGGCGGCCACTTGAATCAGACAGATCTGCGGCTGGAACGTGTCTTCGGCGACAAACTCCGTGTCGAACCCGATCGACGGCGCCGTGCGGAGCACATCCGCGCAGTAGTCGCGCAACTGCGAACCCGAATCGATCAAATGGTACTTCGGCACGTTGGTAAACCAATCAACACGGTTGCGATCCGAATACGCAAAGACGTCCGGCGGCGGCTGCGCACCGCCGGGCGCAGCCGTTGTTGCTCCTCCTCTGTCCGTCGCGTCGGCGACGATGCGCGACGCCGAAGCAGTCTCGATTGCGATCGCCTCGCCGGCAGTCGCCGGCGGGTGTTGCCTCAGTCGAACCGGATTTGCACGCTACGGCTTGTTGCAAGCGGGGCGACAAGCCGTCATGAAACCGCGGGAATCATGCCGAGCATGAACACCATGGTGAAAATACCCACGGTTTCCACAACGCCCATGGCGATGATGATGAAGGCGAAACCCTTGCCGCCGCCATCGCTCAGCGCGCGAACGCCCGCCGCGCCGATCATCCCCTGCATCCATGCGGAAAACAACTCGCCCAACCCGGTCGTCAAACCGATTCCCAACAGCAAACCCGCATGGCCGATCGTCAAGGCTTCGTTGTTCAGAACGGTGCGGATGTTGTTCATCACGATCAGGGCGTAGAGGGTTTGGCTCATCGGCATGCCCACTAGAATCACATAGGTGAAGCTCAACGAGCGACCGGCTCGGGCTTCTTTAGCCCACGCGCCGGCGGCCGCCTGACCGGCCAGCCCGATGCCCAAGGCGCTGCCGGTCGCTGCGAGCCCCAATGCGATCACGTCGCCGAATTCGGCCAGAAATCGCCAAAACTCATCAGAGGCTGCCGAGGCGAACGGCATGAACGCCGCGCAAAGCCCACCGAGAATCACCGTCGTCGCCATACTTATTGCTCCCGAATCATTCGTTTGGAAAAGGGACTAAACGCGTACCCCGTCCATTGCATGCCGAGGTGACCGCAAAACTCCAACATATTCAGGCGGACGCCGTGAGCGAACATGGCGATCATCGCCAGGGCGATGTTCAATCCATGGCCGAACAGCAGAATCGGCACGCTCAGCGCCCAATGGTCCAAGCCCGCCACCATTTGGTTGAAACTGACGCTCAACACGCTGCTGGCCAGCCCGACGGCCATCAAGCGGACGTAGCTAATCACATCGGAAAAAGCCGAAAGCATCGACAGCGGGAACGCGCCCAGCCCGAAGCCGATCATCTTCAACGGATTGCGGCTCGGATAGTGAAACAGGATCGCCAACGAGGCGCCCACCGCCAAGAAGAACGGCCACGGCGTTGTCCAATCAAATGGCGATTTCAGCACGAAGAACTGCACCACGCCCAGCATGCCCCAAATGAACGTCGCCCACCCGATCTTATTGAGGAACCGCAAATCGGGGAACAGCCGGACGGCCTGCCAAAGCTGGGCAAGGCTCAAGTGAACGGCGCCCATGACGAAACTCAGTCGCATCATAAAGTTGCGAGAAGCCTCGCTCAGATCGACTGCGATCCACGGCTCGTAGAGGGTGACGCCGAAGAACGTGGCGCAGACCAGCCCCCAAACCAAGGTGACGCCCGAGACGATCATCATCAGTTGCGTGAACTGAGCGCCCAACATCTTCGACCATCGCCGATATCCCAATGTCAGCGCCAAGAGCAAGAGGGCGCCATAGCCGCCGTCGCCGATCAGAATGGCGGAAAAAATCGGCAACGCGATGAGGAAGGGAATGGAAACGTCGAACTCCCGGTAGCCAGCCACGGTGCCGAGAACCTTGAACAATCCTTCGATGGGACGGGCCCAAAAGGGCGTGCGAATCAGGGTCGGCGGTTGTTCGTCTTCGGTCGGCTCGAACCACTCGACGGCCGCAACAATTCCCGCTTTTTGCAACCGCTGTGCCAACGCCGCGGTCCGATCGGCCGGGCACCACCCCTGCACCGCGAACAGCTCGTCGCGTTCCAATCCGCCTCGAAGAGCCGCCGAGAACTCGGCCTGTTGTTCCTGACGCACGAGTTCGTCCTGCATGGCCGCATAAAGATGGGCCAATTGGGCCAGCGAGGCCGCGTCGTCTTTCAGGGCTGCCTCGATCTTCGCCGCTTCGGCCCGAATCGAAGGGGCATCGCGCGGCGGCAACGGAACAGGCGAGGCGCTTTCGGGCAGACGAAACACTCCGGCCGACGACGCGGCGTTTGGAGCGGCCGCGTCGTTCGAAGCCTCAGACGACGGCTCGGCGGTGGCCGCCGCAGCCGCAGTCGGCCGGCGCGATGCCAAGGCGACTACGACCCGACCGTCGGACAACTCTCCGACAATCGCAGAGCAAGGCGATTCAATCGCCGGCACATCCACCGCCGGCAGGGCGACGAACTGCACCTCGACGCCGGCCGCCTGAAGCGACTCGATCCATTCGAGTTTCATATCGCCCCAAAGCTCGACTTGCGCCAGTTGATGGTTCAACGATGCCAAGCGGTTGTTGCATTCGGCGCTTCGCTGTTCGATTTCAAGCACGCGATCGGCGGCCTCGACGGGGGAAAGGGCGGGCGGCGCTCCCTGCGGCGCGATGCCGCGGAGCACTTGCAGCGCCCGTTGCAAGGTGCGCACCCGATCTCGCGTTTGGTCGTCGGGCACGGCGCGCGAAGGATCGTCGGCGATCAGGTGAACCGCGCCCTCCTCGCGGATGGCTTCGAGCAGCCGCTCTCGATCTCGGAGCAGGCCAACAACGAAGAGCTTGCGCATCGCGACGATCATCGATCCGCCTCCTCCGTCGAGCGTTCGGCCGACTGCGCGCGCGGCGCGTCGTCGCCTTGCGGCGCGTTGACAAAAGTGTCGGAAAGTTTGCCCTTGGCGATTTTCGCACGCCCCACGCCGGCGGTCATTTCATCGCCCAACTTGATGCGAATGCGGCGAATCGCCTCGCGGCACTGCGGAATAACGACCTTCTCGAAAAGGTTGACTCGCTGGATCGTCCGCGACAACTCTCGCTGCAACACCGCTTCTTCTTCGCACAAGACTTCGACGGCCGCGCGGCGGCGCGCCTTTTCGCGCATGTCGGACAACGCCTGGTCCACCCAGGCGGGAGTAGCAAACAAGCTATACTCCGCCTCGGGGAACACCACTTCATCGAGAACGGGAATCTCCACGCCGGCGATGTTCCGCATCGATGTCCGAACCTCTTGGGCCGTTGCCAGCTTCCGCAGCGGCATGCCCGGAAAGTCGCGCAGCACCGAAGAGTACCGTTCGATCTTCTCGGTCGCTTCGTCGGCGGCTTTTTCCGCCTCACGGCGACGCTCGGCGACCGTGCGCAGCGTGACCTGAAGCTGTTGCTGCTTGAGCTTCAGCATCGGCAGATAGCGCTGAAACCGCATCAGGCGGTCTCGATAGCGTTTCAGTTCCGGCCGTGTCAGCTTGATTTTCAGGGCCATGACTGCCGCGTCCTAACTAGTTCCACCCAATGGCGCAATCGCCCGCAGTCGCAACAACGCGGCCGATTGCCCGCACTCCCGTTTGAACCGCTTTCCGGCTTTCGCGGTTTTCCTCAGACTCCTTTGGGCCAATGGCGGTCGACAATCGCTCGGCGGATTCCCGTTTCCGCCGGATCGAAACACTCGGCCAAGATTCGCCAGCAGCGATCAAGCGCGTCGAACAGCGGGATGTTGATCGACAAGTCCATGATCTTCCGCTCGAAAAGCAATCCATACTTGAGCAGTTTGCGGTCCCAATCCGACATCTCGAAGCCCATGTCGCGCTTCTCGCGGCTCTCGCGGCACAAAGCGTATAACTGGATGCAGGCGTCCATGATCGCGCGATGATCGTCGCGGGTCTTGCCGTTGACCTGCTGCTTCAGCCGCGAAAGGGAACCGAACGGCTCGATGCGCCCGTTGCGGAGGTAGAACTGTCCCTCGGTGATGTAGCCTGTGTTGTCCGGCACCGGATGGGTCACGTCGTCGCCGGGCATGGTGACGCAGGCCAGGACGGTCATCGAGCCGGCTTCGTCGAAATCGACCGCTTTTTCGTAGCGCTTCGCCAACTGGGTATAGAGGTCGCCCGGGTATCCCCGGTTCGACGGAATCTGCTCCATCGTAATCGCGATTTCTTTCAGTGCGTCGGCAAAGGCCGTCATGTCGGTGAGCAATACGAGCACCCGTTTTCCCTGCAACGCCAATTGCTCGCCGACGGCCAAGCACAAGTCGGGCACCATCAAACACTCGACCACCGGATCGGCCGCCGTGTGGATGAAGAGGATGGCGCGGCCCAGAACGCCGCCCTCTTCGAAAGCGTGGCGGAACTTCAAATAGTCGTCGTGCCGCAGGCCCATGCCGCCGAGGATGATAATATCGGCGTCGGCCTGCAGGCCGATGCGTGCCAGCAGTTCGTTGTAGGGTTCGCCGGCCACCGAAAAAATCGGCAGTTTCTGCGACTCGACCAAGGTGTTGAACACATCGATCATCGGGATGCCCGTGGCGATCATCCGGTCGGGCATGCGGCGGCGAACGGGATTGATCACCGGGGAGCCGATCTCCAGAGGCACGCCCTCGACCGGCCCGCGCCCGTCGCGCGGCCGCGCCGAGCCGTCGAACACCCGGCCGAACAGCGCCTCGGAAAAGGGAACCTGCATCGGGCGGTGCAGGAAGCGCACGCGGTCGTTGTTCGATACGCCTTGCGATCCCGCAAACACTTGCAGGCTGACTTCTTCCCGTTCGATCCCGATGACTTGCGCCAGCGAGTCGCCGCGCGAGGTGCTGATGATCGCCAATTCGTCGTAACCGACGCCCGGGGCGCGCACCGTCACCACGTTGCCCGCGATTCGTTGAATCGAGTCGTAGTACTTCCTCATGGTCTTGGTCGTCCTCGGTCGGCAATAAACCGGTCAATCTCTTGCAACCACCGCTGGTATTCCTCCGTGCCTTCAGCGGCGTAATTCCAGTTGCGGAAGAGATCGGCGGCCCGAACCATCAATTCACGAAGGTGGCTCTTGTCCAATTGGCCCAACTCCAAATCGACGATCTGACAGGCCTTGTCGAACATGAAACGCTGTCGGTCGGCGGTCGTCGCCCCATCGACATCGTCGAATGCGTTCTGCTGCAAGATGCATTGATCGAAGAAATCGGCCTTCAAGGCGACAACGAAGTCTTCGGCCGAAGTGCCCTCCTCGCCCACGACGGTCATCATCTGACGCACGTCGTTGCCCTGGGCCAGAAGCCGGCGCATGCGCGCCACCTTGTCGGGCTCGATGATCCCTTGATACTTGCTCCACGATTCGAGCGGGTCGATCGCCGGAAAACGGCGGGCATCGCTTCGCGCCCGCGACAGCCCCAGGAACGCGCCGACCACCTTGAGCGTTCCCTGAGTTACGGGTTCCTCGAAGTTGCCGCCGGCCGGACTGACCGTGCCTCCGATGGTCAGCGAACCGCGCCGACCGTCGGGCAATTCGATCGTTCCCGCGCGTTCATAAAACGCGGCAATGCGGCTTTCCAAATAGGCGGGAAATGCCTCTTCGCCGGGAATCTCTTCCAATCGGCCGGAGAGCTCTCGCATGGCTTGGGCCCACCGCGAAGTAGAGTCGGCCAGCAGCAAGACGTCGAGCCCCATCTGCCGATAATACTCCGCCATGGTCGCCGCGGTGTAAACCGACGCCTCGCGGGCCGCCACGGGCATCGCCGACGTGTTGCAAACAATGATCGTTCGCTCCATCAGGCTCCGCCCGGTGCGCGGATCGATGATCTTCGGAAAATCGCGGAGCGTCTCAACGACCTCGCCGGCTCGTTCGCCGCAAGCGGCAATCACCACAACGTCGATTTCCGCATAGCGCGAAATGATCTGTTGCAGCACCGTTTTCCCCGCCCCGAACGGGCCGGGGATGCAATACGTCCCGCCGCGAACGATGGGAAACATCGAGTCGATGATGCGCACTCGAGTCACCAGCGGATCAGTGGGCATCAGGCGGCGGCGCGATACGTTCAACGCCAACTTGACGGGCCAGTTCTGTTGCATCGACACGCTGAGCTTTCGCCCTGCCGCATCGATAAGCACCGCCACTTCGTCCTCGATTGTGTATTTGCCCGGCGCCGCAACCCGTTCGACCGTCAGTTTCTCGCGGCACCCGAACGGCACCATGATCCGGTGTGTGAAGATGCCTTCCGGCACTGTTCCCAGCGTGTCGCCGGCCGAAACAATATCGCCGGCCTTGACCGCCGGAGTGAATTCCCATCGAACCGTTGTGGGCAAACCGTGGATATAGACGCCCGGCTTGAGGAAGTAGCCCACTTTTTCCGCCAATTGCGGGAGCGGGTTTTGCAGCCCGTCGTAAATCTGGCCCAGCAGTCCCGGCCCGAGAACGACCGAGAGCATTTCCTCGCCGAACTCGACGTCGTCGCCGGCCCGCAGACCGCGCGTTTCTTCAAACACCTGCAAGTCGGCCAATTGACCGCGGACGCGGATCACTTCGCTCAAAAGCTTGGTTCCGTCGGAGCGGATGCAGTGTCCGACCGAGTTCTGCACGACGCGGCCTTCCATCTCCGCGATTACCAAACTGCCGAGAACCGATACGATCTTGCCTTTCATCACGTCGCTCTTCATTCGTTGCCCGCGATTCGCTGCCATTGCTTCAGCAAGATCAGCCTCGCGGTGTACACGAGCAGTTCGTCATCGTCAAACGTGAAATGCGGATCGTGAGCCTCGATCCACCCCCATTTCGCCCGCAGCAGACGTTGCTGTCCGGCCAACGGGCTGGTTGCGGCGGCCCATTCGCCGAGCAGGCTGCCGAAATCGTCGTCGGTTTGCGCCAAGTCCGGCGCGACGAAGTAGGCGGCTGGTTCCAGTCCCAACCGTTCGGCGCGCGCTGCCGCCAGCGCGTTCCGCAGCGCCACCTCGTGGCCAACCCAAGCCGCGAGAAACGAGCTTTTGCGCTCGGCAGCCAATTGCGCCACGTAACGGAAATAGCTTTCCCAAAGCTGGTCCGACGCGATCCGCCGCGGTGAACTGGAGGTCTCGCCCGCCTCGGGCGCGAGATAGGCCGGCAACGGGCTGCGTCCCAACGTTTGCGAGAGACTAAGCACCGTCGGCTCGAGATAGTCGATCTCGCCGGCCAAATACGCTTCGCGCTGCTGCAAGTCGTCCATCAACAGCAGAGCCCCGGCCAAGGGCCGAATGCGACGATGGTCTGCAAGCCACTCCCAAAGCTCCGCAAAACCCATCGGCGGCACACTGCCCAAATCGCCGAGCGCCGGCAGCGAGGTAATGAAATACCGATCAAGCGTCATGACCCAGCCGCCTCGGAGATGATCTTTCTCACTTCTGGGCCGACCATTTCCGTCAGCGAATCGACCACGGCTTCGGTGGTGACCTCTACGGTACCGTCGCGCAGCACCAGCTCGAACCCCGCCTCGTTCAGAACCGCTTCCAGATTGATCGGTGCCAGCTCGCCGCCTCCGCGAGCGAGCGATTCGAGCATTTGCGAGGCGATCTGCTGCCGTTGCTTTTCGTCGATTTCCTTGGAGACGCGGACGACGGCCGCGCTGCGGTCGATCGCGTCGTTTTCCGCGTAGCGGAGCACGACGTCGCGGATCAACTCTGCAAGAAACTTCTGATCCATCAGCGTGCGGCGCACGGCCGGGAAAAGCACGGCCCGAAGTGCCGAGTTCAACGCATCATGCAGCCGTGTCAGCGTGTCGCGGGCCGCCAGGCGCAGCTCGGTCTCGGAGCGAACGCGGGCTCGTTCGGCCTCTTTGCGTGCCTCGTCGAGTATTTGATCCGCTTGCTGCTTGGCTTTCTCGATGAGTTGCTCGGCCTGTTGCTTGGCCTCGGCCAGCAGCCTCTCGGCCTGACGGCGACCGGCTTCAACGCCTTCTTCCTGAAGGGTTTTGACGAATTCCTCGATTGTCTGCACCATAAGCTCGACACCCGCTACCGATCGTAAACCCGTATGGAAAAACGCCGCCGGCCGCGCGCCGCAGTCCGGATCAGCGGCTCACCGTTCCGATGCTGAGCATCAAGGATCGGTTTGGTGAACGGCCGGAACAACGGTCCGACTTCAAGATAGAAAGCAGTCGTTAACAACAGCGATTCCTGCAAAAAACGGCGCGCTGTTGTCTTAATGGCCCTTTGAAAAATGCGATTCCAGGGAATTCGGCCCACGTATTCTGCGAAAAAATCACACGTCCGCGAATACAAGACCGACTTTTTCAACGGGCCGTTAAGAGTCGCCGTACTTCTCCGTTCCGCCGGAGGATACGCCCCGGACTCGTCACGACGCCTTCCGTCCGATCCGTTGGAACACTTTTAGCAGATGGTAACCGATTTCGGGTCGGTTGCCAATGCAACAGAGAGTGAAAACCGGCTGTGACTTCCCTATTTTGCCTTCACATGCGGCCAGCTCCGTGTCTTGCTTATTCGTTGCCGCTTGCTCAACAGTGCGTCGCCCAAATAGTTCCACACGATGGCGAAAGCAGCCGCCGGCGCAGCGAAGCGGCTTCTGTGCGCGTTGTCTCCGTTTGAATCGCTTTCCCGTTTCCGCAGTCTTATATCGTTTCGCTTGTTTCGACTTTCGCTTGTGGTAATCCCCGTGAACCGAGTGCCCTTGACGTGTTCCGGCGCTCGAAACGGCATCTCTCTCGTGCCGACAGCCTCGGGGCGACCGGTTTGCGCCCTACTTCCACGGTTCTACCGCCTGAAAAGGTGTTTCCTCATGGGGGCGGCAGGGGGGGCTCAGCCTTTCGAAACTCAAGCCATGCATAGCGGAGCGTCAGCCCACAGAAAATCAAGCAGCCACCGGCCAACGTCCACCAGCGAGGAACTTCGCCCCAAGCCAAATAGACCCAAAGCGGCAGCACTACAGGCTCGAGCAAAACGATCAGCGTGGCTTCTTGACTACTGATGAGCCTCAGGCCGCGGACGAAACACAGATATGGCAGGGCCATTTGCAGTGCGCCGAAGGCGGCCGTGGCGACGAGCTGAGCGCCGGTGGGCATTGGCGTACAGCAAATGATCCAGGGGAGTAGCAGCAGGGCCACCAAGCCCTGATTGAAGGCGACGATCCAAGCGTGGTCTTCATCGGCGGTACGCCGCATAAGCAGGGCGACTAATGCGAAGGCCAATCCCGACGCAAGGCCGCATACGACGCCAACGATCGCCTGTCCGCCGGCCTCGTGGAACAAAATCAGGCCCACGCCGGCCAACGAAAACCCCAGCGGTACGAAGTTCCGCCGATCGACTCGGTCGCCGAACACAGTGATTCCCAGCAGGAAGACCCAAGCCGGCGCGATGTTCTGAAGCCAGATTGCGTTGGCGGCCGTGGTCAATGCCATGCTGGTCATGTACAGCACGCTCATCGCGGCAAACGAGAGCCCGAGCGGAACCAGCGAAGGTCGCCATCGCGGTCGGCGCACAAAGGGCAGGAGAACCAGTGCGGCGAACAGTGCTCGCCAGAAGGCCAATATCGGGCCGCGATCGGCCGAAGGCCAATCGACGAACCAGGGCGACTTGGCGAACAATCCGCTGGTGCTCCACAGCAATGCGGCAGCCACGACCCACAAACGCCCGGCGAACTGCCGCCGTCGTTCATGCGGATCGTGCAAATCCTTCGTTTGAGAGGCTTCGTTGCCTTGCCATGCCGCCATTGGTGTACTCGCGCTGCGTTGATAATGAAAGACCGCGGCCGTACGAGAGTGCCATCGGAATAATCAAATGCGAATGAGGTTTAACCTCATTCACGGAATGCGATCGGTTTTTTGAGGAGAAACGGTCAGTTTCGACCACCGCGACGAGGTGACGATTCGATCGTCTGGCTCCTCGACCGGCACCAGCAAG
The DNA here is from genome assembly GCA_964631235.1 of uncultured Planctomycetaceae bacterium. Classification (GTDB taxonomy): domain Bacteria; phylum Planctomycetota; class Planctomycetia; order Pirellulales; family Thermoguttaceae; genus JARKPK01. Next base: position 8,241 of record CAZVZX010000051.1, on the reverse strand, counting down.
CCGGCCGCTTCGGGAACCGACTCGATCAGTTTCAGCCCACGCTCGATACCCAACACCGAAACGGCCGTGGCCAAGGCATCGGCCGTCGGCCCGTCCGGATGGACGATCGTGCAATGCAACCGGTTCGTCAGACCCAACCCGGTGCGCGGATCAACAATATGAGAATATCGCTTTCCGTCGATGACGACGAATTGCCACATATCGCCGGAGGTAGCCACCGCCTGCCGTTGGGCCGAAAGAACCCACCGAGGAGGGCCGTTGGGACCTCGCGGAGCCAATCCGACCGACCAACCAGGGGTGCCCGGCGGGGCATCGCCCAAGCACAGGTCGCCGCCGGCATCGATCATTGCCGCCGGTAATCCCCGGTCGCGCAAAACGCTCAGGGCGGCCGCCGTCGCGTAACCCTTGGCAATTCCGCCCAAGTCGAGCCTCATCCCTTCTCGCAACAACTCAGCGGTGCGTTGCTGGGGATCCAGACGAAGAAGCTCGCGTCCCGTTGTGCGCATGGCCTCTTTCAAAAGCTCGGGCGGAGGCAGCTCGCGTTGGCGGCGGGCGCGTCGCCATAAACGAACGAGATTTCCGCAGGTAATGTCGAACGCGCCGTCCGACAACTCGGCCATCCGCTGTGCTTGCGACAAGACATTCCAAAGATCATCGCTCAGAGCGACAGGCACTCCGTGCCCCGCCGAGCGGCACAGACGCCGCAGTTCGCTCTCCGATTCGTAATCGCTCAGGCAATCATTGAGGGCTCGAATGTGAGCAAAGGCAGCCTCTGCGCCGCGCCTCGCACGTTCCTCGTCGTCGGAAAACACGACAATGCGGAAATCCACCGCCATTTCGATCCGCTGGAACTCGAAGCGGCGGGCGGCTTCGCCCGCGCGGCACGATCGCGGCGCGGGCAGGCCCACGATGGCAAGAGCCAGGGCCATCACCCCAATCTTCGCGACGATCGAAAGAAAACGCCCGTCGCAACGCAGCCGGCGTATCAGCCGTTTGTCGTGCCGCGACGATGAGTTGCAGACGATTCGGTGTATGCTCTTGTCGTCAGGCATGTGAGCAGTCGATCCTCACAGAAAAGCAGTTCCGCGGCAGTCGCGGCCGCTTCGAAGCCAAAGCCGTCGTTCCGAAAAGAGTCCTCGTTGCATTGCGGTGTAGAGACGTTTGTGCGGCAGACTACTGGTGCAACGAGTAGAGGAGGATGTTCAACCCGATTCGCGCGGCATCGTCGGGCAGGTAACCGCGGCATTCCATCGTTTGCCGTTTCTCCAGCGCGCAACTCACGTCGAACGGCGAGAAGATCACCCCCCAGCGATCGTCGAATCGAATGCCTTCGAGCTCAGGCGGGCCTTCTCTGACGGTGGAAACGGTTCGATCAGAACGTTGCGGTTCGCGCCGGCGAACGGTTTTCAATTGGTGGCCGCCGAATCGGTTGCTGAACAATTCGTCGTTGGCCGGGATGCGTTCAAGCTTTTGGTCGGGGAAGATCATCGCCATCTCGCGGCGAAAACTCTCGATAAACGCTCCGCTGGAACAAATGGCGTCGGCGAAGAGCATTCCGCCGCGGTCGATGTACTCGCGAAGCTGTTTTCGTTCGGCGTCGGTCAATTGGAATGCGCTGCGGCCGTGCATGAACACCAAATGATGCTCGAACAGACTCGGATCCGTGATGTCGATCAGCCTCGCCTCGGCCGCCGTGTTCAGCGGGGCATCGCCCGAGCCGGCCAGCTCAAGCAAATTGACCACGGCCCGCGGCGCCGCGTTGCAACCCCCCGGATGCCGCAACTTGGCGATGGTGATCGTGTTTCGGCGGGTCGGATCGGCTTTGGAACGGGGCGCCGCGATGCGGAAGTTCTCTTCTTTTCCCTTGAGCTCGCGATTGGTGGCATATGCCAAGACATTGACGCCGATGACCAACGCTGCATCGATCTGATCTCGCACGCCGCGCGAATAGCTGACGTCGCGCCCGGCACGCGACAATTCCCATAAACACGATAGGCTGGGCCGCACGCGATTCGGATCGGGCGCTGCGTACACAACGCTGGTGCGGCACCCGTAATCGATTCCCCACAGCGGCCGCAGGTGGCTGGGAGGCACGGGCCGCTCGGCTCGCCATATCGGATGTTCGGGAGGCAGCAGGGCGAGTTGATACTCGGGCTCGGGAAAGGCGAGTGCCATCAGCTCGCGGAACCCGCGGTCGAAGTCGGGCGAATTGCAGTCGGCCTCGGCAAAGACGAACCCGCCGCGGTCGAGGTAGCCGCGGAGCTTGGCGGCCAACTTCTCGCGTTCGATCTTTTCGGCGGGCAGCGGACTGAGGCTGCCGCAAAGGGAGAGCACCGGCGACTGGAGCAGGTCTTCGATGGTGGCACGCCGCAAATCAACGACTTGCCACGTCATCTCGCGTCGCCATTGGGTTTCGACGTAGCGGGTGAGATTATCCACATCGCTGCGGTGATGATTCCAGTCTTCCGCCGGGCCGAACTGCGCTTTGGCCAGAAGAATCGGACGCCGTCCCTTTGAAAGAAACAGCAAGGCGAAGGCCGTGCTGATGTCGGGATCGCGTTCGCCGGCCCCGCTGCCCACCCAGGTGGTATCGAGCGCGCCGCGCATCTTGATAAGCTGGGCGGCGCCTTCGCGATACCAATCGCGCGGCGTCCCATCGCCTTCGTAGAAATAGCGGTGATTCGTCATTCGTCCGACGCGCTCGACCCCGTAAAGATAGTACAGCAGCCACATGTTGCCGGGCGCGCCCGGGTTGCCCGTCACGCGAAAATTGCGGCCCAACCATGCCAATCCGCTTTCGATGCGGTTCTCGCCATCGTCAGTCGCCTTCCGGCAGCAAACGACTTGGTCGCCCTGCACCTCGGCGTTTGGCTGACGAAAGCGGTCGCTGGTGATGATCAGCGAGGCGATGCCGGCGCAGGTCATGCTGCCCGTGCCCAACGTGCGTTTGTGGTACCCCCAGGAACCATCGAGGTTTTGCGCGTCTTCCCAGTAGGCCTTGGCGCTGGTCCAGGTTTCGCGTTTCACGGTTGCTCCGGCGCGTTCGGCTTCGTGCAAGGCCAGCAGCGCGAACTGAGAATTCGAATTGTCGCCACCTTCGTTGCCGCCGGAGCGATACGACCATGCGCCCTTGTTCGGCCCGGAAGACAACTGCGCGCCCTCCAGCCAATGAACGTTCGATTGGATCCGCGTCAAGTACTGCCGCGGGTTCGCTTGACAGAATACGAGCGTTTGCAACGAGACGACATACGTTGTTTGCGGTCGGTAACTTTCCAGTCGCGTGAGCGCAGCCTTAATGCGGGGGTCGTCGGCCGGCACGCCGGCGCTGAGCAAGGCCAGCGCGCACAGTGCGGTAGAACCACCCGGGAAGACGATTCCCCCGCCGACCATGCCTCCGTAGTCGGGCCAACTGCCGTCGGGCTTTTGCCGTTTGGACAAATAGCTGATCCCGAAATCGATCGCGGCGCGCACTTGTTCCGGCGTCAGGTCGGCGGTTGGCTCGCCCGCATGCGCCCCGATTGGCACCGCCGCCGACGTCGTGATCGCCAGCACGGCGATCAGTACTCGGCCGATCCGGGCGAATCCACAACCGTTCATGGAAGCGCGGACGTTCATCTTCCGTTGATTGTAAAGGCTATTAAGACGAATCACTTTTTTTCGGAGCCCCGGATGTCCGCATCGCCGTTCCCGGCGTCAGTTTCCGCCTGCCTCGCCCGCCGCCTCCAAGGCTGCCGGCGAGGCGGTAATCTGTTTATCGAAAAACGCGAACACATCATCCAGCGCCAATTGCACAATGCCCAGGTGTTCCACGTTGGGATACTCGCGAAACTCGACCGGATCGGCCCCGGCCTGACGCAGCGCCGCGGCCAGCGACTTGGCTTGATCGAGCAAGAAATCGTTGCTGCCGGCGGCGACGAACACGGCAATCGAACGCAACCGTTCCGGCTGCCGCAAGCGGCTACCGCCTCCCAGGGCGGCCACCGCACGCGGCGGCGCGGTCAACAGCTCGGCTGTGCGGATGGCGTGCCCGGCCCCCATCGAATGCCCGACAACCAACACCTGCGTGCGATCGACCGGGTAGAGCGAATCGATCTCGTCGATGATTTTGGGCGCCGATAGCCCGAACCCGAAAAAAGTCGCTGCCGGGGAGACCACCAGCCAGCCGCGTCGTCGGCAAAGCTCGACGATCTTCCCGTTGCCGTAGGCGTCGAAAAACATGTTTTCACTTCCGCCGGCGCCGTGAAGAGCGATGACCAACGGCAGCGGTCGGCCGTCGCGGGCCGCATCGGGTGCGTAGAGCCGGACTCGAGCATTGCCGGTCGGTTGAGCCAGCGTCAGCCAAAAATCGCCGCTTCGTCCCCGGCCGAAATACTTGGCCTCTTTTTGTTCGGCTGCCAGCAAAAGCTCGGCCTCTTTGAGAAGATGAACGGCACGCACTGCCGTCTCCAACTGCCCGCCGTGCGCCAGTGTCGCCAGGGCCGCCACGTAATCCTCCAGCGTGGCACGCTGTGTATTGCGCGGCTTCTCGGGCAACATCCGCAATCCATCGCGCAACGCCTGAAGGCGGGGCTTCAGCTTCTGAGCAAGCGAAAGCCGATGTTGGGCGATGGTCACCCGTTGGCCGTCGACTGCCGCGACGGCGGTGAGCACGTAATCGCCCTCGCGGCGAATTCCCAGCGGCAACAGATCTCGATAGGGAACGGTCTCTGGGGCGAACTCGACGCGGGCCGCGGGCTTTCGGTCGTCGTCTTCGAGAACGACCTCGATCTTCAGTTTCTTGGGCGGTTCGCCGGCCACGTTGTAAAACGGAGTGATCGTCAACCCGACTTCGTTCGATTCGAGATCGAGCAGAAAGGTGTTGGGAGTTGCGCTCAGCGAAGCCGCCCAGCGAAGCTCGCGCGACGGCCGCTCGGCCGAGATCAGGCTGAACCGCGCCATGTCGAGCGCAGCGGCCGCTTCGCTCCAACGCATGCTGAAGAAGTCGCGAACGGCGTCATTCAGATACGGAGTGGCTCGTTGTAGGGCTTCGGCCGAATGTGCGTCGGCCAAGGCGATTTCGAAACTGCGAAGCCGGCGGCCCAATTCGTAACGGCCCTCTTGTGCCGCGACGACGCCGTCGTTGTTCTCCGCGGGACTTCCGACGCCGCCCAGGAGCACCGCCGAGAACACGATCAAAACCGACAGCGACCGCTGCCGAGCTCTTGGACCGAGCGGGAAGTATCGAGAGGGAATCGGCCCGCGGGCCGCACTGTGCATCGTCATACGAGCAGCCTCCCTCCGAGCATTCACGGCGTTCCGCCCCAACCTTCAGACACCGTGCCGTTTGATGTCGCGCAGAGCCGCCGAAAGCGGGCGATCCGCTTAGTAGGGTCCGCGAATCTGCGGCGCTACTTCATCATCATAGAACCGCCGGAGTTGCGAGTGAAGCCCCGCGGGCAACCGGGGCAAATCAGAGGCCGCCGCATTGTGCCTGGCCTGTTCGGGCCGCTTGGCGCCGGGAATCACGGTAGTAACCGCGTCGTAATCGAGGCACCAGCGGAGGGCGAACTGTGCCATGGTCATGCCGTCGGGCACCAGCGCCTTGATCGCATCGGCTAACTCGATCCCGCGATCGAACGGGAGCCCGGCGAACGTTTCGCCCACATTGAAATACTGGCCGTCGCGGTTGAAGTTTCGATGGTCCTTTTCCGCAAAAACGGCATCGCGGGTCAGGTGCCCGCCCAACAGCCCGCTGGCCAACGGCAGACGAACGATGATTGCCACTCGTCGTTCGTACGCTTTCTGGAAAAGCACATCGATTGGCTTCTGCCGAAATATATTGAAAATGATCTGAAGCGAGCTCAGCTCCCGTTGCTCTAAGCAAAGCAGGGCTTCGTCCATCGTTTCGACGCTGGCCCCGAACGCTTTGATTTTCCCCTCGCGTTTCAGCTCGCGCAAATACTCGAACACCTCGCCGGAGACCATTTGTTCCCGAGGAATGCAATGGGTTTGGGTCAAATCGAGCGCCTCGATCCCCAAGCGGCGCAGCGAGTCTTCGGTGTGTTGACGAACCGCTTCGCGAGTGAAATTGGCGGGCCAGCCCGGCCGCGGATGGCGGCCCAACTTCGTCGCAACGAAAAACCGCCCTCGATCCGACCGGCCTTTGAGGAACCGGCCGATCAGCGTTTCGCTGCGCCCCATGCCGTAGATATCGGCCGTGTCGAAAAAAGTAACGCCCGCATCCGCCGCTGCTGCCAGCGTGTTCAGCGCTTGGTCGTCAGAGACGTCGCCCCACTCCGTCCCGCCAAGTTGCCAGGTGCCCAGGCCGATTTCAGAGACTTCAACTCCGGTCGATCCGAACGGTCGAGTGCGCATCGCCGATCCTCCCTGCGGACTAAAGGGTTCCACGCAATTGCGGAAGCGGCCGCTGGGGCAGCGAAGCGGCCGATTGCAGGCAGTCTCCGGTTGAACCGCTTTCCGTTTTCGCGGTTCTATTGAGATGCCTCTTGGTCGTTTGGAAGCTTATTGAACGATCGTTTCGAAACGCAATCGCTCACAATGTCGAGCCGCGGCCGAAGTCCAACCAACGGTCGGCCTCAGCAGGCGTCGCCGAAGTCCTTTTTGAAGGCGGCAGCGAGTTTCCGCCCCCAATCGTTCAACGGACGCAAACGTCCGGTGAAGAACCGCAGCACCGGAGGCTCTTCGTAAAACTCCAAACCGCCCACCAATTCGCGGTGATCGAGCAGCCATTTCAGCCGGTCGGCCACGTACTCCATATGCGATGTGGAGTAAACGCGGCGCGGAACGGCCAGCCGGCAAAGCTCCATGTCGGCATAAACATCGCGGCCCTTCTCGTCGCGATCCATCGAAATCGTCCCACGTTCCATGCCGCGGGCGCCGGAGACAATGTACAGCCCCGCTGCCAACGCGCCGGCCGGGTACTGAGCTTGCGGAACATGAGGCAGGAACTTCATCGCATCGACATGGCCGGCCAAACCGCCCGGCGGCGTCACGGCCGGGATGCCGCGCGCGGTCATCGCATTGACGAAGAACTCGATCAAGTCGGGCGAGCTGCTGGCGACATCGTAGTCGGTCATTTCCCTGAGGCCGACGGCCATCGCTTCGATCTCTTTCGACGACATGCCGCCGTAGGTGATGAACCCTTCATACACCGGCAGCCACGCTTTCAGCTTTTCCCAGTACTTCGGATTGTTCGTCGCGATCAAGCCGCCGCGGACGCAGGTGCTCTTTCGGCCCGAAAGGTAGATCAAGTCGGCCTGCTTCATCATCTCGGAAACGATTTTTTCGATCGACCAATCGCTGCACGCTGCTTCGCGCCGCTTGATGAAATAGGCGTTCTCCGAAATCAAGCTGCAATCGATGACCAAGGGAATGCCGTGGGCGGAGGCCATCTTGCGGACCTCTTTGAGATTCGCCAACGAAAACGGCTGGCCGCCGATCAGATTGGTGGTGGCCTCCATCCGCACGAAGGCTACGTTCTCAGCCCCGTATTTCTCGATCACTTCGGCGAACTTGTGCAGATCGAGATTGCCTTTGAACGGGCAACTGCTGGCCGTGTTCAACGCCTCGTCGGTGTAGATCTCCAGCACCTTGCCGCCGGCCATCTCGAAATGGGCTTTGGTCGTCGTGAAGTGGTAGTTCATCGGCACGACCGAGCCCGGCTTGACGAAAATCTTAGCCAGTAAATGCTCGGCCGCTCGACCTTGATGCACCGGCACGCAGTAGTCGAAACCGAGCACGTCTTTGACGGCCGAGAGCAGCTTGTAGTAGCTTTCGCCGCCGGCATAGGCGTCATCCGACACCATCATCGACGCCAACTGATTGTCGCTCATCGCATTGGTGCCGCTGTCGGTCAGCATGTCGATAAAGATGTCGCGCGTCCGCAGCAGAAAGGTGTTGTATCCGCCCTCTTCGATGGCGCGGAGTCGTTCATCGACCGGCGCGAGACGGGTTTTCTGGACAACGCGCACCTTGTGCATTTCGATGGGAATGCGGCGACCGTCAGAAAGCAGAATGTCCACGCCGGTAAACTCCTTGTCTCAAGCCTGCGGTATCACAACGCGCTGCAATAAAAGCCTGGCTGATGGAAAAAAGGCGATCGGCCCGTCCACAAAACCGTGGCCGAAGCGAACAAAGAATCGGCAGTATGATCGACGCCCTAAGGGATGTCAAGGAACACGAACCGGAGGGGTGCGGCTGACGGGTTGTGGCGGTAGCGGTTAAGCGGCGATTTTCAGGTGC
>CAZVZX010000050.1:0-27097 GCA_964631235.1 uncultured Planctomycetaceae bacterium | reverse complement strand
TGCCCGGCAAGGTCGGCAGGGTGATCGTGCTGAACGTGCCGGTCGGCGTGCCGCTCGTCCAGTTGAACAAGTCATACACCTGTCCGGCGGCCCAGGTGGGCGAGCCGATCGCCTGCACCGTCAGCGAGCCACCGTAGGTCAGGCCGGTCAGGCCGGCCACCTTGTCGTAGCTGGTGTCGGAGGCGATGTCGAACACCGCGGAGGCGGTCGAAGCGAACGAGAGCGTGTTGTTGATCGTCAGGGTGCCCGGGGTGGCGCCGTCGCCGGCATCGAGCGTGCCGCCGGCATTGACGGCCACCGCGCCGGCGATGCTGCCCAGGCCGCCCAACGTCGCGCCGCTTGCCACCGTGACCGGACCGCCGCCGGTGGCCGAGCCGGAGGTGTTGTTCGCCAGCAGCGTGCCGCCGGTCACGGTCCAGGAGAACGACGCCGACGCATCGCCGCCGCTGACCGTGCGGTAATCGACGTTGACGATCTTCACGGTACCCGCGCCGACTTTCTCGACGAGTGTTTGCCCCGACCGGTGCGACAGCGGCGTCATTACAGTGGCAAAACCGCTATCGCCGGTAGTCGGCGTAAAGATGACGGGACTACCCGCTTCGCCGAGGATCAGGGTGTCGTCTGCCGCACGGGCCAGCATCTTCAGTGCTTGATTGTCGGAGGGGGCATCGGCATGAACGTTGATCGTCGTGTTGCGCAGCAGGGCCGATTCAGCGCCCGGTTGATCCGACGCTACGCCGAAGGTGCCGGCCACTTGCGTGCCTGCTCCCAGCGAGCCGATGACGAAGCTCTTTCCGGTCGGCGCTTCGAAGGTGTTTCCGCCGGCCGTGCCGGTCAGCAGATAACCGAATCGTCCGTCGCCGCCCGTGCCGGCTTGCCGGATGGCCGAGTAGTACGCGGGTGCGGCAAAGCCCATCGCTTGCTGCGTTGCGAAACGGACGAAACCCAACGCGCCGGTGGTCGAGGAACCCGAGGGCAAGTCGAGAACGAGATTCGCGTTCTGCTGAGCAGTGCCGGACCGATCGGTTGTGCCCAGGGTAATGCCGTTATTGCCGTTGACAAAATTCTTCGGAGCGACGAGCGTGCCGTAGCTCGAGATGGCGGGGAAACCGGTGGCCGCGCCCGCAAGGTTGTTTCGGCCGGAGAGCACCAATTCGCCCACTTGATCGTCGGCCGTCGCGTAACCTTGAAGCACTAGGGCTTGTGATGCGCCCTCGAAATCGCCGGCGAGCCGAACAATCCCTGTGCCGCCGCCCGAGGCGCTCAGCCCCGGCCCAGTTCCCCAAAACACGATGGGGGTAGTTGCGGCCGCGAAGACGAACGAGTTGCTCCAAGTTTGATCACTGGTTTGCGGGTCGAAGGTAAGGCTGTTGAATTGGGACGAAGACGCGATGATCGGCCCGGTACCGGCCGAGGCGGCGCCCACCAAACGCACATGCCGCGTGCCTGAACCGCCGTTGCCCCAGCCGATGGCCGCATCGTTATCGACTCGCAATCCGCCGGTCCAATTGCTGTTGTTGCCGGAGAGGACGACGACGTGCTTCGACCCAGTCGAACCGCCGTGCCCAAAGCCGATCGCTCCGCGACCCGAAATGTCGCCGGTGATAAAGATCGTCCCCTGGCCCGGCCCATTACCGCCATGAACGCCAACGGAGCCATCGAGGGTGATCGGACCGGCCAGCGTCGTTGATCCGGTGTTGTTCGTATAAACGATCTGACCGCCTTGAGGAGCCACATAAATGCTGTTGTTGTACGTGCCGCCGTTGTGAAGGATCGACAGGTTGCCTCCGAAGATCCGAACAGGGATGTTCTGCGGCAGGGCACCCAAGGCGTTGATTTCCACTTTTCCGACAAGCTCCAGCGCGGCATAGGCGTTTGCCGCCGAGCCGAGTCGCACTGCCCCCGAGCCCGTCGGGCCGATAAACAGCTTGCCCGACCCGCCGTTGACATCGAGCGGAGCATTGATCGCCAACGGATTGTTGCCGTTGGCCGTGGGCGCGAAAAGGTACATGTCGCTTGTGCCGCTGGAGAGCGTGCCCGGACCGTTGATGGTAATCGATCCTTGGCCGGTGTTGCTGCCGGTATAAGCGCCGGCGATCACGCCGCCCGAGCCGATCGTGAGCGTTGCGCCCGAAGCGATGGCAAGCGTAATCGGCCTAAACCCGGAGTAGGCGAACGTTCGCAAGGAATTGATCGTTGTCGAAGAATTGATCGTTTGATTGAAGGTAACACTGGTGTTGTTGATGTTGAGGTTGGTGGCAGCCGTGAAACCGGCCGGGTTGAACGTAGAGTTGTCTTGAGTGGTGTAAGTGGCGGTTGCCCCAGTGTAGCCGACCGGCACAAGGCGATTGCTTCCATCGACCGTGACGAAGTCGCCGGGATTCGGCCCAACGCCGGCCAACTGGAAGGTCGCCCAGCCGCCGATCAGACCGCCGGCATCGAGCGTCGGAGCGCCGCCGAGCACGACCTGGCCGTTGTCGCCAACGAACGTCAGCGTGTTCGTTCCGGTTGCTGTGGCGTTTTGCGAAATCCGCACGGTCGTTGCGGTAAGGATTTCGGTTACGATCGTCGATTGCGGATCGGCCGATTGGATGCCGGTTCCGGAAATCTTCTGGCCAACCATCAGATTGCTCGGCACGCCGCCGGAAAACGTGACCACATCACTGCCGCTCGTGGTGGTGCCGGAGGCAGTGGCCGTGCCCATGCGGATGTTCAACCAGCCGCCATTATTGTTGGAGATAGTCGGATTGGTAATCGTCAGCGTGGCCGTACCGGCGGCCGTATTGACGAATCCAATAGTATTGGCTCCGCGATCGACCGCAAGCGAGGCGATTGTCTGCTGATGGGTGTTGCTGGAGGAGGGGTGCGCGAGGTTCAGCGTTCCGCCGCCGGTGGATCCGCCAAGGGTTACGGCCGCGGTGTTCGCCAATCGGTTCGCAATGCCGTCGTTGTTCGATGCCGTCGCGTCGCCGACGCGGAACGTGCTGGCGCCCCGAACCGCAAGGGTTTGCAACGCGGAGAAGTTGTTGCCCTGATTGGGAGAGTTGACGTTGACGGTTGCACCCGAATCGAGCACCGCCGAGGTTAGCGCCGCCAGTGTCCCGCCGCCGACGGGGTTGGCGTTCATCTCCAACACGCCGCCGTCAACGACCGACAGGCTCGTGGTGCCGGTCAGATCAGCGTCGACGCCGATCCGCAGCGTTGCTCCCAGATAGGTTTGACGCTGCGGAACGAACGTGCCTCGAATCGTAGTCGTGCCGGAGTAGTTTTGCGATTTTGTGAAAATCCACGGATTCATATTGTGGGCTTGGAACAAGTTGGGGGTCAGCGCATCGGGAAGGATCGCTGCGACCACCAAATCGTTCGCGCCGGTGAATACGTTTGCCACATCGAACGTGATGCCGTTGCCCGGGCTGATGCGATAGGTATTGTCGTGAGGCGTGATCGCCAGCCCGGCCGTGTTGAAGGTTGTGTTGTTGCGCCCGGCGAGATATGCGCCGGCGGGCATGGTCAGCGTGCCGCTGCCGAAGTTGTTCAGCGCCAACAGGCCGCCCTCTTCGAAGGAGAATTTCGACATTACGCCGGCGGCCAACGGGTCGAAGTTGAAGCTGACCATCGCGCCCTTGCGGACGAGAATCGTGTTTTGTGCCGAGCCGGTGGCATCGGCGTTGGCGAACACCGCCCCCGAGCCGCGGGCATTGGCGGTTGAGACGACGAAGCCGCCTTCGAACCCGCTGTTGTTTCCGCTGATCACAAAGCCGCCCGTGTTGTTCAGCGAGTTGGCGGCTAGCCCGCCGTAGCGCAACGAGATTTGTCCCGTGCCCGAGAAGGTGCCCGAGTAGTTGATGTTGCCCGAGTTGCCGGTGCTGTAGGCCTCCCAGCCGCCGCCGGCGGCAGTAACGGCGATGTTGCTGGTGAAGTTAGTCGAGTTGTTGGTATTGTCGAACACGCGAATCGCCCCGCCATCGAGCGTAATCGAAGCGTTCGGGAAGATGGCGGTCGTCGAGTTCGTATTGTTGATTTGGATGGCGCCCTCTTTGACGATCAACGCACCGCTGAACGTCGAACCGGTGGCAATCGCCACGGCATTGGGGCCGCGTTTAACGATCGTGTACGAATCGCCGGGATCGGTCGTTACGGATCCGAGCCCGCCGGCTTCGTTGCCGCCCGATCCGACCATTGGGCTTCCGCCGCCATCGAGCGTCAGATCGGCATTGAGGCGGACGTTGTTCAGGACGGTTCTGCCCGTGGACATCGAAAAGACGATCGTCCGCGCTTCGCCGTCCACCGAGCTGAGCACCATCGCAGGATTCGTACCGACCGATCGCGTGTTCAGCACGTGCGATCCGGTGCCGGCGAAGAACATGTCGCCGGTCAAGCTCGGCCAAGAGGTGGTCACGCTTGTCGAACCGTTGCCGGTCGAATTGTTGACGAATACGCCTTCAGTTGGCAACGTGAGATTGACGCCGTGCAGGGTTAGCGTTTGCCCGCTCGTGTTATTGAGCACCGCCCCCGAAGCGAAGCTCACTGGGTTGGACTGGGCGAGTTGAATGCCGCCGGTGGCGCTTGTTGGGTTGAAGGTGGCGCCGGCGGCAAACGAGATGGCGTTCGAGAGGCTGAAGTTGCCGTTTGGGGTGAGCGTGCCGCCGAAGTTGACCACCACCGCCCCACTGCCCAGGGCCGTTTGGCTGTTGACTTGCAAGACCCCGCCCGCCGATGTCGATGCGGTCGCCAGGTTGTTGTCGCCCAGTGTCCAAACGGCCGTGTTGTTGTTGGCGGTGCTGTTGATCAGCGTCAGTCGGCCGGGACCGAATTTGGTGACATTCGCCCCGCCGGTGATGCCGGCGAAGCCTGTGCCGGTTCCGCCGAGTGTAACATCGGACAGAAAACGAAGAGTGCGATTGCCACTGATCGAAATGGTGCCTTGAGCGGGGCTGGTGATTACTGTCGGGTCGATCGTCAGCGCGACGGAGCCGACCTCTCCGAACACCGCATCGCCGTTGATCGCCAGGCTGTTGTTCAGCGTGCGTGCGGTTGTGCCCGAAACCGCGATCGTTCCGCCTGTGAGCGTGAGCGTGCCCAGTCCGATCGGGCTGGATGAAAGAGCGCCGCTGGAGACGAACGAGCCGGTGTTTGCGATAAGCAGCTTTCCATTAAGCAGTGTCACGCCACCGGTGAAGTCGCTCGATGCGATGACCGAATTACTGGCGTTACGCTGCGTGCCGCCCATGATGACGTTGCCGCCGTCGATCACCACTCCGCCGGTCGTGCCGCGGACGCGATAATCGTTGTTGTTTCCGCTGACATCTCGGCCGAACCAAATCCCAGGATGACTGCCCGACAGCGTCAGCGTGTTGCTTCCGCCATTGAGGGTGCCGCGGATGAACACGTTGCCCGTACTGTCGGCAATCAGTTTTACGTTGCTGCTGAAATTGAATCCGTTGTTGATTTCAATGTTTCCCGGTCCGGTGAGTTGCCAGCCGGTGGTTACCGAAGGCGCGATCGTCAGCGAGCCGGTGCTTGGGAAGGTGCCGAAGATCATCGTGTTTCCCGCCAGGGTCCACACCGGAGCGGCCGAGGCTACGGTAACATTGCCTTTCCATGTGATGTTGGCAGCACCGGAGGCGGCGCCGAGCGTAACGTCGCCGAGAAAGTCCACATCGTTGTCCAGCGATCGGGCCGTGGTATCGCCGGTCTGAATCTTCGTGCCCGTGCCGACGGTTATCTTCCCGACGCCGAAGGGCCCCTGCGTCAATGGGGTGTTACTCGAGTTGAGTACGAGGATGGTCGGCCCGCCGGTGAACGTGGTGCCGCCGGCAAACGTGCCGGAAGCGCCGTTGAAACGCACGCGGCCCGGCCCGTTGATCACCAAAGCCGGGTTATTGGCGGTCTGTTGCAACGAGCCAATGTTGATTCCCGGCAGTCCGGCGGGCGCATAGCTGGTGTCGATAGTCAGCGTTCGGTTGGGGGCATCGGCCGAGAACGTGCCCGGCCCTGTGAATTCGAGCGTGCCGGAGCCGGAACCGGTGACCGTGATCGTCCGATCGCCGTTGATGGTCAGGCCGCTGGTGAAATTCAGCGTGACGTTGCCCAAGCCGTTCATGGCAACCGCCATATCTTCAGCAAGGCTTAGAGAGTTTTGGACCGTGATCGCCCCGGATGAGTTCTGAGCGATACTGAGCCCTCCGCCGGCGAGGACCGACATTCCGCCGGCAAAGACGACCGGGGCGGAGTTGTTCTGCACGATCGAGAGCACGCCCGAAGTCACACTCTGGCCCGAGTTGAACTGCACGCCCGGGCCACCCGCCCCGTTGAATAGCAGGGTCGGACCGCCGGAGATGGCGGCGGCGCTGATGGGGGTGAAGGTCAGTTTTCGGCCGCTTGCGGTGCTTTGAATGAATGTCGTCGTAAACGGGCCGGTAATCGCCAGATCGTTGGTTAAGGTGCGGTCGGCAATCGAATCCGCGCGAATCGTTCCGCCCGAAAGCGTCAGAGTCCCCGAGCCGACAGGTCCGTTGCCGCCGCTGCTGCTTTGGGCCACGACGACTGTGCCGTTGCGGGTGGTGACGCCGCCGGCGAAGGAATTTGCCGTGTTGAAGATGAATGTGCCGCCGGTCGTGCTATCGATGACAAGCAGGGGGGCGAGACTGCCCGTGGTGATATTGCCGACAATGTTGTTCGTGCCCGATCCGGCCAGCGTGAGCGTTTGATTGACATCGGTGCCCGAGAGCGGACCAGCCAGGGTCACCGACGCGCTGGCGTTGTTGAGCACCAGCGAACGATTCGCGCCGCTCGCACCGGAAACCGTGATTCCACCGCTGAAGGCAACCGCTGCGGGAGTTGCCCCGGCATTGACGGTGAGGTTGCCGGCGAGCACCAGCGGATTGACGGCGAAGGTCAATCCGTTGTTGTTCGAGTTGCTGATCACGGAATCGGCAGCGACGAGCATATTTGCGCCATTGAACGTGAGCGAGAATCCCGTGAACGTCGTGTTGCCGAAAGCGACCGAGCCGTTGATCGTCAAATCGTTCGAAATCGTTCGGTCGCCGCCGCTTCCGCCGGCAGAGGTGGTTACCGTGCCTCCGAGCAGATTCAGTTGACCGAAGCCGAACGCCGCATTGTTGCCGATTTGGACGGTGCCACCCGCCACGTTGACTGTTCCGAATCCTGAGTTGGCCGCCGAAAGCTGAATTGTGCCCGAACCAGTCAGCGTCAACGTGTTGTTGATGACCGTGGCGCCGGTAATGTTCAACAGGCCACTGCCATTGTTGGACCACGTTTGATTGGCGGCAACGGTCAGCGAGCTGCTGATCGTCGAGTCGCCCGAATCCGCTGTTGCCACGATACCGTCGGCGCCGAGCGAGAGAGTGCCGCCCGAAATCGTCAGCGCCCCGCTCATTGCGTTGACGATTCCGGAGGGCGAAAGCGAGCCGACGACGGATACCGTGTAGGCCGACGTGGCATCGACGCCTAACGTACCCGCCGTAAAGATGGCCTTCTGGCCATCGGTCCAAGTGGTTGTTGCGATGTCGCCGAGGGCCGCGGTGGTCCAGTTGGCGGCTGTCAGATCCCACGTTCCCGAGGGAGCCGTCCCGGTGCCCGGCGTGCTGCCGTTGATGTCCCAGTACACATCGGCCGGGGCCGTCGTCGCGACTGCGCAAACGAGCAGCAGTCCGAGCGATGAGCAAAGCGTGCGGCTTATGCGATTGTTCATTGCATGACTCCCGGGAGGTCTGAGAAACCGATTTGAGCGGGAAACGGTTCAACTGGGGATTACCGGCCGTCGGTCGCCTCGTTGGGCCAACGGCCGCTTCCCCAACGGTATCGAAACGATCTGGCCGGCATGCGGCTCGATTGCCCCGAAACGCTGAATACCTCAATCTTCCAATTCAATAACAGCCATGATCGAAACAAACGAGTCGATGGCTCGCCAGCCCCGGTGGGACCGATTTTCGTTGCTCTCCAGATTCATGGAGAAGCGATTGCAGCGGCAGCCGTTGTGGCCCGAACAGCCGGGCAGAATTCAAGCGTTGAATTCACTTGGGCGCGGCCCCGCCGCGTGCTGGGCGGCGAAGCATTTCAGCCTGCTTCGTTTGGAGGATTCATGCCCTCGCGGACACGCGCTTTTTTCGCACGGGAATCGTTCGATGCGCCGATCGATCGAAGCAGCGCCGGCTGCCGCGGCCAGTCGCGAGTATCTGCCTCGGTATGTGTTGTGCGGTGAAAGAGAATGGCAATTTACGCTCTCTTGCCGATTGTATTCCGGCAGTGAAGAGTGTCAAGAAATATCGTTGAATCATGATAACGGGGCGTGGTTCTCACGGCATAGCTAGTTTTGTCGTTTGGTGTCCGATCGAGCGTGCGTCGGCTGATTGCGAGTCGGTTGAAAACGAAACGCATCTGCCGATCCGCGAATTCTCAAGCAAAGAAGGGCATCTGGCGGCCCATCGAAAGATACAATTTCAGCGAGGTCCGCTCGTCAATCACGCGGAAATCCCTCACGGCCGAAAATCCAACAACGACTTACTCAACGGGCCGCTGGGCGTGGGGTAAAAACCTGAGACTGAGTGCCTCGATCGAGGCGGGCTGCGTTGACGCTTCCAGCCGAGGCTCGGTAGCACGGTGGCCTCTTACGCGCCGCGAGCCGGCAGTGACGATCCCGGATTGCCGCCGGTGTCCATCGAACGGCGGCCACCATTGGAGAAACGGCGACTGGTCGCCATGATCGGTCGGCGATATGATACTGGGCGGAAAGCGCAAGCGGTGTGCCTCGGGAACGCGATTCGAATAGGTTCTTTGCCGGTGTCGGAACGATGGGCAACATTGCTTGTTGATCCTCGCCGTCCGATCCTTCCCACTGGCGCGAGCAAGTCCAAGGAAGTCAGGCGACGGCGATTTCGCCGCAGAAATCTTCTGTTGAAACGACTGAAGTACACTGTTACGGGGCGGGGCAGGGGGGATCTGGTCGCTCGACGGGCCGTCTCCGAAAGAAGTGTCGGGGTGCAGAGTCCCGGAGACAAAGATCTGTTTTTCTTAGGAGGGTTGTAACCATGACTCGTTGGACGCGACGCGATTTCATTGCCGGATCGGCGGCCGCCTTGGCCGGCGCGGCGACACTGCGCGGCCTAGCTCCCGCCTGGACTGCCGAGGTTGCCCCCATCAAGGTTCATAGCGGCACCGAGGTCGTTCGCTTGGGCTCGACCGGGATCGAGACCTCGGTGCTGGGCATCGGCTCGGGCACCCGCGGCGGCAGCGAACAGCGCAACCTGGGCCCCGAAGGCGTCGTGCGCTTGGTACGCGAGGCGTTCGACCTGGGCATCCGATACATCGACACCGCCGACAATTACAAGACGCATCCGCTGCTGGCTCCGGCCATCAAGGAACTGCCGCGTGACAAACTGTTCTTGCTGACGAAAACCCCCGCGAAAAACGCGGAAAAGGCCCGCGACGACATCGAACGCTACCGTCGCGAGCTGGGGGTGGAAACCCTCGATGCCGTGCTGATGCATTGCATGAGGAATAAGGGCTGGCCGCAAGACATGCGCCCGGTGCGCGACGTGCTGCTCGATGCGAAACGGAAAGGGCAGGTACGGGCCGTCGGCGTCTCTTGCCATGGCTGGGATCCGCTGGTCGATTCGGTCGATTGCCCCGATTTGGATTGCCATCTGGTCCGCATCAATCATGCAGGCAAGGTGATGGATGCCGAACCGGAAAAGGTCGCCGAACAGATGAAGAAGATGTATCAGAAGGGCCGCGGGATCATCGGCATGAAGATTTTCGGCGAAGGGGCATTCAAAACGCGCGAAGAACGGCTGGCCTCGCTCAAATTCGTGTTGGGCTTGGGGTGCGTCCACTGCTTTACGATCGGCTTTTCAAGTGCTCAGCAGATCAAAGAAACGCTCGATTTGATCAAAGAAGCAACCGCGTAGCGGATCGCGTGATTGTGCCTCGATTGCCGTCGGGGGATTTGTTGCTATTCACCGCTCGACCATCGATGTTCGTCGATCGATGGTCGCGGGGCGGAATTCACTGAGCGATTGTTGTCGTTCGTCGTCAGCCGTTTGTCGTCGGCTTGCATTGCGGGACGCTGCGGCGCATCGACGATAGGCGGGTTGTCCGAGTCTTCAATCGGACATCGATCGGAGGGAGGAGCAGCGTGGCTGGCATTTCACGTCGGCAGATGTTGGTCGGCACGGCCGCATGCGCGTCGGTCGCGGCGGGGTTGAATGCGGCTCGGGCGCGGGCCGATCGCGGATCGCGTCCGACGATCACGTTGATCTCGGGCTGGCAGGCGGTGAATATCGGCGACATCGCCCATACGCCGGGCGTGCTCAACCTGATTGACCATTACCTGCCCGAGGCCCGAGTGCTGCTTTGGCCCGGCGGACGACTGGATCACGGCGCCGAAGAGCTGCTGAAGGCCAATCACCCGCAGGTGACGATCGCCACTGACACGGAACAGATTTATCGTGAGACGGATTTGCTGTTGCACGGTTCGGGACCTTCGGTGGTTCGCGCCGATCGCTTGGCCCAATGGCACAAGGCGACCGGCAAACCGTACGGCATTTACGGCGTGACCGTCAGCGAACCGCAGGCCGTTGCCGCAGTGTTGCGCAACGCCAAGTTTGTCTTCACTCGAGAAACGGCGTCGATCAAGCGGATTCGCGAGGCTGGCATCGAGGGCCCCGAGATCGGCTTCGGGCCCGATGGAACCTTCGCCCTGAAGATGCGCAACAACGAGGCCGCCCGGCGGTTCCTCGCCGAGCACTGGCTTGAACCGGGCAAGTTCATTTGCGTGGTGCCGCGGCTGCGCTACACGCCCTATCACAAGATTCGGCGGATCACCGATCCGGCGGCGCTCGAACAGTGGAAGAAGAAAGACGAGCACAACGAGCGTTTCGCCGAGGTCGATCATGCCAAGGCCCGTGAGGCGATTATTCGTTGGGTTCGGTCGACCGGCGGCAAGGCGTTGATCGTGCCGGAGATGACCTATCAACTGGAGATCATGCAGCCGCTGTTGATCGATCCGTTGCCCGACGACGTGCGCCGTCAAGTGGTGCGCCGCACCGAATACTGGCTGCCCGACGAGGCGGCCTCGACCTACGCCCAGGCGGCCGCGGTGTTGAGCTTCGAGTGTCATTCGCCGATCATCGCCGCCGCCGTGGGAACGCCGGCCTTCTACCTGCGGCAGCCCGAAGACACGATCAAGGGCCAGATGTATTACGACCTGGGCCTGAACGATTGGGTGTTCGAGATCGATCAAACGGACGGGGCGACGATTGCCGACCGGTTGATGAAGGTGGAAAACGATCGCCAGGCCGCTCGAACCTATCTGGCCGCGGCGATGAAACGGGCGGAGCAGCGGTTCGACGCCTGCTGGAAGACGATCGCCGGCTGCCTTTCGGCCGCAAGCCGATAGCCGACTTGCGCGACGGGGGCGAATTGTCTTTGCCGCGGAGATTGCGGCCGATCGGATGTCGCCATCGCCGCTTCGGATCATGCTCTATTGAATCGTATCCGGCGGACGGCTTCTCATGTTTGCAGCAGGGCCGAGGCCCAAACGAAGCCGGAACCGAAGGCTACGAGCATCACCTTTCGCCCGGGGGCGGCCCGGCCGGCGCGGCGTGCTTCGTCCAAGGCGATAGGGAGCGAGGCCGAGGCGATATTGCCGTATTGCTCGACGTTGACGAACACCCGTTGCGGGTCGATTCCTACGCGTTGGACGATGGCTTCGAGCATTCGCAGATTGGCCTGATGGGGCACAAGCAGATCGATCTGATCGAGTTCGAGTCCGTTGGCCCGAAGCGACTCGAAGACGGCATCCGACATCTTCTCGACGCCGTTTTGGAAGACGGCCTTTCCGTCCATGCGGAAGTGGATTCTTCCCTGATCGATGTCGTCGTGTGTGAGGTGTTCGGTTCGGCCCAACGCGCTGCCCGGCGCGGCGGTGTACAGCGATTTTGCGAAACGGCCGTCGGCATGAAGAATAGTGGAAACGATGCCCGAGTGCCCGTCGGGCGAGGGCCCGACGACCGCGGCGCCCGCCCCGTCGCCGAGCAAGATGGCGATGTTGCGGCCGTCGTACGAACCGTCGATTCGGCCCGAGAGCTTCTCGGCGCAGGCGACGAGCACATGGCGGTAGGTTCCGGCGCGGACGAAGTGGTCGGCCAGCGCCAGCCCGTAGATCAAGCCGGCGCACTGCTGTTTGATGTCGAAGACGGGTACGCCGGGCAGGCCGAGCTTCGCCTGCAGGAAGAAGGCGCAGCCGGGATCGGCATGGTCGGGCGTGATCGTGTTGAGGATGATCAGGTCGATCTGATCGAGGCTCAAGCCGGCGTCGGTCACGGCCCGTCGGCAGGCCTCGGCGGCCAAGTCGGAGGTGGCGGTCTCCGGCGGGGCATGGCGGCGGCAGCGGACGCCGGTTCGCTCGATGATGAATTCCTCGGTGGTTTCCATCATCTGCATCACGTCGCGATTGGTCACCACGCGATCGGGCAGGCAACTGCCGGTGCCGAGAATACAAGATCGATTCATGGCGTCGCTCGTTGAAGAATCAGATCGAATGTCAGTTTTGGCGCAGACCGCCTCGCAGACGACTTGAACGTTTTTCCGGTCGCTGCTCAACAAACGTCGGGGTGAGAGGTATGCCACTGCTGCGACAATTTGATCAACAGCGAGCAGTTCTTCTGGAAAAATTCGACCGGCAATATATTCGTTCGGGCATGGACTTCAGCACCGAGTTGTTCGGCCAGTTGACGCGACGGAGTGCCGGCATTCAGTTCGGCAATGATTCGCCGGTGATAATCGCGGGTAGCGGCCAAGGCTCCGGCGAAATAATCGGCAACTTCGGCGGTTCCGATGACCGCTGCGTTGTGGCTTAGGCAAAGCACATCAGCGCCCAGTGCCGCTAAGCGTTCAAGCGAAGCGACGTATTGGCCGAAGTCGCTGAAGTAGTTGGGCCACCAATACTGATGCTCTGGGAGGTAGTAGCCGCTTGCATCGGAGATGATCAGCACGCGGTTCTGCGGTTCGAACAGGCTGATGCTGCACGCACTGTGGCCTGGGGTGGCCAAGACGGACCATTGCATGTCGTCAACGGCGATCGTATCGCCGTCATGCACTATCCGATCGACGCGGATCGAACTGCAATCAGGCGGGGACGCCGATGCCTCCAATGCTTCGCCTCGCTTGCTCAACGCCTCGGTAAGCGATTGGTCGATCTGCTTGAAGAAGGCGAGGGCCTTCTCGCTGTTGAGCACCTCGGCCGCGGCTGCCGAAGACGAAACGATCAGTCCGGGAAACAGGGTGCGAAGCGCGGGCACGGCCATCACATGATCGGGGTGCGCGTGGGTGATGACGGCCTCGGAGATGTACCCCTCGCTGAGGGCCATGGCTGCCAGTTGCCGCCGCAACACCGGCCCCAGCGCGCTGATGCCGCCTTCGACCAATAGGCCGTGGTCGTGCCCGCGGATCAAATAGATCGGGTAAGCCCCGGTGCCCAACATCCAGACTCGTCCGGCCAATTCCGCGGGTGGGTTATTGATGATCACGATTACATTCTCCTGGGGATCGAATGGCTGCGAACGACCGATTCACGGTCGCCGCAGTGGGGGCGATGTTCATTCGGCGGGCGGCTGGTTGCTTTGTTCGAACGATTCGGCGGCGAACAGCGCCGCGCCGAACGCTCCGCAGAACTGCGGCAGCGGCGGCACCAACGCGGGCCGATTGAAGGTTTCCTCGATCAGGCGGACGAGCAACGGATTGTGGGCGACTACTCCGCCGGTGAGCACCAGCGCGCCGCTGATGGTATCCATTTCGACCAATCGCTTGACGACCGAGCGAAACGCTCCTTTGATAATGTCCTCCACCTTCACGCCGGCACGGATTTTTTCGAGAATCTCCGTCGCGGCGAACACGGTGCAGAAGCTGCCCAAGGGGGCCTCGTGCGTCGAACGCTCAGCCAGCGCGTTGAGTTCGCTCGGGCTGAGATCGAGTCGATAGGCGATTTCTTCGAGAAATGCGCCGGTGCCGGCGGCACATTTGCGATTCATCTTGAAGCCGGTGCGCCGGCCGGCGGCGTCGAGGTGGATCACCTTGCAGTCTTGTGCGCCGATGTCGAGAACGGTAATCGCTTGCGGGAAGGCATGGAAGGCGGCCTTGCCGTGGCAAGCGATTTCGGTGCGGCGGTCGTGGGCGAAAGGGACATTGTCGCGCCCGTAACCGGTTGAGAAGAACCGTTCGATCGCTTTGCCTTCGAGATGGCCGCCGGCTAGGGCTTCGTCCAATGCAAGCTGGGCCGTCTGCGCATAATCGACGCCCGAACGCCGCATCGCCCGGCCGACGACGCGGCGCTGCTCGTCGATGACGACCAGTTTGGCCGTTGACGCTCCGATATCGATTCCACCGAACAGAGGCACGAGAGAAGCCTTCCGGGGCTGGTCAGGATTGTTCGAGTTGCTCGACAAACGCTTCGAGATTGGTGCGGGTTTGTTCCTCGGAGTAGAGCCGCATGTCATTCAGGTCGCCGTTGATTACCAAGAAGGGCTTGCCCGTCCGATCCATCATCCGCTGAGCCAGGCCGTAGCGGCAGTTGGAGTTGTTCGGGCACGTCTTGGCGTCGTGATAGATCACTCCGTCAACACGGTAGCGAGCGATCATCTCTTGGACGTACTGCTCCTTCCGATCATCGGACCGGCAGATGAAGATGCTGCTATACGCTTCGGCCATACTAGTGAAGGGATCGTTCGGGTCGAGCGCCTCGAACACCCAGCTATTGCAGTAGGTCGAGGCTACCACGGCGGCGCGAAGCGACAGCAGTTGCGACGACAGCGCGCTGAGTTTGCCCCAGATGGGCATCCCTTCCCAATACAGGCGAAACCGCTCGCCTTCGACCGCGGCCACGCCGTCGCGCACGCGCTGTTCCAATTCGCTGAGCAGCAGGTCGTAGTAGTCGGCGGCCTCGGGCAATCCGCGCATCACCACGGCCGGCGCCATTTGGATCGTCCCGTCGAAGAACGTCAGCGGCGCGGGCACGTGGGCGCCCATATCGAGCACGGCCTTCCAGCGCTCGGTTGTGCGATGCGAGATGCGAACGACTTCGCGGAGGCGATCGATGTCGAACTTCGCGCCGGCCACTTCCTCCAACGGTTGTACGAGTTCCGCCGTTTCGTGAGCGACAAACTGCACCAGCGCGCGGTCCACCGCGCCGATCGCTCGCGGCGTGTGAATGCCGATACAGGGCACGTTCCACTCACGGGCATAGAATTGGAACCAGTCTTTCACGTCGCGGCATTGATTGGTATTGAACACCAGCACGTCGGGCTTCGGCGGGCCGCTGAGGCCCATTTTCTGCAACGGACTGGCTCCCTTGAGGTACGCGCCGATGTCGCTGGTCAGGTACGAGCAGACGTCGGGCGAGAACCCCTTTGCATTGGCCAAGGGAATGACCTCGGCGGCCATCCTCGCAGCACCGATCATCGCCGCGTGGTTCTCGGGGAAGAACACGTTGAAGCCCATCGCCCAAAGCAGTTCGGCGGGGCCGACGCTGGTACACCAAGCCGTCTTCTTGCCCTCGGCCGGACCTCGGCCCAATTGGGCGAAATAGGCTCCCATAATCTCTCGAAGCCGCTTGTTGGCGGCAAAGTCTTTTCGTTCCGGTGCGGTGGTTGACATCAAATCGGTCCTTCTTCAAGGTATTGTCGCCAAAGATGATTCATTGCGGCGCGCTCGGCGGCAGTCCCCTCAACGGCGATGCGCAGCGATGGCGGGGGCGCATACCGTGCGCCATGCAATTGTTCAAAAACCGACAATCGGCCGAGCACGTCGTTCAGCCCGCGACGGAGGGCGTAGCGCAGCGGTCCGCCGCGGAAGTCGGCCAGTCCCGTGCCCAATACCATCGCCACATCGAGATCGCCGGGCCGGCTGACGAGTTGTTCGTCGAGCGCGCGAAACGCCTCGACGATCAGTCGGAGCACCATTCGGTCGGTGATCTCGTTGGCCCCAAGGGAAGCGGCGCGGGACTGCTCGCGTCGCACGGCGGCGATAATCTCATCGGCCGCCGGGTTCGGGCGAGGTGTTCGGTCGCCGGGATCGTACCGATAGACTCCGGCGTTCGTCTTCTGTCCCAACAGATTACGCTCGACTAGCCGAGAAGCCACGAGCGGAAGCGGCCCGTGATACGCAAATGCCCGCCGCATGACGACGTCGGTTTTCACCAGAATATCCAGTCCCGACATGTCGATCAACTGCAACGGCCCCATGGCGAAGCCGAAATCGGTCATCGCGCGATCGATCTGTTCGGCCGCGGCGCCTTCGTGCAGCAGCCAGAAGGCCTCTTTCAAATAGGGAATGAAAAGCCGATTGACGACAAATCCCTCGCGATTGGCCGCCACGATCGGCGTTTTTCTCATTCGCTTGACCAGAGCGACGGCGGCTGCCGCAACCTCCGCCGTTGTGCCGGCGTGAGGGATCACCTCGACCAGCGGCATCGATTGCGCCGGATGGAAAAAGTGCATTCCCACGAATCGGCAGGGTCGCTTCAAGGCCGGGACCAACTCGTCGAGGTTGATCGTCGAGGTATTCGTGGCGACGATTCCTTCGGGGATTACGGACGCTTCGCCGCGGGCCAGTACCTCGCGTTTAAGCGTCGGGTCTTCGACGACTGCTTCGATCAACAGATCGCAAGGGGAATCGGGTTCGGCGGCAACCGTCAGCCGCAGCCTTGCGGCGATTTCTTCGTGTCGTTGGGGATCGAGCTTTCCTTGCGACCGGCGGCGTTGCCACGACTGCTCGATTCGGGTTCGGGCCGCTGCGACGGCCGCAGCGGAGGGATCGATGCCGACGACGTCGATGCCTGCCTCTGCCAGCGCCTGCGCAATGCCCGCGCCCATCGTTCCCAAGCCGATGACCGCCGCGCGCCGAATAGGGGGCAAGGGCAAGGCGGCAACGTCGCCTTTCGGGCAGGCCACGGTGTCGCTTATTGGGCGAGCGGTCGCGCTTTCGACTGGAACGCTATGGAGAGACTTATCGGCGGCCTTACGCGCCATGAACAGGTAGATTTTGTCTTGAGCCGCGGCGGTGGCCATGCATCGGGCAAACGCGAGGCCCTCGGCCCGGAAACCCGCATCGCTCGATTCTTCGATACCGAGGCGAACCGTTTCCAGGATTTCCCGCGGGGCGATTAGTTCCGGGCGAGCTTGGGCAATCAATTCATCGGCCCAACGCCACGCGGCCTCGCGTTCCGCCGGGGAACCCAGGCGATCAATCCGACGACTCGTGCGCCAAGCGGCGAGCGGATCATCATCAACTACGTCGCCGGCGGCACGCGATTCGAGTGTGTGGTATCGCGCTTCGGCTGCCGCCAGCCACTGGTGCGGCTCGGCGATCGCGTCGATCAATCCGCGGGTCATGGCGGTTGAGGCGTCGATTGCGGTGCCGGTCAGCAGCATCTCGAGGGCGGCTTGCAAGCCGACGAGCCGCGGCAGCCGCACCGTTCCGCCGGCCCCGGGATTGATGCCCAAGTGAACCTCGGGCATCGAAAAGCGAGCCTGTGCGGCGGCAATCCTCGCATGGCAGGCCATCGCCAGCTCGAGCGCGCCGCCGACTACACTACCGGCCAGCGCGGCAACAACCGGCTTCGGGCTGTCTTCAATGATGCGAAACGCTTCCTGAAAACGCCGGCTTAGCCCGATGGCGTCGTCGCCCGTGCGGATGTTGTGAAACAGCTCAACATCGGCGCCGCCGCTAAACAGGCGATCATCGCCGCGCAGCAAGACGAGTTGAACACCGTCATCGGCCACGGCTTGTTCGAGAACCGAGCAAAGGCGGTCGAGCAGATGCGGATCAAGCAGGTGGGCCGGCGGTCGGTTCAACCGTACGACGGCAACGCGGTTCGCGACAGTCAGTTCGATCACAGGACGAGCGTCAGCTTCAACGAGTCTTCGGCGGTTTCGGGGTGCGCGTACATCTGGAAGGCTTCAACGGCTCGGTCCCAGGGCATCCGCGGCGTGACCATCGCTGCGAGGTCCACGCTTTTGCGAACAATCATGTCCACGGCCGTTTGGAAGTACTCCATGCACTCCGGCCCCATCGAGGTGATGATCTCGGTTTCGTTAGCCACCGTGTGGAACCAGGGGAAGGGCTGCTCGTCGTGGTGCGGCACGCCGAAAACGTACAATCGGCCCTGTCTTCGCGGCAGACGAGCGGCCAGGTTCAGCGCGTCGGGCTTGCCAACGGCCTCGACGCAGAAATCGATCATTTCGCCCCCGGTAAGGCGGCGAACAGCAGCCGGCACGTCCTCACTGGATGCATCGATCACGTCGGTGGCACCGAATCGCTTCGCCCACTTCAGACGCCAAGGAACCTGATCGATGGCGATGACCTGCCGGGCACCCATGCGGCCCAGCAGATGCGTGAAAATCAACCCCATCGGCCCTTGGCCAACCACGGCACACCGTTGCTGAATCACCGGACCGGTGCGAACCATTGCCCGCAACACCGTGGCCAAGGGCTGGGCGACAATCATCTCGGCCAAGTCGGGCAGGTTGTCGGGCAGTCGGGCCAGCCCGGCGGGCTTCGAACGAATGAACTCGGCAAAACCGTTGTAGTCGTCGGGGTGTGCGAGAACGGGGGTGCCCACGGGCCATTGCTCTGCCCGCGACTCGACGATGAAGCCGATATTCTCGTGCCCAAGCCACCCCGGCGGCCGCGGGATTTTCGGATCGGCCCAGCGGCCATCGTAGAGGTAGGGCCCCATGTTCGTTCCGCACAAAGCGACGTAACGGCAATGGACCAACACTTCACCGTCCGAGATCTCGGGCCGCGGGGCGTCATCGCGCAAACGGATTTGGCTCGGCCCGATGAACTCGATCGCACGCATCGTCTTCATGGCGGTTGGATCATCCTTTGCAGTTGGCGGGAAAACGCGGTTGGCGACGCAATGTTGCAATCAGAAAGCAACGAAAAACGAAAGCGGTTCGAGCCGGTCAATAATAGCCGCTTCGCTCTTTCTGCGGCCGCTTGCTCGACGGAGTGGTTCAACACGACTCGGACCAATGACCGGCGGGCGGCGGCCATTGCTTGGGCGCGGGCGGAGGGCTCGGGAAAGGCCGCGTCCTCTAAACGCCCCATTGCCGCAGCAGGCACCGTTGTCGGCAGTGAACCGGCCAGAGGGACAATATACGCTGCGGGTGCTCTGACGCCAAGCGGCTTGGCATGGTTGCCGGGGTACGATAGACTGCTGGCAGATCGGCTGCCGGCGGCTGTAGTGGTGTTTGTTGGGAGTGAGCATGAACGTCTCTATTGTCGAACTCGTGCAGCGTATCCACGCCGCGCCTTCGCAGATCGCATTGACAGTATCGGGCGGCGGCGGGTCCGCGATTGCGCATTTGCTTGAGGTTCCCGGCGGCTCGCGCACGTTGTTGATGGCGTGCGTTCCTTATGCGGAAAAGGCATTGATTCATTACCTCGGCGCGCGGCCCTAGCATTTTTGTTCGTCGGCGACCAGCCGCGCCATGGCGATGGTGACCTTCGAGCATGCGCGAGAGTTGGCCTCGGGCGGTGTCGAAGTCGCCGGCGTTGCCTGCACGGCCGGACTGGTGACCGATCGCCCCCGCGCCGGCCCCCACCATGCCTTCGTTGCCTATCAGACGGTGCGCGAAACGAGGATGTGGGCGCTGGAGTTGACCAAAGGCGCTCGTTCGCGTGCGGAAGAAGAGGATTTGGTGGCTCGGCTGATTCTCAATGCGATTGCCGAGTTTTGCGGTGTCGATGGGCGGTTGGAGTTGCCCTTGCGTTCCGGCGAGGAGCTGAGCGAGCAGCGAGCGGTTGCCCCGGAAAGCTGGCAACGTCTCTTGCTGGGGCAAGCGGAATGCATTTTCGAGGGGCAAGCCAATCCCGTTACCGGCGCAATTCTCTCCGGCGCTTTCAATCCGATGCACCAAGGGCATCGGCGGATGTTGGAATTGGGGCGAGAGATTCTCGGCCTGCCCGTTGCGTTGGAGATTTCGGTTCGCAACGTGGACAAGCCGCCGTTGGACTACATCGAGATTCGCCGTCGGCTCGGTCAGTTTCCAACGGATCAGCCTGTTTGGCTGTCGCGTGCGGCGACGTTCGAGGAAAAGTCGCGGCTGTTTCCCTGCGCGACGTTTCTTGTGGGCACCGACACCCTCCGCCGAATAGCCGATCCGAAATACTGGGGGGGCGACGAGTCTGCATGCCGAGCCTCGCTTGAGCGCATTGCCGGCCGCGGTTGTAAGTTCTTGGTGTTTGGACGCGAGATCGGGTCGAGTTTTGTGCGGTTGTCCGATCTCGATCTGCCCGATGTGCTCCGGGCGATCTGCCGCGAAGTGCCCGCCGAGATGTTCCGCGAGAGCATTTCGTCCACCGCATTGCGCCGCGCCGGAGTGTGGTAATTCTGCCGCGGATATCAGGCTAGTTGCGGGCGGACCGCCGAATGAAGCGAATCACCGTTGCTCGGCAGGCCGCGGGCGATTACCGGCCGCTTTTATTGAGATCGTTGTTTCGATGGCCGGCCAACGCCGCGGCGCGTTGAAGCTGATCGGCGCAAAGGGCCGCTAGGCACAGAGCGGCGGTTTCCACGCGGAGAATCCGCGGGCCGAGATCGAAGCACCTCCACTGGGCCGCAATTGCGGCGGCGACCTCGGCCTCGGTGAATCCGCCTTCCGGGCCGATGGCCGCGACGATCTCCGCCGAGGGATTCAACGGGGGCAGGTGTAAGCAACAGCCGGAATCGATGGGCAGCGGCGCCGGTTCGGGCGGCGAATCTCGACGCTCGTCTGCGGCAGAGGCCGGATGAGCCAGAAGACGAACATCTGCCCGGCACTGAGTCGCGAATTCCCGCCACTGGGTCGTTTCGGCAATCTCCATGAGCCGATTGCGGCCGCATTGTTTGCTGGCGGCGATTACCGTGCGGGCAAGCCGGGTTCGGGCCGACTCGCCGGGCTCGCTCACGCTACGCTGCGTGGTCAACGGAACAAAGGCCGAAACGCCCAGCTCGACGAGTTTCTCGACGAGCCATTTTTGCCGGTCGCCTTTCGGCAAGGCCGCAGCGATAACGAGGCGGCCGAGCAACTCGCGTTCGATCGGGCGGTGCTCGATCAGCCGCAGCACCGCGGCGTCGCGGCGAACCTGGTCGATTTCCGCCAAGTACTCGCCGCCGGAACCGTCGAACAGCACCACTTGCCCACCGGGGCGCGCTCGCATCACGTGGATCAAATGATGCGCTTCGCTTCCGGTCAATTCGATCCGGTCTCCGTCGATCTTCTGTTCGCAGAAATAACGATCCATCGTGCGTTGAGCTTCAGTTTGAGATAACCGTCTTGGGCCGTTGCCCATGTGCCCTCGCATCGCGCCGGCGCGTGGAGGGTGTCGTTTGTGCGGAAGGATTTACGGCCATTGGAGTTCAGTGTTCCCGCAGTGTCGAGGGGCAGCGCGAGCGGCCCGAGGCAGACGAGTTGAAGTTCCTGTCAAGCTTTGCCGATTATACCAAAGAATAGGGGAGAGGCGGCTTAATGGACCCGACCCGCTGCGCAATTCGAATCTCGCCGTTTGGGGGCGCCAGCGGCCGATACTATCTCGGCCCGACCCACGAAGAGGCGTTATCGCGTCTGCTCTTCCTTTGGGAACAGCAGCGTCGGCTCGGGCTATTGATGGGGCCATCGGGCAGCGGCAAAACGGCGCTTCTGAGGTACTTTGCGCGGCACGTGCGGCGCTGCGGAGCGCCTGCCGCGATGTTGAGCCTGATTGGGCTTGAGCCGAGCGAGGTGCTGGCGCGGATCGGATCCGACTTCGCCTTAGCCCTTTCCCCAACCGATCCGTTGCCGCGGCTTTGGCACGCAATCGAGGAACGACTGGCTGCGTATGCGTACGAACAGGTCGCTGTGGCGATTCTTTGCGACGACGCAGATCAAGCCTCGGCATCGGTCATCGAACACGTGCAGCGACTCGTTGTTTCGTCCCCTGCCGAAAGCCGGATGACCGTCGTGCTTTCCGGCCGGCTTGAATCTATTGGGCGAGTGGGACGGCGTCTTCTCGATTCGGCCGAACTGCGTATCGACCTGCCGCCCTGGTCCCGAGAGGAAACCGCAGCGATGGTTTCGGAGTTCCTCGCGGCCGAACCAAGCGGTTGCCCCCGCTTCTCCACGGACGCGGTCGATCGTCTTCACTCGCTGTCGCGCGGACTGCCCCGCCGGATTTGCCACTTGGCCGACATGGCATTGGTTGCCGCTCGGGGACGCGGCCATGATGAGATCGGGCCCGAGCTGATCGAACTGGTTCACGATGAACTGGGGCTGACTGAGGGCTGAATCGGGCCGTCAGAAAACCCGCTCGATGCAAGCTCGGATCGGTGAGTCCTCTCTCTCGTCGTCGGCATCAGTGTTCTGCATCACTGCGTGGCCGCGGTTGGTGTTGACACTGACCGAGCAGGCCGAATCGGCAGTTAGTCTCGCCACGAACGCCGCGTCGATCGATTCGTGGTAACAATGCGTATTCGCCTAGCAGTGGCGATCGGCCGCACGATTCGATGCCATTGTTGACACGACACGGCGGCGATTCAATAATAGCCATTGCTTGGAGACGATGCCGTATTTCCGCGGTCTGTTCTCTGGGACGAAGGCGGCAATGGCGTGTTCGGTGACGGATGCGCATCATTTTGCACGCTCTCAGGGTTTCTGATTCGCCGGGCGGCAGCGAATTGCCAGGTTGATCCCTCCGTATTGTCTGTTGCGCGTTCGCTCGTGCGGGCGAAGCGCGGCGGCCTGCCTTTCTTCGGAACAGAGCAATGATCGATGGCGGAAGTGGACATGCGGCCGCGGGGTCGGTGTATTCCCGCTGGCCGGTCGTTTATCGGCCGGACTGGGCGTCCCGTTTTTTTCTTGCGAGCCGGAACGAACGAGCCAAGAGAGTTGCGGGTCGATTTGTTTTTCCCGCGAGCATCAACGCCGCGGTGATGTATGCACCAACAGCGATTTTCCATGTGCTGATTGATGGCAATCGAGAGCGGGGGCGGCAGAGATGAAGCGGCTGTGCGGCGAGCCTTGGCGATGGGCCATTCTTTTAGTCGTCCTGAGTCTCTTGGTGCCGGCGGATTCGTGGGCCCAGGGCGACTGGGAGATCACGCCCGCTTCGGAACGAGCGTTGACAATGGGGTTGGAATGGCTGGCCCGTAATCAGGGGCCAGAGGGCAATTGGACCTCGAACGACTTGGGTTTGGTGAGCATGGGCGCCCTGGCGTTTCTTTCAGCCGGGCATATGCCGGGTCGCGGGCAATACGGCGAGGCGTGTCAGCGGGCGATCGATTACGTGGTCCGAAATGCAAAGCCGTCGGGGTTGCTGAACATTGCGGACGGCCAACGCGATATGTACAACCACGGGTTGTCCGCGTTTGTGCTGGGGCAGGCATACGGCATGACCAGCGACAGCCGAGTGGGACCGATTCTCGATCGGGCCTTGCGGTTGATCGCCCAGACTCAGTGCGGTGATGGCGGCTGGGACTATCATGCCCGAAGTCAGCAGCGGGGGCACGACTTGAGCCTGGCCGTCATGCAGGCCAAGGCCCTGCGCAGCGCGGTCGATAGCGGGCTCGAAGTGCCGCCGGAGGTGATCGACTTGGCGATTCGCAGCGTGCGGCAGCACTACACCCCGCGAGGTTGTTCGCACAACGCCCCGGAAGAAGAGCAGAAGAAACACGACGGACAGTTCACCTATACGAAAGGCGGAGGGCAGGCGACGACCGCCATGGCGGCAGCCGGTGTCGTTTGTTTGCAGGAGTTCGCCCAATACGACGACTGGCGAATCGAAAAGAACATGAAGGTCATCGGCGATGCCATTCGGGAGAAGACGAAGCAGGGCGATCGCCGCAATCCGCCGTTCGACGCATACACGCTTTACTATGTTGGTCAGGCCGTTTATCAAGTCGGCGGGCAGCATTGGCGCGAACTTTACCCGCTGTTGCGCGACAGCTTGGTCGAGTCGCAGGTCAAGGCGCCGGGCAAACCCGACGAGCACGGCAAATGGCGGGCCAACGGGCGAGTGGACGGCCGGCCGGGCGATTTGTACATGACCTCGGCGGCGTGCTTCGTGCTGGCGATGCCGAACCGGTACCTGCCGATTCTGCAAGAGGGAAAGATCGAATCGATGAAACGGCAGTTCCAGTCGAAGTAACCCGGCGCATCGGACCGTAATCCGCAAGCCGGCCCAGTCCGAGCCGTCCCAACGAAGGAAAGTCAACGCAACGGCCCTTGCAGCCCGTTATCTCAACAAGAGCACGAATCGATGTTTTTGGCTCCCTGGTTTGCCGTCGCCGGACTCGTTGCCGCCGCCGGTCCGATTTTGATTCATCTGTTGAATCGTCGCCGATTCAAAGTGGTGGAATGGGCGGCGATGGACTTCTTGCGCGAAGCCCTCTTCCGCAGCCGCCGAATGCTGCAAATCCGCGATTTCCTATTGCTTGCGTTGAGGACGGCCTGCATCCTCCTGTTCGGAGCCGCCTTGGCGCAGCCGTTTTTCGCGGCCACCGGCGATATGGGAGCGAATCAGCCGGTTCATGCGATTCTGTTGATCGATAACAGCCTGAGCATGAGTTATCAGCGGCTTGGCGGCACGGTTCTCGACGAGGCGAAACGTCAGGCCCAGTCGATGATTGAGAACCTGCCGCGGGGAAGTCGGATTTCGGTGCTGCCGACGTGCGGACTGCCTTCAGGCGCGACCCTTGATGCCCACTACACCAAACAAGACGCTCTCGAAGCCTTGGAGGCGATTCAGTGGGTCGATCGTCAAACGAAGCCGCGCGAGACTCTGGATTTGGCGATTGCCGCGGCCGGCCGAACCGCCTCGCCGGCGCGGAAGCAAGTCGTGCTTTTCACCGATCAGCAGGTGGACGAGTGGTCTGCCGCGCAATTGGCCGACCAACTCGACCAAGTGCCCGGCGGCGTCAAACTGATCGACTTGCGCAGTGATCCGGCCGATGTGGAGAACAGCTACGTAGCCGAATTCAATGTGCGCGACGCGGTTGTGGATCTGCATACGCCCGCGACCTTTGTTGCGGTGGTGTGTCATCAGGGACCGAGCGAGCGTCGCAACGTTCCGGTCAGCCTGATCGTTGAAGGGCAAGTGGTGCAAACGGTCAGTGTCGATCTGCTGCCCGGCCAACGCCGCGAAATCGAGTTCGAACCGTATCCTTTCGATGTTGCGGCGGAGCCCGGGCGGCCCTATTTCGCCGCCGCCGAAGTGGTGTTGCCGCCCGATCGGTTGCCCGGCGACGACCGTCGCGAATTGATTGTTCCGGTGGTTGCGGCACTGCCGGTGGTCTTTGTCGATCAGTTCGGACGCGACGAAGATCCGCGGCGCGGCCGCTACGGCGAAACGTATCACCTGCGGCGTCTGTTGGCCCCGATCGGCAATCAGGCGGCGCGCGACAAGCAGCTTGTTCGGGCCGAGCATCGAACGATCGACGAGTTGGATCAGTCGCTATTGGAAGATGCCCGGCTTGTCGTTGTGGCCGGAGTGCCGTTTCCCGGGGCAGCGGCGCAATTGCTGCGTCAGTATGTCGAGCAGGGCGGCAGCTTGGTGATCGCTGCGGGCGGATTGTTCGATCCGGCCGCGTGGACGCAGGACGCTTGGCTTCAGGGCAAAGGGATTCTGCCCGTGCCGCTCGATGCTGTCTTGGTCGGCCGCTTGCCGGAAGAATCGCCCAACCGAGTCGAGTACTTCCAGCTCGATTTCAACAGCTTGAAAGACCACGAGTATTTCGCGTTGGAAGGAGTGGCGACCGAGCAACTCCGCGACTTGTACGGGGCGGTCTATTTTTTCAAAGCGGCCGCAGCCCAATTCAACGACGAAATCAAACAACAGGCGGTCGATGCGAGTCTGGAGGAGCTGCGCGGCCGCGAGGCGGCGGTGAGCGAGATCGAACGAGAACTGGCGCGATTGGCCGGCTCCGATGGTGCCGGCAACTTATCAGCCGCCGAGCGCCGTCGCCAACAGGAATTGGAGCAGCAGCGAGCGAAGATCATTCCTAATTGGCTTCGATGGACCGAGGGGATGATCGACGAGAGTTCGTCGCTTCCGGTCGAACAGCGTGCCGAATTGTCGCGTCCGGTCGTGGTGGCGCGGTTTACCAATGGACTTCCGTTCATGGTCGAACGCCGGATCGGACGAGGCAAGGTCTTGCTGATTGCCAGCGGCGTGTTCTCGGGCGGCGACTCGGCCTGGAACACGCTCTCGATCAGCAATGCCGTACTGATGTACGATCGCATCCTTCGCGGCGCGATGCGACAAACCCTGCCGCAGCGCAATCTGAGCACCGAGCGCGCGCTGCTTTTGCCCGTGCCTGCTGTTCAACGCAATGCGCGCTTCACCCTAAGTGGGCCGAACACGCAGGACGTACCGTTGAACACCGAGTCGCTTGGGGCGGGGCAGTACGGATTGCGGATTCGGGAGTGCATGTGGCGCGGAATCTATCGGGTGACGGCGCATCGGCCTGCCGATGCGCCCGGCGCTGACGGGCCCCTGTGGGAGGTCGTGTTGGCGGCCAATGGCCCGAGCGAAGAGTCGTCGCTCTTGCGCGACTCTGCTGCGAACCTGCGCGAGAAGGCGGGGCGAGCCGCCGGACTGGAAACGGAGAAGGCCGTGGCTTTGGGATTGCAGCGCGCACAGATTGGCGGCACGCAGCTTTGGAAATGGGTGATGATCGCCGTGTTGGTTTGCTTGTTGGCGGAATTGTTCGTGTTGGCGTGGCCGGCGCTGCGCGGCCGTAATGCCTAAACAAACCGACACGACGGAATGCGGTTCAATCGGGGGAAAGCTTGCAGTTGGCCGCTTCCGTGGTTGTGTGGAACCATTGAGAGTG
Organism: uncultured Planctomycetaceae bacterium; assembly: GCA_964631235.1. Lineage (GTDB taxonomy): Bacteria > Planctomycetota > Planctomycetia > Pirellulales > Thermoguttaceae > JARKPK01. The sequence continues at coordinate 228 of CAZVZX010000050.1, read as the reverse complement.
TTGTTCGGCCGAACGGTCGGTTGCCTTATTTTGAGGTTAGGCTCGTCGGCGCGTTTCACTGACGAAGCTGCAAGCGACACGTTTGGTGCCGAGGAATCGTCGGCGTGGGGATCGTCCGAGCCGCAAAGACTCGAATCGGTCGCGACGGATGGGGTGGCGGGTTGTTGAGATTTCGTTTTTCCCCGGATCAATAGTCTATCGATGAACTTCAACGAGCTGTTCGGACGA
>CAZVZX010000049.1:0-30054 GCA_964631235.1 uncultured Planctomycetaceae bacterium | reverse complement strand
CTATCGATACCAGCAGTCGGCATCGACCTGGGAACGACGTTCTCGGTGGTCGCCAAACTCGACGATGAGGGCCGCCCGCAAACGTTGATCAACGCCGAGGGCGAACGGCTGACTCCGAGCGTCGTGCTTTTCGATCAAGATGCGGTCGTGGTCGGCCGCGAAGCGCTGAAGGCCTTGGCGATCGAGGCCGAGCATTGCGCCGAATGCTCCAAGCGCGACGTCGGTCACCGCGTCTTTCACAAGGTGCTCGAGGGCAAGCAGTACCCGCCCGAGGTCATCGAGGCGTTGATCCTCAACAAGCTTCGGATCGACGCAGTCACGCAGATCGGGCCGTTCAGCAAAGCGGTGATCACCGTGCCGGCCTACTTCGATGAAGTCCGCCGCAAGGCCACCCAAGACGCCGGCTACATGGCCGGGCTGGAGGTGATGGACATCATCAACGAGCCGACGGCCGCGGCCGTGGCCTTCGGCTTTCAGCAGGGCTACCTCAACCGCGAGGGCAGTTCGACCGAGCCGCAGCACATCCTCGTGTACGACTTGGGCGGGGGAACCTTCGATCTGACCTGCATGGAGATCCGCGGCACGGAGTTCATCGCCCTGGCGACCGACGGCGATGTGCGCTTGGGCGGATACGATTGGGACCAGCGGTTGGTCGATTTGGCGGCCGAACAATTCATCCGCAAGCACGGCGCCGACCCGCGCGAAGATCCGCGCTCGGCCGGCAAGCTGTGGCGCGAGTGCGAAGACGCCAAACGAACGCTTTCGACCCGGCCGAAAGCCACGGTGATTTGCGAACACCGCGGGCTGATTGCGCACGTCGAAATCACCCGCGAACAGTTTGAAGAAGCGACGCAAGACCTGCTCGACCGCACTCGATTCACCACGGTGCAAACGCTAAAGGCGGCCGGGCTCGAATGGAAGGATATCGATCGGGTGCTGCTGGTGGGCGGCTCGACGCGGATGCCGATGGTCCGCAAGATGCTCGAGGAGCTGACGGGCAAACCGCCCGACGCCTCGGTGGCCGCCGACGAGGCCGTCGCCCATGGCGCGGCGCTGCACGCCGGCTTGCTGCTGGCCAAAGAGCAGGGGTTGCCGCGGCTGTTCCGCATTCGCAACGTCAACTCGCATAGTTTGGGCGTGGTCGGCATCGACCCGCTCACCAAGCGCCGCCGCAATGGCATCCTCATCCCGCGCAACACGCGGCTGCCGGTGACGGCAAAGCGGACGTTCAAGACATCGAAGGCCAACCAGCGCTCCGTGCTCGTGCAGATCGTCGAGGGCGAATGCCCCTCGGCCGACGAGTGCGTGCCGATCGGCCGCTGTTCGTTGCCGAAATTGCCCGCCGGGCTGCCGGCTCAAACCCCGGTCGATGTCTGGTTCCACTACAAACCCAACGGCCGGTTGAAAGTCCGCGTGCTCGTGCCGGGAACCGATCGCAAAGTGGAAACCGAAATCGCCCGCGAAAACAGCCTCCCGAAAGAACACCTCGACGGATGGCGGCAGTATATTTCGGGCGCGGCGCCGACCGATTATCGATAGCGACTGACGACTTATCGATAGCCACCGACGACTCCGCGCGGCGGCCGATCGACACCCCGTCGCATCGCAGCGCGGGCCGATCCGACCGCGCGGATCGACAAGCGAGCCGACACGGAGCGAACCGACATGGAACATGTGGTTGCCGCCGGCGAAGCGATCCTCGCCCCGGCCTGGAAGGACGTGCCGCCGGTGGTCGTCTTTTTCGGCAGCGAGGCGTTCTTCAAAACGCTGCTGTGGCGGCGCGTGCGCGTTGCCGTGGCGGGCGACCGGGCCGACGACTGGTCGCTCAGTCTGTTCGACGGCAGCGCGGCCGACTGGCGCGACATCGAGGCCGAGTTGCGAACCGTGGCGATGTTCAGCCCGCGACGGCTGGTGCGCGTCGAATCGGCCGACGGCCTGGTCAGCAAGAATCGCGCCGCGTTGGAGGAGTATGTCGCCCGGCCGGCCGAAAAGAGCGTGTTGGTGCTCGAACTGTCGAGTTTTCCGAGCAACACGCGGCTGTACAAGGCGACGGCCGCCCAAGGCTTGGTCGTTGATTGTGCGCCGCCCCCGCCGGCCGCCCTCGCCAAATGGTTGCGGCGTTGGGCCAAGGCGGCCCATCACGTCGAAATGGACGATGCGGCCGCCAAATTGCTGGTTGATTTGATCGGTCCCGAATTGGGACTGCTCGATCAGGAGATGGCGAAGTTGTCGCTTTGGGCGGGCGATCCCCCGCGGATCACGGCCGAGTTGGTCTCGCAGCGCACCGGGGCATGGCGGGCGCGAACCGCTTGGGAACTGATCGACGCCGCGTTAGACGGCAAACCGGCCGACGCCATGAAGCTGCTCGATCAGCTCTTATCGGCCGGCGAACAGCCGATCGGCATTTTGGCCCAAATCTCGTCCACCTTGCGCCGCTTGGCCGCGGCCACCCGCTTGATCATCCGCGGCGAGCAGATGGGGAAGCGGCCGCCGCTAAGGCAAGCCCTGTTACAGGCGAAGGTCAATCCGCACTTCGTCGATAAAACGCAGAAGCAATTGGAACGGCTCGGGCGCGCCCGGGCGCGAACTCTCTACCGCCGCCTGCTCGAGGCCGACCTCGACCTGAAGGGCGACAGCACCTTGCCGCCGCGATTGCTGCTGGAACGATTGATTCTCTTCCTCGCCGCTCCGACCCCGCCGAAACCGGCGGCGCGATGAACGATGAACGCCTCGAGCGGACACGCGATGGGCAGGGCGATTGTCCCCGCGGCCGGCACCCTTCGCTTGCAACAATTCGCTCCGCCGCGAAGAGAGGAGAGAACCGTGCGGTGTGCGATCAGAGCTTGTTCTTCCAGCCGAAAAAGAACGTTAGCCCGCCGACGATCAGTCCGAAAAACGCCCCTTTGATCCCTGCCGAAAACACGCTGAAATCGTGAATCACCTGAGAGCCGTTGGGCAGCTTCTCCACCCACGGCCGAAAGGTCAGCCAGGAGAACAGCACCCAAAGGATCAACACGATATTGAATGCCACCAAGCCCATCATGCCGTAGCGGCGAATTTCGTCTTCGTTCATGGCTGTTCTGCTTGGGGATCGAAAAAACGGCACAAGGGATCGAAGTACGTGGATGGCCCTGCCATCGGCACATCGACGCTTCGCCGGCGAGGCCGAATCAGAAGTCCTCCACACTCAGCTTCGGTTTGTCGGGCTTCTTCGGCTCGGGCTTCGGTTCTGGTTTTGGCTCGGGCTTCACTTCCGGTTTCGGTTCGTCGGGCGCCGCAGGCTGGTCCGGCTTCGGTTCCGTTGCCGGTTCCGACGCGGCCGACTTGGGGAACTGCATCCCCAACGCGACGGCGTACAGATGCGGCTTCCATTGGGCCGCGGCGTTCTCCAAATCACGCAATTCGAGTATGTAGCGACGCCCGTCGCGCACCGTTTCCACGAAATACTGATCGAACACGCCTTCCGAAGTCTTTACGCGGCGGGCGTACTGAATGCCGAGGAACTTGCCGATCTTCACCGGCTCGATGGGCTCGGCCAACTTGACCTTTCCGTCGCCTTTCCCCTCTTGCTGCAACTTCTTGGCTTTTTCCTGCATCACCGCGAACACGGCTTTGCCGTATTCGACCTGATTGTCGGCCGTCACGTTCCGGATTCGTTCGAAATCTTCGACGGTGAGGATGATCGTCGGATACGGTTCTCGCTTGTCGCCGCGAAAACGGGCCAAGTATTTCTCGCTTCGGGGCAGCACTTGCCAACCGGAGGGCGGGGCGACGACCAGCCGATCGTCGTCCAACGGAGGCATCGGGTCGCCGAGCTTCGGCAACGGGCCCGTCTTGGCCGCGCCGCCGCCGCCCGACTCGGAACCGCCCATACCGCCGCATCCGGCCAAACAGCAAACACCAAAGAGGGCCATCACGATCAGATAGCGTGCGGGACGGGACTCACTCATCGCATCTTCCTCCGAATCGGTTCGAAGCTCCGAACGGACAAATGCCCCTCGCTCTTTGCCGCCGCGCCCCGAACGTCGCCGACGACGACAGTGGGCAATTCGCTCGATGGTTCCAATTCATCGCATGCCGGCTGCCACCGAAGCGAAGCGGCTCGTTGGCGTGCCGTCTCTCCTTGAACCGCTTTCCGTTTTTTTGCGGTTTCATTTCGAGTCGGCGCGGCCGGCGACGAAGTCGGGCTACTCGTTGATGATCTCCTTGACCAACTGGACGAAGTGCGGTGTTCCTTGCGAATTGGTCAGATCGGCAGCCTTTTTCTCGGCCTGCGATCGTTCGTGGTACTCGAACAAGGCGACGCGCTTCATCGTTTGATTGAAGACCGCCCAAAAGGCCTTCAGGCGGACTTCCTTCGGCTCTTTCGCGCGACTCTTCCGTTTGGCGGCCGGCTTCTTTTTCGCCGGCTTCTCCTGCTCTTCACTCTCCGCTTCCTCTTCGTCGAGTTCCACATCCTCCTCATCATCGTCCAGCCGTTCGGCGGCCTCGGCGGCCGCACGCAACTCGCGGCGATTGAGAATTTTGCGTGCCATGAGTCTCTCCATCGGTCTCGATTCGTCCGCATCGGTCGGGGCGCCCCGCCGATTCGCGGCGACGAAGTTGTCGATCTCGTTCCGCGGGCCGTCGGCTGTCGGCCGCGATGGGCGGCTCCCCGTGCCGAACGACGCCGGCGAACGAGGCCTAAATCGTTCCACACAATGGCGCAATCGGCCGCTGTCGCAGCGACGCGGCCTTCTTGCGTGCGATCCCGTTTTGAACCGCTTTCCGTCTTTCGCGGTTTTGTTTGGCCCCCTGTCGGCAGGATGCCCCTGTCGGCAGGTTACCTCAAGATACCCCATTCGCCCCTGACTGAAAAGTCCTTGCTCGCCGCCCTTGTCGGTCAGGATGTTTCGTTCTCTAGGCCGTCGATCATTTTCAAGAAGGCATCCATCGAGGGGCAACGGCGGCTTAACTCGGGCTCGATGCAGGCGTGAATCGCCTCGACCAGTTTGGGGTGCAAATCGGGGCGATGCTTGCGAATATCGGTGGGCGGCTTGTCATGATTCATCGCCGCCAGCCCGGTTGCCCCCGAAGGCCACGGCAGGGCGAAGGTGCATAGCTCATATGCCGTCACCCCGAAGGCGAACACATCGACGCGTTTATCCGTTGCGCGGCGGCGGACGATCTCGGGCGCCATGTAATTGGGGGTTCCCGTGCGATTGCCCGGCTGCATGAACGGCGGTTCGGCCGGCACGGTCAGGCCGAAGTCGATCAGTTTCAGATTCTTTCCCTTGTCGGTGAGCATGAGGTTTCGCGGGCAAACGTCGCGGTGGATGAATCCGGCCGCATGCACGGCCGCGAGGGCCTCGGCTGCCTGGCGAATGAAGTGAAGCCGCCGGCCTTGCAACACCGGACTTCGGCCGATGATCAGCGAGTTGAAATCGGGCCCTTCGAGATACTCCATCACCAAGTAGGGCGAGCCGTCGGTCGTCAGGCCGTGCTCGAACGTCTCGACGATCCGCGGATGCCGCAGCCGCATGGCGATTTCGCCTTCGCTAGGCTTCTTCAGGTTTTTGAAGCGGGCCTCGAAGACGGCTGCCTTCTGACGGTCGAGAATCTTCAGGCCGACGATTCGATCCGTCTTCAAATCGCGCGCCACGTAGAAGCTCGACATCGTGCCCGAAATCGCTTCGCGCTGAATGGCAAACCGCGAGGCGACATTCAGCCGACTCGGACCGAAAAGCGATTTGAATGCTTCGAACAGTGCCATCGCACCCCAGGGATTGAAAAAGAGAGACTCGCCCTTCGCACCGCCGACCCATCCGACGGCGGGCGGGCGATCGGACGAGTGTTCGGAAACGGCTGCCGCCGGAGTGACTGGCCCTGCCGATGAGGGCGTTTTCGGGCGTCCGCCCCGCAAACCTCGTAAAAACCGAGTATAACTTGCCGTGCCGATGCTCACAAGAAAACGCTTCGCTCCTCCGCTCATCGGCAGCCGAACCGATGAAGATCGAATCGGGCCGCACCATGCAACACGCTGCCTGTGGTGCAACGACGCGCCGGGTGCGGACTGCGCGGGCACGGTTTACCGACTTGTGTTTCCCGCGGCTTCGCCTGGTTCGATCCTCGCCGGCCGCGGGCCGGCCGAGCGGCCTGAGGTTCGTTCGGCAAAGCGTCGGCTTTCGTGATTCTTATTGGGACGGTCCCTTTCGGCCGAGGGCGGTCCGAGGGGGCGAACGCAAGCGGCGGAACGGCCGAAAATCGGTCAATCCGCATACCATCGGCAAGAACAGTTCAAGTTGCAGGTCGCCTACAACCGAACGAACAAGAATAGACCTGCCGGGAGGGCGGGATGCTTCGGCGTCCCGTATCAGGATAAAGATCATGGTATGACGACGGAACGGCGTACCATGATCTTTTTGTTGCGCTGCGGGCACTGCTGTTGCGCTGGGGAGCGCAACCGATTCGAGTCGCTCGCTCTACGAAACACACACGCTCCGCCGGCCATTAATGATCCGGCGGAGCGTGAAATCATTCCATCGTACGCATTGGCGTTTTTTCGCCAATGATGTCGCAAGCCCGAATGGCTGCTAAGGGCGCCGCATTTCACCGGCAGCGATTTCTAACGACCTATCTTGGGACCGTTGCTGCCGGTGCAGTCGCCAAAGGGGATGCCCGTTGGCGAGCCCGGCTGGTGCCCGGCCTACTTCGGCTTCGCTGCCGGAGGAGTGCTTGCACCGCCTTCGGTCTTCGGTGCCGGGGATTCGGCCTTGGGCGCCGGGGTCTTGGCCTCGGGTTTGGGCGCTTCGGCCGGATCATACGCCTTGCCGGCGAGCTGTTCGTAGAGCATCAACGCCTCTTGCTGCTTCGAGAAGGGGCGCTTCGCGTCGAGGGCGGCCTTGAGCAACTGCTTGGCCTGCTCGCGTTGGCCGCGATCAACTCCGACTCGCGCGATGAAGTACAACGTGTCGGGGCTGACCTGACCGGCCGAGGCTGCTCGTTGCAGCGCCTGCTCGGCCAAATCGAGCCGTCCGTTCTTATACAGAACCCAACCGTAGGTGGACCAAGCCTCGGCGATCCGCTCGAAGCTGCGGACGTTGCGTTCCGCGTATTCCAGGGCGCGGCGCTTCTTCGACTCGTCGTTTTGCTCGCACAGCGCCAGCGCCAGGTTGTTCGTCGCGGCGAAGTTGCCGGGCGATTGCATCACGGCGTTTTCAAACCACATCTCGGCGTCTTTGATCTCATTCTGGAACAAAGCCACCACGCCGCGGAGGATCTTCGCTTCGAGCGATTTCGAATCGACCTTCAGGGCGTCGGTCGCGTATTGCTTGGCCTTGTCCATCTGCCCGGTTTGCAAGGCCCATTCGCCGGCGACCAGCAGCGTGCGCAGGTCGTTGGGGGCCTTCTGCAACGCTTTGTCCATCCAGACTTTCGCCTGAGCGTGGTCGGGATAGGCCTCGTAGAACTGGGCCAACCGCGCTTCCGGCGTCAGCATGTTCTTGTCTTCCGCTTTCGCCTTTTGAAGCATTTCGAAGGCCCCGGCCGCGTTCTTCTGTTGGAACATCGCCCGGGCGATGCGTTCCATCGCAGCGGCATTCTTCGGATCGAGCTTAAGCTGTTCTTCGAGCAGCTTTTGGGCCAGCGCCCAATCGCCCCGCGCTTCGGCGACAGTGGCTAAACCGTTGAGGATGCGGGGCTGCAAAATCTCTTTCCGCTTCTTGCTGCCGGTGAACGAATCGGCCAACTTCTTCGCCTGTGCGTAGAGCAGGTCGGCATCGGTTACGCGACCTTCGCGCAAGGCGAACTCGCCCATGATGGCAAACGCTTCGGGATCTTGCGGAGCGGCGATCACCGCCCGCTCCAGGGCCTGACGCATGGCCGGGCCCATATTCGCTTGAGCGAACAACTGGGCCATCATGATTTGGGCCGGGGGGAGATCTTCGTTCTTCTTGGCGGCTTCTTCCAATTTTTTCAGGGCGCCGTCGAAATCCCGCTCCCGAAATCGCGCGATGGCGTCTTGCACTTCGACGATGTTTTCGGCGCGAGTCGCCGACGTGTCCACAGGTTCCACCACCGGCTGGGCGACCGCCCGGTCGGCCGCCAACCACAGAGCGCCGCAGGTTGCCGCGACGATCCACGCGCGCTTCAACAAACCATGAGTCATTGCTTTGTCCTTACTTCGAAAAGGTCAGCCCGATTATGCGCCCGAGGCACAACTGCCTGCGGGAAGAAGATGCCGTTTCAGCAAGACGAACCCGTCGCACTTTCGCCCTCTCCACTTGCCGCTCGCCTCTGGGGCCGTCAAAAGTCGGCCGAAAAGCAAGCGCATTGGGGCCCGGCCCCATTGTGTTCTCATGAGCGAAGCCTTACGGCCCTCGGTGATCGGCACCGCAACAAAGCCCTACCGCCGAAGACCGGCCTGACAGCAAGCAAAAGACCTGCTGCCGCCTTGTTTCTCTGTGAACCACGCACGACTAGTAGTTGCCGCCGACGATCGTTTCCCGATTGCCGCCCCGAAAAACCGGGACTGTCAGCTTCAATCATTCATTTTAGACTATGCCGAAATGCCCAAACCGACAAGAGCCGAACCCGCAGCGACGATCGAAAAACGCCGGCTCCAGCCGCCCGCACGGGAAATCTGTAGGGGTTGGGGGGGATGTGTCGAATGCGACTGCGCGTTTCCGCCCGGGGCCGCGGTCTCGGCCGTTGTTGCCGCCGCGAATTCCGCGCGGCAAAATGTCGGGCATTCGACTAAGTTGGCAAGAAGCTCATGGAAGTCGGTGCGGCTGCCCGAGAGGCCGCCTAAGGTCGAAAGCCGCTCGGTTTCGCCGTCGCCGGCCAAATAGTTCCACACAAGTGCGAATGCGGCCGCGGGCAAAACCGCGCGGCCTTCTGGCGTGCGATCCGCGTTTGAACCGCTTTCCGTACTTTTGCGGTTTTATTTGGACAGTGAGTGCATTGGAATCTCGGGGGCCAGCGCCTCCGTCCGTTCGTTCGTTCAACCATTTTTTACGCACAGGGGAGAACTACTGTGATGAAACGCGCCGCTCTTGCCTGTTTCGCATTGGTTTATCTGATGGGTGCATCGACTGCCGTTGCCGCCGAAGCGAAACCTGCGCAGAAGGCCGCGCCCGCCGCTGAGGCGAAGGAGCCTCGCGGCCGGCTTCCGGCCCACTATGCAGAGGTGGTCGATGAGAAGCAGCGGGCAGCGATTTACGCGATTCAGCAGGAGTACGCCGAGCGGATCAAGCAGCTCCGCTTGCAACTCGAAACGGTAACGAAGGAACGCGACGCCAAGATTCTTGCCGTACTTACCCCGGCGCAGCAGAAAAAGGTGGCGGAACTGGCGGAGGCCGCCAAGGCGAAGCGCGAGCGACAACGCGAAGGTGCTGCGCGACCCGAAACGAAGGACGCCCCGGTTCCCGCGCCGTCGAAGTAGGCCCCGATTACAGGTTCGCCCAAATTGCCTGCGATGCCCGGTCCGTTGGCCGTCTCGGAATCGGCCGGCCCATTTCCAATTCGTCGGTGAAGGGCAGGGCGTTTCCGTGCCGAACCATAAAGATAGCATTGTGTTGGGCTGATTGTGCGCGCCGCCGGCGGGCGATCGGACCGGGGGGGCGGAAGGCACGGATCGTTCGCCTCGCCTTCCGTCGCCGGACGCTCTGGCCCGGCGTTGCCGCGATTGATTGTCCAACCGCGCGATTCGGGCGGGAGAGGGAGTTGGTTTCGCCCGGCCGCGGGGTGCGCGACGAGTGTCGCCAAATAGTGCCACACAATTTGCGAAAACCGCTGCGGTCGCAACGACGCGGCCGATGGAGTGTCATCCCCGTTTGAGCCGCTTTCCGTCTTTCGCGGTATTGCTCGGCGGCTCGAACGGAAACAACGTTTCCGGTTCACGCGATTCCAGGGAGGGAAGGTGTGAGCTTCGACCCGTCCGCACAATTCCGCCGCAGCGGCCAGCGGGACGATCGTCGCCGACGTTTGCTCGTCGAAGAAGGTCTAGCGGGCGATGCTTCTGTTACCACTGCATCGGCCGTCGGCCTCCGCGGTCCGACGGTGCGCCGCTCGCGGCACTACGGCGATGCCGAGTTTCTCGATGCCGCACGACGGATGATTGATTTGGTGCCGCGCGGCTGGGGAGTGTGGCTGCTGTTGGCGGCACTTGGGTTGACCGTCATCGTGCTGCTCGAGTCGGCCTACGCGAAGCTGCCGATCGAGTTGGTGCGGGCCACCGGCACGTTCGACCTGCTTGCGCCGGGCAGCTTGGCGCGATGGATCGGCTCGTTGGTCTTGTTGGCCGGCGCCGCCACCGCGGTGTTGATCTATGCCGTCCGTCGCCATCGAATCGACGACTACCGCGGCCGATACCGCCGCTGGCTGTTTGTGGCATTCGCCTGCGCCGCGCTGGCGGCCGACGAGGCGGCAGGCCTTTTTCCCACGCTGCTGACAGCGACCGAATACGTTTCCGGAAGCGATTGGCTCCGCGTTCATTGGCCGGCGCTGGTCGGCGGCTTCGCGCTGATCGGCTTGGTGCTCTGCTTTCGGCCTTTGTGGGAGCTGCGCGAATGTCCAACGGCCCTGGCCTTTGCCGTCGCCTCGTCGCTGTCGTTGACGGCTGCCATTGTGCTGCGCTGGCTGCCGTGGGAATGGACCGCGACGCAACACCACGCGATGGCTTGCAAGGGAGCAGACTGGGCGGGTTACGTCCTCGCACTATTCGCCTTGGGCCTGTTCGCCCGATATTGTCTGCTCGATGCCGAGGGCCGCTATGATTCCGCCGAAGAGCCGGAACAATTGCCCGGGGTGGACAAGTCGGCTCCTTCCACCGACAATCAGTCGCGACGGATCGTGCGCATCGATTCTCCCGTCGGAGGCCCGCCGGCCGATCGGTCGGAAAAGGATGGCAGCTTCTCGGGCCGCGAAGGGACGTCCGAGTCGCGACGGTCCCTTTGGCAACGACTGACGGCCGTGTTCGGCCGGACCCGCGAGGAGCCTGCGTCGGAGCCGGACCGCTCGGCCGAACCAGAGGCAGACGGTGCGCGTCGGACGCGAGAGCCGCTGCGGCCGCACGATGCGGAATCGACCGCAATCCGCGCGGAAGAGAAACGACAGCAGGTGGCAACGACAAGAACCGATCGCTCGGGCGAAGCAACCGAGGGCCGAACAGACGGCAAGTTGAGCAAGGCGGAACGGAAAGCCCTCAAACAACAATTGATGAGAGAACGCATCGCCCGGCAACAGCAGCAGCAGTCGAATTGGCGCTGACAGAACGCCGTGCCGCAACAGGAGAATCGGATGGAAGTGACCGGCATGGTCCGTACGCGTTTCGCCCCGAGCCCAACCGGCTATTTGCACATTGGCGGCGTGCGCACGGCGTTGTTTTGTTGGCTGTTTGCGCGAAGGCACGGCGGCCGATTTATCCTGCGAATCGACGACACCGACCAACAGCGCAACGTGGAAGAAGCCCTCCGTCCGATACTTGAAGGTTTGCGCTGGCTGGGCATCGATTGGGACGAAGGGCCCGAGGTCGGCGGACCGTTCGGCCCCTACTTTCAATCGCAACGGGCGGAGCGCCATCGTCAGGCGGTCGAGGAACTGCTGCGCCGCGGCTGCGCCTACCGCGACTACGCCACGGCCGAGGAACTCCAGCACGAACGCCAGCAGGCCGAGCGCGAAAAACGGACGTTCGTCTATAGCCGCCGGTTCATGGCCCGAACGCCGGAAGAAGCCGCTCGCTTCGAGGCCCAAGGCCGAACCGGTGTGGTTCGGCTGCTCATGCCCCGCGAAGGCACGCTGGTTATCGACGATTTGGTTCGCGGGCGGGTCGAGTTCGCTTGGGCCGACGAACAAGATCACGTGATTCAACGGGCGGACGGCTCGTGCCTCTATCATCTGGCCAGTGCGGTCGACGACCACGACTTTCAAATCACCCATGTCATTCGAGCGGAAGAGCACCTGTCGAACACGCCGCGGCAGGTCTTCATCGCCCAGTCGCTCGGCTATCCGCTGCCGCACTATGCGCACCTTCCGTTTGTCGCCGAGCCGGGCAGCCGCAATAAACTGAGCAAACGCAAACTCGACAAGTATCTCAAACAAAAAGACTTTGCCGAGTTGATGGAACATGGGGCGCGGATTCTCCGAGCCGTGGGCTTCGACCGCCCGCGGGAAGTCCTTAACCCGGTGATGGTCGATTTCTACGAACTGGTCGGTTATTTGCCCGAGGCGATCATCAACTATCTGGCCCTATTGGGTTGGTCGCTGAGCGATTCGCGCGAGGAGTTTTCACGCACCGAGCTGATCGAACTGTTCTCGCTCGATCGGGTGAATAAGGCCCCGGCGTCGTTCGACCCCAAGAAGCTTCGCGCCGTGCAAGAACGTCACATGCAGCGATTGCCCGTCGCACAGAAGGTGACGATGGTTTCGCCGTACCTTCAGCGGGCCGGATTGGTTGCCGACACGGCCGACGCAGCGGCCCAAGCGCGAATCGAACAGGTGGTTGCCGCGGCCGGCGATCGGCTGAAGGTGGCGGGCGACATTCTCGATTTTGCCGACTTCTTTACGCCCGACGAACAACTGCCCTATGATCCGACGGTGCTTGCCAAGGCGCTTGGCTCGCCCGAGGCTCGTGCGCTGCTGGCCAACGTCCGCGACGCACTGGCGGCCTGTTCGCCGTTCGCCGCCGAAACGCTCGAACAGTGTATTCATCGATTTGCGGCCGAACAGGGGATTAAACTGGGCCAGGTCGTTCATCCGCTTCGCGCGGCCCTGACGGGCAAGTCCGTCGGTCTGGGGTTGTTCGACACGCTGGCGATTCTCGGCCGTCAAAGCGCGCTGAGGCGCATCGATCGGGCTTTGTCTCTGCCGACCGCGTGATCCTGCCGACGGCGCGATCGAGAGCACCAGCGGGCGCATGATCGCACCCGCGATCGAAAGCACAATCACAACCGCTTTGCGTGCGTTCCCTGTTTGAACCGCGTTCCGTCGTTCGCGGCTTTGCTCAGGTGGGCGGTCGGCCGCTCTCGGCGGAGTCGGGCGATTGGTAGAGATGGCGCACGCTTTCCGCCAGATGGAAGAGCATCCATTTCTTTCGCGTATAGACGGCGTGGCCCGCCAGATGCCGGATCGGCCCGCCCTGCGACGGACCGTAATCGACCAAGAGCGTTGCGCCGGCGTCAGGCACGATCCGCCCGGCGCGAAAGCGCTGGAGCATGCCGCCGGCATCGATGGTGTCGTCGGACAAGATGGCGCGCAGGCGATGATCGGCCAGCCATTCGCGGACGAAGAGCACGCTGGGCATGAAGTCGGTGCCCGCGATGCCGAGTTGCTGCACGTAGTCGCCATCGGCGCCGCTCATCACGCGGTGCCACTTCGGCGGAAACGGAGCGCGGTATTCAGGCAGCCCCGGCGCCGGCCGATGATGCACGAAATGCAACAACCGCCCGAAACCGTTCGGATTCCATCCGTAGCGCACCGGAGTGCCGAAAGTCACGAAATCCAACTGCCGCGCGTCGATCGGGCAATGAATCTCGCCGAAGAGCATCTGGCGAACCTGATTCCATACAGGGATATCGACGCACTTGAGCACCGGCCAGCGCCAATAGACCTCTGTTGCGCGGAAAAACCGATCGAGCGCCTCGCGCGGGCCCGCCAGCAAATTGGAAATCAAGGCGAAAATATTGCCGCCGTGGCTATGTCCCCAAAGCAAGATGCGACCGCCGTCGGAATGCCAATGGTCGGCCAATTCGGCCAGCAAGCGGATGGCGCCGTCGGCCCGACCCAAATGATGATTCTCGCCGGACCAATGAAACAGTCGAACCGGCAGCGGACTGCTGCCCGGCGGATTCAACGCCTCGTGCATGATGCGGGCATAGGCGGCACTGTAATTGCCAGCGTCGCCGGTGATTTGGGTGACCACCTGCGCGACCAAACGCCGCATGGCATTGCCGGCCCGGGGCAGCACGCGCGCCAATTCCCCTAAAATGCCCAGCACATCCATCCCGACGAATGTGCCGTGAACCAAGTACACTGCGGAAACCCCCGCCCGACGCAACTGGTCGCCCAGCGGCGCCATTGCCGCATAGAATGCCGGCGACCCCACTTCGGGCCCGGCCTCCGCACGCACCGACACGAACGGCGAGGCCGGCGGCGCATCGCTATAACGATGATGCGGGAAGACGGCACTGTAGGTCATCCTTCTTCCTCCCAGTTGCAGATCGCGCGCCGAGGACTCGTTAGGATAATCGTTTTTTTTCGAGCCGCAGCCCCGCGATCGGTCCCCGCCCTCATTATCGGCTAAACCGTCAAGGAACGACGCTGCGATTCTATCGATCTTTGGTGAACTGCACGTTAGCGTTTTGCCTGTTGCCGCCAATTCACCTGCCCCCGTCATTGACCCAAACGCCCCAGTCGCTGCAATTTCCCGTTGGTGTAGCCGGTAGCCACGGAGTCTCTCGTCTTTTGGGCGGTGTGCCATCAGCCCATCCCGCAGGTTCGAGGCTGTTGAGCGAGGCCGTTTTGCCGCTGCCGGCGGACCGAAATGTGCAAACCAGCCCAAAGTGCCCGGGTATTTTGGCCCGCAACAGCGAGATATACTGACAACACTGGGCTGCAACGCAGGCCAAAACGTCGCGGTACAGGCCCAGATGCCGCGGCAAGACACACCGGCGCCGGCGTGCGCCGCCAAGTCGGCGGACTGGCCGGACGGCTGGACGGCAACGCTACCGGAATGAGAAGACTGCTTTCATGTGCGGGCGTTTTACCCTGCGGGCATCGGTCGAAGCGATTGCCGAGCACCTCGGTCGGGTTCTGCCCCTGGCCGAGGGGCCAAGCCCCGCGGCGCCGGCGCCGTCGCAGACGGCCGATTCATTCGGGCCGCTTTTTGCCGCAACGAGTTCCGCCCGGCCAACGCTCGCTGCCCGCTACAACATTGCCCCGACCCAGCCGGTGGTTGCCGTTCGCTGGTTCGCCGACCCTCGGCAACAACCCGACCGCCAACAACTCGCGGAGATCTTTCTGGCCCGCTGGGGATTGCGCCCGCATTGGGCGGGCGAGCAATTCATGCGGAACCCCCTGATCAACGCCCGCGCGGAAACCGTTGGGCAAAAACCGGCATTTCGCGGGGCGTTTCGGCATCGGCGCTGTTTGATTCCGGCCGATGGCTTCTTCGAATGGAGGAAAGAGGGGCGGAAATCGCTGCCCTACTTTATTCGGCGACACGATGACGGGCTGTTCTTTTTTGCCGGTTTGTGGGAAGAGGGCTCTCCGTCCGACGCGCCGGCCAAGCCCACCTGTACGATTCTCACCACCGAGGCGCCCGATTGGATGCAGCCGTTGCACCATCGAATGCCGTTGATCCTTCAACCGATCGACTACGCATCGTGGCTCAGCCCGCAGTCGCAGCCCGAGGTACTCCACCGCTTGCTTCGTCCGGCCGAGGGCATCGAGCTTCAGTACTACCGCGTCGGCCCGGCGGTCAATAGCGCGCGGTACGATCAACCCGATTGCATCGCACCGATTGAATCCACCTAAATCCAAATAAGATCGCGAAAAATGGAAGGCGGTTCAAAGGGTATCTCTACGCGAGCGGCCGCTTCCGTAATTGTGTGGAACAGTTTAGTGAAAGCCGCGGGATAGGCAATATTCTCGGGGAAGGCTTCGCGCGAGGCTGCCAACGAATCACCCTCGATACTGCGATACCCCGCGTGGCGTTGGCGAAAATGGCGAGAGTTGCCTGTCGGGCAAAGCGGCGGCGCTTGGGCAATTTAAGAAGTCTGCGCGAAAAGCGTGGGGATGCGATAGGCTCGGTTGAACCGTCGCTGGTGGCGTGATTTGGGCAAGCGAGGTACAACCGTCGGCCGCGACGCTTGCCGCCGATGCGCAATTCGTGAACTGGCGGCCAATCAAGCGACCGGCCGACGGTAGTGTTCGTAGGCCAGCAGCACTTCGTAGAGATCCATCGAGATCGTCACTTCGTCGTCGCTGAAATCCCTCAGCCATGCCCGATCGGAATTGACCGCATCGGCCAGCAGAGGAAGGATTTCCATCAATGGGACATTGACGGTGTGACGGTGATTTTGACGCTGAACGGTGGCGGTTTCTTCCTGCGGACCGTAGTAAACGCGAAGGTGGCAGGGCTTCATCGTGCAGGCATCCTTACCAGAAGGGAATGAGAAGGCAGGCCGTCCCACGGTGCAGCATCCCGAAATCGTCGCAGCCGATGACGGGGCGCATGCGTCTTCACTGTTCTGCGCCTTAGATATCGGCCGGAGGCGTATTGCGGGTTTGATCTTTTTCAATGAAAATAGCGATTCTGCCTGCCGTGCATGCTGAGCCGAGGATATGCTTGGTATGGCCTGGAATCGGCATAACGGTTGTTCGCGGAATCCCGGATGGGCGGCCCGAGGCGGCCGAGCCGCCGGAATGAATGGATCGTTCTCGGGGGCGGCCTCGCGTGATTGCGTCGGACCGTTTCCCGAAACGAACTGCCATCGGATGGTTCCTCACGTTCGGGCGCGGCAACGCAGAATGCCCGTTGGGGCGATGGCTTCCGCGAGCCGCCCGCTGCCGATGACGCCGTGTTGCGCTGTCGATCGACCCTGCACGCAATGCCCGGCCGATAGAAGGCCGGCAACTCGCAGCGATTACGGCAACGGTGGCGAACACTCAGTTTCCGAAAGTTCCCAATCGGTCCGTCCGATGGGGAAGGCGGCCGCCGATGCGGCCAAGGGGCGTTCCGGCGCAAGGATTTCGCTGCGACCGCTGCGTTATTCGCGGCATTATTGAGGTGCAACAACACAACGGCAGGCAAACCGGCGAAATCGTTTCGCCGGCAGTTATCCCCAGAGCCGAATCGAGGTGCTCCGCAACTAATCCTTCCGATTTCGTCTGCGCCGAACGATCGCGGCATTGATTGACGTGGGCATTCGCGTTGGAGTGTCCCGCGGCATCGGCAAGGCGTCAAACCGCGCGGCATTTGCCGCTGAGAATCTCGGCCCGCGCGGCCGCGGAAAGGATTATGTTGCATCGCCTCTCTCGGCCCGAACATGAGACGACCTGTTTATGTCAACGACGATCGCCATCGACCTGCGTCATGTCGCCCGAGGCCTAGGACTCTCGCTCTCCCAAGTGCAAACCGTTGTCGAATTGCTCGACGATGGGAACACCGTGCCGTTCATCACCCGATATCGGAAGGATCAGACGGGCGGGCTTGACGAAGAGCAGATTCGCCAGATTCAAAGCCGGCTGACCAAGCTTCGTCAGTTGGCCGATCGCAAACAAACGATCTTGCGTTCGATCGAGTCGCAAGGAAAACTGACCGACGCGCTGGCGCAGGCGATTCTTTCGGCCAATACGACCAAGCGGCTCGAAGACCTTTATCTTCCCTTCAAGCCGCGGAAGCAAACGCTGGCGACCACCGCGCGCGAGCGCGGCCTCGAACCGCTGGCCCGCGAAATCCTCGCGGCCGATCCGGCCTGCGCCGACTTGGACAGCCGCGCGAAGGACTTCGTCAATCCAGACAAAAAGGTTCGGACCGCCGCCGAGGCCCTGCTCGGCGCCGGCCACATCTTGGCCGAACAGTTCAGCGAAATGGCCGAACTGCGTCAGCGACTGCGCGATATCCTCCAGCGAACGGGCAAGATCTTCAGCACTCGGGCGGCGACGGCTGAGGCGAGCAAGGCCGCTTCGGCGCCGCCCTCGGCAACCGCGCCGGCCCCGGCGGCGAATCGCCAAACGGCGACAGTCCCAGCCGAATCGAGCACGGTGGCGACGGATGCCGCCACCCCGACGCAACCCCACGAGTCAGTCGCCGGAGGATCGGCTGAAGAAGCACAAGCCGAACAATCACAAACAGTCGAA
This sequence comes from uncultured Planctomycetaceae bacterium, assembly GCA_964631235.1. Classification (GTDB taxonomy): domain Bacteria; phylum Planctomycetota; class Planctomycetia; order Pirellulales; family Thermoguttaceae; genus JARKPK01. The sequence continues at coordinate 12,216 of CAZVZX010000049.1, read as the reverse complement.
CCAGTTGTCGGACCAATCGTCGGACAAACAGGTGAACAAGTAGTTGAACAAGCAGTCGAGCCGGTCGAATCGGCGGTTGAGCCAGCGGCCCAACAGGCTGCGGAACAAGCCGTTGAGCAGGCAGGCGCCGCGTCGCGCGAACAATCGGCGGCCGAAGCGATCGAGAACCCGATCGAGCAGGCCGCGCCGGCCTCCGCATCGAGCCTGACGCCCGCCGCGGTCGTCGAGCCGTCGGCAACTCAACCAAAAACATCCGCAACGGAAGCGGATGCGCCGGGTGCGGAAGTACCGTCGCCCGCCGATTCCCCCGCGACGGCGGCCCCGGCAATCGCGCCGGAAGCAGCAGCACCGCAAGCAGCGCCGGCCGCAGCGCTAACGGGAGCGACGGCGGAAGTAGCGGCGGAAGGGGCGACGACAACGACTGAGAAGGTCACAGACGCAGCGACGGCGGCTGCGCCGCAGGCGGTGGTTCAGGTTCCGGCGCGGAGTGCGGCGGCGGAAAAACGGGCGGCTGCCAAGGCACGCAAGGCGGAACGCAAGGCCGCCGAACGCGAAGAACGCCGCAAGAAGCTCGAAGAAATCCGTCTGAAAGCGTATCGCGACTATTTCGATTTCAGTGAAGAAGTGCGGAAGATTCCGCCGCATCGCGTGCTGGCCCTCAATCGCGGCGAGCGGGCGAAGATGCTCCGCGTGCGGATTGAAGGCGACATCGAGGCGATGCACGCGGTACTCGACGAGATGCTGATTCCGCCGGGACATCCCCACGCGGATTATTTGCGCGGCTGCGCCCGCGATGCCCTGTCGCGGTTGATCTTGCCCAGTTTGGAACGCGAGCTTCGCCGCGAGCTGACCGACAAGGCCGAGGCGCATGCGGTCGAGGTGTTCGCCAAGAATCTTCGCAAGCTGTTGTTGCAGCCGCCGGTGCGCGATCGCCGCGTGCTGGCGATTGATCCCGGGCTGCGCAGCGGCTGCAAATTGGCGGCCCTCGACCAGTTCGGCTCGCTGCTGGAACATGGCGTCATCTTTTTGGTGGGCAAGCCCGACCGCCGCGACGAGGCCAAGCAGAAGGTGGTCGATCTGATCACGCGGCATCAGCTCAGCGTCATTGCGATCGGCAACGGGACGGGCTGCCGGCAAACCGAGGAATTCGTCGCCGAGTTGTTGGCGAACGAACTGAAGGAGAGCGGCGCGGCCTACGTAATCGTCAACGAGGCCGGCGCCAGCGTCTATTCCACCAGTCCGATCGGGCGCGAGGAGCTGCCCCAATACGATGCCACGCTACGCGGAGCGATTTCCATCGGGCGGCGATTGCTCGACCCGCTGAGCGAACTGGTGAAGATCGAACCGGCCAATCTGGGCGTGGGGCTGTATCAACACGACCTGAAGGCCCGCCACTTGCAGGCGTCGCTCGACGAGGTCGTCGAATCGTGCGTCAACTATGTGGGCGTCGAGTTGAACACGGCCAGCCCGGCGCTGCTTCGTTATGTGTCGGGGTTGAATCAACTGACCGCCCGGCGCGTGTACGAGCACCGCTGCAAGTTCGGACCGTTCAAAACGCGGCGGCAATTGTTGGAAGTGAACGGGTTCGGCGAGGCTGCCTTCGTTCAGGCTGCCGGTTTTCTCAAAATCAGCGGCGGCGACGACCCATTGGACGCCACCTGGATCCATCCCGAAAGCTATGCCGTCGCCTCCGCCCTGCTGGAGAAGCTGGGGTTCGCCCCGAACGATCTGAACGACAAACAGAAAACGGCCGAGTTAGACCAACGAATCGCCACGATCGATCGGGCGGCTTTGGCCAAAGAGTTGGGCGCGGGCTTGCTGACGTTCAATGACATTCTTGCCCAGCTCACTCGCGTCGGCCGCGATCCGCGAGAAGACCTGCCGCCGCCGGTCTTCAAAAAAGGCGTGCTCAAGATCGAGGATCTCGAAGCGGGAATGGAGCTGACGGGCACCGTGCTCAACGTGGTGGACTTCGGCGCGTTCGTCGATATCGGCATGCGCGACAGCGGCTTGGTGCATGTCAGCCACATGTCCGAGCGGTTCGTCCGCGACCCGCACGACGTGGTGGCCGTGGGCGACGTGGTCCGCGTTTGGGTGCTCGATGTCGATAAACAGCGGCATCGGGTGTCGCTGACCATGCTGCCCCCGGGCACCGAACGAGTGCGCCGACCGGCCCGCGGCGAAAAACCTGCCGAGGGGGCTGCGCCAAGCGGAGATCAGGTGTCGGGTGCCGGCCCGCGCCCCCCGCGACGCGATGCACGCGACGGCGCGCCGCGTCCCGGCGGACAGCGTCCCGACCGACAACCGCCGCGAGGCGATGCCCGCACCGGCCAGCGGCCGGCCGCTCCGACGCAGGGCGGTGGACGCGATCGCAGCGGGCGCAGCGACGAGGGCGGTCGGCGCGGCGATCGCGACTCGGGCCGACGATTCTCTCGCGATCGTCGCGAGCGCAGCGGCCCGCGGCAGTACGATACGTCGCGGTCGTCGCAAAAGCCGTTGGTGCCTCTCACCGAAGGCATGAAAGAAGGCAAAGAACCCTTGCGGACCTTCGGCGATCTGCTTCAGTTCTACCAACTGAAGCAGCAAGCGGCCCAGCAGTCGAAAGAAGCTTCGCCGGCCGATCAAAAGCCCCCGACGAGTCCCGCGGCCGAAGCTTCGCCGGCCTCGGCCGCTCCGCTTGATTCGGCTCCACCGGCCGGCAACGCCGCAGCGACGAGCTTGGCGGAAGCAACACCCCAACGGCTTGCAACCGAGCCAGAGGCAAAGGCAGCGCCGACGCCCGATCCTTCCACTTCGCCGCCCGCCGAAGAGAATGTCGCGGCGGTTGCCGGCGAATCGCCATCTCCGGCTTGCGACGAACCGCGCGCCGATGCGCCGCTGGGGTAACGATGTTCGTCGCAGAAGACGAAATGCCGCCGATCACCGAGAACGCGCCCACGACGGCGAAGGTGATCGCGGCCGCCGGGAGGCGGCCTCCGCGGGGGGCTTTGCTGAGCGAACGATTTCGATCGATGGCTACGCGCTGAGCTGCTTGGAATCGGCCGGGACGATCGGCACGACCTTTTCGCGGCCTTCGACGGCCGCTTCGGTTACCACGTAACGGCTGCCGCGCGGCTGATCGGGCAAATCGAACATCAGATCAAGCATCACTTCTTCGACAATCGACCGCAGCGCCCGCGCCCCGGTTTCCTTCTGGATGGCGCGATGGGCAATTGCCCTCAGCGCGCCCTCGGTGAAGGTCAATTCGGCGTTCTCCATGGCGAAGAGCGCTTGGTACTGCTTGACCAGCGAGTTCTTCGGTTCCGAAAGGACGCGGACCAGCGCGGCCTCGTCCAACGGACGGAGCGACGAGATCACCGGCAACCGGCCGATCAGTTCGGGAATCATGCCGAAGTGCAGCAGATCGTCGCTGGTTACCTGAGAGAGCAGTTCGCCGATCTCCATTTCGTGGCGCACTTGGCCTTCCTGCCCGAAGCCGATGGTTCGTTTGCCCAAGCGACGGCCGATGATGTTATCGAGGCCGACGAACGTCCCGCCGCAAATAAACAGGATGTTCGTCGTGTCCATTTGGATGTACTGCTGCTCGGGATGCTTCCGGCCGCCCTGCGGCGGCACGTTGGCGATCGTTCCCTCAAGCATCTTCAGCAAGGCTTGTTGCACGCCTTCGCCGGAGACATCGCGGGTGATGGAGATATTTTGGGAGGTTTTGCCGATCTTGTCGATTTCGTCGATATAGATGATGCCGCGTTGGGCGGCCTCGATGTCGAAGTCGGCGGCGTGAAGCAGCTTGAGCAGCAGGTTCTCCACGTCTTCGCCCACGTAGCCTGCTTCGGTCAACGTCGTCGCGTCGCCGATGGCGAAGGGCACATCGAGCATTCGGGCGAGGGTTTGGGCCAGAAGCGTCTTGCCCGAGCCGGTCGGCCCGATCAGCAGGATATTCGACTTGTCGATTTCGACGTCGGCCCCGGCCGTGCCGTGCATCAGCCGCTTGTAGTGGCTATTGACAGCCACGGCCAAGACGCGTTTGGCGTGCTCTTGCCCGATGACGTACTGATCGAGATGGGCGACGATGTCTCGCGGCGTGGGAACCCGGTTGAATAACGGCTTGCTGGTGCCTCGTCGGCGGCGCTCTTGGTCGAGAATCGACTGGCACAAATCGATGCATTCGCCGCAGATGTACACGTCGCCGGGCCCTTCGACAAGCGGCCCGACGTCGCGATAGCTCTTCCGGCAGAACGAGCAAAAAGCATTCTTTTTGGTGGTGCCCGTTCCGCGTCGCCCCGAGTTGAAATCTCGACCCAACGGCATCTGATTACCTCTTCGAGTTCCGCTGCGTGCTCATTGTTGCCACACTATTCTATACGCGGCTCAAGGGTGTTTCGGCTGAAGGTTTCGCCATGCACCAACGCAATTCGGCGGGCCGGATCGACTAACCTAACCCTTTTGATCGTTATCCTTTAATTCCTTCGAAAGCCGCGCGGTCAGTGCAGTTTTTATTGTTCGGTATTCCGCGTCGTCGAGCACACCTTGGCTATGCAATTCTCGAAAATTTGAGAGCAACTCGCCGGCAATCGGTTCCTGTTGTATCGCCTGAGACCGAACCTTCTGCACCACGTAAAAGGCAATGCACAACATCACCGCGAGCACGGCCACCCAGACAATGAGCGACTCGATGCCCAAGTCGAGTAATCGGCCCCAAATCGTTGCCGTCGTCAATGCATTGTCCATACCATACACTTTTTCCGGTTTACCCGGATTGACGGCCTATCGGTTTATTATGCTCAGCATTGCCCGTCCGGTCCAGCAATTCGCCGCTACCCCCCCGAAAAACCACCTGTCGTCGGCCCGACGCTGCACGCTGATCGATTGCCTGCCGGCGTAATACTTCCATACTTCCATGCCGATACCGAAAGCGGCCGCGGGCGCAGCGAAACGGCTCTCATGCGTTCAATCCGCGTTTGAATCACGTTCCGTTTTACGCGGTTCCATTCAGGCTGTTCTCCGAAGGAAAAACGCTATCTTCAAGAACAAATCCAACTTCCGCCGCTTGTTGCATTAGGAAAACCGCGGAAAAGAGAAAGTGGGCGAGGCGGGCGATTGGCGCAAGCAACTGCTCGGCCGTCGCAACTGCTGCCGCAGTAGTGAAAAACAATTTGGTCGCGGGGGCGCCAACGGCCCGTTGCAAGAGAAGTCTATGGGTATCTCATCAGCCGTCTGAAGCCCTGGAGGGCCACACTCCGTCGCGGTCGGGAATCTCGGCGAAACGGCCGCGACGAGTCGAAAGAGTTCAGAGACCGACGAACTTCTCGGCCGTTTGCTCCGCGTACTGCTCTGTCGCGAAACCTCGGCGGCGCTCAGTTGGCATTCCAGAGCCAATAGAGGTAGTCGTCGATCAACTCGCGGTTGGGGTCGTCGGCCTGAATGCCCAGATCGGCTAAAGGCAATTCGGTTTCGTGATCGTCGTCGAGCCGCACCTTGCAGAACAGCCCGAACTGTCGTCGACGAACGTCGTCGCTCATGCCGAGCACGGTCACATAGCGAACCAACTGCCGGACCGGCGGTTTCGTTTCGGCGTAGAGCGCCTTGAAGGGAAAGGTGAGCCTCTGGGCAAGGAATTCGTGATACTGTTGCAGCGTTTCTTTCCCGACTCGGGGAATCGGGGCGTGAGCAGGCAGCTTGAAGACCTGACGGATACGATCTTCTTCGCGTTCGGCCCGCCCGAGGGCCGACGCTGTCTTCGGCGTCGTATGCATGTGCGACCCACCCGGCAGTGTTGTGACGGTCGTATCGGCCGCCACACGGTTGCGGGCGGCAACGAACCAGCGACGACCACGCGAAGTCGCCCTGGATTGTCGGCGACAAGAGAGACTCGCCGATGCTCGCCCCCTCGTGCGCATCGGCCGAACCCCATCGGACCTCAGCCTACACAACCCACTGGCGGTAGTCAAGTTTTTCACGCAGTCTTTTTTGCTTGCCACCGAGATGGCAAAGCGTCGCTCGATCGACGGCGTCCTGCGCGCCGCCTGGGCCGGGCAATCGCCGGCATTCGATTCGGTGCGACGATTGTCGCCTCGGCCATCACGAGCGGAAGTATTCGACCGCGTTGCGGAACAAGGCCAATCCGTCGCCCGGTTCGCGACCTTCGCCCCGAGTCCACCGTGGATGTTGCGTGCGGGCGATGTAGCGTTCGGGATGCGGCATCAGGCCGAGCACTCGGCCTGTGGTGTCGCAAATGCCGGCGACGTTCAACTGCGCTCCGTTGGGGTTGTCGGGATACGGCACCGTCGGCTCGGCCGCAAGATCGTTGCCGATAGCCGTTTCGGGACCGTGATCAGCCCGGTCGCCCGAACAACGTCGCGGGCGATAACGAAGAACCAGCCGTCGCTGACTTGCCATTTGGGCTAGCGTGGCGGCATTGCGGGCGACGAACTTTCCCTCGGCGTGGGCCACGGGCAGCTCCAACTCCGTCAGCCCGCGCAAAAACACGCACGACGATTCGGCCACCGCAAGGCGTACCCAGCGGTCTTCGTAGCGCCCGGAATCGTTCAAGGTGAGCGTGGCCTCGGGCACATCGTCGGCGTCCGCCGAAACCAGCACGTGCGTTTTCAACAGCACTTGAAACCCGTTGCAGATGCCGAGGATCAACTTGCCCGCCTCTTTGAATCGATCGAGATGCTCGCCCAGGCGAACCTGCACCTGCAACCCGAGAATGCGGCCCGCCCCCAAGTCGTCGCCGTAACTGAACCCGCCGGGGATGCAGAGAATTTGGAACTTGTCGAACAGCCGCGGATTCTCGAGCAGACGATTGACGTGCCACCGCTCGGCTGCCGCGCCGGCTTGTTCGAAGGCGAAGGCGGTTTCCACATCGCAGTTGGTGCCCGGGGCACGCAGAATCAACGCATAGGGTTTAGTCATCGGAGGCACGTCGGTTCTTGTCGTCAATTGGCCGTGTCGAGCAATTCCATTTTTCTAACACATCTTGCGATAGCACTCGGAATGCTCGCGCAAGATACGGGCAAGAACTGCCAATCGCTCGACAAGACCTCGTCAATTCATGAATTCAATCAAGCTACGTTCTCAGGCGCGGGTTCGGCCGGCTCGCGGGCCAGCGGTTTCGGCATCGTTGTCGGCGGTTGAGGGGCAAGGTTGCCCGAGGGCGTCGGACTCACCAACTCAGCGGCCGCTGCCACGATTGTTTCAGTGCCGACACGTCGGCCCGCAACACGACACGCCCGCCCCACGAGCAAGTCAATTCTTTTTCGGCCGTTACCGTGCCGATGCGCGCATGCGGCACGCCGGCCGCCGCCAACTCGGCCGCAAAGGCCGCCTCGTCGGTCGGGGCCACTTCGCAAAGGAAGCGGCTATTCGACTCGCTAAAGAGCACCACGAGCGGGTCGTCGAGCCCCGGGGTGCGGGGCGCGGCCTGCAAATCGACCGCCGCGCCGAGCATGCCGCTGAAAGCCGACTCGGCCAAGGCCGCGGCCAGCCCGCCTTCGCTCAAATCGTGGCACGCACGAACCAGCCCGCGGACGATCGCGCGATGCACGCCGGCGAACGTCGCCTTGGCCGTTTGGGCATCGTGTTTGGGAACGGCGGCGGACACTTCGCCATCGAGCCCGGCGACCAGATGCAGGTGCGAACCGCCCATTTCGTCGGCCGTCTTCCCCACCAAATAGATCGCGTTGCCCGGGCTCTTCCAGTCCATCGTCACGGCGCGGGAAACATCGGGCACGATGCCGATGGCGCTGATTAGCAGCGAGGGCGGAATCGAGATCGGCTCGCCGCCGGCCGGACGGAATTCGTTGTTCAAGCTGTCTTTGCCGCTGATGAACGGCGTGCCCAACGCCACGGCGGTATCGCGGCAGCCCAACGCCGCGCGCACCAGCGAACCGAGCGTTTCGGGGCGATCGGTTGCGCCCCAGCAGAAGTTGTCCAAGATGGCGATGCGCGACGGGTCGGCCCCAACGGCCACGCAGTTGCGCACGGCTTCGTCGATCGCAGCGGCCGCCATCCAATACGGGTCCCAGTCGCCCAGTCGCGGGTTCATGCCGCAGTCAATCGCCAGCCCGCGCTGCGAACCGAGCACAGGCCGAATCACCGCGGCGTCGCCCGGGCCGTCGTCGCATGCGCCGACCAGCGGCTTGACGACGCTGCCGCCCTGAACCTCATGGTCGTATTGGCGAATCACCCAGTGCTTGCTGCACACGTTGAGCGAACCGAGGATGCGGTGCAGGCACTCGGCCGGATCGAGGGCCGACGTGCGCCGCGACGACCCTTCGGCCTGAGCCGGCCGCGCAACGACCGGCGGCTGATACACCGCCTCGCGGACCACCGGCGGTCGGCCGTCGTGCAAGAACTCCATGGCCAAATCGCCGACGACATGCCCCAGATACGTGAGCTTCAGTCTTCCCGTGGGAACGAACCGCCCGATCACCGTCGCCTCGACCCCTTCCGAGGCGCACAGACGCGAAAGCTCGGGCCACTGGTCTTCGCCCACGGCCAGAACCATTCGTTCCTGAGCCTCGGAGATCCAGATTTCGGTGTACGATAGGCCTTCGTACTTCAGCGGCGCCTTTTCCAGCCAGACCTCGGCGCCGATCTTCTCGCCCATTTCGCCCACGGCCGAGGAGAACCCGCCTGCCCCGCAATCGGTGATCGCATGATAAAGGCCGCGGTCGCGGGCTTCGAGAATCACGTCGAGCAGCATCTTTTCGGTAATCGCGTTGCCGATTTGCACCGCCCCGCCCGAGATCTCTTCGCTTTCGCTGGTCAACTCGGCCGAGCTGAAGGTCGCCCCGTGAATGCCGTCGCGTCCGGTACGGCCGCCGACGGCCACGATCAGATCGCCGGGCAGCGGCTGTTTGAACGACTTGTCGGCGGGAATCAGCCCCACGGTGCCGCAATAGACCAGCGGGTTGCCTAAGTAGCGCGGATCGAAATAGACCGCCCCGTTGACCGTGGGAATGCCCATCCGATTGCCGTAGTCGCGCACGCCGGCCACCACGCCGCGCATCACACGTCGCGGATGCAGCACGCCGGGCGGCAGCGTTTCCGGAGGGGTGTCGGGCGGGGCAAAGCAGAAGACGTCGGTATTGCATAGGGGTTTCGCACCCATGCCGGTGCCCAGCGGGTCGCGGATCACTCCACCGATGCCCGTGTTCGCCCCGCCATACGGCTCTAAGGCCGACGGGTGATTGTGCGTCTCCACCTTGAAGCACACGTTGTATTGATCGTCGAAGCGGATCACGCCGGCATTGTCGCGGAAGACGCTGACGCACCAATCGTCGTCGCCTTGGCGGCCGCGGATCTCTTGCGTGGCGGCGAAAATCGTCTCGCGGAGCATGTTCTCGAAGAACCGCTCGCCGCGATCGTCGCGGTAGCGAATCCGCCCGGCCAACGTCTTATGGCTGCAATGCTCGCTCCAGGTTTGGGCCAGCGTTTCCAATTCGATGTCGGTGGGGTCGCGGCCCAACTGGCGAAAATGAGCCTGGATCGTCTGCATCTCGGGCAGCGAAAGATAGAGCTGTCCCTGACGGCTGAGCGTCATCAGTTGCTCGTCGTTCATTCCGCAAAGCGGCACCGTCTTCAATTCGAAACGGTAGGCCGAACCGACCTCGAGCCGCTTGAACGGCAGCGGCCCGACAATCACCTGCTCGATGGCGTCGTTGGCGAGCACCTTGGCGGCCAACTGCCGGGCATCGGCCTCGGCCAGTCCGCCGATCCAATACTTCTTCAGCGTGCGCACCGCCTCGACGCACGGCTTAGCGCCCGTCGCCTCGGTAGTCGCATTGCGGTCGCCCGCCCCCGAAACACGGCCGCGCCCGTTGGCCGCGCCCATCAGATCGTTAATCGCCTGCATCGCGCTTTGGGCCACGGGGTCCATCACCCCCGGCTTGGGCAGCACATGGACCAGCAACGGGCGGTCGGGCGGGGCGCTGGTCAGCCGCGGATCGCCCAACGGGGCCGCCATCGCCCGTTCCACCACCGGATCGCACAGCAAGCGGCGCGCCCAGCGTTCGACCTCGTCGGCCGAAAAATCCCCTTGAAGCAGGTATCCCCGAGCCGCCGACACCCGCAACGCGCCCGGCCAATGCAAATCAGCGGCCGCCGAAAGCACATCGCGGGCGATCAGGTCGGGCTGCCCGTCGGCAGGATAAACGTCAACTTCCCAAAGCATTGCGATTCTTCTCGGCGAAAGCGAGCAGTCTTTCGATCGCGGCGGCGTCGGCCGAACGCAACGCCTCGCGGAAGGCCGCCAGGTGTTGCCCCAGCCGATCGAGCGCCCAAAGCAGATGCTCGCGATTGTGCAGAAATATCTGAGTCCAAAGTTTTGCGTCGCCGGCGGCGATCCGCGTCGTGTCGAGCCAGCCGCTGCCGGTCAAACGGAACAGCGTCTCGGGCAGCGTATGCATTAGCGCGGCGGCCGTGAGATGCGGCAAGTGGCTGGTTTGCGCCAACGCGCGATCGTGTTCGTCGGGCGCCATCCGCACGACCACCGAACCGAGCGATTGCCAAAAACGCTCGATCGTGTCGTAGTCTTCGGCACGGGTGTTCTTTGTGGGAGTCACCAGCGCGATCCGGTCCTTGAACAAGTCGGCCGACGCATGAGCCGGCCCGCTCTTTTCGCTGCCGGCCAGCGGATGACTCCCCAAAAAACGGCAACCGCGAGCCAAGCGGCCGTCAAGCGCCTCGACGATCCTCGCCTTCGTGCTGCCCGCGTCGGTAATCAACGTGCCCTCGGGGCAGTGCTCGGCCGCCTGCCGCGCGTAGTCGGCGATCAGATCGACCGGCGTGCAAATGACGATCAACTCCGCGCGGGCGACCCCTTTGGCCACATTCGTCGTCGTTGTATCGACGGCGCCGACGCGCCGCGCGATCCGCAAACTCGCCGGCCGCCGACCAATGCCCACCACCTGTTCCGCCAGCTTCCGCTTCTTCAGCGCCAAGCCGATCGATCCGCCGATCAGCCCCACGCCCACAATCGCAACGTTGGCCAGCGGTTTCATGATGAACTCGTGTAAACGCGATGCACCCGCCGCGCAACAACGGCCGGCACACACCCAAACCGGTTCGTCGCATCGGGGCCCGGGCACTAAGGGCTGTTTCGTCCCGTCGCCCGAGAAACAAAGATGCCTTGGCTGAACGCCGGGCGCATCTTGGCCCGCTCGTCGTCCGCGCTTGTGCCGGTCAAACCAGCGGCATTGTAGCAGAGTTGACCGTCGAACACGCAGGGGCCCCGAGCCCGGCTAAGCTCGGCCGGCGCCGGTTCGGCCGCCCCGGGGCAGCGAACGTTTCGGCTTCGCGGTTCCCGTCAAAGAAGAAGGCGGCGCCACCCTTGACGTCTGCGACAGGTCGATTAAGCTGAAAGTTCCCCCAACTGCGGGAATGGCGGAATTGGCAGACGCGCTAGGTTGAGGGCCTAGTTGCCGCAAGGCAGTGCAGGTTCAAGTCCTGTTTCCCGCATCTCTAAATTAGATAAGGACTTGCGGCGACGAGTCGCAAGTCCTTTTTGCGTTTCTCGGTCCTCCAAAACGGCGATCGCCCTAATTTTTTTCCCGACATTTGCGACTGGATTCTCTCCATCGCTCGGTTGCCGATGGTCACCTCGCCCCGGGCGCTATAGTGCTGCCGCATCGTTTGCGGGATGCGTCGAAGGCCGCGGCCGCACCGCTTTAGGGCCGTTCGTTCGCCCTATCGCGCTTTCACGCTTTCGCGATTCTCTCTCCGGCCTCATGCTTTCGCGTTATCACGTTATCGTGATTCTCTTTCGTGTCTCTTTCTTTCGCCTGTTCGCGTCGTTGCGGTTCTCGCTTTCGAGCGTCTTTCGCCCGTTCGCAATTTCACGATTCTCACGGACTCGTTCTCTTTCGCGTTGTCGCGTTTTCGCGATTCGAACACATTCTTTCTCTTTCGCGTTTTCGCGATTCTCGCCTTTTTTGCGTTCCTCTCTCGCGTTTGCGGGGAGGCAAGAAAAGCGACACGCCCGCCGCGGCCTTGTTTGCGGGCCGCAACGGGCGGTGCTGGGCATATTCGATGGTTCGCCGCGGCGGTCGGGCCGCGGTGTGCGGCGCGAGATGGTTTCTGTGTCCGCGCGGCAGTCGTTTATCCGATGCGTTGAGGCGCTGCCGACCGGCTCGGCCGACAGCGCCTCGACATCTTGACTCACGCCGTGCCGACGTTGAACTCGCGCACCAGCTCGCGCAGTGCCGTGGCCTG
>CAZVZX010000048.1:0-30093 GCA_964631235.1 uncultured Planctomycetaceae bacterium | reverse complement strand
CCCTGTGCGCCGCTTTGCGCGCCACCCTCTTTGATAGACTGATCGCAATTCTTTTTGTAGCAATCACTTACGGAATATTGTTCGAGTCCTTCAGGGGGCACTGGAGTATTTGGGAAAGACAGGCAGTCAGGTTGCGGCGGTTGACGTAAGATAAGAACCAGTAAATCGTTAGGTTCGATCTTCAGCCGTTGAAAAACAGCGGCTTCCGGTGTCTGCGCCGCTTTTTGCATCCCGCAATCGCCTCCGAGTGCGCCGCATCTTGGTTTGCGCCGCCGGGCAGGCGGCCAGTCACTCCTTTTCGGTCTCTTCCAACGGTTGTCGAGCTGTGCCCATTGCCCAAGCAATGGGCTCTCCGCGGTGCCCATTCTCCGGTCCCTCGACTTTCCAAATCGGTCGCGGCATTCTGCCGGATTCGTTTGAAGTCCGCCAGTCCTGGGCCATCGCAGTATTCCGTTGACGGCGGTTCTGTTTGGATCGATTGTCTGGTTTGAAGCGGTTGTTCTCGCGGCGCCGGTCGTCGCTGCATCGGTCCACAGATGCAGCCCGAGGCGGCAGCACGCGGAACGAGCGGGAAACGCGAGCTTTTCAACCTTTTCAATCTGCCTTGCCCGCAGCCCCATTGGCGAGAAGCTAGCTTTATAAGGACGAGGACGGTAGAGGCTTTCGTTGGCGGGGCGGGGGCCGACATCGGGGGCGCTCAGTCGGCAAAGACGGTGCCGGTTGTTCGGCGCGAAAAGTCGCATTGTCGGCGGAGCATGCGGATTGTATGCGACCGCCGGCAACGGTGACGCATTCGGTTTTCGCGGCGTCGAGGAACAAACGGGCCGAGTGTTTGCCGGCGGCCTGCCGCGCCAATCAGTGTTGAGAATCATTTGTATCGGATGTCATCGACGTGAACCCCGCCTTCTTCCACTGCCCGGATGCGGAACTCGGGATGCCGAGCGCGGCGACTGTTCTGCCGCTCGATTTGGCGAACGAATCGGGCGGTGCGGTACCGACGGACCACGAGTCGCTCGAACGGGGCGATGTCGTCGTTGCGACCGATGCGCCGGCGGCGAACGACGGACCGTCGAGCAGTGGGGCCGCACTCGAAAAGGATTCGCCCGAACCGCGCCGCCAGCCGCCGAACGAGTCCGGGCGACAACAGGATGTCGGCCGAGAAAGTATCGCGCTGCCGACCGCCGAGGCCGCATCCTTCGAAATGCCCTATGCCGAAAGCCTCTTAGCCGGCGTAACGGCGATGTTGGTGATGGCCGTGGCGCAGCGGGCGATCGGCATGGTACGGGCGATCCTCTTTTGCCGCTGGCTCGATCCCGATCAACTGGGCCTGTGGGATATGGCCTGGGGGTTCATCACGTTGATGGCCCCCTTGGCCGTGCTTTCGCTTCCCGGAGCGTTCGGACGCTATGCCGAGCACTTCGCGCAGCGCGGGGCGCTGCGGCCGTTCATCCGGCGGACGGCCGCGTTCTGCGTCGGTTCGGCGGCTGTATTCCTAGCGATGATCGTCGCGCTGAAACAGCCGTTGGCCGAGTTGGTCTTCGGCGATCTTTCCCACGGCGGATTGATGCTGTTTGTGGCCGCGGCCCTGACGACCACGATCAGCTACAACTATCTCACCAGCCTGCTGACCGCGCTGAGGCAAGCCCGGCGCGTGGCCATGCTCGACTTTCTCAACAGCGGCATGTTCGCGCTGTTGGGAATTGCGTTCTTGGCCGCCGGGGCTTCCACCGCCCATGCCGTGGTACTGGCGTGGAGCGGGGCGTGTCTGGTGTGTTTGCTGCCGGCCGGCCGTTGGCTCGCTCAAACATGGCGCCGGCTGGACGAACCGGCAGAGCCGCTCGGTCCGGGCGTCGTGGCGCGGAAGATGGCCCCGTTGGCCGCCGGCATCATGGTGGTCAATTTGCTGACAAACCTTTTTGGGCTGGCCGATCGGGCGATGATCGTCCACTTTGCGCCGGGCGATGCGTTGGCCGTGCTGGGCCAATATCACAGCTCGCGGGTGCTTCCGCTGCTGTTGGTGTCGGTGGCCGCCTTGCTCTCGGCGATCATCCTGCCGCACTTGAGCCACGATTGGGAGGCCGGCCGACGACATCGCGCGGCCGCGCGGCTATCGCTGGCGTTGAAGCTGTCGGCCTGGGGGCTGACGGCGGCCTCGGCCGGGCTGCTGCTTTTCGGCCCGATCTTATTCACCGGCGCGTGGGGGCAGAAGTTTGCTGATGGGTTGGCCGTGCTGCCCTGGACGCTGACGCTTTGCGTGTGGTTCGGCATCGTCATGCTCGCCCAGCAATACCTTTGGTGTGCCGAGCGAACTCGTTTGGTGTGCGCGGCCTTGGCTGCCGGACTGGCCATCAATGTGGGGCTGAACTTCTTCCTGCTGCCGCGTTGGGGACTGCACGGAGCCGTTTGGGGAACCACCATCGCCAACGGGGCAACGTTGTTGATCATCCTGGCCATGAACTGCCGATTGGGCTTTTGTTGCGACCGCGGCCTGGGCTTGGCGTTGCTCGCGCCGCTGATGCTGCCGTTGGGCGCGCTGCCCACCCTAGGACTGCTCGTTGGCTTGGCCGCCTGCGCCGCGGCCGGCTGCGGGCTGCTTTCCGACGAAGAACGAGCGATGATCCGCGAGCGTTTGCGGCCGCGACGATCGAACGAGGAATCGAATCACCACGAAGACCTCAAACGCCATGATTCCGGCCGCTCAATCGGTCGCAGCGATTGAGTTATCGGTTGCAGAGCAGACAGCCGCTTGGGCGCAATGATGCGCTCGCCTGCGTGTGATTCCCGCTTCGACCGCTTTCCGTTTCGCGCGGTTGCATGGAATACGAAGGACGCACTGACGTGACTGGCCGATCGTCGCTTCTAACGCTGCCCGATGCTGCGAGCGAACCGATCCGATCGGTCGATGATCGGTCCGCCGGCTGCTTGCAGTTGGTGTGCTTAGAGAGCACGGCCGAACTGCTGGCCGATGCCGCCCGATGGGACCGCCTTTGGTATGAAAGCACGACGACCATTCCGACGGCTCGAGCGGCCGCCGTGGCCCAGTGGTGCCGGCAGTTTGCGCCGCAAGCTCCGGTGCGATTCATTGCGGTTGCCCAAGCCGAGCGGTATTTGGCGGCCCTGCCGCTGGTCGAGCGACGGCTGGCGGGGCTGCTTCGCGTCGGCACGCTGCCGACGAATCCGTGGCTCACCTGCGGCGACCTGCTGGCGGCCACGCCGGTCGATTCGCCGGAGACGACCGCTGCGTTGGACTTGCTCGCCGCCGCAATGCACCGCCGCGTGCCTTGGTCGCTTCTTTGGCTCAACGAGGCCGCACTCGGTCAGCCGCATTGGCAGGCGCTGATCGCGGCCCTGCATCGCCGGGGCACAGCCCATGATGCTCGCCCCTGGGCCGACGTCGGCAAGTTGACTCTCGGCGACGACTGGGCAGCCTACCGCGCAAGCTGGTCGCGGCGGCACCGGCAACGGTGGATGCGGCAGCGGCGGAGATTGGAGGCCCTCGGCCCGCTTCGGCTGCGGCGCGTGCGGCCGCGAACGCCCGAAGAGCTGGAAGCGGTTCTGCGCGAAGCCTTCACCATCGAACACCGCAGTTGGAAAGGCCGCGGCGGCACCAGCGTGCTCTCGACACCGGGAATGTTCGGCTACTTTCTCGCACAGGCCAAACCGCCGGCCGTCGAAGGCCGAGTGGAACTCGCCTTTCTCGACGTGGGTGACCAGCCGGTGGCGTTCATCTTCGGGCTGCACGGCAAGGGCGTGTTCCATTCGTGCAAGATCGGCTACGAGCCGCAATGGGCCGACTACTCGCCCGGCCAAGTGCTCCGCGGACTACTGCTGGAAGACCTCTTCGCCCAGCGAACGGACCGCCGAGAGAACAATCGCGAGCAGATTGCCGCGATCGACTTCCAAGGAGCGCTCACGTCCGCCCATCGCGCCTGGCGCCCCGACTGCTACGCCGTCGGACGATTGGCCATCGGGCTCGGCCCAACCGGCCGATTGCTGATTGCGCTGGCGCGGGCGCTCCGGCCGGTCGTTCGCACCGCAAGGTGGGCGGCTCTCCGGAAATCCAGCGAATAGCAGTTTTGAAGTGTGCGCCCGCGAATCGACGCGAAGACGAGTCGAACCGCGAATTCACACGAATGCACGCGAAGGAGCTCGAAGAGTGGCGCAACCGCGAATGGACGCGAAGGCACGCGAAGATCATTTTCAACCGCGAATGCACGCGAATGAACGCGAATATGCGCGAAGGCCTTTTTCAACCGCGAATGGACGCGAATGAACGCCAATGGACGCCAATGAACGCGAAGTTGGCCGTCGCATACTCGAACCAAAGACCGCGGTAGATTAGCACTGGAAGAAGATAGTTCCCATCGGCGCAGCCATCAATTACAGTAGAGGGGAACTATCGAGTGCGGCAGCAAAGCCTGTCTCGGCTGAGGTTGCCGATTCTTCTTCCCGTTCCTTCCCGCTTCCTTCCCGCAAGGTTCTTAGTGCCATGAGCAACCGTGTCGCTTGTTCGCTGCCGTTGATCGCGTTGTTTGTATTGGGCATCTCCGTGAGCTTCTCTGCCGCGATTGCCCCTCAGGCCGCGGCCGCCGAGGCTTGGCCGCAATGGCGCGGCCCGCGGGGCGATGGCGTCAGTTCGGCTGCCGACCTACCGATCAGTTGGGCCGAAGACGCCGGCATCAAATGGAAGTGCCCGCTGCCCCCTTGGGGCGCCAGCACGCCGGCCATTTGGGACGATGCCGTGTTCGTCACCACTCAGGCCGACGACGAACGACTGCTCTTGCTGCGGATCGACGCGAAGAAGGGCGACATCGTCTGGACCCGCGAGGTTGGCCGCCAACAAACGCCGCGGTCGGCCTACCTACGCAAGTCGGGCGAAGAACGCCGTGCGCAGAAGTTCCACAACACGCACAATCTGGCCACGCCTTCGCCGGTGACGGACGGGCAGTTGGTCGTTTGCCATTTCGGAAACGGGCTGCTGGCCGCCTACGACTTCGAAGGCAACAAGCTCTGGGCGCGCAATCTGCAAGAGGAACACGGCAAATACACGATTTGGTGGGGCCACGGCAACAGCCCCATTCTCTATAACGACTTGGTCATCAACGTGTGCATGCAGGACTCGCTCAGCGATTTGGGCGGCGATCCGTCGCCCAGCTATATCGTGGCGTATCACAAGCGAAGCGGCGCGCCGGCATGGAAAGTCCTTCGCCCCACCGCTGCCACGGCCGAAAGCTGCGACAGCTACACCACGCCGATCCTCCGCACCGTCGGCAACCGAACGGAAATGATCGTTTGGGGCGGCCAAATCCTCGATGCCTACGACCCGCAAACAGGCAAAAAGCTGTGGGAGCTTACGGGACTTTCGGGCAACCGCGTGATCCCCTCGCCGGTAACTCACGGCGAGACGATCTTTGCGATCCAAGGGATGCGGCAGGCCCTGTTGGCTGTGCGGCCCAGCGGTGATGGTCCGCGAACCCGCGACGATATCGTTTGGAAGTTCGACCAGGGAACCTCCGACAGTCCGTCGCCCATTGTCGTCGGCGAACAGTTGTTCATGATCTCCAACGACGGCGTGCTCCGCTGCTTCGATCCGGTCGATGGCCGCTTGCTTTGGAAGGAACGGCTCAGGGGCGACTATCGGGCATCGCCGGTCGCAGCCGCCGGCCGGCTCTACTTCGTCAACATGAAGGGTCTGACTACCGTGGTCTCCGCCTCGCGGCGCTACGACAAACTGACCGAGAACCAACTCGACGACGAATTCGTCGCCTCGCCCGCGGTGGCTCACGGCTGCATCTACCTCCGCGGCAAGAATGCGCTGTACTGCATCGGGCGGTAGGCTGAACACCACGGGAAACGTCTCTATTGCGCAGTGTACGCAATGGGCCGCGTCGCTTGGCTTGCGGCCGTTTTGCCAACGACGAAAAGCTAGTCGGGGCGACGCCGAGAAGAAGGAACCGATCGATGACCGCGGTTTTTGCTTCTTTCATGGACCTAACTGCAACCGCGGAAAACGGAAAGCGATTCAAACAAAGACTACACGCAATCGGCCGTGTCGTTGCGATTGCGGCCGCTTTCGCAATTGGGTGGAACAATCTCGTGTTGGCGGCCGGTTCGGATCGGGGCGGTGTCGTGCTTGATCGGTTCGACTATGCCGATTCATCGTCGGCACGGGCCGCATGGCAGGCGTCGGAAGGCAGTCCGCCGGTCGAAGTCGCAACGATCGACATTGGCGGCCAACCGCGGTCGGTGTTGAAGTTGCTCGCGCCGTTTGCGGACAAGCCCGAGTTGAAACGCGGCGTCGTGGATCGTCGGGTGAAACTCGATTTGGCATGGGCCAGCCGGTTCGAACTCCTTGCGGCCGCCGATTCGCCCGCGGCGGTGGGTTCGTGGACGTTGTACTTCCACAGCGGTGATGGTTGGTATGCCTGCGGTGCCCGAATGCCCGAAGACGAAGAGCCAGTTGAACTCGCTGCGACGGTTGAAGCGAAGCGATCGTCGCCGCCCGCCGAGGGTGCTGGATCTGCTGCCGCAGCCAGTGACCGAAAGCCGTCGGGGCCGAGGATCGTTACGCTGCGTTTTTCGCGGGCCGACTTCGGCGCCGAACAACGACCCGGCTCGTGGCGAACGATCGACGGCATTCGAATCGCCGCCTGGCGCGGCGGTTCGGCCGGTGCGTCGAACGGGGTGTCGAACGCTGCGATTTATCTGATTGAGCTAAGGGCGACGGCCTGCCCGGTGTCGATTCTTTTGCCCGACCGCCAGCGCGAGAACGTCGGCGAGAACCGTACTGCCGCCGAACAGGCCCAACTTTGGCACGAAACATTGACCCAGTTGGGCATCCGCAGCGAGATGGTTCGCGATGCCCAGTTGGTCGAACGGCTGGCCGGCGCCGCGGCCCCGGAAACCGGCCGAGCCACAGCCGCCGACGCAACAGCCTTGGTTGCAGGGCCGAACTCAGCGACGCAACCGGCCGTGATCGTGCTTGCGTATCGACCTGGGTTGGATCGGGCCACGGAAGAAGCCTTGGTTCGCTATGTGGCCGGCGGGGGGAAGGTGGTCGCCTGCTATCAAATGCCTCCGCGTTTGGCGGCCGCGTTGGGATTCGGACAGTTGCGCTATGTGCGCGACGAGCCGAGCGGTCGGTTCTCGTGGATCGAGTTCGGCAACGACGTGGAACCATTGGGCATGCTGGGGCGGGTTCGTCAGCACTCGTGGAACATCACCGATGCTCGGCCCGCGGAGGCCGACGCACGGATCGTCGCCCGCTGGCTCGACGCCGATCGAAAGCCCACCGACCATGCCGCCTGGCTGATGAGCCCGCGCGGCGCGTTCTTCACGCACATTGTGCTCGGCGACGATGTTGAGAAGAAGCGGCAGATGCTCGGCGCGGTGTTGGCCCAACTTCATCCGCCGTTGTGGGCCGATTTGGCGGCCGGAGCAGCCGCTCGGCTGAACGACATCGGCCATTGCCGCGGCCGAGAGTCGCTCGAACGCTACTTGCGCGGTTCGTCGCGGGCGGAAGCAAGCCAAGTCGATCGACTGCTTGCACGCCGGGCGGAGGTCGAGCGCACACTTGCCGGCGCCAACCATCTCGACGCGCTGGCCGCGGCCGAACAATACCGCCGCGACTTGGTCGAAGCCTATCTCCGCGCCGCGCCGTCGCCGGCCGTCGAGGGCCGGGGTGTGTGGAACCATTCCGGTATGGGCGCGTATCCGGGCGATTGGGAGCGGTCGGCCCGCTTGCTCGCCGAAAACGGGTTCAACATGGTGTTCCCCAATATGCTGTGGGGCGGACTGGCCCATTATCCCAGCGACTTGCTGCCGCGCAGCG
Organism: uncultured Planctomycetaceae bacterium; assembly: GCA_964631235.1. Classification (GTDB taxonomy): domain Bacteria; phylum Planctomycetota; class Planctomycetia; order Pirellulales; family Thermoguttaceae; genus JARKPK01. Next base: position 22,262 of record CAZVZX010000048.1, on the reverse strand, counting down.
AAACGTTCCGCCGCTACGGCGACCAGATCGATCAGTGCTGCCGTGCGGCGGCCAAATACGGCATCGAGGTTCACGTATGGAAGGTGAACTTCAACCTGGGCAATGCACCGCAGGCATTCGTTGCCTCGCTCCGCGAGCAAGGGCGGTTGCAGCGCACGGTCGAGGGGCGCGAGCAGCCGTGGCTTTGCCCGTCGCATCCCGACAACCGGCGGCTCGAACGCGAGTCGATGCTCGAAGTCGCCCGTCGCTATCCGGTGGCCGGGCTGCACTTCGACTACATCCGTTATCCGGGCCGCGAAAACTGCTACTGCGACGGTTGCCGGCAACGGTTCGAGCGCGATCGCGGCGCGCCGGTTGCCCGCTGGCCCGACGACTGCTACAGCGGGCCGTGCCAAGCCGAGTATCACGATTGGCGCTGCCGGCAGATTACCGCGCTGGTCGAATCGCTGTCGCGCGAGGCTCGGGCGATCAAGCCGCAAATCAAGATTTCGGCGGCGGTGTTCGGCAGCTATCCCGATTGCCGCCGCAGTGTGGGCCAAGATTGGCCGGTTTGGGCCGAAAAGGGCTACGTCGATTTCCTCTGCCCGATGGACTACACGCCCGACGATCGCCAATTCGTCCGGCTGGTGAGCAACCAGCGGCGGCTGGTGAAGGTGCCGCTTTACCCGGGCATCGGGGCGACGGCCTCGCGGATGGCCCTCTCGGGCGATCGGGTCGTCGGGCAAATCCACTGGGCGCGCCAGTTGGGGGCCGAAGGGTTCACCATCTTCGACTTCGGTCCGGGTACGGCCGAGGCCATCATTCCAGCCGTCGGCCGCGGCGCGGGGACGACACCCGCCACACCGCCGCACCGAAGATGAGAACCTGAAACGCTCGATCGTTGAACACGGACCTGCCCGAACACAGCGATTGTGTCGTTCGCCGCGCGTGTTCGCCATCGAGTTGTCTGACCATCTGAGATGGAATACGATAAGCATGGGCGGATAGGCCGATGCGGGCGTCGGTAAACAAGCGACGATTGCTCTTTGGGACGAGCCCATCGCCGCGACCTTGTACGCTGTGTCGGCGGTTCCTCAGAAGGGCCCGCGGAGAAACCCATGGCTCCGACAGTTGTCCGAGACGGCCCCTTCCGTCTCTTTTTCTTTTCCCGTGAAGAGCGGAGAATGCACGTTCATGTCGCGCATCCCGACGGCGAAGCCAAGTTTTGGCTCGAACCGTCGATCACCTTGGCCCATAGCATAGGTTTATCCCAGCAGCATTTGGCAGCCGCTGAAGCGGTCGTCCGCCGACATTTTCAGGAGATCATCGATGCCTGGAGCAGACACTTCGGCCGTTGAAGTGACGCACGTTTCCAAACACGGCTTCTGGATGCTTGTTGGCGAGGAAGAGCTTTTCGCGCCGTTTGCCGAGTTCCCGTGGTTTCGCCGTGCGACGATCGATCAGCTTTGCGATGTCGAACGGCCAACCGCCGATCATCTCTACTGGCCGAAGCTGGATATCGATTTGTCGGTCGAATCAATCCGCCATCCGGAACGCTTTCCGTTGGTCGCGAAGGAATCAATCGAGACGGAGAAACCAATCGCTCCCGGGAGATGATCTGATGAATGCTCGATTGCGGCGGCAACAGGTTCGTTCGGAGTTGTTCGACGAAGCTTTGCGCCAGGCGGCACGGCCGAGAAGGGCATTGTTGTGTTTGCCGTTGACAGCGACGATCCTATTGACCGCGACATCGCTGCTTGCGCCGGTTGCGAACTCTTCTCGCGTACACGCTGATGACAGAGGCACGCCATCGGACGCACCAAGAGCGTTGGCGGCGCCGGGCCCGTCGTTTGTGCCCAACGGACAGTTCGACCAAGGCGACGACGGCCCGGCCGGCTGGCGGCTTTCCGGCGGCGAAGGCCGATGGGTCGATCGCAATGTCTTGGAGATTTCAGGCTCGGGCAAGGGGGCGGCCCAATGGACGGCCCGATGCCGATTCGATTCGGGCAGATTTTATCGTTTTCGCATGATCGCCCGGTCGGTCCGCGGCGACGGCTGCGTGACCTCGGGTCCGGCATTTGCCAATCACGACTGGCGATTGACGCCGCAATGGCGCGAATACTCGTTCGTCTTTCGCGCGCCCGACGACGCGCACGAGGCCGACGTTCGGCTGGGCCATTGGGAAGCCGACGGCACATTCCAGTTCGATCGGGTCGAAATCGTGCCGATCGTGCCGGTGCATCGCCTTGCCCCGCCGCTTCGCCCTGCCGAAACGGAATTCTCGCTGGGCGAAGGGGAGCTGATCCGCCAGGACCGATACCTTTTCGCCGCTCGTTTCGACGGACCGGCGGGCATGTGCCATCGCCCGCTCGTTCGGGCCACGGCCCCGCTGAACACCAACCGCTGGTGTTTCGTTGACGGCAAAGAAGTTGTCTATCGGTTTGCGCTGCCCGGGGCGCTGTTGACCGAAGTGCGTCTCGAAGCGTCGGTCTGTTACCGCGCCGGCGGTCGGCTGCTGATCGAATACAGCACCGACGGCGTGCAGTGGCGCGAAGCGGCCCGCACCGAGGCGGTCGGCATGGTGCGCGCCGCGTTGCCCGCGGAACCCGCCACGGCCGTCTGGCTGCGACTCCGCGGCGACGATCGCCGGGCGAATCTTCAGGTTGATCGAATCGGCGTCGAGGTCCGGATTGTCGCCGCAAGCTCGACGCAGAGTCCAGCCGGCGAGCAGTCCGCCTCGTTCGGTCCCTTTGCTGCGAAGGGCGGATCGGCCGAGCGATCGGCCGCCGGGCCGATCGGTATGCCAAGCGCGCCGGGCGAGATCACGATCGGTCGAACACTGTTCGCCGCCGTGGAAGAGAAGGCCGCCGGCATCGCCATCGAGCCAGTCGCCTTCGATCCCGAAGCGTCGCTGCTGAAGCTGCGCCTGTCCGGTTTGCCGCGAGAGGCACCGCCGGTTGAGGCATCGGCCGAAGTGCGGACCGACAGCGTAACTCAGCCAGCGACAACAACGCTGGCCGAGATCGGCGAAAACGGAACAGCATCGCTTCGCGTGCTGTTGCAACAGCTTCAACCGGGAACGAACCATGCCGTGATTACTTTGGCCTCGAAGGGGCACACGCTTTTGCGGCTCGGCGCGCCGATCGAGGTTCACCCGTATCACCGCGGCGACTACGGGTGGCTGCTGCCGACCGCCCCCGAGGCCGAGTCGGCCGTGCTCTGGTGGTGCGAAGCCGGCTGGAAGGTTTGGCCGCATCGGCCCGCGCCGCAGCAAACTGCGGCAGCCATCGAGCTGGAGGCCGCCCGCGGCGACTCCGAGGCCGCGCAGTTGGTCGTTCGGCCGAAGGCGCCCCTTCGCGGGCTGCGCGCCGAGGTCGGGCCGTTGGTCGGGCCCGGCGGGGCGCGGATCGAGCCGTCGGCCGTCGATGTGCTGCGCGTGGCCTATCACTTCGTCGAGCATCCGACGGATCGCAGCGGCATTGTCGATTGGTGGCCCGACGCCTTGCCTCCGCTCGAACAACCGCTCGATCTTCCGGTCGGAGTGAATCAGCCGTTGTGGGTGCGTGTGGCCGTGCCCGAAAACGCGGCAGCCGGCGAGTATCGCGGCACAGTTTCGCTTCGGGCAGAGGGGTTTTCGGCTGCGGTGCCGCTGAAGCTTCGCGTGTGGAACTTCTCGCTACCGCGACGGAACCACTTGGCCACGGCCTTCGGGCTGGATATGGGCAACATTGTGCGCTATCATCGGCTGAAGACCGAGGAAGACAAGCGCCGCGTGCTCGACGCCTACTTCCGCAGCTTCGCCCGGGCGAGGATCAGCCCCTACAACCCCGCGCCGCTCGACCCGATCCGCGTGCGGCTGCTGCCCGAGGCCGACCCACCCCATGCCGAAATCGACTTCACCCGTTTCGATGCCGCACTGCGCCGCGCAATCGAAGAGTATCGCTTCACGCATTTCATGCTGCCGCTAGAGGGGATGGGCGGAGGCACCTTCCATGAGCGATGGGAACCGAAGATCGGCCGCTACGGTGCCGATACGCCCCAGTACCAACGCACCTTCGCCGACTATTTGAGCAAGATGCAAAGCCATCTCGAAGAGCAGGGATGGCTTTCGATGGCCTATACCTATTGGTTCGACGAGCCGGACCCGAAGGACTACGCCTTTGTGCGCGACGGAATGCAGCGCATCAAGCGTTATGCGCCGAAGCTGACCAACATGCTGACCGAAGAACCGAACGACGCACTGGCCGGCCCGATCGACATTTGGTGCCCCGTCACCGAGAACTACCGCCACGAAGAAGCGCAGCGACGAATCGCGGCCGGCGAGAAGGTGTGGTGGTATGTGTGCTGCGGTCCGAAGGCGCCGTACTGCACGCTGTTCATCGACCATCCGGCGACCGAACTTCGCGTTTGGCTGTGGCAGTCGTGGCAGCGCAATATCACGGGCATCTTGATTTGGTCGAGCAATTATTGGACTTCCTCGACGGCCTTTCCCGATTCGCTGCAAAACCCCTACGCCGATCCGATGAGCTACGTCAGCGGCTACGGAGTGCCCAAGGGAACCAAACAATTCTGGGGCAACGGCGACGGCCGCTTCCTCTATCCGCCGATGGAGGTTTTCGCGGACCCAGCCGAGGGAACCCAGAACAGCGCCGGCCCGATCGTTGCAAAGCCGGTCGAGAGCATCCGCTGGGAGATGCTCCGCGAAGGGATCGAAGACTGGGAAATGCTTTATCTGCTGCGCGAGCGGATCAAACAACGCGGCTCGGAAGATGCGGCGTTGTCGAAGCTGCTCGATGTGCCCGAAGACATCACCCGTAGCCTGACCGAGTTCACCGTGGATCCGGCCCCGATCTACCGCCACCGCCGGCTGGTGGCCGAGGCGATCGAACGACTGGGCGGGAAATAGTGTGCGGTGCAACGGGGGCGGAGAAGATCGCCCCGTGACGACTGTGTTGCCGGAACCGCATCGACGGCGACCTTGATGCCACGGACGATGAAGACCGTCGCTGAGATCAAGGCGGTCTTCGGCCGGGCGGCAATCGGAAGATGCGACCGGCTGCCGCGGTTGATCATCGCAACCGCAACAACGCGACTGCGATAATGCGAGCGGAACGCGCGACTAGTAGATCTGATCGAGTCGCGGGCGCGAGGCGGTGCGGCCCGAGTCGAGCACGGTCCAAACGGGCACCTGGGCGCGGAGGTCGGCCAGGTACTTCTCCATCTGCTCGTTGTTGCGTTTGGTTTTGATCTTTTCGCGGAGCTCGCTTTGGGCTTCTTCGAAGGGAATGCGGCGGGCCGGTGTGCGCTCGACCACCCGCACGATGTAGTAGCCGCGCCAATCTTCGAGGATCGGGCTCATCGTTCCCGGCGGCAATTGCTCGATGGCGCGTTTGACGACCTCGGGCACCGTGATCGTGTCGTCGGGCCAATCGCGGATGCGCCCGTCGGAACCGCCCGCGCCGTCGGAGCCGCGGCGCGCGACCTCGGCGAAGTCGCCCCCGGCCATCACATCGTTGCCCAACTGCGCGATCTGCGCGTAGGCCTCTTGGCGACTGGGAATGCGGGTGAACGCCACGCTGAGCATCTGCCAGCGGGTGTTCGCCGGGCGATCGAACTCAGCGCCGTTTCGGCGATAGTAGTCGGCCATCTCTTCGAAGCTGACGTCTTCCTCGGTTTTCACCTGCTGGAAGAGCCACTGCTGCGCCAGTGCCCGCTCGATGAACCCCTTTCGTTCGCGCTCGAGGGTTGTGCCGCGGCGGCGCAGTTGCTCGTCGAGCTCGCGATAGGTTTCCACCCCAAACTGCTTGAGCATCTGCGGCAACTGCGTTTGATCGAAGTGCTTCGTCAATTGCTTTTCGATCCCCGGCATGGCTTCCTTCGGGATCTTTCGCTTGGCGTCGTAGAGGGCCAGCTTCAATTCGATCTGATGCTTGATGAGCGTTTCGAGCAGTTTGCGGCGGGCTTGTTGATCGGCCGACATCCGTTCGGGTGCGATTGCGCCCTCGACTGCCTCGTTGATCGCCAGTTTCAGTTCATCCATCCATCGCTCGCGCTCTTCGGCGAATTGGCGGGCCAAGGCCTCGATTTCGGCGGGCGGGCGGCCGGCGGCCAGCAACTTTCGCCGCCGCACTTCGAGCTGCTGCTTCATGTTGCGGTCCATGTTCTCGGCCGCGGCGCTGAGCAGATCGGCCACAAGGATCGCCTCGTTGCCCACGGCGGCCACCATCTGCGCCCGCTCGCACGGCACCAGCGGCAGCTCGGCCGTGGGCGTGGGGATGCGAAACGGCATGTCCGACCCCGGAGCCGCCTGCGGCGGTTGCCACGGTGTTTGCCACGGTGTTTGCCCGGGGGATGTTCCCGGGGCGAGTCCTGCATAGCCCGCCGGCGCGGGGCCCGAAGCGTTCGGCGCCGCGGCCGACGGCGGCACAGTCGAAGAGGGCGTTGTCGTTGCAGGCGAAGCCGATGCCCCGCCGGGCCAGCTTCCCGGGCGAATGGGGGTTGTCGGCGCCGCAGGGGGGCCGGGCACGCGCGGGCCGCCCGTCACCGTCGGAAGCACGCGCGAAGCCTCGGGCCGAGGGGCTTCCCCCGGCGGAGTCCAAGGCGTGGCAACGGGCGGCGCCTCTTGGGCGATCGTTTCTTGCCGGGCCGGCCCCGACAGGCCACCAAGAAAGCCGCCAAGAAAAGCGGCGGCCGGCAGCAAAGCAACTGCCGCCGAGCAGATTCTTTGCCCGAAAGCGGCCCACCACCGCCCAGCGGAGCGACGATCATGTGTTCTAACGTCTTTCACTGAAGCGAGTTGCGTGTGGTGCTGCGTAAACGGTGTCCCGGCAGGCTTTCGCGCCGGCCTTCGCGGCCCGAGGCGACCCGGCTGCTCGGTTCGAGAAAACATCTGGTTCGCTCGGCCGTTCCCGCGGTCTCGCGGGAGAAAAAGCGGCGGGAGTATAACCGCCCTGTTACACCAAGGGCAACAGCGATTTAGCGGTTTCGAAAAGCTCTTCCGCTGATGATCGGCCATTGTTGAGCGGGTAATAGGCCGTTTCGTGATCGACTACCCGCAGCCGACCGTCGAGCATCTCGGCGAGTCGCCGAATCTTCGCGGCCGAGCGGTAATGGAAAACCAGATATTGGTCTTCGCGGCGGATGGCGGTGATGTGCCAACGGTGTGCCGCGATGCGCAAACCGGCCAATTCGAGCAGTCGGGCGGCCGGCGGAGGCAACGGCCCGAACCGATCAAGCCATTCGGTTCGAAGATCATCGACCTCTTCTATGCGCGACGCCCGCGCCAATCGGCGATAGACGTCGATCTTCTGCCGCAGATCGGGCACATAATGGGCGGGCAGGTAGGCCTCAATCGGCAGATCGACATCGACATCAACCGTTTCTTTCGGCGGCAAGCGTTTCAGGCGGCGGACTGCGTGTTCGAGCAGGTTGCAGTACATTTCGTAACCGACGGCCGCGATGTGCCCGCTTTGCTGAGGCCCGAGAATGTTGCCCGCCCCGCGAATCTCCAAATCGCGCATGGCGATGGCGAAGCCCGCGCCCATATCGGAGAACTCTTGAATCGCCCGCAGTCGCCGGGCGGCGGTCGGCGTGAGATTCTTTCGCGGATCGACCAGTAGATAGCAATAGGCCCGGTGTTTGTAGCGACCTACCCGTCCGCGCAACTGATGCAGATCGGCCAGCCCGTAACGGTCGGCCTCGTTGATGAACATGGTGTTCGCTGTGGGAATATCGAGCCCGCTCTCGACGATCGTGGTGGCCAATAGCACATCGATCTTCCGCCCGACGAAGTCGAGCATCACTTGCTCTAGCTCGTGCTCGGGCATTTGGCCGTGAGCCATGGCCCAACGGGCTTCGGGTACGATCTTCCGCAACTGATCGGCCAGAGCTCCCAAGTCGCTTACGCGATTGTGGATGAAGAACGCTTGCCCGTCGCGATACAGCTCGCGGAGCACGGCGCGGCGAATCAAATCGGCGTCGAAGCGGGTGACGCGCGTTTCCACGGCCAAGCGTTCCTCGGGCGGTGTTTCCAAGTTCGAGATGTCGCGGATGCCCAAGAGGCTCATGTGCAGGGTGCGGGGGATCGGCGTGGCCGTCATCGTCAGCACATCGACGATCCGCCGCAATGCCTTGAGCCGCTCTTTCACCTCGACGCCGAATCGCTGCTCCTCGTCGATGATTACCAGCCCGAGGTTCTCGAACTTCACGTCCGGCTGAACCAGCCGATGGGTGCCGATGACGATGTCGATTTCGCCGCGGGCGAGCCGTTCGATGATTTCGGCTTGCTTTGCGCGGGTGGCAAACCGCGATAGCGCGGCGATTTCGAAGGGGAACTCCGCCATCCGCGCCTTGAAGGTGCGCAGGTGTTGCTCGGCCAAAACGGTGGTGGGCACGAGCACGGCCACTTGATAGCCGGCCTCGACCGCCTTGAACGCCGCACGCATCGCCACTTCCGTCTTCCCGTAGCCCACGTCGCCGCAAAGCAGCCGGTCCATGGGGCGCGATCGGCACATGTCGTCTTTGATGGCCGCAATGGCGGAACGCTGATCGGGCGTCTCTTCGTAGGGGAAGCTGGCATCGAATTCCCGTTGCCAGGGGCTATCGGGTGGGAAGGCGATGCCCGGCTGCGACGCGCGGGCCGCCTGGATGTCGATCATCTCAGCGGCCAGATCAGTGACGGCTTGTTCGACCCGGGCTTTTTGCCGCTCCCAAACACGGCCGCCCAACTTGGCCAACGTGGGACGGCTCCGCGTGCCCCCGACGTATTTTTGCACCAGCCCGATCTTCGTGCTGGGCACGTAGAGCTTGGCCCTCCCGTCGAACTCCAGCACCAGATGCTCTTCGGTTTGCCCATTGCGGTCGATCAGTTCCAATCCGCGATATCGAGCGATTCCGTGGGCGACATGCACGACCAAGTCGCCGGGGCGCAGCTCCATGAAGCTGTCGATCGCCCGCGATAGGCGGCGGCGCGTCGGGCGATGCACATCGCCGCGGGCGAACAGCTCGTCGCTGCTGAGCAAAGTCCATCCCTCGGAAACCAAGCGGAATCCGCTGTGCAGTTTGCCCACGGCGTAGTGGAGCCGCCCGGCTTGGGCTAACCGAGTTTGTCCGAACAGTTCGGCCAACCGTGCGGCTTCGGCCTCGGTGGGGGCCACCACGAATACTTCGTCGCCGGCGCCGGCCTCGTCCAGCTCGGCCCGCACCCGCTGGAGATCGCCGCCGAACCGCTCAACCGATTCGATCTTCAGCCGGCAGGTGGCTTCCATCGAGGCCGCGGCTACGCCGGAGGCGGTGATCGAAGGAAACCGCAACAAGCGGCTCATCACCTCCGACAAGTCGTAACAGGCCTTCGGGTCTTCCAGCCGCTCGAGCATCTGTCGGGCCTGGGCCTCGATGTCCGCTGGTTCGATCAGCAGCACCCAACTCGAAGGCGGCAGGTAGTCGGTCAGTGCGCCGGTTGGGGCGGTCTGCGGTTCAATGGCCGTCAGCGAAACGCTCGGCAACGCCGCCCGGCTGCGCTGCGTGTTGACATCAAACGGGCGAAGCGATTCGATCTCGTCGCCGAACAATTCGATTCTCAGCGGGTCGCCGCCGTCGGTGGGAAAGAGGTCGATGATTCCGCCGCGGCGGGCGAACTCGCCCGGCAGTTGCACGGCCGTGGTGCTTTGGAATCCGCGTTGCGCCAGGAATCGGCAGAACTCGTCGGCGTCGAGCGACTGACCGACCGCCAAGCGACGCGTGTGCGCCGCCAACAGATCGGGAGATACGACCGGCTGCAACAGCGAATGGATCGAGGCGGCCAGCAGGCGGGGCGGATCGCCCGCGTGGAACCTTCGCAGCATCGCCAGGCGTTCGGCTGCCGCTGCGTCGTACACGCTCAGGTCGCCGGCCAAGAGTTCGCGGGCCGGGAAGAGATCACCCGGTCGGGCGCTAAACAACGCCCAGTCGTCGAGAAAGTCGTCGGGCTGGTCGATCCACGGACAAACGACCAGCAATGTACCCGGGCAACGCGTTTCGAGCGCTGCTGCCGCCAGCGCGCAGCTTGAGCCCCAGACTCCGTCGAGCGTGGCCGCGTGGCCCGCCATCAGGGCCGACACCACCTCGGCGAAGCCTTCGTGCCGTTCCAACCGCTCGGCCCAACCGAGGAGCCGAGCCCGTGTCTCTTCCGTCGAGACTGTTTCGGGCATGGTTCTCCACGCCGGCTCGATCCATCTGCTCCCGCCGACTGCACCGGCCGGCGCTTCGCGGCATTCTACCGCACCGCAACAACAAATGATATCGTAGAATTCTTGGCACCCGCCGCCGGCCTCGGCTGATGGCGCCAGTGAAGCTATCGTTCGGTTGGACGACGACGGCACCAGGGCGACATCGCCCGAGACGAGGCGTCCATCGCGCGCAAGGCTCCGTCAAACCCCGAAAGTGGATTGATCGAGGGAAGTTGTGGTACGAAAACATCTTATGGCGCGAGTGTTGCTGGCGGCGATCGGCCTCCAGTTAGTTGCAGCCTCGGTTGATGTGCGGGCAGCCGATCGCCCGGGGCCGCTTGGGGCCGATGCTGCTCGCCGCGATCCGGCCTCGTCAGCGCCGGCGGTTGCCGCGACGGACCGCCACCGCGTGATCGACCGCACGAGTCTCGACGGCAAGGTTTTGGTGGGCTACCAGGGATGGTTCCGCTGCGAAGGCGACGGCGCCAAGGTGGGCTGGCATCACTACGGCGGGAAGCGATTCGGCCCCGGGCACTGCGGCATCGACCTTTGGCCGGATGTCAGCGAATTGACGCTCGAGGAGCGCTTCGATACCCCGTTCCGCCATGCCGATGGCTCGACCGCGCAGGTGTTCAGCTCGTTCCACCCGAAAACGGTCGATCGTCATTTCCAGTGGATGCAGCAGTACGGGATCGACGCGGCCATGGCCCAGCGATTCGTCGCCTCGTTGCGAACGCCCGAACATTTGCGATCGGTCAACACCGTGTTGGCCCATTGCCGCGATGGGGCCAACGCCCACGGACGCGGCTGGGCCGTGATGTACGACCTGTCGGGCATCAAGGAGAACGAGTTCGATCGCATTTGCGACGATTGGCGCTCGCTCCATCAATGGCTATGGCCCGAGGGCAAGAAGGATCCCGCCTATCTTCATCACAGCGGCCGGCCCGTGGTGGCCCTGTGGGGATGCGGCTTCAGCGATCGCCCACCGTACTTGGAGCAATGGGCGAAACTGATCGACTTCTTCCACGGCAATCCGCCCGGCGGCCGCTGCACCGTGATCTTGGGTGTTCCCAGCTACTGGCGAAACCTACATCGCGATGCGATTGCCGACCCGAAGCTGCACGAGGTGATTGCCCGTTGCGATGTGCTCAGCCCGTGGACAGTGGGCCGCTACAATTCGCCCGAGGCTGCCCAGCGTCATTGGCGGCAGGTGGCGGCTGAAGACGTCCGCTGGTGCCGCGAGCGGAAGATCGAGTACCTTCCGGTCGCGTTCCCCGGTTTCAGTTGGCACAATTTGATGAAATCGCGGGGGCACGAAGCCCCGTTGGATCAAATCCCTCGTCGCGGCGGACAATTCCTCTGGAGCCAGTTCGCCGCGGCGTCGGCCGCCGGCGTTCGCACGATTTACGTGGCGATGTTCGACGAGATGGACGAAGGCACCGCCATCTTCAAATGCACCAACAAGCCGCCGGTGGGCGAAAGCCCCTTTCTAACCTACGAGGGCCTGCCCAGCGATCACTACCTTTGGCTTACGGGACGAGCAGCCCGCGAACTCCGATCGGGGCGGCCGCTGCCGACGGAAATGCCGGTGCGAGAGCAGTAGGTTCGAGAATAGTCGCTGTCGGGCGAGAAGAGTCTGCCTGGCGGCGCGGCGGGGAGGCATCAGACGGCCGGTGCCGGAGTCTCCCCCAAATAGAGCTGCAATACCTGGCTTTGCACCTTGATGGCGCGGATCAACACCCAAACCTGGTCGATCGACATGCGGCTCAAATCGCTTTGGGCGAGCGATTCCAGTTCTTCAGTCATGGCGGCATGCTGGTCGCGGGCGGCTTCGAGCCGAGCAGCCACCTGACGCCACAGTTCGTCGAGCTGCCGCTCGTCGGCCAATTGGGTGGGATCCGCGGCTGCATTGTACAGCAGCAGGCAAAGTCGAGCGACCTCGCGGGCCTCTTCGCCGGGATGAAGCGACTCGATGCGTTGGGCCAACTCGGAACAGTTCATCGCGAGACTCGGTTCTTCAAAGGACAAGTAAGGACAAGAGAGAGTTCCACACAATTACGGAAGCGGCCGTTGACGCGACAAAGCGGCTCTCTGTTGTGCAAAACCCGTTCGAACCGCTTTCCGTTTTTGGCGGTTTCAATAAGTTAACGGAACAACGAGCGGCGGCGCGAACCGCCACCGTTCGATTCAAATATACCCCTGACGCCGGGGCGCTTCGTCGGGCACCGACGCGAAAATAGCCGCTTGAAGGTGAAAAAAGCGGCGGTATAATCGGGAGTTTCGCTTCCCTTGGAAAAGTCTCATGGCTGAGCTGGGCGTCAACATCGATCACGTGGCCACCGTCCGCCAAGCGAGGCGGACCTACGAGCCCGATCCCGTCTGGGCGGCCGTGCTGGCCGAATTGGGCGGGGCGGACGGGATCACCATCCACCTGCGAGAAGATCGGCGGCATATTCAAGATCGCGACTTGCGCTTGCTGCGGCAGACCGTAACGGTCAAACTCAATCTCGAATTGGCCGCCGTGGACGAAATCGTCGCCATCGCCTGCCAAGTGAAGCCCGATCAAGCCACGCTAGTGCCCGAGCGACGCGACGAGGTGACCACGGAAGGCGGCTTAGACCTAATCGCATTGGGTAGTCGGGCGCGCGACGCGGTTGCCCGCCTCCGCGACGCGGGCATCGCCGTCAGCATGTTTCTCGATCCCGACCCCCGACAGATCGAAGCCGCGGCCCGGCTCGAAGCCGACGCCGTTGAATTGCACACCGGACGCTACGCCTTGGCCCGCGGGCGTTCGCGCGCGGCGGAGCTCGATCAGTTGGTCGTCGCAGGCCGCTTGGTGCGGCAAGCCGGCATGGCGTTGCACGCGGGTCACGGGCTGAACTACCAGAACGTCCGACCCATCGCCGCCATTGAAGGCATGCACGAACTGAACATCGGCCATGCCATTGTCGCCCGCGCCCTGTGGGTCGGGCTGGAGGCCGCGGTTCGAGAAATGAAACGGCTGGTCGCCGATTGAATCATCGCCGGGCGCTACTGGGCACAAACGCCGAGCGTCTCGTTCGCCGATCGCCGTACGGGAATGGCAATTGTTCAGGGAAGCGCAACCGCGTTCGACCGCACCGAATGATCTCCAGTTCAAATGCGTTGATTACTTGATGAACGGAAACCAAGCTATGGCCACACGCAGCGAGGACTTTGCCGGATTAAGCGTCGCCTTGATCACGCCTTTTCGCGACGGTCAGGTGGATACCGATGCGTTGCAGCGATTGATCGAGTTTCAGATCGCCGCGGGCACTACGGCGGTTTGCCCGGTGGGCACCACCGGCGAGTGCCCCACGCTCTCGCATGCCGAGCACGAACGAGTAATCGCCGCCTCGGTGGAAGCCGCTGCCGGTCGGATTAAGGTGATGGCCGGCACCGGCTCGAATTGCACGGAAGAAGCCCTGCGGCTGACGCGGTGGGCCGCCAAGCGAGGTGCGGACGCGGCGCTGGTCGTCGCCCCCTACTACAATAAGCCCACGCAAGAGGGCTTCTTTCAGCACTTCAAAGCGTTGGCCCAAGCCGTCGAGATTCCGATCTGCGTGTACAACATCCCGGGCCGGACCGGAAAGAATATCGAACCGGAAACGATCATCCGTTTGGCCGAGTTCAAGAACATCACGATGGTCAAAGAGGCCACCGGTTCGCTCGATCAGGCGTCGCAAATTATCGCCCGCACCGATCTAACGTTGTTGAGCGGCGACGATAGCTTGACGTTGCCCTTGCTGGCCGTCGGCGGACGCGGCGTGATTTCGGTGGTGGGCAATATCGTGCCGGGCGACATGAAAGCCCTGTGCGATGCGTTCGATGCGGGCCGCATTGACGATGCCCGCCGCTGGCACTACAAACTGTTCGCCCTTTGCCGCGACATGCTCGGGTTGTCCACCAATCCGATTCCGATCAAGGCCGCCATGAAGCTGTTGGGCCGCGATACGGGCGAGCTCCGCCTGCCGCTCACTCCGTTGGGCCCGGCCGAAGAAGAAAAACTTCGCAAGACACTGGTCGAATACGGCCTATTGAGCTGAGCAGATGCCGGCACGGTCGTGCGGGCCTGACGACGCTCATCATTGAAACGCTTGGCGCGATTCGCGAACCTTTAGCGGCGCCGCGCGAGCACGAAGCGGCGGCCTGCTGTAACGTCGGCTCCCGTTCAGATGAAGAACATCTGGCCCTCTTGATCCTTCGCGCGTTCCAGCAGTTCGGCGAGGGTGATCTTGCCCAACGCCTCGCGCTCCAGCGCGCGGATCTCGCGCCATGTGTCCATCAGCGCTCGAACAATGGAAGAGTCGGGCGAGGCGGCCGTGTTGATCTCTTCATCTCCGTTGCCGTCGATGGCCTCCATTACTTGTCCCAACGAGACTTCGTTGGGCGGGCGAACCATGCGATAGCCGCCAGCCGCTCCGCGGACGCTCGCCACCAAGCCCGCGCCTTTCAATTGCAAAAGAATCTGCACCAAGAACCGCGACGGAATGCCGTGGCGCTCGGCGATTCCCCGCACCCGAACCGGTTGACCGGTCGAATAATGGGCCGCCAACTCCAGCATGGCCACACACGCATACTCCGTCTTGGCCGAAATCTTCATCGAGGCGTACTCCATCGATGGGTCCGTCGCCCACAGGTGCGTCAGTCCCCATCACCGACAGGCCCGGTTCTCAAAAAAGCGGAAGCGCCAACCCACCTCGGGGGCATCCAAGGCCGACAACAGCCCGCCCGACTTGCGAAAAAAAGCGAATCGGCCCACTTGGGTTCGCGATTGCCCGCTTCACTAATCCTTGAAGAGACACCGCAACGGCTGGTTCGCGATCCTGCTGGCTAATAGAGCCGATTAGTCGTCGGCCCCGTTGCGTTTCAGCGTCAGAGGGCGATAGGCAGCCGTTCCAGTCGAACCATTCCCGCGAACTACCAACACTCTAATTATAACTAAATCGCTAATGTCAGTCCACTATCACAAACAACCGCAAGCGGATCGGCTGCGGGAGACTGTAGTCGTAGGGGCCGACGCAAACCCGTTCAACGGGTCGAACACTGCCGGCCCAACGCGGTGGCCTGCCGGCATCGGTGGGCGAGGCTAAGCGGCCCACTTGACCGCTCGATCGGTAATGCACACGATAGGAACCTGTCGCGACGCAGAGGTTGCAGCACGCACGGTGAGGCGGCGGGCAGGTTCCGGCTCGGAACCATTGGAAGCCGGGCGTTTGCGGCGTTCGGCCCCCCGCTTTCCAAAGGCTCGCGGGCGGGGCAGTCGGCGTTCGTTTCTCGTTATTCCCTCTTTCTAACGGATTCGATCATGGCCAATCAGATCTTCTTGGCGGTGGACATGGGGGCTTCCAGCGGGCGGCACATGCTCGGGCTGCTGGCCGAAGGCCGGCTCGAATTGCAAGAGGTGTACCGGTTCGAGAACGGCCCGGTTGAGGCCGCCGGCTCGCTTTATTGGGATCTGTTGACTCAGTGGTCGCACGTTCGCCAAGGGATTCGCGCCGCAGCGGCGGCTGCCAAGGGACAATTGGTGAGCGTTGGGGTGGACACCTGGGGCGTGGACTTCGGTCTGTTGGGCCGCAACGACGAACTGCTGGGCAATCCCTATCACTACCGCGACCGCCGCACCAACGGGGCGATGGAACGCGCGTTCGCCGAAGTGCCGCGCGCCGAGATCTTCAAACACACCGGTTTGCAGTTCATGCAATTGAACACGCTTTATCAATTGCTGGCGATGAAATGGGCGAACTCGTCGCTGCTCGACGCCGCCCAGTCGCTGCTAATGATGCCCGACCTGTTCCACTGGCTTCTCTCGGGCCAGCGGAGCAACGAAATGACCGATGCGAGCACCACCCAATTCTTCGACCCGACCCGTGGCGAATGGGCGTTCTCGTTGCTGGAACGATTCGGACTGCCGACGGAGATTCTCGGTCCGATCAGCCCGCCGGGCACTCGCCTCGGCAAGCTGCGGCCCGCGTTGGCCGCCGAGCTGGGGCTGCCGCAAACAGAAGTCGTTTTGCCTGGCACGCACGATACGGCCAGCGCCGTGTTGGCCGTTCCGGCGCGAGGCGATGCAGCCGCCTCGGGAAACTGGTGCTACATCAGCCTGGGCACCTGGGCGTTGATGGGCTTGGAAGTCCCCCGTCCGATCATCAACGACGACGTGGCCCGGCTCAATTTCACGAACGAAGGCGGAGTGGGCGGAACCACGCGGCTATTGAAAAACATTTGCGGGCTGTGGTTGGTGCAAGAGTGCCGCCGCATTTGGAGTCAGGCGGGCGAAACGCTCAGTTGGGACGATCTGACGCTGGCTGCCGCAGCCGCCCCGCCGCTGAAGAGCTTTATCGACCCCGACGCGTCCGACTTCCTCGCCCCGACCGACATGCCCGCGGCCATCCGCGAATTCTGCCGGCGCACCGGGCAACCGATTCCTCAGGATCAAGGGGCGGTGATCCGCTGTGCGTTGGAGAGCTTGGCGTTGAAGTTCCGCCATGTGTTGGCGATGTGCGAGAAGCTTTCGGGCAAGCGGATCGAAACGATCCATATCGTCGGAGGCGGAACGAAGAACCGTCGCTTGTGCCAGATGGCGGCCGATGCCACCGGCCGTGCGGTTGTCGCCGGTCCGATCGAGGCCACGGCAATCGGCAACGTGATGATGCAGGCAATTGCCGCCGGGGCGATCGGCTCGATTCCCGAAGCCCGCGAAATCATCGCCCGCAGCTTCGCGGTGGAAACCTTCGAGCCGCAACCGGGCGAGGCGTGGGACGCAGCCTACGAGCGATTCGCTTCGCTTTTGGGATAGTCCGGGACTGCCAAGCTATCTTCCCAAGTCGCCTCGTCCAATACCGAAAGAGGGAACGTGCGCGCCCTTCATTCACCTTCGCAGGGCCCGTAACAACAGACTCGGTTCCTGCCCCGTTGTTTCGCCTCGAACAGGGCCCGATCGGCCTGGTCGAGAAGTTGCTCGAAGTCGCGGGTGTCGGGCGTGCGCAGGGCCGCGCCGGCGCTGATCGTGATGGAAAGGGTGCCGGCCTCGCAACAAATTACGGCTCGGGACAGATGGCGGCGGTACGATTCGGCCCAGTCGCACGCTTCTTGAAGGCGCTGGCCAGGCAGCAAAACGCAGAACTCTTCGCCGCCGAGTCGGCCGGCAACGGCATAGTCGGGCAACGTTTGACGCAGCACGGCGGCAACGGCGGCCAGCGCGTTGTCGCCCGCGGCATGCCCCAGCTCGTCGTTGACTCGCTTGAAGTGATCCAAGTCGAGCATCACACACGAGAGCGGTGCGTCGGTGGCCGCGGTTTCCTCCCAGAGTTCGCGGCCGCGGGCATAGAACGCGCGGCGATTGAAAAGTTCGGTCAGTTCGTCGTGGTGCGAAAGGAACAGAAGCCGCCGTTCGCGTTCGAGAATTCGCGTGCCGGCCTGCATTCGCGAAAGCAGTTCACCGGGGCGGACGGGCTTCGAGAAGAAGTCGTCGGCCCCGGCCGAGATGGCCTCGACCATGTGGCGGACTTCCGTTCGCGCGGTCATCACGATCGTGTAGATGTAGTGGGGCAGTTTTGCTTGGCGTATCCAGCGGCAAAGTTCGATGCCGTCGAAATTGGGCATCCGCCAATCAGTGATGAGGAAATCCGGCGGGGCGGCCTCGATCGCGGCGACGGCCTCCAGCCCATCGGCGGCGAACGACACTTCGTAGCCGGCGCTGGTCAACACCGCACCGACGAAGCGGAGGATCGTCGGATCGTCGTCCACCAACAGCACACGGCGCCACGAGGGCTGCGCCGCCGGCCCGTCTTCCGACGCCAGCAGCCCGAACACGCCGCGCACCACATCGTTGCTCATCGCCTCGTGCTCCCCTGCGGCCGATGGCTCAGATGTCGGAGCCGATCCAAAGCGGCTCGCGGCAATTGATGCTCGTGGCCGTCGCTTCGGGATTGTATTGGTAATAGATGGCCAGCACCTGTTCGATGCCCGAAAAGAAGGCATCGAGCACTTCGGGATCGAACTGGCTTCCGCGCCCCTGGTTGATGATTTCCAGCGAGTGATCGACGCTGAACGCGGGCTTGTAGGGGCGCGTGCTCGTCAAGGCGTCGAAGACGTCGGCCACCGCGGTGATGCGGCCTTCGATGGGAATCTCTTGCTGCTTCAAGCCCGAGGGATAGCCCGTGCCGTCCCAGCGTTCGTGGTGCGTAAAGGCGATGGTGGCCGCCATCCGCATCAACGGCGAACTGCATGTGCCTGCGATGTGCCGGCCCAAGGCCGTATGGCTGATCGCCGACAAGGAGGGCATCGTGGGCCGTTGCGGCGGCGCGCAGACGTTGCGGCCGTATTCACAATGCCGCTTCATGGCGGCGAATTCCTCTTCGTCGAGTTTGCCGGGCTTGAGCAGGATTCGGTCGGGAATCGCCACCTTGCCGATATCGTGCAGCGTGGCGGCGTCGTGGATCAGCGCGCAGAATTCGACGCCCATGCCCAGGTGCCGCGCGATGATCTCCGCATAGCAGCCCACGCGGTGCGTATGATAGCCCGTCTCGTTGTCGCGGTATTCGCCGACTGTCGCCAGGCATTGCACCACTTCGCGGTGGGCTTGAACCAGTTCGGCCGTGCGGCGCGAAACCTCCTGCTCCAACCGCGAGGCGTAGTTGCGCAGATTGTCGTGATACGCCTTGATCAGCAGCGCGTTGCGCACGCGGACCTGAAGCTCGGCCGAGTGAACCGGTTTCTGGAGGAATTCCGTCGCCCCACGGCGCAGCGCCTCGATCTTCGTATCTTGTTCGCCGACGGCCGTAACGACGATGATCGGCAGATCGGCCAGTTCGTCGCGGCGACGAAGGCGATCGAGCACCTCCAAGCCGTCCACGTGCGGCATGATCAGGTCGAGCAGAACAACGTCGGGCCGCTCGTTCAACACGGTCTCTTCCGCTCGGCGCGAATCCGTCACGCTGATAAATCGCTCGTAGCCCACCATCCGCAGATATTTTTGGATGATCTTGATGTTGATGGGCTGATCGTCGATCACGGCGATCAATGCGGCACGCCGGCCGTTATGCTCCTTTTGCGCATCGTTCGAAAACGGCGATGAGCTTTCTGCCGTTGTCGTTCCGCTATTCAAGGAACCTTCCGCATGACACGGTGTGTTCAGATGCTGTGAAGCCATCGTGCTAGTCTCGCAAATGATGAACGGAATTGCGGCCCGTGGCGGCAGACGCGGCGCCCTGAATGATTCGATCGGCCAACCGGCGCAAGAGGGTCAATGCCTGCATCGTCGCCTCGCCGTCGCCGCCGCGGGCAGCCAGTTCCAATTGCTTTGACGGTGAGGTCAGCACATCGAAGCCTGCCCCGCCGGCCGTCCCCTTGAGCGTGTGCGCCAAACGGGCGGCATCTTCAAAGCGGCCTTGCTCCAACGCAGTGGAAATCTCGCCGAGGGTTTCGGGCAGCCAGAGGATGAACTCTTCGACGATTTCTCGGAAGTCCGGATCGTCGGTCGCCAGTGTGCTGACAATTGGGTCTTGCCGGTTGTCGGCGACACTCGTGCCGCCCGATTCTCCTGGTTCGCCCGTTGCTGAACCTGAGGCTCGATCGACCACGGCAACCACCGGCGGCGCGGCGCTGGCCACCACGGAAGCGATCGTGCCCAAGAGAACCTGCGACCGCACTGGTTTGGTCAAATACGACGTGCAGCCGGCATCGCGGCACTTCTGTTCGTCGCCGCTCATCGCGTGGGCCGTCAGCGCGATAATCGGCGTGGAGATTCCCTCGTCGCGCAGCTTGCGCGTTGCGGTGTAACCATCCATCACCGGCATCTGCATGTCCATCAAGATGGCGTCGAACCCGCCGCGACGGGCGACCTCGTAGCCGTCGCGCCCGTTCTCGGCAGTTACCACCTCCATTCCCGCCTTCTGAAGGATCAACGTGATCAGTTTGCGGTTCATCACGCCGTCTTCCACCAGCAGGATGCGGGCGTTGCGCAGCGGCCGCGCCATGGCCGGGGTGGGCTTCTTCGACGATTCGTGCGCCAAGGCGTCGCTGCTGGGCGGTTCGATCAGCGTGGCCTGATCGAGCGGACCCACATCAACCACGGCGGTGAACGTGCTTCCCTTGCCCAATTCGCTGCGAACGGTGATGTCGCCGCCCATGGCCCGGGCGATTCGCCGGCTGATGGCCAACCCCAGGCCCGTTCCGCCGAACTGGCGGGTGACCGAGGAATCGGCCTGCGAGAAGGCATTGAAGATTTCGTCGAGCTTGTCCGCGGGGATGCCGACGCCGGTGTCGATCACGTCGAAGGCGATGCGGCCGCGCGCCCCCTCGTCGAGCAGGCGGCACACCAGTCGGACTTCGCCCTGATTGGTGAACTTCACCGCGTTGCCCACCAGATTGATCAGCAGTTGCTTCAATCGCAGCGGATCGGTTTCGATCTGTGCGGGAACGCCTTGTGGCCAAACGACTGAGAGCTTCAGGCCTTTTTCTCTCGCGCGGACGCGCATCGGCGAGATCACTCCCGCGATGATTTCGTGCGGCGAACAGGCGATTCGTTCGATCTGCATCCGTCCGGCTTCGATCTTCGACAGATCGAGCACGTCGTTGATCAGCTCGAGCAGATGGTTGGCGCTGCGATAGATATTTTCGAGATATTCCTGCCGGGCGGCCTCGTCGCCGTCGTCGGCGCCGTTGCGCAACAACTCTGTGAAACCCAAGATCGCCGTCAGCGGCGTGCGGATTTCGTGGCTCATGTTGGCCAAGAACTGGGTTTTCGCTTCGCTGGCGGCCTTTGTGGCAGCGCACTGTTGTTCCGCGGCGAGGCGTTCTCGCTCCTCTTCAAGCCGCCGCGCTTGTTCGTCCATGGCCGCGGCGACCGATTCGGTGTGGGCAGCCCTGAGCGTATCGTGCTCAGCCTCGAGCTGCCGCAACCGAGCAGACAATCGATCGATTTGGGAACGGCCCGCATTGGCCTCTCGGATCAGTCGGGCGCAAGCCGTCCAAAGCGGTGTGCTGCGTTCCAGTTCGGCGTCGGTCGGAGGCGGAGAATCGAATACCCCGGCCCAATAGCTGCCGGCCGGGTCCCCATCCACGTCGGCCATCACGACCGTCAGTTGGCGTCCGTCCCAAGGATAGCGACTGATGCGGAAAAGCTGCTTGTTGCCGGCATCGCGCGCGGCGGCGATTTCGCGGGCCAGCGTAAGCGGCACGGAGTCTCTCAGCGCAGTCGCCGTGCGAACGCCCGCCCGATCGCCGAAAAACGACAACATCCACGACGGATGCGGGGCGGCCGAGGCGGCCGCGGCCAGCACGCCGCTGCTGTCGGCGACGATCTCGTCGTCGGCGAAAAGCAGCTCCAACTTGCTCAGTAGGGCGTCCATGGAATGGTTGTCGGAAACGTTGGCTTGTGGTTCGCTGTTTCGTCGCAATGTTTTTTTCGACCGTCGGACCGGAATCGTCGTCTCGCGGGACGCTCGATGCGGGCCGTCGTCGCCCCCCTTTCACAACTCGAACAGACTGGCATTGCCGGCCATCTCGCGATCCAGGTCGGCGGCCAGCACCAGCACGTCGTCCTTCGTCAGCCCGATTTCTACGAAAACCTCTTTCGGAAATCGCACTCGTTGAACGCCGACGGAAGTGAGCCCCTTTAGCGAAACGATCGCGTTGGCCACCTCGACGAACCGCACCACTGCGCGATGGGGTTCGGTTGCTCTTGATGAGTCGTGGTGATGGGCCACCGCTTCAATTACGGCGCAGGGAAATTTCCAATCGCTGCCGACTGCTTTGCCCAAAGCGCAATGGTCGAACCCGAGATGCCTCTGTTCGATCGAGGAAAGCGACTCGTTGGGCGCCGGATCAAGCATCGCCTTCTCGAACAAGGCATGCACATGTTGATCTTCGAGAACGATGCCGATGTCGTGCAGCAAGCCGGCTACGAAGACGTCTTCGAACTCCTGGAAGCGCAAACGCATGGCGAGCATTCGCGCACAGATGCCCACGGCCACCAGGTGTTTCCAGAGGTTGCGGCGTTGATAGCCCGGATTGCGCACCTGGGAGGGAATTCTTGAGCCTCTTGAAGCGTCTAAG